>CABXYE010000001.1 GCA_902516425.1 uncultured Pelagibacteraceae bacterium
TATACAACTTGATCGCCCCATTTAAATGCCATTTCACAACCAACAAGGTAAAACTCCCACATCCTAAAAAATTTCTCATCAAACATTTTAATTATTTTGTCCTTATTTTTTAAACAATTCTCTTTCCAGTGCCTTAACGTATGCGAATAGTGAAGTTTTAAAACCTCAATATCAGTCACAATTAAGCCAGCCTTTTCAATGGGGTTCGTTACTTCACTTAAACTTGGAGTATAACCACCGGGAAAGATATATTTTGTGATCCATGGATGAGGATCTCTTGGAGGATCTACAGATCCAATGGTGTGTATCAATGAAACTCCATCTTCTTTTAAAATATTTTCAATTTGTTTAAAAAATTTCTTGTAAAATTTCCTCCCGACATGTTCAAACATCCCAACGCTTACTATTCTATCAAATTTTTCGTTTAATTCTCTATAATCCATTAATTTAAATTTTACTTGGTTCTCTAAATTCAATTCTTTAGCTTTTTCTTTACAATAATTAATTTGGTTTTCTGATAAAGTAATACCTGTTACTTCACATTGAGTACTTTTAGCTATATCAATAGCAAGTGAACCCCAGCCACATCCAATATCTAAAACTTTTTGATTTGGTTTTATATTTAATTTTTTAATTATGTGTTGAATTTTATTGTTTTGAGCTGTTTCTAAACTATCGCTCTCATTTTTAAAGTATGCACAGGAATATTGGCGTTTTGAGTCTAAAAACAAATCGTACAGATCATCTTTAATATCATAGTGATGTGATACATTCATTTTTGATTTCTTAATGAAATTGAAGTTAGTTAGGTATCTATATGATCCTCTTAATCTATTAATTAGATAACTAAAAAAGTTCAATTCTCCTCTACCGAAATTCATTAGTGCCAAATCTAGGAAATCAGTTAATGACCCATTTTCTATGACTATTTCACCATTAGTATATGCCTCACCAAAATACAAATCAGGATGAAATAACAATTTATAATGAAGATTTTTATTTAGAATCTTTAATTTAATTGGATTATCGTTTGGTTGTCCAACAATGTATTCTTTAGCATTGGCATCAGACAAAATAAAACCACCTTCTTTAAAAATTTTATTAAGAAATCTTGCTAATTGCATCTTATGCGGCCAAGGTTGGTTTGTTGTAAAATTCTAAGTCTTTTAATCTATTTAATAATTCTTCTTTATCATTTTGATTTAAAAGACTTAATGGTGGTAGAATATTTTTATATATATTGTCATTTTGGGCACAATAAGTATGTAAACTAGAAATAAGATCATATTTGTCAAAAGTACTTCTAACTTCACATAATTTATTATTAAGTGTTTGTTTTTTTCCTGAGAAAAAATCATCATAAACCTGTCGAGATAATTCTGCTGTAACATTACATGTTGCGGTTATTATACCTGAACAGCCTAATTCTAAACCTTTTAACAATCTTATTTCTGAACCAGGAAAAATTGAAAAGTTTTTAATTTTTAAATTTTCATATAAATTATTAGAGCTGTCCTTTACTCCAATAACTTGTTCTGGAAATTTATTAACAAGTGCTTCTACACAGTTTAAAGTAAATTTATAACCACAAAGTTTTTCAAAATTATAAAGTATAATTTTACAATCTGGGACAGAATTGATTATTCTAGAGTAAAAATCCAAAACCTGTGAGTCACCATAACTGTAATATGCTGGGGGCATTATTAAAAATTTATTTAAATTTAATGAAATTGCTATCTTCATAAAATTTATTGTTTCACCTAAAGAATTTAGACCTGTACCAATAATATGCTTATCCTGATATTTGCTATTCGCAAGATTATTGAGTAAATCAATTTTTTCTGAAATAGGTATTAATTGAGACTGACCTGTGCTACCAAATATTACTGTGCCATGACAACCTTGATCGATAAGTTGCCCGGCATGCTGTATTGTTTTTTTAGCGTTAAGGCTTAAATCATTGTTAAGCACTGACATTGAGGCAGCAAAAATTCCACTTATTTTTGTCATAATAAAAACTTATATAAAAATATACTCAGTAAAGTTTATAAATACTATATGAAAATATTAGCAGTTCAAAATAGAATGGGAATTGGAGATACCGTAATTTTCTTACCATTTATAAAGGCTTTATCAAAAAAATTTAATTCACCAATTAGTATATTGGTAAAAGAAAACGCTAAAGCTAATCAATATTTACATCAGACAAAATATATTGATAAAATTCTTATCTTAGAAAGAGATAATAAAACTAATAACAGACATGATGGGTTTTTTGGGATTTTCAATTTAGCTAGCGACTTAAAAAAACATAAATTTGATAAAATTTTTATTTTTAACTCGTCTTTAAGATTTAACTTAATTGCTAAAATATCTGGTATTCCAAAAATCTACCAATATCCATTATTCACAAAAACTGAACAACACATAATTGAGATTCCTAAAAAATTCTTAAAAACAAATTTGGATTTAGATGTTGATGAAGATCCTGAGGTTATAATTGATAATGAGTCAATTTCAAAAGCAGCACAAAAATTTCAAATAGATAAAAATACTACAAATATTCTCTTGGGCATAGGTGGCTCTGGACCAACAAAGAGAATTCCTGCAAAAACTTTTTTAGATGTAATTGATAAAATATCAAATATGAAAAATTGCAAATTTTTTCTTGCAACAGGTAAGGCAAATGAAGAACAGAAAATATTAAATGAAATTTTACAGTCTAAATTTAAGAATATCTGTACTCGTTTAGATGATTTAACAATTAGTGAAATTTTACCATTAATTAAGAGTTGTGATGTATCTATTTGTAACGATTCAAGCTTTAGTCATTTATCCTCGGCCTTAGGAATTAAAACAATTACTTTAATGGCTGATACTCCTTTAATTTATGGAAATTATAGTACAAAAATGTTTCCAATAATTCCGGACGGAGAAAAAACAGTGGCACACAATACTTTAGGTAAAGAAAAAATAGATCCACAAAAAATTTTTAATAAATTTATAGAAATTATTAATTAGGAAATATCGTTTAAAACAATATCCTTCGCTTCATTAACTATAGATGATAATCTAGAAGTTTCAGGAGAAATATCTGGATGAATTTTTTTTTGTATTTTTATATAAGCTTTATTTACATCCTCTTTACTAATTTTTTTATTCATATCTAAATTCAAAATTTTATATGCCTCTGAAACTGATATAGACGATACGTTGTTTGAGCCTGTCTGATTAAAAGAAAAACGACCAGACCTTCTTAATGTTTGAATAAGTCTAAAAAGAGAAATTAATTGAAAAATAGACAAACCTTTCAATTTTAATAAAGCTAAACTTGCTAAAGTAAGAGGTAAGGTTAATAAAAATTTTCCACCAATAGCAAACAAAATCGCTAAAGCAATTAATCCCAATATAATTATAAATCTAAGACCTTTAGAAATTTTTTTAGAGGAAATTTTGGCAATAAAACGTAGTAGAAAATAAAAAATGACTAATATTACTACTGTATAAATTATTATATTCATATATTTGTATCTCGATGAAAGTACCACAACTTAAAAAGAAACCAGAGTTAAAATCTTGTCACAATACAACCTGGGAAGATAATTATAGTTGGATACACCAAGATAATATTCTTGATGTTTTAAAAGATAGTTCGAAATTGCTTCCTGATGTAAGAAAATATCTCGAGGAAGAAAACACCTTCACAGAACATAATTTAAAAGATACAAAAAAATGTCAAAAAATATTATTTGATGAAATTAAAGGTAGAATTAAATTAGATGATGAATCTTTAAAATTTAAAGATAAAGAATTTGAATATTGGACCAAAACAACATCAACAGGAAATTACTCTATAAAATTAAGAAAAAAAATTGAAGGTGACACAATAGAGGAAATTTGGAATGGTGATAAAGAAAAAGAAAAATTAAATACAGAGTATTTTGGTGTAGGAGACTTAGAGGTAAGTTACAATGACAAACTATTAGGTTATTCTTTAGATTTAAAAGGCTCTGAATATTTTACAATTTATATTAGAGATATTTCCTCAGGAAAATTGGTTACCGAAAAAATAGAGGAAACAAGTGGAAGTATTACTTTTAGTTTGGATGATAAATATTTTTTTTATTCAAAACTGGATGAATTTCATAGGCCAAGAAAAATCTTTAGACACAAAATTGGATCATCAATCAAGGACGACGAGTTAGTTTTTGAGGAAAAAAGTGAGGCTTTCACTGTGGGTATAAGCTTGAGCTCAGATGAAAGATATTTTTTTTTAACAACATCAGATCATAATACATCCGAACAATATTATTTTGAGGTTGCAGAAAAAAGTCCAAAACCAAAATTAATAAAAAAGAGAAAAAAGGGTATAATTTATTCTATCAATTCTTGGGATGGATATTTTTATTGTCATACTAATGATGACGCAGAAGATTTCAAAATTGAAAGGTGTGATGATTTATCAAATCAAAAATGGCAAATCTATATAGCTGCTAAAGATGAGGTTCTAATTGGAGGATTAATATTTTTAGATAATTGGATTATTAGAGGAGAAAAATCAAATGCATTAGGAAAATTGTTTGTAAAAAATAAACAGACAGGAGTTGAAGAAGAGCTAAAATTCACGGATGAGACTGTGATTGTACCTGGTGTATCATTGATACAAAGAAATAAAAATACTGACTTAGTTTACTTATCATACTCATCTCCTAAAACACCAGGTAAGACCTATTTGTATAATTTAAAAACCAGAGAAAAAAAATTAGTTAAAGAACAAATAATCCCATCTGGTCATAATTCAAATGATTATATAGTCGAAAGATTAGAGTGTCCTTCCCATGATGGAAGATTGGTTCCTATTACAATAACTAGACATAAAAAAACAAAAATTGATGGATCGGCAAATATACTTTTATATGGTTACGGATCATATGGAAGTTCGATGACACCAGATTTTTCATCAACTAGATTAAGTTTAATTGATAGAGATATTATTTGGGTGACCGCACATATTAGAGGTGGAATGGAAAGAGGAATGAAATGGTGGAAAGAGGGAAAACTTCTTAATAAAAAAAATACTTTTGAAGATTATATTTGTGCTGCAAAATTTTTAATTGATAAGAAATACTCATCAAAAGGAAAAATTATTGGTATGGGTGGATCAGCAGGTGGTTTACTAATGGGTGCTGTAGTAAATAAAGCACCAGAATTATTTTTGGGAATTATTATGGCGGTACCATTTGTGGACTCTTTAACAACTAATCTTGATCATTCTTTGCCATTAACAGTTGGGGAGTTTGATGAATTTGGTAATGCAAAAGACAAGAAAGATCATTTTGATTACATTTATTCTTATGCTCCATATAACAATATTAAAAAAATGGATTACCCTCACATATTAATTACAACAAGCTTAAGTGACAATAGGGTTTTATTTGATGAACCAGCAAAATTTACTGCCAAATTAAGAGATCTAAAAACTGATAATAATTTATTGTTGTTAAAAACTGAGATGAATGCAGGCCATGGAGGTAAGTCCGGTAGAGATGGTGCTATTGAAGAAATAGCTTTCGATTATGCTTTTGCCTTAAAAATTTCAAATAAAATTTAGACCTAGTATCTTGAAAACATAAAAATAATTCCTATATCAAATTAGTTGGTCGCCTAACGGGGCTAACATAAATAAACTTGCTTAACAAAGGAGAATATTATGACAAGTAAGGATTTATCTATATTTAACTCACTAAGACCTTTTTCAATTGGTTTTGACGATATGTTTGACCAATTTGAAAATATGCTTGGTAATGGTTCTTTGACAATGCAGTCAAATTACCCCCCTTATAACATCAGGAAAACTGGGAAAGATAATTACGCTATTGAAGTCGCTTTAGCTGGTTTTAACAAAAATGATGTGGAGGTTGAGTTTGAGGATAATTTATTAACTGTTAGAACGAAGCAGATTAATAAACCTGAGAGCAACAATGCTGATGGAGAAATTATTCATAAAGGTATTTCTCAAAGACAATTTGCAAGATCTTTCACTATAGCTGATGATGTAAAGGTAAATGGTGCAGAGCTTAAAGATGGTCTTTTGACAATATCTTGTGAAAGAATTGTGCCTGAGCATAAAAAGAAAAAACTTATTGAAATTAAATAAGCTTACCCTTACTTGCGGAGATTTAAGCTCCGCAGGTAAATTAAAAACAACCATTGGATACAAATCCAACTACAATTAATTTTGAATTAATTTCAAATCTTCTCTCACAAGGAATTCCGTATTTTTTTGTATTATAAACTAAAACTATATTTCCGTTTTCATTTTTAAAATCCTCATCTGGATTACCTAGACTATTCTTTAATTCCAGTGAGGATTTTCCTATAAATTTGCTCAAGGTTTGATTTTCTTTTTCAACAATAGCATCTGTTTTTTGTTTAATTGTCTGACAACTCGTTAAAAAGACAATTACGAATAGATTTATTAAAAGAATATTGAAAAATTTCATTATTACATCTTAACAAGCAAATTGTGGCATAAATATAAACTTCTGAGTTGAAAATTGTTAATAAAAAGTAGTTTTGACGAGTAATGATTTAAAGAATCAATTAATTATCAATTATTAGGAGGATAAATGCTTGATAAATATTTTGATTATAAAAAACATAAAACTAATTTTAAAACTGAAGTAATAGCAGGGACAACTACTTTCTTGACTATGGCGTACATAATGTTTTTAAATCCGTTTATACTATCTGGGGAATTTGCTGGACCTGAAAAAGGATTTTTTGACTTTGGTGCAGTTTACACAGCAACAATTTTAGCAACAGCATTAGCATGTTTCATTATGGCTTTTTATGGAAAAACTTGGCCAATAGGACTTGCGCCTGGTATGGGTATTAATGCTTTTGTAGCTTTTGGTGTTTGTGCGGGAATGGGATATACCCCTCAAGAGGCACTTGGAGCAGTCTTGGTAGCTGGGGTGCTGTTTTTGATTATTTCTCTGACACCAATCAGAGCTTGGTTAATAAACTCAATACCAAAAAGTCTCAAATTAGGAATAGGTGCAGGAATAGGATTATTTTTAGCAATAATTGGTTTACAAATTATGGAGGTCGTAGTTGATAATCCTGTTACGCTTGTCCAGCTTGGTAACTTAAGTGATCCATTAGTGTTGTTAGGTTGTGCAACATTCATTGCAATAATCGTTTTAGATAAAATGAATGTTAAAGGTAATATCATCATAGGAATTCTGGTATTTAGTATTATAGCTTGGGCCACAGGTCTTGCAAAATTTAATGGTATAGCAAGTTCACCACCGCCTATGACATATCTTTTTGAATTTGATTTATCGGCTGCAATGACAGCAGGTATGTCAACAGTAATTTTCACTCTATTGTTTATAGATTTCTTCGATACCGCTGGCACTTTGACTTCAGTAGCAAATGTTGCTGGAAAAGTTGGCAAAGATGGAAAAGTCCAAGATATCAACAAAGCTATGTTATCTGACAGTGTGAGTACTGTTGCTGGTGCAATGATGGGGACTACAACAGTAACAAGCTATGTAGAGTCTGGTGCTGGAGTAAAAGCTGGTGGAAAAACTGGAATGACATCATTAGTAATTGGTATACTATTTTTAGCTTGTATATTTTTCGCCCCACTAGCAACAAGCTTACCTAAACAAATTGACGGTGCAGCTTTACTTTTTGTTTCTGTTCTTTTTATAAGAAACATTACTGATATTGAGTGGAATGATATATCAGAGTCTGCTCCAGCCATACTAGCAATGATTTCTATGCCATTAACTTATAGTATAAGTAACGGTATTGCTCTAGCGTTTGTATCATATGCTCTTATAAAAATATTTACTGGTAAATTTTCAACTACTTCGCCAGCAATATGGGTTATTGCAATACTAAGTGTTGTAAGCTTTGCGGTTGCTTAAAATTTATATAGGGCTAGAGATTTTTATCTAGCCCTATTTGTTTCTCTCAATTAATTCCTCCAAAGATAATTCCTCATAATGTTCCGTAGGCTGTACAATCCATGGGTCCGAGCTCAATCTAATTGAGCAAAAATCTGGCTCAAATTTAGATGATTTTTTTTTCCACAAACAAGCTGTTTTTACCTCTTTTATATAATCTTTTGTGGGTCCATAATTTTTTAACCACTCAATACTTTTATTTAAAGTTAACCCTGTATCAGATAAATCGTCTATTAATAAAACTTTATTAAAATCTTTGTTGTCTGCCAACGAACTTATTTCCCTTGCAAACATCAGTTGACCCTGCTGGTCTTCAAGACCTTTTCCTGAATAACTTTGAATAACTATGTAAGCTATAGGTAATTTTAATATTCTTGATAGGATATCAATTATTGGAGCTGCGCCCCTCATTATTCCAATTAAAACAGTTGGTTCATAGTTTTTGTGAACCTCAATTGCTAATTTCTCAACAATTTTTTTGTATTCTTCCCAACCTACTATCATTTTTTTAGACATGATCTAAATCTTTTTTTCTAAATCTTTGATGTTAATGAAATTTTTTGACAAATTGGAATTATTCTTCTTTATATCATTATAGAAATTCCATGCCAATACTATAATTTTAGATGTTTTTTTTTTCAATTTTGCCTTGGAGAATATTGGAATTTTAACACCAGGAATAAATTTGCCATACTTTAATTTATTATCTTCAATAATAAAATCAATTTGATTTGTTACACCATAAAAATTTAAAGAAGTTGTCGCTTTTGCGGGAGCACCATAACCAATTATTTCATCATTATTTTTTTTTAATTCATCTAAATTATTAATAACATTTTCTCTAATTTTATAAACTTGTTTAGAAAATTTTTGGTATGTACTAAATTTTTTAATACCAAAATCCTCTTCTTCTTTTAAAAGAAGTTTTACGCTTTTTTCAATCTTAATTTTTTTCTTTTTTAAATAAACTCTTATTGAACCACCATGAGTATTTATTTTCATAGCTCTAAATATTGTTATATTAAACTTTTTAAAAAAATTTATGAGTGATGTTAAAGACCAATAATTATAGTGCTCATGATATATATTATCAAATGTTAAGTCTTTAAGAGTATTTAGTAAATATTGAACCTCAATTATAATGATACCATCTTTTTTTAATAATTTTATCATACATTCCGCCATTTCCTTAAGGTTATCAGAGTGCGCAAAAACATTTGAGGCTAAAATTAAGTCAGCATTTTTTTTAATTTTCTTAAGATTTTTTTTCTCCAGAAAACCATTAAATGTTTTAATATCATTTTTATTAGCCAACTTGGAAAGGTTTTTTGCAGGTTCGATCCCTAAAATATTTTTAAATCTTAAATCTTTAAAGGGCCTCAACGCTACACCGTCATTACTACCAACATCTATTATGTATGAAGTTTTTGGTTTAAGTTTAAAGTCCTTTACATGCTTTTTAGCAGCATTAATAAAATGATTTCTAAAAATTTTTGAGGTTGAGGAGGTGTAAAGATAATTTGAGAACATTTTTTTTGGATCAACAGAAACTGATAATTGACAGTTATGACATTTTTCACAGTAATTCACTTCTAAAGGATACAGTTCTGTAGTTTCATTTTTTTTATCTAATAAGTTATTCGCCAATGGTTGATAACCTAAAGAAATAACTCTCTTCAATTTTTCATTTCCACACGATCTACATTCAAACTTATAATATTTTAATAACAAATCTCTTTCCTTCTCATCAACAAACATATGCTTAATCGTGTGAGTTACACCATAATTTTCATGCTCCCTTTCGCCCCTAACCAAATTTAAAAAAGTAGTATCTTTAGTAAAAACCATAGTGTGTGCTACATTAGGTTTGATGATTGACATCTGTCCTTCATTTACTACTTGGGTGATCTTAGGTGAGTTAGGGTTTAGAACATCTTGAAAAATTTCAATAATTTGTCCTTTAGTAAATAGGCATTTTTGTTCTTGTTGAGGATGATAGTGATTAGCTCTAATGGTACCTTTTTTTGAGTCAATCAGGCCAATCATATTTATTGGTTCGGTGAGCTCGTGATTGCTTATTTTCCCCCGGCTATCAATAAATTCATTATCTCCATCTTTTACATGCTCAAGATCATTAATTAATTTTTGTTTTGACCATTTGGTTATCATTTCTCTGATACTTTCATCCAATGTGTATAAAAAATTGAAACCTGTTTTTAAAATTTTGTCATTTGATAAAGAGAAACCTAGATTAGGAATTTCATCGTTTGTTTCTCTTAGAACAATATTTGAATTATATTTTTTACATATTTCGGCAACTTCTTTTACAGTCACAGTGTCTTTTGTTAAGTTAAATAATTCATAATTAATATCTTTTTTTTCTTCCATAAATTTAAAACATCTCGCCACATCTATTAGAGGAACTAAACTTTTAATTTGTTTTCCTCCTGCAAAAAGTCTGAGTGTTCCATTTTGGGATGCAGTTTTTGCAAAAAAATTTGCCATTATATCAATTCTAGCAGTGTCTGTTGAATAACCGTAGACAGATCCAAGCCTTAAAATTACAAAGTTTTTTCCTGAATTTTTAAGTTGATTTTCATTGATGTTTTTTGATTTACCATATGACAGAACTGGGCAAGTTTCTTCATTCTCTTTGATATTTTTTTTAATATTATTTAATCCCTCATACACTACATGCGAAGATGGCATAATAATTTTACATTTATTACTTATGACATCTAAAATATTTTGTGTTCCTTCTTCAGCTACTTTTCTTATTATTTCTTCTTTCGCAGAAGTGCTCTCACTTTTTACCCGCGGTACATTAGTTATGCCCGCTAAATGATGAACAATGTCTGCGTCTTTACAATGTTCATTTATCAGCTCTTTATCTAAAATGTCACCATGGACAAAGTCCATATTCCAATTTCTAATTTGGTTTACTCTTTCAGAAATGAATCTATTATCAATTACTGTAATTTTATCATTCCAACTATATCCCGAGTATATCTTACATAATTCTGTACCAATGTAACCTAAACCTCCAGTTATAACGATTTTTTTCATCGGTATTTCTTAACAAATTATTTAAAACTTTACATCAATTTTAATAATCATTAATAACCCTAATATGCAAATTTTTGACTGTTTTATGTATTATAATGAAGATGTAATACTAGATGTAAGATTAAATTACCTAAACCAATTTGTTGATAAATTTATAGTCGTTGAGAGTACTTTCAATCATAAAGGTCAAAAAAAAAAATTAAATTTTAATATAAATTACTTTTCGAAATTTAAAGATAAAATTGAATATTTAGTATCTGATAAACAACCAACAAATATCGAGAAGATAAACGATAAAGATACAGATAAAGAAAAATCTAGAAAGTATATCTTAAACGGTTATAGAAGAGACAATTTTCAAAGAAATTATATATCAAATGGAATTGGCGAAGTTAACAATGATGATCTAATTATTATTTCTGACATTGATGAAATACCAAATTTAAGAAAAATTAACGTCAAAGAGATTAAAGATAACTTAGTTTTTTTTAATCAAAAAATGTGTTATTATAAATTTAATCTTTTTCAAAAAAACTATAATTGGGTAGGATCAAGAGCTTGCAAAAAGAAGCATCTTATGTCGCCCCAGTGGCTTAGAGATATAAAGCCTAAAATTTACCCGAAATGGAGAGTGGATACATTTTTTTCAACACTTAAATATACCAATATAATTTTTGTTGATAATGGTGGCTGGCATTTTTCTTATTTAAACACCCCTGAATTGATTGAACAAAAGCTACAATCGTACACTCATCATAGAGAATATGATCTTAATCCCATAGGAATAAAAAATATTGAAAAAAGAATCAAAGATAGAGAGTCGGTATACAACCTCTCATCAGATAAAAGAGAAAATCAGTTTTCTAAAGGTGTTAAATTAGAAATATTGAATTTGAATGAATTACCAAGATATATCGCTGAAAATAAAACTAAATATAATAAATGGCTGGCATGACAAAAAAAGGATATTGGGTCAGTTTATATTTCAAAATAGATAATCAGAAAAATCTAAAAAAATATTCGGAGTTAGCTACACCGGTTATTAAAAGTTATGGTGGTGTGCCATTAATAAGAGGGGGCAAACACGACACTTTTAATGGTGATGATTTTAGTAGGACTGTTGTGTGGGAATTTCCAAGTTATGCTAAAGCATTAGAATGCCACTCTTCAAAAGAATATCAAGATAGTTGGGCTGTAGCAAAAAAAACAACAAAAAGACACATGCAAGTGGTTGAAGGATTTAGTACTGAATAGGCTCAGGATCTATACTTCTCCATAGATACCACGTGGCAACCGAACAATAAGGACTAAATCTTTTTTTTAATAATGATACAAATTTTTCAGGCGGTAAATATCTTTTTTTATAATTTTTTGAGATAGCTCTTAAAAGACCAATATCCTGTACTGGCCAAATATTTGATCTATTATATGTGAATAATAAGATCATTTCAGCTGACCATCTTCCTATTTGTCTCAATTGTGATAAATAATTTATAGCTTCCTCATCAGACATCTTTTCAATCAATTTAGGGTTAAAAGTTTTTTCAATTGTCTGCTTAGCTAAACTCCTTATACCTAATACTTTCTGTCTGCTTAATCCACAGCTTTTCAATTGAGCAAAGGTCAATTTAGAAACAGTTTTTGCATTTATCTTATTTTTACATTTTTTTTTAAATTTTAAAAAAACAGCATTTGCTGCAGCAACACTGATTTGTTGTCCAATTATACTTTTACATAAAGAAAAAAAGATATCTCGCCTTGAAGTTAAAATAGTCTCTGAAGGACTTTCGTAGCTTTTGATTAACTTTGAGAGAGTTTCATCTTTTTTGGATAAATATTTTTTTGCCTCACTCCAATATTTAGGTACTTTAGTCATTAATTGGTCTAGATGTTATAATTTTTTTCTTATAAATCTCCCTCCTAAAAATTATAAGCGTTGAAACAATTACCAATAAAGAACCCAGTAATGTTTTAAACGTAGGTATCTCATTCCAAATGAAATATCCAAATATAATAGCAAAAACTAAAGCTAAATATTTTAGAGGGGTTACTAAAGAAACTTCTGAAAATTTATATGATTGACTTAACCACAAGTTAGCTACACCTCCGAAAATACCTATCAAAGATAAAAGTATAAAATGATTTAAAGTGGGCATAATCCAGCCCTGGGGAATGGTCAAAAAACTTAATAATGTAATAGCTAAGGAAAAATAAAAAGAGATCAACCAAACAGGTTCGGTTGATGACAATTGTCTAATAGTTATTGCTACGTAAGAAAGACCTAAACAAAATATGATTGGAAATATATAGTAAATATTTAATTCGGTAATCCCAGGTTCTGTAATTATTAGAATTCCGACAAAGCCTATGATGACTGCTAACCACCTATAAATCCCTACTTTCTCATTTAGTAAGAATATAGACAAAATAGTTGTAAATATCGGAGCAGCAAAAGATATGCTCACAACTGTTGCTAATGGTAATTGTCTTAAAGCAATAAATATTGCAATTAATGCTATTAGCCCAGAGCCACACCTTAACGCATGCAATCCTGGTCGTTGAGTTTTATAAAAGTTATGAAGTCTTTCTCTCGGGATTATAAAAAAATAAAAGATTATCCCAAAAAAGCCTCTAAAAAACAAAACCTGACCAATGGGATAATCAACAGACCACTTTACAATTAGATCCATTAATGAAAATGCACAAATGGACATAAACATGTACAAAAATCCCAATTGATTTTTACTAAGCATATGAATAATTTGTAGATTAAATTAAATCTTAATCAATGGAAATAGCAGTTTTAGCGCTTGGATGTTTTTGGGGACCTGAAATTAAATTCAGTAAAATAGATGGTATAATCAAAACAGAAGTTGGATACTGTGGCGGTGATAGCTCTGTCACGACATATGAAGAAGTTTGCACTGGAAACACAAATCATGCTGAAGTGGTAAAGCTGGATTTTGATGAGAAAACTATTACATATGAAAAAATCTTAAAAATTTTTTTTCAAATTCATGACCCTACAACTTTAAATTCTCAAGGACCAGATTTCGGAACCCAATATAGAAGCGAAATATTTTATCTAAATGATAATCAAAAAATGGTTGCTGAGAAAGTGCTTAATGAAGTTAATGAACGTTTGACTGGAAAAGTTGTGACAAAAATATCTTTACTAAAAAATTATTGTCCAGCAGAAGAATATCATCAAAAATATTTAGAAAAGCGATAACATGTCTTTAATAGAAACTGATTGGTTGGAAAAAAACCTTACAAAAGTAAAAATTGTTGATTGTTCTTGGCATATGCCACAAACAGAGAGAAATGGATATGAGGAATATGAGTCTCTTCATATACCAAACGCAATTTTTTTCGATTTAGATAAAAATTCAAGAGAAGATACGACTTTACCACATATGTTAGTTGATCAAATAAGCTGGAATAGAATTGTTTCTAATATGGGAATTCAAAAAAATGATGAGATAGTCATATATGATAATTCTGATGTTATAAGCTCATGTCGTGGTTGGTTTAATTTTATTTATTATGGGCATGATCCAAAATTAATAAATGTTTTAAATGGCGGTTTAAGGAAATGGATCAAGGAGAAAAAAAAAGTTACAGATAGAATTTCAAATATAAGTAAGTCAGATTACAAAAGTATAGAAAGAAAAGATCTTGTAAAAAACAAAAAAGCTATTAATCAAAATATAGAAGAAAAAATGTTCACATTGATTGATGCGCGAAGTAGAGAAAGATTTGAGGGAAAAGTCCCTGAACCTAGAAAAGGTCTTAAAAGTGGAAATATTAAAAACTCTTTTTGTATACCATTTAATGATTGCCTGAATGACAATAAAACTTTTAAAAATAAAGATGAACTTCAAAAAGTTTTTAAGACAAGTTTAAAAAATTTAGAACAAAAAAATATTGTTTTTTCATGTGGTTCTGGTGTTACAGCGTGTGTTTTGGCACTAGCTTATTCTTTAATTAATGATAAATATCTTCCTTGTATTTATGATGGCTCTTGGGCTGAATACGGACTAATTTAAATTTTTTATGAAAAGATCTACGAAAACTATTTCAGTAATATTTGTATTTTTTTTAATTATTACAATTGTAGTTGTAGGGAGATCAATGATTGGAAATCATTTTAAAAAGAAATTTAGCAAAATACCGCCGCCAGGAATAATTGTAACTGAAGTTATTGAAAAAGAATTCTCTGAACAAATAGAAACTTACGGCACAGCAATTTCAAAAAAATCAAAAACTTTTAAGATTAAAAAAGATGATCTTTTTGAAGACCTAAAATTAAAGAACTTTGTAAAAGAAGGAGAAGTTTTAATTAAATTAAAAAGTGGAGATATATTGGCTCCATTTAGTGGAGTACTAGGCTACACAGGTTTAACAGAGGATATTCTTGTTTCGAGTAACATATTTATCATTACACTTGATGATAACTCAACAATTTACTCAGATATTAAAATTCCGGAAAGCTATTCTACATCTATAAAAAAAGGTCTTCCTGTCGAAGTTACATTATCTAGTTTTAAAAATAAAACTTTTTTAGGTGAGATAGATTTTGTCTCAAGCAGGATAAATGCGGACACTAGAAGTTTATTATCAAGAATTAAAGTGAAAAATCAAAATTTAGAATTAATCTCAGGTTCACTTTTAGAAGTAAGAGTTAAATTTGATTTAAGAAATTCTCTTAGTGTGCCTGATACAAGTGTGATGATTGAAGGTGATAAATCATATGTTTACAAAATTAATGAGGAAAATATTGCAAATAAAACTGAGGTAAAAACCGGTCTAAGAATTGATAGCAAAATTGAAATAATTTCAGGTTTAACTGATGGAGATATTGTTGTAGCTGAAGGTTTAAAAAAGGTAAGACCTCGTGGAAAAATAAAACCTATAAGTAAATAATGTTTATTACCGAATTAAGTATTAAAAGACCTACAGTATCCTGGGTGATGTCCTTGATATTGATCATATTTGGTTTATTTGTTTTTTGGAAATTACCAGTTAGGGAATTACCTAACGGGATTCAGCCACCTGTTGTTCAAGTTCAAGTAGACTACAAATCTGCGGCAGCTTCAATAGTAGATCAAGAAGTAACACAAGTTGTTGAGGATGTTATCGGTGGGGCTGAGGGTATTAAAAATATAGATTCAAAGTCTGAAAATGGAAGAAGCACAATCAATGTTGAGTTTGATACAAGTATTGATCTAGATAATGCTGCCAATGACATCAGAGAAAGAGTTGCAAGAGTTGTGGATAACTTACCAACTGAATCAGATCCACCACAAATACTTAAAAGAGCTGCGGGGTTTACAACAACTATGTGGCTATCATTGTCCTCATCCTCTTGGAGTGATCTTGAATTAGGAGACTACGCAGAAAGATATCTTGTGGACCAATTTTCAAGTGTAAAAAATGTTGGAAGAATAAGAGTAGGTGGATTAAGAGAATTAAGTATTAGAGTTTGGATTGATCCTATTAAACTTGCAGCTAATGATTTAACAATTAAAGAAGTTGAATTTGCAATTCGTGGCGAAAATGTAAATTTGCCCGCAGGAACATTGGAAGCAAATAATATTGATTTAACAATTAATCTAGATAAGTCATACAACGACATAAACACTATTAAGCAAATACCTATAAAAAAAGCTGGTAATCGTGTAATTTTATTATCTGATGTTGCAAATGTTGAATTTGGCCCAGTCTCGGAAAAAACTCTTTTTAAAGCTCAAACTAAAGATCAAATAAATTTGAAAACTGTAGGAATCGGTATTTACGCAAGAAGTGGTGCTTCAACGGTCGAACTTTCAAATGATATTAAAAAAAAAATTGTTGAAGTAAAAAAATCTTTACCAGAAGAATTGGATCTAAGAGTTTCTTTTAATAGGGCTAACTATGTTGAAGCTGCAATTGAAGAAGTATATAAAACTTTAATTATTGCTTTCATTTTAGTTGTATTAATAATTTATCTATTTTTAGGGAATTTAAAAGCGGTTATTGTACCCGCTATTGCTCTCCCTGTGAGCTTAATAGCATCTTTTCTAGGTCTGTATATATTCGGTCTTTCGATTAATATTTTTGTGCTTTTAAGTTTTATTTTGGCAATTGGTATAATTACAGATGACTCTGTAATCATGACAGATGCAATATATAGAAGAATAGAGAATGGTGAGACACCACTTGTTGCTGCATACAGAGGGTCTAAACAAATTTCATTTGCTATTGTTGCTACAACACTAATTTTAGTAGCAGTTTTCTTACCGTTAATTTTTATTGGAGGAATTTCTGGAACATTATTTAGGGAAACAGCAATTGCATTATCTTTTTCAATTGTAGTTTCCTCTTTTGTAGCATTAACTTTATCGCCAATGCTTGCGAGTAAATTTTTGCAAAAAAAAAAATCAAAAAGGTTTTTTATACAAAAATTTGAAAAATTTTTTTCCAACTTTGCCAACTTTTATAAAGAGACTCTTGTTTTTGTCATTAATAAAACTAAAAGTGTAAGTTTTTTCATTATCATTATAATTATTGCCTCAGCACTTTTATTTAATTTTTCAAAAAAAGAACTTTTGCCTATGGAAGATCGTGGAGCATATTTAATTATTGGCTCAACAGATGAGGGAAGTTCTTTTGAATATACTCAAGAACAAGCCCAAAAAGTAGAGGCGAGACTTATTCCTTTGTTGCAAGCTGAGGACAGTCCATATTCAAGATTTATAATGCGTGTTCCAGGATTTGGAAATTCAGCTAACTCGTATAATAGTTTTATAATTATTTCTTTGCTTGATGATTGGAAAAATAGAAAAAAAGGACAACAAGTTATTCTTAGAGAGGCAATTGGAAAAATTGTAACCTTGCCCCAAGCTCTAGCTTTTCCTATATCTCCACAATCTATTAGAGTATCAAATTACAACAAACCTGTCCAAGTGGTCATTTACGGAAATACTTATGACGAGCTTGAAGAAGTACAAAAAAAGGTAATAAGAAAATTGAGGTCTAATAAAAATTTATCAAGAATTGAGTCTGATTACAATAGAAACAAACCAGAGGTAAAATTAATAATTAATAAAAATAAAGCTAAAGATTTAGGTGTTTCAACTAAATCGATTGGTGAAACACTTGAAACACTTTATGGGGGTAAAAAGATAACAACCTTTAATAAATTAGGAAAAGAATACCCAATAATTGTTCAACAATATTTATCTGATCGGAGAAAAAAAGAGGGTGTTTCAAAAATATTTGTTCGCTCTGAAACAAATGGGAAATTAATATCTCTAGCAAATTTAGTAAGTTTTAAAGAAGAAGGTTCAGCAAAGCAGCTTGCTAGATATAATAGACAACGAGCGGTAACGATTTCTGCAAATATTAATGAGGGGTATACATTAACAGAAGCAATTAAATATATTGAGAATGTGATGAATGATTTGGCACCAGAAAATCAAATTGCTTGGAAAGGAAAATCAGAAGAAATAAAAGAAACAAGTAATGAATTATATATAATTTTTGCTTTAGCTCTACTAACTGCTTATTTAGTTATGGCTGCAACATTCAACTCTTTCATTCATCCATTTATAATTATCTTGACTGTGCCTTTGGCTATTTTTGGGGGATTGGTGTTTATTTTATTTTTAAATAGCTCAGTAAATATTTTTTCTCAAATCGCATTAATTATATTAATAGGTATCTCAACTAAAAATAGTATTTTAATTGTAGATTATGCAAATCAAATCAGATCTGCTGGAAAATCTATTGAGTTAGCCGTTAAAGACGCGTGTGCTGTAAGGTTTAGACCAATTATAATGACATCATTAAGTACGATGATTGCAATGATGCCTTTAGTAATAGGAAACATCGGCCCAGGTGCAGGGGAGGGTTCAAGACTTGCGGTTGGTTCTACAATTTTAGGTGGAATGATTATTTCAACTTTCTTTACTTTGTACGTCACTCCTACAATGTATCTGGTGTTAGCAAAAAATACAAAAAGAATTGATGTAGTAGATTTAGAACTAAAAAAAGAGTTGTCTAAAAAATAATATATTTTTTTTTGTTTAATTTACTTTTACATTTAAGTAATTGTTTTTTATAATTATTAGATTGTCTCTCAACTTTTTTAGCTAGACCAATCACTTTTTTGTTTTTTTTATAATTTTTATAATTTCCCCAACCCTCGTGATATGCGAGATATTGTTTAAAAGCATCTTTCTTTGATATCTTTAAAATATTTTCTGTTTTATTTGTATACCATCCAATAAAATCAACACTATCTCTAAATCTTGCTCTTGTGGCTAAATTATTACCTGTTTCTTTTTTATACTGCTCCCAAGTCCCTTTGACTGCTTGAGAATATCCAAAAGAACTTGAAGGTCGCTTATAGGGTATTACTTTAAAAATTTTTTGTCTTGGTGGTTTAGCAAGCCAGTCAAAATCAGACTCCATTTTGATTATCGCTAGTTGAATGTAAATAGGTGTGCCCCATTTTTGCTCAACTTTTTTTGTATGTTTATACCATAAATATCTCTCACTAAAAATTGAACAACTGTTGGATGTATTTGAAGGAATTGATGAGCAGCCGATTGAAAAAAAATAAACAAAAATAATTAATTTATTTTTTAAAACTCTCATATTTATTTATAAATTTATTAAAAAGAATTACAACAATAACACCTGATAAATTTCCAAATAGATCAGACCATTGAAAACTTCTTTCAGGTATAACTAGGTGAAAAATTTCAAGTATAATAGACAAAAAAATCAAATAAATTATCAAAAAGATATTTTTCTTTTTTAGATTGGTAAAAGTAAAAAAGCCAATAATTGAAATTAGCGCAAATATATAAAAATGATTTGACGATATTATAAAATCAGGCGTTAATTGAGGTTGAATATCTTTATTGCCATAAATTATCCAGCCTAATAAACTTCCTGGATATAAATATAAGATGACTAAGAGGGTATTAATTAGATAAAATATTACTTTATGAGTGGAAAAAAAATTTAACATTTAGTTTAATGAATTTTTTATAAATTATTTTTGAATATGACAAGATGAGTTTTTTAATATTAGTCAGACATGGTCAAAGTACTTGGAATCTTGAAAAAAGATTTACTGGTTGGGTTGATGTTGATCTGACAGAACAAGGTAAAATAGAAGCTGAAAGGGCTGGTTTACTTATCAAAAATCAGAATATCAGTATAGATTTTTATTATTCTTCATTTCAATTAAGGGCAAACAATACTCTTAAGATAATACAAAAAGTATTAGGATCAAAAAAAGATTTTGAAAGAGCATGGCAACTAAATGAAAGACACTATGGTGAGCTTACTGGATTAAATAAAATTGAGACTGCAAAAAAAATTGGTGAAGATAAAGTTTTCGAGTTTCGAAGATCTTGGGATATTAAGCCTGTAGCGCTAAGTAGAGAAAGTTCTTATCATCCACTAAATATTAAAACATATAAAAAAATACCTAAAGAGTTCATTCCTGATACAGAGTCTTTAAAAGATACATATAATAGAGTTTTAGAATATTTCAAAAAAGATATAGAACCTAAACTAATAGATAAAAATGTATTAATTACAGCCCATGGAAATTCTATAAGAGCTTTATGTAAATATCTGCTCAATTTAAATAACGATCAAATTACAAGTTTAGAAATTCCAACAGGAAATCCATTAATAATCAAATTTAGTGAAAATTTGAGAATAAATGAATGTAAATATCTAGATAAAGAGAGATCTAAAAACCTTTTAGTTTTTTAAAAATTTCTAAGTTTGTTAAGTGGTAAAATTTATTAGTGCTCTCAAATCCAATTAATTGTTGTTTCGTTAATAATCTATTCCAAATTTTAGTGACCGAGAAGTTTTTTACATCATATTCATTAAACAAATTTTTATTCAATATTTGGCAACCGGTATATATAAAGTTTTTTTCAACACTTTTGTTAATTATGTTATCTTTTAAATTAAAATCACCCCCTAGATTATTGTCGAAGCTTAACTTTTTATTCACTAGTAAGAGAATATTATTTAAATTATTTTGAAAATAATATTTTTGCATATCATTTATTTCACTTACATAATTTTCATTCCAAATAGTATCAGGATTAAAAACAAAAAAATCATCACTATCTGAATAGTTAATCATATTCAAAATTCCTCCGCCTGTATCTAAAATATCTCTGCCATCGTCTATAATTTTTATTTTTACTGGAAAATTTTTATCTTTAAAAAAGTCATTAATTTGTTTACTTAAATAAAAAGTGTTTAAAAAAATATTTTCAACTCTTAATTTAATGATTGTATCAATACAATCTTCTAAAATTGTTTGATTTTTTATTTGAAGTAAAGGCTTAGGCTTTTTAAGAGTTAAAGGATTTAATCTTTTGCCAAATCCAGCACACAGAATTAAAGCAGTATTAATTTTCATAAGTTTTTTTTGAAATTATCTTTTAATAATTTTTTTAAATCCAAGAAAATTTCATTTTGATTGATCCTTAAAGAAATCAAATCCCATGCGTAAGGTATTAATTTTAAATAATTCTCTTTTTTATCTCGGATTGCTAGACGTGTAAATATTCCAATTATTTTAAGGTTTCTTAAAATTGATAAAATTTCAAAATCGTTTTTTATTTTCTTTTTATCAAGTTTTTTTTGACTATCTATATAGAAATTAAAAATCTTTTTTTTTAGATTTTTTGAAGTTTTTAATCTAACATCATCCACTAATGAAGCTAAATCATAAGATCTATTCCCAATTAAAGCATCCTGACTATCGATTACACCTATATTATTGTTAACAAGCATTAAATTAGAAACATGAAAATCTCTATGGACAAATATATCATTTTTCATCTTAAGGCATGATGATAAAATTTTAATTATTTTTTTAAACTTTTTATTAAAGTTTTGCCTCTTATTTTTTGACAAATTTTTTTTCACATACCACTCACAAAATAAATTAGCTTCTTGAATTAATATTTCATTTTTATACTCGGGTATTCGATAATATTTATTTTTAAAATTTCTAATTTTTTTATTCTTTATTGATTGTAGTTGATTAAGTAATTTTATTATATTTTGAAAATGTAAAAACTTTTTTTTTTTACTTCTTTTTAAAATTTTAAAAATTGTCTCATTTCCAAAATCTTCAACCTCAATATAATTATTTTTATAATTTTCTTGATATAATTTTGGTGCCAAAATTTTATTTTTATTTAAAATTTTACTAATTGCGTCATATACTAGAAGATTTTTAAATTTGTTTTTTTTTGCAAAAATTACTATGGAGCTACTATCACTATACCTCTTTCTAAAAAACTTTCTGGTTGATGCGTCCCCTTTTAATTTTTTAAGATTCCTCATTTATTTAAAATTATAATTTTAAACCTTTAATTTTTAATATTCGTTTTTTGTAATCATTTCCATATTCAAAATTTAATTCTATCAAATTTTTTGGTTTAGGTTTTATTTTTTGTGGCCACTCAATTAATGTAATAGCGTTGGAAATATTATCAAATAATCCTAAATTCCGAATTTCATCAAAACTCTTTATTCTAAATAAGTCATAATGATTAATCTTAATCTCTTTAATTTTGTATTCGTTTAATAAATTGAATGTAGGACTTGTGACTTCAGTTATTTCAAGTCTGTTTTCTTTTTGAAAATTGTTTATTAGATACCTAATAAAAGTAGTTTTTCCAACCCCCATCTCACCTACAAAAAAAACTACGTGCCCCAATTTTAATTTTTTTGAAATCTTCTTAGCTAATTCCTCTGTTTTTTTTTCTGAAGATAGATTTATTAAATCACTTTTAATAGCGATAGGCATTTGGCTTGAAAGGTCCCTCTACTCCTACACTGATATAGTCTGCTTGTTCTTTTGAGAGAGTAGTTAGTTTTGCGCCAACTTTTTTAAGGTGTAATGTTGCTACCTTTTCATCTAAATGTTTTGGTAAAACATAAACTTTATTTTCATAATTTTTATAGTTATTCCACAATTCTATTTGAGCAATAACTTGATTTGTAAAAGAAGCACTCATTACAAAGCTTGGATGACCTGTGGCACAACCCAAATTTACCAATCTTCCTTCTGCCAATAGAATTATTCTTTTTTTGCTAGGTAATTCAATTTCGTGAACTTGGGGTTTTACTTCAGTCCATTTATAATTTTTTAGTGCCTCAACTTGAATTTCATTATCAAAATGCCCAATATTACATAAAATTGCTCTATCCTTCATGTCTCTCATATGATCAGCTGTAACGATATCTTTATTACCTGTTGCAGTAACAACAATATCTGCCTTGCTAATTGCTTCATCCATTAAAACAACTTCATAACCCTCCATCGCTGCCTGTAGTGCACATATTGGGTCAGCTTCTGTAACTAATACGCGAGCTCCACTTTGCCTTAAAGATGCAGCGCTTCCTTTCCCAACATCACCAAAACCAGCAACGATTGCAATTTTTCCTGACATCATTACATCAGTTGCTCTTCTAATTCCGTCAACTAAGCTTTCTCTACATCCATATAAGTTATCAAATTTTGATTTAGTCACAGAGTCATTCACATTAATTGCGGGAACCAATAAAGAATTTTCTTTTTCCATTTTGTTTAAAGCTTTTATACCTGTAGTTGTCTCTTCTGAAACTCCTTTAACTTCCTTCAATAAATCTTTATATTCATTATGCATCATTGCTGTTAAGTCACCACCATCGTCTAAAAGCATATTAGGTTTCCAACTTTTCTTACCTTCAATAGTTTGTTTTATGCACCAAAGATACTCTTCCTCCGTTTCTCCCTTCCACGCATAAACAGGAATGCCTGCTTTTGCAATAGCGGCTGCTGCGTGGTCTTGAGTGGAAAAAATATTACAAGAAGACCATCTTACCTCTGCGCCTAAGTCTACCAAGGTTTCAATCAATACTGCTGTTTGTATTGTCATATGTAAACAGCCTATAATTTTTGCACCCTTTAAAGGAGACTTGCCATTATACTCCTCTCTTAAAGCCATAAGTCCTGGCATTTCACTTTCAGCAATTGAGATTTCCTTTCGACCAAATTCGGATTGCGATAAATCTTTTACTTTATAATCTTCCATCGGAGGTTTTCTAACAATTTAAAATTAATTAATCAATAGAACTCTTTAAACTTTTGGAAACTCTATTTCCATGTTTGCACCTTTTTTATCTTGTCTATTAGATGCTTTTATTGTGGCATTATGTAAATCAACTAAATTTTTTACTATATTTAGCCCAAGTCCAGAATGTTGTCCGAATTTATCTGGTCTATTACTGTAAAACCTCTTAAATATTCTATTTGTATCTTTTTCTTTAAAACCCTGTCCCTCATCTAGTACCTTTATATGTACTTTATCATCGAGCGATTTCGAAACTTGTACAATTACGTCTTTATTATCTTCACTAAAAGAAACTGCATTATCTAAAAGGTTAGCAATGATTTGTTCGACTCTATTTTCAATTCCATAAATAAAATATTTTTTTTTACCATCATTTTTATAAGAAATATTAATTCCCCTTTTTAATTTATAAATACTATTGAAATCATCCACTACTGACTTAATTATTGGCCCAATATCTAATTTTTTAATTTTCTCTTTACTTAGTGCAACTTCATCTTTTAACATTTGTGAATAATCAGTTATCAATCTCTCTATTCTTTGTACATCGTGGCTCAAAATATTAATCAATTTAAGTCTTTGTTCTGAATCTTGTGTGTCATGCAAAATTTCAGATGCACTTTTTAATGATGCTAATGGATTGCGAATTTCGTGAACAAGATCCCTTGAAAAATTTTCTGCGTGTGAAATTCTTTTTTGTAATTCTAAAGTCATATCATCTAAAGAATTAGAGAGCAGGCCAAGCTCGTCATTTCTTAATTTCAATGTATCAATATTTGTTTTTTTTGAGTCTTTATTTTTTATGATTTTGGTATAACTAACCAAGTTTTTGATCGGTTTTAAGAAATATCTATTTAAAACAAATGAAAAGATCAATATAACGACTCCAACTGCAATTGCTGTTCTAATAACAAATGTTTTTCTCTCGTCTATAGCAGCTTTAATATCGTTAGCATTTTCTGTTATTGCCAAATATCCAATATTTTTTCCATCTTTCATCACATTCTTAATTGTAGTTAATTTAAATTTATTAAATTCCTCTTCAGTGAATGTAAAAGGAATACCAAAATTTTTAGATATAGAGTAATTTAATAGAACATCATTTAAAGGTACATTGTTTTTATTTCCAATATCTATATTTTTTTTCTCAGTGTTTTTTTCTAATGTTGTAGAGTTCAATATCTCTAACTCAATAGTATCTAATCTTTGTGAAAATGATCTTGGGTCTAAATCTAATGTATCCGTATCTCCTATTAAATTAAGTTTATCGTCAAAAAATATTACTCTATCTAAATTTTGAAAAAGAAATCTTGTTGAAAACAAAAATTGTTTAACGTCTTTTTCAACAAATTTTACATTTAATCTTGTTAGATTATCAATTGTATTATTGATAACCTCAATATGATTGGAGGATTTTTTTTTTATTAAATTTGGTTGAACATTTTTTAAATAAATAAATGTAAATAGTCCAATTATTGTAAAAAAAATTGAATTTATGAATAAAAATTTCTTTAAAATTGATAAGTTTTTAAGATAATTGCTGAGCATTAACTAACATTCCATCTATATCCGCTTCCATATCTGGTTTCTATAGCTGAGAATTCGGGATCAACTTTTTTGAATTTTTTTCTTATTCTTTTAACATGACTATCAATTGTTCTATCTTCTATATCTGTGTCTTCTCTATAAGCTATATCCATCAATTGAGCTCTCTCTTTTATTATTCCTGGTCTTTTAGCTAGCTCTTTGACAAGTAAAAATTCTGTAGTAGTCAATTTATCTGGCAACTGTTTTCCATTCCATTCACACTCTAACTGAGAAGGATCCAGTTTTAATTTTCCATGTGATATGATACTTTTATATTCTTCAAGGGTTTCCTTGGAGTCTTTTTTTCTAAGCTGAACTCTAATCCTCTCAATTAAAACTTTTATCGAAAAACCACCTGATTTTTTTACAAAATCGTCGGCACCTAATTTTAAACCTAATAATTCATCAATTTCTTCATCTTTGGAAGTTAAAAATATAACTGGTAATGAAGTTTTTTTTCTTAATTTTTTAAGTAATTCCTCACCATCCATTTTTGGCATCTTAATATCTACTATTGCTAAATCTGGTGGATTCCTCGTTAAGCCTATCAATGCACTTTCACCATCAATATACGTCTGAACTTGGAAACCTTCTTTTTCAAGAGCGATACTTAAACTTGTTAAAATATTTCTGTCATCGTCTACTAGAGCAATTGTTTGTTTTTGCATAGTTTATTATAAAAATACTAAATTGTCCTAATTTGGGCAATTAAATTAATGTAGTGTACCCCAATTTTCTCCCGTGTTTAGATCCACTGTTAAGGGTATAGAAAAAGAATGTTGGTCACTTTCAGTAACGCTAGACATCTCATCAATTATTACTTTGGATATTTTTTTAACCTCATTTTTAGGACTTTCAAAAATTAATTCATCATGAATTTGTAGCAACATCTTTGTTTTGTTAATTTTTTGTTCCTTGAGTTTTTTATCAATTCTTATCATTGCTAATCTCATAATCTCGGCAGCAGAGCCTTGTATTGGAGCATTAATTGCTGCACGTTCTTGAAAATTTCTCACATTATAATTCTTATCATTAATATTTAAAAAATGAGATCTTCTTCCAAAAATATTACTTACATATCCACTTTTTCTACAAAATTTGATTGTTCGATCCATGTAAACTTTTATCTCTGGAAACCTTAAGAAATATGAATTTAAAAACTCCTCAGCCTCAAAATTAGAAACATTAATTTGCTTCGCTAATCCGTACTGAGAAATTCCATATATGATTCCAAAGTTTATTGCTTTAGCCTTTCTTCTTTGGTCTTGACTCACTTTATCAATATCAACATTAAAAATTTGGCTTGCAGTAAGAGAGTGTACATCTTCATTATTTTTAAAAGCTTTTTTTAATTCTTTAACATCAGCCAAGTCCGCTAAAATTCTCATTTCAATTTGATTATAATCTGCAGAAATCAAAACATTGTCTTTCTCAGCAACAAATGCTTTTCGAATATATCTGCCATCTTCTGATTTAATCGGAATATTTTGTAAGTTTGGATCACTTGAAGCTAATCTTCCTGTGGTCGTCGCTGCTAATAAAAAAGAAGTATGAACTTTTTTTGTATTAGGATTAATATGTTCAGGTAAAGAGTCTGAATAGGTATTTTTTAGTTTCGAAACTTGTCTCCAGTCTAGTACCAGCTGTGGAAATTTATGACCCTTAAAAGCAAGATCCTCTAACACTGAGGCACTTGTTGCAAAACTTCCTTTTTTAGTTTTTTTCAAGTCTGCGATTTTAAGATCATTATACAAAATTTCGCCTAATTGTTTTGGTGAAGCAATATTAAATTCTTTTTTCGACAGCTTAAAAACTTCCTTCTGAATTTTTTCAATTTTTTTTTCAAATTTAGTGGATAATGTTTTAAGAAATTTGTTATCAACTTTGATACCTTGTATCTCCATATCAGCTAAAATTCTTAATAATGGTTTTTCAAAAATTTCGTAAATGTTAATCATTTTATCTTCTTTCAAACTTTTATAAAATTTTTTATACAGTCTATAAGTTATATCGGCATCTTCAGCTGCATAATCTTTTGCCTTTTCTAAATCGACCTCACTAAAATTAATTTGTTTCTTTCCAGAGCCAACTAATTCTTTAAATTTAATTGTTTTATGATTAAGATGAATTTCTGATAAGGTATCCATATTGTGTCTATTTTTTCCAGCGTCAAGAACATAAGACATTAGCATGGTATCTTCCATCGATGACAACGTTATCCCGTGATTGGAAAATACAATAAAATCAAATTTAATATTCTGACCTATCTTTTTAATACTAGGATCTTCAAGTAAAGGTTTTAACTTTTTAAGTACAATGTCTCTATCAATACATTTTTTTGAGTTGTGTCCTATTGGTATATAGCAAGCTTTTCCAATCTTAGAACTCAAAGACACTCCAACTAAATCGGCCAGATGAGGATCTAAAGAATTTGTTTCTGTATCAACAGCAACTTCCCCAATTTCTTCAGCTTCCTTAATCCACTCGTCTATTTTACTATGATCAGTTATTAAAAAATAATTTTTTTTATCAATATTAATTTTTTTTTCTTTTAACTGGACATCTTCTTTTTCACCATTAAAGTTTGGCTCCCCATAAGCAGAAATAGCTGAGCTGAGTAATCTATTTAACTCCATTTCTCTGAGAAATTTATATAGTTTATCTTTGTCAATTTTTTTTAATTCAAAATCACCGAGTTTCATATCGATTGGAGCATCGTGTTTTAAAGTTACTAATTTTTTGCTTATTAAAGCTTTATCTTTATTATTTATAAGTGTCTCTCTTCTCTTATTTTGTTTAATTTCATCCGCTGATTTTAAGAGTGTCTCCAAATCACCATACTTATTAATTAACTCTGCTGCAGTTTTTACACCAATACCAGGAACACCAGGAACGTTATCACTGCTATCTCCAGCAAGAGCCTGAACATCAATAACTTTATTGGGATTTACGCCAAATTTATTTTTTATATCTTCATTGGAGATAAACTTGTTTTTCATTGGATCGAAAATACGAACATCTTTTCTATATAATTGCATCAAATCTTTATCTGATGAAACTATTGTTACCTTTGCCCCTTCTTTTAAAATCTGATCCACATAAGTTGCGATTAAGTCATCTGCTTCGTAATTAACTAATTCAACAGAAGGTAAGTTAAAGGCTAAAACTGATTTTCTTATATACTCAAATTGTGGTGCTAAGTCATCTGGTGCCTCAGATCGATTGGCTTTGTAATCACTATAAATTTCATTTCTAAAAGTCTTTCTCGCTGAATCAAAGATGACAGCAAAATGAGTTGGTTTCTGAAGATTTTCATTTGATTTTGAGTCTTCAAGAAGTTTAAACAACATACTGCAAAAACCACTTACTGCTCCAGTTGGTAATCCATCACTTTTTCGTGTTAATGGTGGTAAAGCATAATATGCTCTAAATATATAACCTGATCCATCAATTAGATAAAAATGATCTGTTTTTTGAATCTTATTCATTAAAATTTAATATAGATTAAAGATAAAAATAAGAGTATTATTTTTTATGGAACTTATAAAGCAAAATACTCAAAACCAGCTTGTAAAATCATTATTGATTATCTTTGTAGGTTCAATAATTCTTACAATTTCTGCCAAAATCAAGATACCTTTTTATCCAGTTCCAATGACTATGCAAACATTCATGGTTTTATTTTTAGGTATTAGCTTTGGATATAAAATAGCCTTAGTGACTGTTGGTTTGTATTTATTAGAGGGTATATTGGGTTTACCAGTATTTTCTAATTCTCCTGAGCGAGGAGTTGGTTTGGCTTATTTTACAGGTCCAACGATGGGGTATTTAATTGGATTTTTATCAGCATGTTTTTTGGCCTCATACGTTAAAAATGACGATAATTATCTTTTAATTTTTTTAAAATTAATATTTTCAGTTTCAACAATTTATATTTTGGGCATTCTCTGGCTAGGTACATTAATTGGTTGGGATAAACCTATTTTAAAATTAGGAGTAATGCCTTTTTTAGTTGCTGAAATTTTTAAAATTTGTCTACTTACTTTAATGGCAAAAAAAATTATAAAATTTAGAAAATTTATTTAGGAGATCTTTTTGATAATATTCTTTGAAGAGTTCTTCTATGCATTTTAAGTCTTCTTGCGGTCTCTGAAACATTTCTATTACATAATTCAAATACCCTATGAATATGTTCCCATTTAACTCTGTCTGCTGACATTGGATTTTCAGGTGGTGCAGCTTTTTTTGATGGATCTGCTAATAATGCTTTTTCCACATCGTCTGCATCAGCTGGTTTAGCTAAATAGTCAATAGCACCCTCTTTGATTGCGGCAACTGCAGTTGGAATATTTCCATATCCAGTTAACATTATGATTCGACTTAATGAATTTGATGATTGAATTTCTTTAACAACCTCTAAACCATTTCCATCGTTTAATCTAAGATCTACTACAGCAAAACCTGGTTTATTTACTTTGACCATGTCTATTCCTTTTTGCACACTTTCTGCTTGTAAAACCTCAAATCCCTTCTTTTCCATCGCTCTAGCCAGTCTCTCTCTAAAAGGATTATCATCATCCACAATTAATAAGGATTTGTTCTCAAAATCAGTCAAATTTTGCAATGGAGCTTCATTTTTCATAACACCAATATGGAGATTTTTTCTAACAATTCAATAGGCTATTATTTACTTTACATTGAATAACTATTGAATTAATTGCTCGATTATTAAAGTTTTTTTTAAAAAAAAAGACTTTTTTTTTGTTAAATTTTTTTTGGGGGGCATTTAAATGCAAAAATTTAAGTCAGTTGAAGAATTAGTTAACCAACTGAAACCAGAAAAACCTGTCTATTGTATAAGAAAGAATTCTATTCTTTCTGCTTCCAAATTCTTTCAAAAAAAGTTTCCAGGAAAAATACTATATGCTGTTAAAACTAATCCCCATCCTGAAGTTGTCAAAACTTTAATTAAAAGTGGAATTAATCAATTTGATGTTGCGTCTATCGAAGAAATCAAAGCAGTAAGGAAATATGATAATACTGCAAAATGTTCTTTTATGCATACAGTTAAAAGTAGAGAGAGTATTAAAGAAGCATATTTTAATTTTGGAATAAAAACTTTTGCTTTAGATACTAAAGATGAATTAATAAAAATTATCGAAACAACAGAAAATGCTAAAGATTTAGAATTATTTATTAGAGTTGCCGTTTCCAATGAGCATGCTGAAATAGATTTATCAAAAAAATTCGGTGCTTTGCATTCTGAAGCTTCAGGACTGTTAAGACTTGCAAAACTTAATTCAAAAAAAATTGGCTTAAGTTTTCATGTTGGTTCCCAATGTATGCATCCAATTTCATACTCTAAAGGAATTAATGAAGTGGGGAATATAATTAAAAAAACTAAAATAATTCCAGATTATATTAATATTGGTGGAGGCTTCCCAACAATTTATCCTGATCTTGTGCCTCTATCTTTGGAAAGTTATATGGAGGAAATTAAAAAAAGTTTAGAAAATTTAAATCTAAGGAATATGCCGCAAATAATTTGTGAACCTGGGAGAGCTTTGGTTGCAGAAAGTGGATCGACAATCGTGCGAGTTAATTTAAGAAAAAAACAAAAACTTTATATTAATGATGGTACTTACGGTACACTTTTTGATGCTGGAACACCTAATATAGTTTTTCCATCAAAATTAATTAAAGAAAATTCAAGTAAGATTATTTCCAAGAAAATGACTACATTTGATTTTTATGGACCAACATGTGACAGTATGGATTATATGAAAGGTCCCTTCCTACTTCCAAATAATATTAAAGAAAATGATTACATTGAACTTGGTCAATTAGGATCATATGGTTTAACTTTTAGAACTCAATTTAATGGTTATTACTCTGATGAGATTTATGAGGTTGAGGATAAATCAATAATGTCTATGTATGATAAGAATTCAGACAAAGCTACTCTAGTTGCTTAATGTCAGAAAATAAAAATCTTGGTCACAACAGTAAAAAAGATTTCTTAAAAAAACCTGTAGAGCATATTGATATTACATCATTCGATTCTAGAAAAATTATTTCCTCCATGGAAAAAATGTCTTTTGTTTCAAGAGAAACGGCAAACGCTGCCAATATTTATAATGAAATGTTGAAAGACAAAGAATGTACAATTTTTTTAACATTAGCAGGTTCAACATCTGCCGCAGGTTGTATGAATATTTATAAAGATTTAGTTAAATATAATATGGTTGATGCAATTGTAGCAACTGGCGCTTCAATAATTGATATGGATTTTTTTGAAGCGCTTGGTTTTAAACACTATCAAGGATCTCAATTCCAAGATGATAATGAATTAAGAAAAAATTATATCGATAGAATTTACGACACATACATAGACGAAGATGAGTTACAGATTTGTGATAAAAAAATATGTGAAATCGCGAATACCTTGGAACCTAGAAGCTATACATCAAGAGAATTTATTAAAGAAATGGGTAAATATTTAAAAAAAAATTCTATTAAAAAAGACTCTTTGATTGAAACAGCATACGATAATGATGTTCCAATCTTTTGCCCAGCTTTCACCGACTCCAGTGCTGGATTTGGTCTAGTTATACATCAAGAAAAAAATCCAAAAAAGCATATGACTATCGACTCTATAAGAGAATTTAGAGAATTGACTGAAATTAAAATACGCTCAAAAGGATCAGGCTTATTTATGATTGGTGGTGGTGTTCCAAAAAATTTTATTCAAGACACCGTAATTTGTGCTGAATTATTGGGCAAGGAAGTTGACATGCATAAATATGCAGTGCAAATCACAGTTGCCGACTCTAGAGACGGTGCATGTAGTAGTTCAACATTAAAGGAAGCAAGTTCATGGGGTAAGGTTGATGTTACAAAAGAACAAATGGTATTTGCTGAAGCCACTAGTGTACTACCCCTAATAGCAAGCGACGCTTATCACAGAGGTGAGTGGAAAAATAGGGATAAGAAAAAATTCACAAAAATTTTTGAGTAAAAATTGAAATATTTATCAAATAGAAATGGATTTTTAGGAATCGACAATAAATTTAATTTCAAAGAAAAGGTTGTTGTAGTTCCATTTGGGCTTGAAAAAACTGTTAGTTATGGTGGTGGTACTAGAAACGGACCTAAAGAAATTATAAAGGCCTCTCATCAAGTAGAATTATATGATGAAGAGCTAAATTGTGAACCTTATAAAAAAATTGGGATTAAAACATTAAAGCCCTTTAAAATTCATAGAAATATCAAAAAAGCTCTCGAGAAAATGTCAAATATAAATAAAGAAATTTTAGATAAAAGACTTTTTCCAATCACGTTTGGAGGAGAACATTCAATTACACCCGGATGTATTTATCCATTTATTAAAAAATACAAAAAAATTTGTCTCTTACATTTCGATGCCCATGCTGATTTAAGAAATAGTTATAATGGTGAAAAGTTTTCTCACGCATCAGCAATAAGAAGATGCTTAGACCATAAAAATATATCATTAATATCTTTTGGGATCAGAAATATATCAGAAAGTGAAATTCCATTTTTAAAAAAGAATAAATCAAGAATAAATATTTTTTGGGCAAAGGATAAATCAAAGTGGGATTTAACAAAATTTAAAAAACTTATAAAAAATAAGACAGTTTATTTAACATTTGATGTCGATGGATTCGACTCAAGTATCATGCCGGCCACTGGGACTCCTGAACCTGGTGGATTATTATGGGATGAGACACTCAATATAATTAAAATAGCTGCAAAAAATTCAAACATTGTTGGTGCTGATATTAATGAATTAGCACCTATTAAAGGTTTTAATTCATACAACTTTCTCGTTGCAAAGCTCGCTTATAAAATATTGTCCTATAAATTTTTGATTTAAGCTTTAATTGGCTTAAAAGTTTTTAAAAGTAATCTAAATGGTATTAACATGATCAAAGCTACGATTACTTTTACAATCAAATCTCCAAGGGAAAGTGTAACCCATGGCACGCCTGTCCCATAAAATGATATTGAAAAAAACAAAAATGTATCGATTGTTGAGCCAATCATTGAGGATGTTAATGGTGCAACAAACCATTCTTTCATTCTTAATCTGTCAAATATTTGGACATCTAATAATTGTGCAGTTAAAAATGCAATTCCAGATCCAATAGCTATACGAATAGATATAAGATCTGCAAAATCAGTTGAAAATAAAACTGTAAAACTAATTCCTAGTACAAAGCCAAAATATACAATTTTTCTTGCAACTCTTTTTCCATAAGATCTATTAGCTAAATCGGTTATTAAAAATGCAATCGGGTAACTAAAAGCTCCGTAGGTTAATATTTCATTTAAACCATAATAATTAATTGGAAATTGAACCAAATAATTAGAAGTTAGTACAACTAGCCCCATTAAAAATGAAAGGGTCAAAAATGTTTTATTCATCAGACAGTTTTAGATTGGACAGGTTTTTTTTGAAATGGAGATTTAATTAACAGATTTTTTTTTAACTTTTTTAATCTAGGAGATAAATTTTTATTCTTTACAGATTTTAGAAATTCATCAAAACTACCTTTTTTATCTACTGATCTAACCCCTGCATTACTCACTGTTAATTTTAAGCTTCTTTTTAAAAGCTCACTCGTAAATTTTACTTTTTTTAAATTAGGTAAAAATTTTCGTTTTGTCTTATTGTTAGCATGACTAACATTATGACCCTTCATAGGATTTTTTCCTGTTAGTTCGCATTTTTTTGCCATAATGGAACCGATTATATAAAGTGAGATATTGATGACGTCAAGTTTATAAGATTGCTCTAATCCTTTTTTCCTACTATTTCATTAAAGTTTTTTACACCATCTTTTAATAATATTTCTTTAAGCTCTTTTTTAATGAGACTAACAATATTTGGACCTCTAAAAACCATACCTGTATAAAGTTGCAAATAATCAGCTCCAGCTAAAAATTTTTGATAAGCAGAACTGCCAGAGTCTACACCACCTACACCTATAATTTTAATTCTACCTTTTAAAACTTTGTAAAATTTTCTAATCAACTCTGAAGACTTAGACTCTATAGGTTTTCCGGATAATCCTCCTTTTTGATGACTTTGAGTATTTTGTAAATTTTCTCTTGTTGTATCAGATGTGTTAGAAATAATAGTTGCTTCTATCTTATTATTCAAAAGCACTTCAGAAATTTTCATAATTTCTTTATCGTTTATATCTGGTGATACTTTTACTGCTATAGGTATTTTAGAGTTAAGATCTCTCTTTTCCTTTTCTATTAGTTTTAAAAGATCATCTAATTTTTTTTGGTCATGAAAGCTTCTTAAATCCTCGGTGTTTGGTGAAGAAATATTGATAGTGATATAATCTGAGATCCCATTAAATGTTTTTAGACATTGTATATAATCATTTGTTCTATCTTCTGAGTCTTTATTAGGTCCAATATTTATCCCGAGTAAGCCGGTTGGATTATTTCTTTTAATTCGATCTACAATATTTTTTGAACCTAGGTTATTGAAACCAAGTCTATTTATGAGAGCCTCATCCTCTACCAGTCTAAAAACCCTAGGTTTGGGATTTCCGTATTGTTTTAACGGTGTAACAGTCCCCACTTCGACAAAACCAAACCCTAAATTGAACAATGAATTATATACTTCGGCATTTTTATCAAATCCTGCTGCCATACCAATTGGATTTTCGATTTCTTTATTAAATAATTTTGTCTTAAAAAGAGGATTATTTTTTTCTTCATCTAAAATATTTGGAATAAAATTTAATTTTAGTGACTTTATCGCTAAACTATGAGCTGTCTCAGGATCGAATTTAAAAATTAAAGATCGTAAATTTGAAAACATTATTTAATTTTATTTATTATAAGATCTTTTGTTTCTTTCACACCAAAAAAACTTATAAAAAAACCCATCCTTGGTCCATTTTCGTCTCCAAAAACTACTTCATAAATCAATTTAAACCAATCCCGAAGGTTCTCAGTGTATCCATTTTCTTTACCAGTCGAATATATCATTGTTTGAATATCCTCTGGTTTCATTTTGTCATCACATTTATCTAAAGTTATTATCAGAGCCTCTAAAGCTTTTTTTTCTTCAGCGTTAGGTTTTTTATAATTTTTTTTTAATTTTATTACATCATTAAAATATTTTATTGCATAGCCTACTAAATTGTCAAAGATAGGATTGTCTTTTTCCAAAATATTTTTTTTATATTTTTTAACAAATTTCCAAAGAAGTTCTTTGCTATCAGCATTACTTGTTTCTACTAAATTTAATAGCATTGAAAATGACATAATCATATTTTCTTTTGGCACTAAGCTGTTATGAACATGCCATACAGGGTTCATTAGTAGTTGCAACTCGTTTTGATTTTTTGCTTTCTCAATCAAATCCAAATAATCATCAACAGTTTTTGAAACTATTTCTTTGTATAGTTTTTTTGCTCTTTTTGGGTTTTGATACATATATATTGACAAACTTTCTGGAGAGGCATACTCTAACCATTGATCAATAGTGATGCCGTTACCTTTTGATTTTGAAATCTTCTCTCCTTTTTCGTCCAAAAATAATTCATATGCAAACCCTGAAGGATTTGTCTTCCCAATTAGTTTGATAATTTTTGTTGAGAGTATTGCACTCTCTATAAGATCCTTTCCATACATTTCAAAATCCACATCTAGTGCATACCATCTCATAGCCCAATCAACTTTCCACTGTAATTTACAATTTCCATCATAAATGCTCATTTCCAAATCTTTTCCACTATTATCAAAAACAATAGTAGATTTTTCTCTATTTATATTTTTTACAGGTATTTCTAGAACATGACCTGTATCTGGACAAATTGGAAGAAATGGACTGTAAGTTTTTTGTCTCTCTTTTCCTAATGTAGGAAGTATTATGTTCATTATACCGTCATAATTCTCTAAAATAACCTGAAGAGAAGAGTTAAAGAAACCTGATTTATAAAGTGATGTTGAGCTTTTAAAATTATATTTAAATTTAAAATTGTCTAAAAATTTTTTTAACATTTCATTATTATGCTCACCAAAACTATTAAATTTCTGAAAGGGATCAGGCACATTAGTAAGCGGTTTGTGTAAGTTTTTTTCTAATAATTCTTTTTGTGGAACGTTTTCAGGTACTTTTCTAAGACCATCCATATCATCTGAAAAAGTAATGATTTCCGTTGGGAGATCAGTCAAATATTTTAAGGCATTTACTATCATTGATGTTCTTGCAACTTCTCCAAAAGTTCCTATATGCGGTAGTCCACTAGGACCATAACCTGTTTGGAGAATTATTTTGCCTTTTTTTTCTATAAATGATTTTCTTTCCCGAAGCATTTTTTTTGCTTCAACAAAAGGCCATGCACTTGTTTTATCAAAATTCTCTTTTTTAATCATGATTAATTCAAATAAAATCTTAAATTAACGATTTAACTTATTCTTATAGAGTTGAAATTTATTTACCATAAAATAATGTTCTATCAAAATGTCAAATTATAAAACTGTTTTTTTTACGCTTGGAATTCTTCAAATAATTCTTGGAATTTTTATGTTGATACCAATATTTGTTCAGTTTTTTTTTAAAGAAATTGATTCTTCATTTTTTGGTGCCTCTATTATTACAATTATTTTTGGTACACTATTTTTTTTATCTAATCTTGATCATGATAAAAAGTTAAATTTACAACAAGCTTTTTTATTAACAGCTTTATCTTGGCTAAGTATTGCAATTTTTGGCTCACTGCCACTAATATTTTCTGAAGTCAATTTTTCATTTACCAATGCCTTTTTTGAAAGTATGTCAGGTATTACAACAACTGGTTCAACAATCATTCCAAATTTAGGAGAAATGCCGAAAGCAATTTTGCTTTGGAGAGCAATTCTTCAATGGTTAGGTGGTATTGGAATAATTGTTATGGCGATCACTTTGATGCCGATAATGAATGTTGGTGGTATGCAATTATTCAAAATTTCTAACAGTGACTCATCTGAAAAGATTCTCCCTAAATCAAAAGAAATTGCGTTAAGATTAATTTATATTTATTCAGGTCTCACTACACTCTGTGCAATTTCATATAAGATTCTTGGGATGAATACTTTTGATAGTATAACTCATTCTATGACAACAATAGCAACTGGAGGGTTTTCAAATTATAACGAGTCCATTGGTTTTTTTAACAGTTTTGCAATAGAAATTTCAGCAATGATTTTTATTATCTTGGGTAGTTTACCTTTTATCGCCTACATCAAATTCTTAAACGGTAACAGAAAAATTTTTATTTCAGATATTCAAATTAGGACTTTTTTAAAAATAATCTTAATAAGCATCCTGATCTTATCAATTTATTTGTTTTTAGATAAATCATCTGAACTAAACTTTAGAACAGTTTTATTTAATGTAATTTCTATTTTGACAGGAACTGGATACGTAAACGCACAATTTGATAACTGGGGTGGATTTCCTTTAATTATATTTATAGGTTTAATGTTTATCGGAGGATGCGCTGGCTCAACAACTTGTGGTATAAAAATATTTAGATTTCAAATACTTTATTCATTTGTTTTGAATCAACTTAAAAAAATTATTTATCCTAAGGGAATATTTGTTTTAAAATATAATCAAAGTCCTGTTGATGATAAATTTACTGCATCAATTATCTCTTTCATTTATATGTACTTGGTAATTTTTTTTACAATTACGGCATTATTATCTTTGACAGGTCTTGATTTTATTACTTCTATTTCTGGTGCAGCAACATCTATTTCAAACGTAGGGCCTGGCCTAGGTTCAACTATTGGACCAAACGGAAATTTTTCATCACTGCCTGATATCTCTAAGTGGATTTTAAGTTTTGGTATGATCTTGGGTAGATTAGAATTATTTGCGATCCTTGTATTATTTTTACCATCTTTTTGGAGGAATTAAATTTGATAGAAATTAAAAAAAATTCTTTGTCTGAAATGTTCTCAGTTTATTTTGATAAAAGAATGCTCAAAATTTTATTACTTGGTGCAATATCAGGTTTTCCATGGGTTTTGATTGGAAGTAGTCTAAGTTTATGGTTAAAGGAAGATGGATTAAGTAGATCAACTGTTGGATGGGCTGGATTAATTTTTGCAGTTTATGCTTTTAATTATTTGTGGGCACCTTTAATAGATAGAATTCGGATACCATTTTTAACAAAAAAGATAGGTCATAGAAGAGGATGGATAGTTTTGATGCAAATTATCATCTTACTCTCACTCTTTCTATGGAGTTTACTGGATCCATCTGAAAATTTAGCTTTAGTTGTTACAGTAGGTTTAATAATTGCAATAGCATCCTCAACTCAAGATATTACAGTTGATGCTTTGAGAATTGAGCAGATTGGTGAGGATGAGGGAAGATCCATGGCTGCTGGAGCTGCAATGGCGGTTGTTGGCTGGTGGACAGGTTACAAGTTAGGCGGAGTACTTTCATTATTTGCAGCTGATATTCTACAAAAAATTGGTTTTGAAAATTATTGGCAAATAACCTTTTTGATTTTGGGGATTTTAGTAATTTTAATGAATATTGGATTGATGTTCATTGATGAATCTGGAAATTTAGATAGACAAAATCAACAAAAAGAAAATGATAAATTGATATCATCTCAATTTAAAAATGTAAATATATTTACAAAATTGATAACATGGATTGCGGGAACTATTAGTGGTCCTATTATTAGTTTTTTTAAAAAGAATGGTTTTTCGATTGCTTTAGGAATTTTAGGTTTCGTTTTTTTATTTAAAGTAGGAGAGGCATTTCTTGGGAGAATGTCTATAATTTTTTATAAAGAAATAGGTTTTAGTAAATCAGATATTGCTATTTATTCCAAAACGTTAGGTTGGGTTACTACTGTGACATTTACTCTTTTAGGTGGGCTTTTTGTAATAAGATCTGGGGTTTTAAGAGCAATGTTTTTTGCTGGAGTAATGATGGCAAGCACAAACCTTTTGTTTAGTGTATTGGCCTGGAGTGATAAGTCAGAATTTTTATTTGCTATTGCAGTTATTTTTGATGATATAGCAGCTGCATTTGCAACTGTAGCTTTTGTGGCTTTCATATCTATGCTTGTAGATAGAGCCTACACAGCAACTCAATATGCGCTCTTAGCATCAATAGGCACTGCTGGTAGAACATCTTTAGCATCCTCCTCTGGCGCCCTTGTAGATTGGTTAAATGGTGATTGGGGAACATTTTTTATTTTAACTGCACTAATGGTAATTCCTTCCTTAATAATTTTATGGATTATGAAAAATAAAATAAAACTAAGTGAAAAATAATTTTTTAAATAAATCTGTTGCTAATATTTATTCAAAGCCATCACTTAATTCTGAAGTAATTTCACAAATTTTATATGGAGAGAAATTCAAAATTCTATTGAAAAGAAAAAATTGGATAAAGATAAAAATTAATTATGACAATTATATTGGATATATTAAAAATGATAAGTTTTTGAAAAATTTTAAGCCCTCCTATAAAATTTCTAAAATTAAATCTAGAATATTTTTAAAAAGAGGAAAAAAAATTTTGTCTTCAAATCATTATCTATATTATGGATCTGGTATATGTGTAAAAAACAAAAACAAGAAGTATATAGAATTTGAAAAAAATAAATGGATTAAAAAAAGCGATACTAAGAATATTGATCATTATGAAAAAAATTATATCAAAATATTCAAATCCTTTTTAAACACAAAATACTTATGGGGTGGAAAAACTTGCGTTGGGATTGATTGTTCAGCATTAATTCAAATTTATTTTTATTATAATAGAATATTTTTTCCGAGAGATACGAAAGACCAAATCAAATTTTGTAAAAGAAAAAAAAGTAGAAATTTGTTTAGAGGAGATATCATATTTTGGAAAGGGCATGTTGGTATATGTCTAAGCAAGTCTAAATTTATTCATGCTTATGGACCAAAAAAGAAGGTGATAGTAATGCCAACAATACAAACAATTAAATTAATTGATAAAACAACAAATCTAAAAGTTAAAAAAGTATGTAATATTAGTAAATATTAATCTCTACCAAAGTCAGGTTTGTTTACATCCTGTTTTAATTTAATAATTTTAGATCTAACTTTTTTAGTTTGTGATAATTTTTTTAAAATTGATTTATTATTCTTAAAATTTATATCTTTTTTGAAAGATTTTAAGTTTTTGATAAATAAATCTATCGCTTTTGTAACATTAACTTTGTTATCAAAAAAAATATCTCTCCACATAATTTCATTTGAAGCAGCTATTCTAGAAAAATCTCTCAACCCTCCAGCACTGTATTTTATAAGACCAAATTTAAGTATTTTTTCAAAATCTTGAGCTGATTTAACTAAATTATAGGCAATTAAGTGCGGTAGATGACTTGTAATAGAAAAAACTTTGTCATGTTTATCCGAATTCATAATAACGGTTTTTGAGCCTATTTTTTTCCAAAAAGAAATTAAAAATTTTAAATTCTTAGGACTTGTTTTTTTATCCTTAATTAACACACACCACTTATCCTCAAACATATCAGCTTTTCCAAATTCTGGTCCACTCACCTCCGATCCTGCGATAGGGTGACTCCTTATCCATTTTATACCGCGTTTCAAAAATTTTTTAATAATTTTTGATGACTCTATTTTTGAAGAACTTACATCAGTGATCAATGTCTTTGGCGAAATAGTTTTGTTAATTTTAAGAATAAGTTTTTTATATTCACTCGTTGATGTACAAACAATTACTAAGCTTGAATTTACCAAACCATCTTTTAGTGATTTAACAATTGTTCCAGGTAATTTGAGCCTTTTTATTTTAGCAATATTAGATTTTGATTTTTCATAAATAAATATTTTTTTTGCTATTTTTTTTTTTGATATCTTTCTTGCTAAAGAAGAGCCTAGTAGTCCACAGCCAATGATGAATACGTTTCTCATTTTCTAAATATATTTTGTGTTGCTTTAATAAATTTTATATTTTCCTCTTTTGATCCAATAGTTAATCTCAGCATATTTTTTATTTTATAACCTTCTTCAGTAGATCTTAAAATAATTCCTTTTCTTTTAAGTTTTTCATAAAAACTTTTAGCTCTTAGTTTGCATTTATTAAAGTTTAACAATAGAAAGTTAGCAGAGACTTTATTGGAACTAATATCATAATTGCTTAAAAAATCTCTCAATTTTGTTGCATAAAAATAATTATGTTTTACCGAACGTGAAATAAATTTTTTATCTTTAAGCGATTCAACAGCTGCTTTTTGGGCAACTTCATTTACATTAAATGGGGGTTTAATGATATTCAAAGCATCGATTATTTTTTTTGAACCATGCCCCCAACCAATTCTTAAGGATGATAATCCGTAAATCTTTGAAAATGTCCTTAATAAAAAAACATTCTGTTTATTTTTAAATAATTCTAAACCAGATTTATAATCTTTATTTTGCATATACTCTGCATAAGCATCATCTACAACAAGTAAAATATTTTTTCTTAATTTTTTTCTTAAATCAATTAATTCAAACTTAGTCAAATAAGTGCCAGTTGGATTGTTTGGATTAGCAAGAAATACAATTTTAGTTTTATTACTTACTTTTTTAATTATTTCCGAAACAGAAACTTTAAAATTTTTTTCTTTAGCAAAAACAACTTTTGCTCCAACTATTTTTGCATATATTCTGTACATCAAAAAACTAAATTGAGGAAGAATTACCTCATCTTTTGGTTTAAGAAAAAGCTGACATAACATTTGGATAACTTCATCTGAGCCAGCTCCACAGATTATTTTTTCTTTATCGCAGTTAAATTTTTTTGAGATTTGGCTTCGTAATTCACTAGACCTTCCATCAGGATATCTAAAAAGATTTAATTTTTTATTTAATATTGCCTTCTTGGCCCTCGCGCTTACTCCAAGCGCAGATTCATTTGCTGAAAGTTTAATGATTTTCTTCAACCTCTTAACTGTCGATTTGCCAGGTTGATAAGCCTCGATATTAAATCTTTTAAATTTTATAGTTGTCATCTTTTAAGTTTTAGCCTCTTTATAAATAAAATAACAATTTTTCATATAGTATTAGTTAAAATATTTTAAAAATTGACATACTAAATAACATCTTGTACAAAATTTATGCGCTGATTTACCTGAATTGCGAGCGCTCTAAAAAAACCGCTAAAAAAGTTTTTTTTCTCACAATTCAATAATTAGCCTTAAAGAATTATGAATGTTAAAGAGAATATAAAAATACTTGTTATTAAAAAACCATTGAAGCTTGATTGTGGTAAAACCATTAATAATTTTCCACTAGCATATGAAACTTATGGTTCACTTAATGAAAATAAAGATAATGCAATTCTAGTTTTTCATGCTCTTACTGGTGATCAATTTGTTACGGGTATTAATCCTATCACAAAAAAAGATGGTTGGTGGTCTTATGCAGTCGGTCCCAACAAATCAATTGATACAAATAAATATTTTGTAATTTGTGCAAATGTTATAGGTGGTTGTATGGGGTCATTTGGTCCAAGCCACAAAAATCCTGATACAAATAAAATTTATGGCACAGATTTTCCAGTAATTACTATTAATGACATGGTCAACGCTCAAATAAATTTATTAGATCATTTTAAAATCAAAAAACTTTTTTCAGTTGTTGGTGGATCAATGGGAGGAATGCAAGTTTTACAATTTATTAGTAATTATCCAGATAAAGCTATTACAGTTGTACCAATCGCATGTACCTCAAGTCATTCTGCTCAAAATATTGCTTTTAATGAGTTAGGTAGACAAGCGATAGCATCAGATCATAACTGGTCTGACGGAAAATATTTATCTAATAATACTCTTCCTGATAAGGGATTATCAGTAGCGCGTATGGCTGCTCATATTACTTATTTATCTAAAAAAGGTTTACAAGAAAAATTTGGTAGAAAACTTCAAGAAAGAGATTCACTTAAATTTGGATTTGATGCAGATTTTCAAATTGAGAGTTATTTAAGATATCAAGGATCAGTTTTTGTAGATCGATTTGATGCTAATAGTTATCTTTATATCACAAGAGCAATGGATTATTTTGATTTGGTCAAACAATTTGATGGTAATTTATCTCATGCATTTAAAAAAACTAAGGCAAAGTTTTTTGTAATATCTTTCACTTCGGACTGGCTCTATCCAACCCAAGAAAATAAAGATATAGTTATTGCTCTTAATGCGATAGGAGCTGATGTCGGATTTGTTGAAATAAAATCTGATAAAGGACACGATTCTTTTTTATTGGATGTTCCAGACTTTTTGAAAACCCTTAAAAATTTTTTAGATAAATCTTACTTAGAGATATAGCAGTGAAAACAGAATATAAAATAATAGTTGATTTAATAGAGGGAAAAACAAGAGTTTTGGATGTTGGCTGCGATGATGGCACATTAATGGAATCATTAAAAAAAAATAAAGATATTGATGCGAGAGGAATTGAGATTTCAAAAGATAAAGTTCAAACCTGTGTATCAAAAGGACTTACTGTTATTGAGGGAAATGCAGAATTTGATTTAAAACAATTTCCAAATGACTCTTTTGATTATGTTATCCTAGGTCAAACTTTACAGGCTTTCGTAAATCCTGAAATTGTTATAAGAGAACTCTTAAGAGTTGGAAAGAAAGCTATCGTAACAATTCCAAATTTTGGTCATTGGAAAGTAAGATTAAATTTACTTATTAAAGGAACTATGCCAATCACAGAATCGTTACCAAATAATTGGTATAACACCCCAAATATTCATATGTGTACAATTAAGGATTTTGTTAAATTTTCAAAAATTATAAAATTTAAAATCTTCAAATCTTTAGCTCTGACTAATAAAAACATATCAAATATTAATAATTCCAATTTATTTTATAAAAATTTATTTGCAGAATTAGGTATATTTTTAATTGAAAAATAAGATGAGAATAGAAATAATTAAGTGTTTACAGGACAATTATAGTTACTTGTTAATCGACGATACTAAAAGTATTGGATGTGTTATTGACCCTGGTGAGGCAGCTCCTATTATCAAATGTGTTGAAAGTAATAATATTGAATTAAAATATATCCTTAATACTCATCATCATTATGATCATGTAGGTGGCAACTTAGAATTGAAGGAAAGATACAATTCTAAAATAGTTGGATTTAAAGAAGATAAAACTCGTATTCCAGAAATTGATATACTTGTTGAAGATAATCAAAAATGGAAAGGTGAAAATTTTGAGGCAAAGATTTATCACACGCCGGGTCATACAAGTGGACATATCGCTTTTCATTTTTTTAAGGAAAAAAAAATTTTTACTGGAGATACCTTGTTCTCTTTAGGATGCGGTAGAATCTTTGAGGGAACATATGTACAGATGTTCAATTCATTAAAAAAAATAAAAGAACTTCCAAAAGACACTCTGATATATTGTGGCCATGAATATACATTGCAAAATTCTAAATTTTGCGAGTCAAACGATCCTGGTAATTTAAATTTAAAGAGTAAAATTGAAAAAATTAAGGAAAAAATAAAAAATGGTCAACCTACTATTCCATCTATTTTATCTGATGAAATAGAATTTAATATATTTCTTAAAGCTAAGGATATTGAAAGTTTTTCAAAATTAAGAGATTTAAAGGATAATTTTTGATTTATAAAACTTGACTATAAGTTTGCTCAGACTATATTGCCTTAACAAAATTTAGAGTATTTATATGTCATACGCAGTCATAAAAACAGGTGGTAAACAATATAAAGTCAAATCTGGAGAGATTTTGAAAATTGAGAAATTAATAAATACCAAAGTTAATTCAAAAATAGAATTTAATGAAATTTTAGCCTATGGAGATGACAATAAAATAGAAGTTGGGGCACCAATGGTAAATGGTGCGAAAGTTGAGGCTGACTTAATTAGAAATAGTAAAAATAAGACTGTATTAATTTTCAAAAAAAGAAGAAGACATAATTCAAGAAGAAAAAATGGACATAGACAGGAATATTCTATGATTAGAATAAATAGAATTTTTTCAAAAGATGGTAAAATTCTTTCAGAGGCTGAAAAAATTTCTAAGGTAACAAAAAAAACAGAAACAAAAAAAGAGGCTAGTAAATAACTAGTAATTAATTATGGCAACAAAAAAAGCAGGTGGATCATCTAGAAATGGACGTGATAGTGCTGGACGAAGACTTGGTGTCAAAAAGTATGGTGGACAATTCGTTATACCTGGAAACATTATTGTAAGACAGAGAGGTACAAAAATATTTCCTGGAGAAAACGTAGGGATGGGTAAAGATCATTCAATTTTTTCAGTAATTAAAGGCAAAGTAGTTTTTAAAAAAACAAAGTCAGACAGAACTTTTGTTTCAGTAAAACCCAATTAATAGTACAACTAAAACTATTGTTGTATTATGAAATTCTTAGATCAAGTAAAAATTTATATCAAAGCTGGAAACGGTGGAGATGGTTCACCAAGTTTTAGAAGAGAAAAATTTATAGAATATGGTGGCCCAGACGGTGGTGATGGCGGAAAAGGAGGTTCAGTAATTTTAAAAGCTGAACTGAATTTAAATACCTTGATTGATTTTAGATATCAACAACATCATAAAGCAAAGAGGGGTGAAAACGGTGCAGGACAAAACCGAACAGGTAAGAGTGGTGAAGATTTAATTTTAAAGGTTCCTTTAGGAACACAAGTTTTTGAAGAGGACAATAAAACACTAATTTACGACTTTACAAAAATTGGTGAAGAATTTATTGCCGCCGGTGGTGGTAAAGGTGGGTTAGGTAATACAAGATTTAAAAGTTCTACCAATAGGGCTCCAAGAAAATTTACAAAAGGAACTCAGGGAGAAGAGTTTATAATTTGGCTCCAGTTGAAAACAATAGCTGATATTGGAATTATAGGATTGCCTAATGCTGGAAAATCAAGTTTATTAGCATCAGTTACTAATGCAAATCCTAAAATTGCAAACTACCAATTTACCACTTTGAATCCAAATTTGGGTGTAGCGAGTTACGATGATAAAGAAATTACGATAGCAGATATACCTGGGTTAGTAGAGGGAGCTCATAAAGGTACTGGCCTTGGAATCCAGTTTTTGAAACATATTGAGAGATGTAAAACTCTTTTACACTTAATCGATATTACAAGTGAGGATTTAAAAAAAAGCTATCAACAAGTAAAAAATGAGCTTAAAAAATATAGTAACAACCTCATTAAAAAAAAAGAATTAATAGTGTTAAATAAAATAGATCTTATTGATGAAAAAGAAGTTAATCACATTATAAAAGATTTTAAAAAAAATACCAAATCAGAAATTGTAACTGTGTCAACTTTTAATAAAACCTCAGTATCAAAAATCAAATCAAAATTATTAAATTATGTATCTTAGAAACTCAAAAAAAATTGTTATTAAAATTGGATCTTCACTTTTGGTTGATCAAGATAAGAAAATAAGAAAAAAATGGCTCTTGAGTTTTGCAAAAGATATTAAAAAATTAAGATCAAACAACCAAAGGGTTATAATTGTTTCTTCAGGCGCAATAGCCCTTGGATGTAAAAAAATGAATTATAATAAAAAAGTTCTTAAATTGGATAAAAGTCAAGCAATCGCCTCTATAGGACAAATTGAGTTGATGAATTTGTTTTTAGAAACATTTTCAAAATATAAATTAAATATTTCTCAAATTTTGCTTACCCTTGATGATACAGAGGAGAGAAGAAGATCAATTAATGCAAAAAGAACTTTCGAAAACTTGTTTGATCTCGATTTTGTTCCTATTGTTAATGAAAATGATACTATCGCTACATCCGAAATCAAATATGGAGATAACGATAGACTTGCTTCAAGAGTAGCTCAAATCACAAATGCAGACACTTTAATATTACTGTCTGATGTGGATGGCCTATACACAAAAAATCCAAAAAAATTTAAGGATGCTCAGTTGATTAATAGAGTCAGTGATTTGGACAAAGTTATTAAAAGTATAAATATTAAAGGTATGACAGAATTAGGTAGTGGTGGCATGAATACAAAGATTGAGGCTGCTAAAATTTGTAATTTAGCTGGTTGCAATATGATAATAGCAAATGGATTAAATCTTAATCCTATCGATCAAATACAGAATGAAAATAACTGTACTTGGTTTATTTCTAAAATATCTAAGATGCATGCAAGAAAAAAATGGATAATTAGCTCAATTTCTCCTAAAGGTGAGCTTATAATTGATGATGGAGCAAAAAAGGCTCTTACTAGTGGAAAAAGCCTATTAGCAGCTGGGATTAAAAAAGTGGTCGGAAGATTCAATAAGGGAGATCATATTAAAATTATAGATAGCAAAAAAAAGGAGTTTGCCCGTGGTCTTAGCTCTTTTTCATCAAAAGAAATAAATTTAATAATGGGCTGTCATTCCAATGAAATACAAAAAATTCTTGGGTATATATCAAAATCTGAAGTAGTTCATAAAGACGATATGGTGGAAATGTAATGAGAAAAATACTAATTAAAATTGGAACAAGATCGAAAAAAGCTTTTACTCAAACTATAAATACTTACAAAAAAAATAAAGTTTTGAATGATTATCTTAAATTGATAAAGAAAAATCATTCATCAATTCTTAAAGAAAATAAAAAAGATATAGATTTGGCTATTAAAATAAAACTTGAGGATAGCTTAATAAATCGACTAATTTTAAATGAAAAAAAAATCTTAAGTATCATTAATTCAATCAAAAAAATAATTAATTTAAAAGACCCAACTCACAACGTTATTGAAAAATGGAGAAGACCCAATGGACTTGTGTTTTCAAAAATATCAATTCCAATTGGAGTTATTGGGGTAATTTATGAAAGTAGACCAAATGTAACTTCAGATGTTGCATCATTATGTTTTAAATCTGGAAATCCAGTGATTTTAAAAGGTGGCTCAGAGGCTTTTTATTCTAATAAAATTTTATCAAATTTATTTAGAAAAGCATTGAAGATGAATAAAGTTAATCAAAATTTTGTTCAATTTATTGATATAAAAAATAGGAAAGTGGTAGATTTTTTACTTACTAAAATGAGTAATTTTATTGATGTGGTCATACCAAGGGGAGGAAAAAATTTAGTTAAAAAAGTACAAAACATTTCTAAAATTCCAACTATCGGTCATTTAGAAGGTGTTTGTCATTCATATGTTGATAAGGATGCTGATCCCAAGATTGCTACTAAAATAATAATTAACGCAAAATTGCGAAATACAGCAATATGTGGAGCAACTGAAACAATTTTACTTCATGAGCGAATAATTAAAAAGATTGGATTAAATATATTAAAAGAATTAGAGGAAAAAGGTTGTGAAATTATTGGTGATAATAAAATAAGAAAAATTTATAAAGGTAAAATTAAAAAAGCATCACTCAAAGATTGGTCGAAAGAGTATTTATCCTCTAGGGTTTCTGTAAAATCAATTAAAAACTTACAAGAAGCTATTTTTCATATTAATAAATATGGAACTATGCATACTGATTGCATAATCACTAAAAACCAAAAATCTGCGAAAAAATTTTTAAAGGAGGTTAAAAGTTCAATAGCAATGCAAAATACATCTACGCAGTTTGCAGATGGTGGAGAATTTGGATTTGGTGGTGAAGTTGGAATTTCAACAAGTGTTCTACCTCCAAGAGGTCCTGTGGGACTAGGACAATTAGTTTCCTACAAATATCAAGTAACAAGTAATGGTAAAATCAGAAAGTAGATTGATTATAAAAAAGAATAAAGTTGGTATCCTAGGTGGATCTTTTGATCCTGCTCATAAAGGACATTTGTTAATCTCTAAAGAAGCAATTAAAAGATTTAATTTACAAAATGTTATTTGGGCAATAACAAAAAGAAATCCTTTTAAGAAAAAGACGTCTATAAGTTTAAACAATAGAATCAAATATTGCAAAAAAATTATAGGATCCAACAAATTTATTAAAGTTAAATTTTACGAAGATATAATAAATTCAAATAAAACATTTGATTTGATTAATCATATTTCAAAGAATAAAAAAAACAAAATTTATTTTATAATGGGGGCTGATAATTTAATAAAATTTCATAAATGGTATAAATCCAAATCAATTTCAGAAAAATGTAAAATAATAGTATTTGATAGGTACGGATATAAAAAAAGATCTTTAAATTCATCAACATATAAAAGATTAAATAAAGAAAATTTGAAATTTATTGAATTTAAAAGGGTCAATATTTCATCTTCTCAATTAAGAAAAATTTGATAAGGTTTGATTAATTAATGGATAAAATCTCTGATTTAAAAAATATTATTATTAAAACTTTAGATATAAATAAAGCGCTGGACATTGTTAGTATTGACCTTAAGGATAAAAGTTCAATGGCAGAATATATGATTATTGCCAGTGGTACATCTTCAAGACACATTCAATCTTTATCCGAGCAAGTTTTAGAAAAATTCAAAAATCATGGGATGAAAAATTCAAAAATTGAGGGTAAAGAAAGCACAGAATGGAAACTTGTTGATGGAATAGATCTAATTGTTCATATTTTTCATCCAGAGAAAAGAAAATTTTATGAATTAGAAAAAATGTGGTCCGAATTCATACCGAAAGAAAAACTTATTATATGAATAACTATAGAGCTATTTTATGTACTTTAATATTTCTGAAATTTTTAATTAATGCGTCAATCAGTTCTGCAGAGACTAGCATTTATAAAAAAATAGATTTATTTGGGGAAGTTTTAGAAAAAATTAACAAGGAGTATGTTGATGAAATTGATCAGTCTAAGAGTATGGACTCGGCAATCAATGGTTTACTCCAATCACTAGATCCTTATTCTGCTTATATGTCTCCTGAGATTTTTAATGAAATGCAAACTGAAACAAGTGGTGAATTTGGGGGCTTAGGAATAGAAGTGAGTATGGAGGCTGGTGTTGTAAAAGTTATTTCACCAATAGATGATACCCCAGCATCTAGGGTAGGAATTAAAGCGGGTGACTATATTGTTAAAATTGATGATATCCAGGTCCAGGGTAAATCTCTAAGTGAGGCTGTAGATCTTATGAGAGGACCTGTTGGTTCATCAATAAATTTAACAATTAGAAGAGTGGGACAAAAAAAAGCTTTAACATTTGATGTTGTAAGAGAGATAATTGAAATTAGATCTGTGAAAGCAGAGTTATTAAAAAAAAATGTTGGTTACATTAGGTTAACTTCATTCAACGAAAACAGTGGAGACCAAATTAGAAAACAAATTAAAAAATTTGAAAAAAACGGGAATATAAATGCATATATTCTAGATTTAAGAAATAATCCTGGTGGTCTATTATCTCAGGCCATTAAGATAACAGACTTTTTTTTAGATAATGGTGAAATTGTATCTACCAAAAGTAGAAAGGCTTCTGAAAATAGAAAATGGTTTGCAAAAAAAGGTGATTTAATTGAGGGGAAAACATTAATTGTTCTAATTAATTATGGTTCTGCATCAGCATCTGAGATAGTTGCTGGTGCACTCAAGGATCATAAAAGAGCAGTTATTTTAGGAGAAAATAGTTACGGTAAAGGTTCAGTGCAGTCAATAATACCACTTAAGAATAGTGGGGCTATAAGATTAACAGTTGCAAAATATTACTTACCCTCAGGTAAATCAATTTCTGAGGTTGGAGTAAGTCCAGATATTGAAATTGATGAGGAGTCAGATGAATTTCGAATTAAAACTGAGACTGACAATCAGCTAAATTATGCTTTAAAACTTTTAAACGGCTAAATGAAGAATCAACTTAAGAATTTACCACTACGTAGTGGCGTAGGTATTATTGTATTAAACAAAAAAAATAGAATTTTTGTCGCAAAAAGAATAGACAATCCAAAAAATTTTTGGCAAATGCCACAAGGAGGTATTGATGAAGGTGAAGATTATCTTTCAGCCGCCTATAGAGAGTTAAAGGAGGAAACTAGTATTACAAAAGTTGAGCTCATAAAAGAATTAGATGGCTTTATCACATATTTACTTCCTGATCATTTGCTAGGAATTATTTGGAAAGGTAAGTATAAGGGACAAAAACAAAAATGGTTTATAATGAAATTCACTGGTGAGGATAAGGAGATAAATATACACACTAAAAAACCAGAATTTCTAGAATGGAAATGGATTGAATTAGAGACTTTGACAGAAGTAGTGGTCGATTTTAAATTGCATGTTTACAAAGAACTTAAGGAAAAAATTAGAAGATTTATTAACTAATTGATCTCAAAACTTGAACTTTTTGATCTGCTAAAAATTTAGCCTGATCACTTATTTCAGTTTTGTTTGCCTCTTCCTCAGCATTTTTAAGTAAATTTTCATGTTTTGATTTATCCAAATCTTCAATATTTAATATATTACTAGTTAAAACAGATAAGTTGTTATTTTTAAACTCTACAATTCCATCTTCGACATAATAATTTTCAATTCCTGATTTTGAAAAAATCTTTATTATCCCTGGTTTTAAAAAAGATATAATAGGTATATGATCTTTTAAAATTCCCATTTCACCTTCGAATGCAGGTACTACCACCTCTGAAACATCTTCCTGCACAAGAAAAGATTTTTCAGGATTTACTATTTCAATTTTGAACTCTTCGCTCATTAAGCGGCAACTTCTTGTTCCATTTTTTTTGCCTTCTCTATTGCTTCTTCAATCGTACCTACCATATAAAATGCTGCTTCAGGTAAATGATCATATTCGCCTTTGCATATGGCATCAAATCCCTTGATAGTTGATTCTAAATCAACTAATTTTCCTGGAGATCCTGTAAAAACTTCTGCAACAAAAAATGGCTGAGATAAAAATCTTTGAATCTTTCTTGCTCTTGCTACAACTAATTTATCCTCCTCGGATAACTCATCCATACCAAGAATGGCAATAATATCTTGAAGTGACTTATAAGATTGTAATATTTTTTGGACATCTCTTGCCACTCTGTAGTGCTCATCACCTACAATTCTAGGGTCTAGAATTCTTGAAGTTGAGTCTAATGGATCAACAGCAGGATAAATTCCAATTTCGGCTATTTGTCTTGAAAGTACCGTTGTTGCATCTAAATGGGCAAATGACGTTGCTGGAGCAGGATCAGTTAAATCGTCAGCTGGCACGTAAATCGCTTGAACTGACGTAATTGAGCCCTTGTTCGTAGTAGTAATTCTCTCTTGAAGGTTACCCATATCAGTTGCCAATGTTGGTTGATAACCTACTGCTGATGGAATTCTTCCTAAAAGAGCAGAAACCTCTGAGCCAGCCTGTGTAAATCTAAAGATATTATCAACAAAGAAAAGTACATCTTGACCTTCTTGATCTCTAAAGTATTCAGCTACAGTTAGACCTGTTAGTGCAACTCTAGCTCTCGCACCTGGGGGCTCATTCATTTGTCCATAAACCAGTGCAGCTTTAGATCCAGGACCGTCTTTTTTTATTACTCCAGAGTCTATCATCTCATGATAAAGGTCATTTCCTTCTCTAGTTCTTTCGCCTACGCCTGCAAAAACTGAAAAGCCACCATGTGCTTTTGCTACGTTATTTATCAATTCCATAATAAGAACTGTTTTTCCAACGCCAGCTCCACCAAACAATCCAATTTTTCCTCCCTTAGCATAAGGGGCAAGTAGATCAATTACCTTAATACCGGTTACAAGAATTTCCGTTTCAGTCGACTGATCGTTAAATTCTGGGGCAGCTCGATGAATTGGCCAACTTTCTTTAGTTTTAACCTCACCTCTTTCATCAATCGGCTCTCCAATAACATTAATAATTCTTCCAAGAGTTTCAGGTCCTACAGGCACTTGAATAGGAGCATTAGTATTTATTACTTCATCACCTCTTTTGAGTCCTTCAGTGGCATCCATTGCAATTGTTCTAACTGTTGTTTCACCTAAATGCTGAGCAACCTCTAGAACTAACCTGTTATCTCCATTTTTACATTCCAATGCCGTTAAAATTTCTGGAAGTTCTCCATCAAATTTTACGTCAACTACTGCTCCAATAACTTGTGTGATTATTCCTTTGCTCATAATTATAAACTTTCTGCTCCTGATATGATTTCTATTAGTTCTTTTGTAATTGCTGCTTGACGACTTCTATTATACTGGATAGTAAGTTTGTCAACCATTTCACCTGCGTTTCGGGTTGCGTTGTCCATTGCACTCATCCTTGATCCTTGTTCGCTAGCTGAATTCTCTAACATTGCTTTAAATATTTGTGTTGAAATGTTTTTTGGCAATAAATTAGCCAAGATCTCATCTTCATCTGGTTCAAATTCATAACTATCCTCTGAATCCTTGTCTTCACTATCCTTATTGTCCAAAGGGACTATCTGTTGCGCTTGAGGAATTTGAGTAATTACGTTTTTAAATTGATTATAAAAAATAGTGCATATGTCAAATTCACTATCCTTAAATTTATCTACTACTATTTTGCCGACCTTTTCAGCGTCAAAATAATTAGCATTTTTTGAGTCTTTGAAAGAAATATTTTCAATAATCTTATCACCGTACATTCTCTTTAACTGATCATTTCCTTTCGAACCTACATTTATAATTTTAAGTTCTTTTCCTTCGCTTAAAATTTTTGAGAAGTAACTTTTGGCTTTTTTAATTATATTAGAATTGAAACCTCCACATAATCCTCTATCTGATGTCATTACAACACATAAATGAACCTTATCATTCCCTGTTCCTGATAAAAGTTTTGGAGCATTCTCTTTATCTGATATTCCATTAGACAAATTTAAAATAACATTTTTCATTTTTTCTGAATAAGGTCTTCCATTTTCAGCACTTTCTTGAGCTCTTCTCAGTTTCGCTGCAGCAACCATCTTCATAGCCTTTGTAATTTTCTGTGTAGACTTAACACTTGCTATTCTTTTTTTTAAATCGTCTAAACTTGCCATTTTTTTATTATTATTTAAAGTTTTGTTTAAGTTGAGTGATTACTTCTATTAGTAATTTTTCTTTATCCTCTTCAAGCTTTCCAGAACTTTGGATTGAATCAATTATTTCAGGCTTATCAGATTTACACTTTTCAATTATTTTAGACTCAAACTCTGCAATATCTTTTAAATTAATATCATCTAAATAACCTTTAACTCCACAAAAAACGGATACCACTTGCTCTGCGACCGTCAGTGGTGAATATTGTTTTTGTTTTAGTAGTTCAGTCAACTTTGAACCTCTATTAAGTAGCTGCTGCGTAGAGGCATCTAAATCTGATCCAAATTGAGCAAAAGCAGCCATTTCTCTGTACTGTGCTAACTCAAGTTTCATTGAGCCTGATACTTTTTTCATGGCTTTTGTTTGGGCTGAGGACCCAACCCTCGATACAGATAAACCAACATTAATTGCTGGTCTAATACCTTGGTTAAAAAGCTCTGTTTCCAGAAATATCTGGCCATCTGTAATTGAAATTACATTTGTTGGAATAAATGCGGAAACATCACCTCCTTGGGTTTCAATTATTGGAAGTGCTGTTAGTGATCCTCCACCATGCTCATCACTAAGTTTTGCTGCTCTTTCAAGTAATCTACTGTGCAAGTAAAATACGTCTCCTGGGTATGCTTCTCTTCCCGGGGGTCTTCTTAAAAGAAGAGACATTTGTCTATAGGCAACAGCTTGTTTCGATAAATCATCATAAATAATTAATGCGTGCATTCCATTATCTCTAAAATATTCACCCATTGCACAACCTGTATAAGGAGCTAAAAATTGTAATGGAGCTGAGTCTGATGCTGTAGCAGCAACAATAGTTGTGTATTCCATTGCACCAGCTTCTTCTAAGGTTTTTTGAATTTGTCTTACTGTTGATCTTTTTTGACCAACTGCAACATAGATACAATATAATTTTTGTTTCTCATCACCTGACTCATTAATTTTTTTTTGATTTATAATTGCATCGACAGCAACAGCAGTTTTACCTGTCTGTCTGTCTCCAATAATTAATTCCCTTTGACCTCTTCCAATTGGCACCAGGCTATCAATTGATTTTAATCCAGTTTGCATTGGTTCACTAACTGATTGCCTAGGGATAATACCAGGGGCTTTAACCTCTACCCTTGTTTTTTTAACACTTTTATCCAGCGATCCTTTTCCATCAATTGGATTTCCTAGGCCATCAACAACTCTACCTAAAAGTTCTTTTCCAACTGGTGTATCAACGATATTTCCTGTTCTTTTAACAACATCACCTTCTTTAATATTTCTGTCATCACCAAAAATTACAACCCCAACATTTTCACTTTCTAAGTTAAGAGCCATCCCTTTTGAGCCATCAGCAAACTCAACCATTTCACCAGCCTGAACATTGTCTAAGCCATAAATTCTAGCAATACCATCTCCAACTGATAAGACTTGGCCAACTTCAGTTACCTCAGTCTTTTCACCGAAATTTTTGATTTGTTCTTTTAATATTTTTGTAACTTCTGAAGGATTTATTTCCATTTATGCCTCTATCATTCTGTTTTCAATTTGTTGTAATTTATTTTTAATTGAGGCGTCAACCATAGTGCTTCCAACTTGAAGCACTAAACCTCCTATTAAACTTTTATCATATTTGTAGTTTAATTTTATTTTTGAGCTAAAATTTTTAGTTAGTTCCTCTGTGATTCTGGTTATTTCATCATTGGACAACTCTTTTGCTGATTTTAATTCTGCTTTAAGTTCACCTCTTTTTTTTGAACATATCTCAATAAAACTTTTAAGAATTCTCTCTAAAAAAAAGAACCGTCTTTTTTGAATTAAAAAATTTAAAAAATTTTTAAGTAAAGTTTCAAATTTATAATTTTCTGAAATTGAGGTTGTAATCTTGAATAAGTCATCTTGTTTAGTTGTTGGATCTTTTATTAAATTTTTAAAATCCCTACTTGAGTTTATTAAACCCAGGATTGATAAGCACTGTTCCTCAATTTGAGTTAAAAGATTGCTCTCATTAGATAACTCATAAAGTGCAAGCGAATATCTTTCTGCTGAAGTTATTGAAAATCCCGTGTCTTTGCTCAACTTTGTTCCTTGTTATGTTGAAGATTAAACTAAAATCAGGCTCTAATTAGCATATGAACTTTAGGTCTTCAAGTAACCGATTTGTTAAAAAGGTCTTTTTTTGCTCATTAATTGAAGTTTATAGGGTCAACATCAACTGAAAGTTTTATTCCAGCTGCAAACTTATAGTTTGGAATAATCTTTGCAATTGAGTTTTGTACTTTCATTGATTTAATTCCTCTTATTAGCAATCTAACTCTAAATTTTCTCTTTAATCTAAATATGGGTGCACTTACTGGTCCCAATACCCTGCCTTCAATTTTATTTTCTATAAAATTTTTAAATGCCAAAGCCTCTGTTTCTAATTTATTCTCATTTTCACCAGTAAGTATTAGTGAAATAAATCTTTGGAAGGGGGGGAGTTTATTTTTTTTTCTAATCTCTAACTCTCTTTCCAGAAAAATATCTGGATTTTTATTAGTAATATCGTCAATCATTTTTGTATCATGATTATATGTTTGAAAATAAACTGTAGCTGATTTTCCAGTTCTGCCAGCTCTTCCTGAAAGTTGATGATAAAGTTGTAGATTCTTTTCAGCTCCTCTTAAATCATGTCCTTGCAATGAAAGATCGATGTCAACAACTACAATACAATTTAAACTTGGAAAATGAAATCCTTTTGAAATTAATTGTGTTCCAACTAAAATATTAGTTTCATTTTTAATAATTTTGTTCAGCTTATCAATCGCATTTTTTTTGTTCATAGTATCACTTGAGAAGATTTCAATTTTCTTATCTGGAAATTTTCTTTTTACTTCGTCTGATATTCTTTCGACACCAGGACCACTAAAGACAAATTCACAATTTCCCTCTTTTGAACAGTCTCTTTTTAAAAGAGATTTGTATCCACAGTAATGACAGAGCAAATTTTCTTTCTTTTTATGATAAACTAGATTGATACTGCAATTTGGACATGAAAAACTTGTATAACACTTATTACAAAGTACATGTGGTGAAAATCCTCGTCTATTAAGAAAAAATAAAACTTGATCTTTTTTTTCTAGGTGTAAATTTACCTTTTGAATAATTTCATTTGATAACCAAGACTGTTTTTCTAACTTAGAATTGTTTAAATTTATAATTTCGTAATTAGGCAGAGATGCATTTTTATATCTCTGACTTAATTTAGATACACTATACTTTCCTATTTTTATATTTTCATATGTTTCAATAGATGGAACCGCTGTTACTAGATTTATAGGAATATTCTCAAATGATGCTCTCGTAATTCCCATATCTCTTGCATTATAGGTAACACCTTCATCCTGTTTGTAAGATTGGTCATGTTCTTCATCAACTACAATTAATCCTAATTTTTTAAACGGCAAAAATAAAGATGATCTTGCCCCTATTACCACTTTAATTTCGCCATTTGCAACACCACTCCAAATGACTTCTTTTTTTTTCATCGAAATACTAGAGTGCCAAATTGCAGGATTAATTCCAAAAAACTCCGAGAACTTTTTTTCGAACTGACTTGTTAAACCTATTTCAGGTAAAAGTATTAAGCCTTGAAAACCTTTGATTATAATTTCCTTTAAAGCTGAAAAATAAACAATAGTTTTCCCTGATCCTGTTGTCCCTTGAAGAACATGAACTCTAAATTTGTCATTAAAAATATTCATTTTTTTTAAAGATTTTTTTTGTTCCTCAGAAAGTTTAATTTTATTTTCGCTAATATTAGTATTAAAGGTTTTAAAAACTTCTTTTGGAAACTTTTCTATAGCATTGCTACTTAATAAAACTAATTTTAAAGCCATTCCTTTTGGAACTATATTGTATTCAGCAAACCAATTAAGAAATTTTATAGTTGTTTTTTTTAACGGAGTTACATTCAATTTTTTTAAAATAGTTTTTAACTTGAAATTTTTATTATTTTTTTTTTCAAATTCATCCCAAACTACACCTGTAATTTTAGATTTACCAAAAGGGACCAAGACGTAATCACCTGCTTTTAATTTTAAATCACTTTCATAGGTAAAAGGATGATTAAAAATGTTGGGTAATAGAATCGGAAATTTCATTTTCTATAAATAGCATAACTAGACTAAAAATTTTTACTAATTTTTATATTTACACCATAATTAAGCTAAAACTTACGTATCAAATTTAAAGATGCCTCATGGTAATCCGTGGGATTCATTAAATTATTTGTTAACTTAAAATCAACTGAAAAATCATTAACTTTCTTTTTGATAATATAATTAGATCTAGGTTCATCTATACCATCAACTACGAGGGCATAATTAGTGTTTTCATTTGGTAAATATCCAAGTGCAATATGCATTTTATCAGTATATCCAGTTCCTAACTCTTGATTACGCTCATATATTAAAAAAATACTAAAACTATTTGACATAATAATATCAATACCAATTTCACCACTTAAATTATGCAAAGATCCAGTTTTTAATTTTTCATTAAACCTCTTAGAAGTATCAGAAACGTAAGTATATTTAAAATTAGAGGAACGATCGATGTTAGCAACGTACTCTAATTTTCCATGTCTTCTGAATGTATAATTATCATTAGATAAATCTTCTACAGCTGCTAATCCAGCTCTTATTTTTTTTGATCTAACATGTTGTTTTTCTACTTTTATAGCACCATTGCCTGTTTCTTTATAATTATCTAGAATAGTATGACCAATATCAAATCTTCCTGATGGAATTAAAATAAGATTATTTTTCTTTATTTCATCTTTAATTCTAATCGTTCCATATATTTGTCCACCATTCCTATCAGCGGTTATATTTTTGCCATCTAAATTATTTAATAAATTTGAGCTTAATCCACCAATGCCAAAGATTGTGTCTAAAAACTTTGTATCATCTTTAAAGGGAGATGTTGCATAATATGTAAGGTTATATGTATCGGTATCAAGATTGCTTCCCGAAGTTCCAATATCAACATCATTTCTGCCTACTCTAAAAGCTAATCCTTGGATTCCATTGTCGTTAGTAAGTCTGTCTGCACCAACTGTAATAGCATCAGTTCCGATTTTTTTGGCTGAGGCGATATTCGAGTCTCCTATTCTACCAACAGCAATACTTCCCTCACTCCAATAAAAAATATCCTTTTTTTTATCCTCTTTCTTTTTCTTAGTAGTAGAAGTTTTTACTGCTTTAGTTAAAGAATTAAGAATTTGATTGTTAAAATTTAAATCAATATTTAGATTTGTAAAATTTTGATTATCTTTATTTCTTCTAATCCATTTTAAACGATTTAAAGCAGTATCAGTTGAATGATCTATAGTTCTTTTAGCAATTTCGATTTGGGCTTCCATCATTGCAGTTCTATCTTTGTTATCTGTAATGAGAGGACATTTGCCTGAAATGATATTGAAAGGACAAACTAAATCATATTCATAAACTTCATCCTTACTATTTTGATCTCTATCACTTCCTATATATACTTTCAGTCCAGACCCACTAAACGCAGCTGCTCTTGTTTGTGTGTTTGCTTCAGACATTTCATTGCCTGTTCCACCAAGAATCCTACTGCCATCAATTGTAAATGAAGATGTGTCAAAACCTTTTGACAGACTAACTTGTAGAACTCTTTTAATTCCACCGTGAGCATGACTTGTTATAATTAGTCTTTTTCCGTTAGGACTAAATCTCATCCCAGCGGGATTAGTTACACCATTTTGAGTTTCCGTTCCTATTTCAATTCCAGCAGAAGTGACGATTGATAATGTTGAGACATCATATGGAGTGGAAAGGTTAAATTCATACAGCCTGCCGTTTACAGTACCACTTGCAGTATCCATAAAAAGTAAAAATAATTTAGAGCCGTCATTATTAATTTCAATAGACTGTAATCTATGTTTATCTAAATTATTTAGTACATCTGACGCATTTCGAGTGTAACCAAAATCTCCAGCATTACTTCCAATTGTGAATACTGCATTATCTAAATTTTCAGTTTCTGAGACTAATAAACAACTTGAAATATCGTATGGTGAAGTCAAATCGAATCCATAAACTTTATCACCATCTTGATCAGCACTATTTACTCGTCTTGAAACTACGAATAATCTCATTCCATCACTACTGATATCTAAGTCATATATTGTATTTCCATCAGTACCTACCATTTCACATCTTTTACTATCGCCAGTGTAGACTTTAGTGGAAATATCATATGGTATAGTTAAATTATACTCATTTATAAAATGAACAGATGAATTATCAAATCTATTAGCGTAACTTATGAACATTTTTGTTCCATCATTATTAAATTCAATACCAGCTATAAGGCCAGATGATCCCTCAGTATCATAATCATGAACTTCAGCTTTTTGGTTAAAGGTCATCATAGCTCCAAATGAATTAGAGATAGGAAATATAAATAATAAAATTAGAATAAATCTTTTAATAAATTTCATGAGATTAAAACGTTGCTGATAATTCAATACCTGCACCATAGTCAGGAATATTACTATAAATCGCATAATTAGATTTAATTTTCAAATTAAAATTATCATAATTTTTTAAATAACTGATCTCAGTATTATTATTTTTTAAAGGATCATAAATTACATCAAAATTAGTATTTTCATTTTTTTGTTTTCCCCATTTAAAAAGGAGAGTATCTGTGTGTGCACTATTATCTAAACTTTGAAATCGCTCATAATTTATTGCAAATGTATAACCGCTCTTTTTAAATGATTCATAACCAATATTTCCTTTAATATTATTTGATGAATATCTTTTAATGGTGTTTTCAACTGTGACATTATCGATGTGATTTTTATAACGATGATCTATATCAGGAGTAAAATCAAACACATATTCTAAAAATCCATTTCTACTTAATCTGCTTTCATCCATATATAAAGTGTGATCAAACTTAAAGCCAGCAGATGCATTTCCTGTTCTAAAAGTAAGTCTTTCATGTGTCTCAACATTATTTGTGGCTTTTGTTCCAAAATCAGTATATGCAGATAACTGTGTGATCCCTATTTCTGCTTTACCATAAGGAATTATGTCAAATTTATTGTAATTTTTTTCTTCTTCGTAACTTAAAGCTGTATAAATTTGTTTTCCATTTCTTTTACCAGTGTTGTTTCCCGAGACCATTTTATCCATACTTATAAAGCTTAACCCTAATAAAGCATTTAAATTTGAAGAATTACCTGGTAATTGGCTATAAATATTAAAAGATAATGATTGAGAATTTAATTCCTCGTCAGTTCCAGATTTTATATCAACATCTTCATTACCGTATCTCATAGCAAATCCAAGAAAATTGTCATTTTTGGTTAATTTATCCGTACCAATTGATATTCCCATGGTAGTAATTTCTTTTGGTTTTAATGAGATGGTATCACCTACTCTTCCAATTGAAATATCTCCATGAGTCCAGCTAGACCATTTTCTTTTATCATCTGATGATTTTTCTGTTTTTGATGATGCTTGAGTATATTTAAGATCTTTAAAAGAAGATTGTAATTTATTTGTTAAAGATGCTAAAATCGGATTGTTAATATTTAATTTTAAATTATGACTATTTAAGTTTGTTTTATTTTCATTTCTACGCAACCATTCAAATCTTTTAAAAATTGTTGAAGTATTTTGATGAATAACATTTTTAGCTATTTCTACTTGAGCACTTACAACTGACGCAGTTTCACTTTCACAAATAACTATTCCATAGGGACAAGTTAAATCAAATTCATAAATTATATCATCTCCATCATTATTTGAGTCTTCAGTTCCGATATAAAGCTTCATTCCATTGTTTCCAAAAGTCCAGGAATATGAAGAAATATTGTTTCCATTTCCTTTGATTGGCCATTTGCCAGCAAAATTTGCAGAACTTAATTCAAATGGATTAGATAATTTGTAAACATACATATAATTAGTAGCACTAGTTGAATTACTTTGAGCCTCACTTATGTACAATCTTGTACCATCGTCATCAAAGGATGGTTCCATCAAATATTTGGATACTCCAGCAGGCTCTGTATCAAGAGTATGTACTTTAGTTCCTGAAGTAGGATCGAATGGAGTGGAAAGATTAATTTGTGCTATATTAGTTGCATTTAGCGATCCATCTACAAAATACATCTTAGTTCCATCGTTATTAAATTCGACACCTTTAATATTATTTACAGAATACTTAGTTTTGTAATTAAGTTCGTCATCAGCTACAAGTGTTGAAGAAGAAATTGAAGCTACATCATATGGAGTTGTTAAATTATGAATTTGCAATGAACCATATTCACTAAAAAAGAACACTTTTGTTCCATCATTATTAAATTCTATATCTTTGTTATCGTTATTACCTAATAAATTATCACCATGACCTTCTAAACTTATATTTAATCTGTTTGTGACATCCATAGTACTTAGATCAAATGGTGTTGTTAAATCATAAATATGAACTTTTTTAGTACCTGCATTTCCAAGGTGATCCAATACAAACATTTTTTTTCCATTTGGAGTTATTTGCAATGAAACTGTTGATGGCAAATTATCTGTACCAGGATCCTTTAGTTGTTTATAAACAGGCTTAACTATTTCAGCTTGTGCTGGAAGAAAAGCAAAGAAAAGAGTGAACAAAACAAAATTTATTAATTTAATACTCATTTTCTTTAAGATTATTAGTTAAGAGAACATTGCTGCTGACAAACACTATCGCTATTTCTTTGTTTACAATCATTATAACAAACGAAATCGAATGCTAATTTAGGCTGACCGAAAGCAGTTTCAACAGTTTTCAGTGCAGAAATCTTATTCTCAGATGTATAACAACCTACATAAGCTGTGGCATTTAAAATTTTTTCACCCACTTTATCTTTTGTAATTTCTTTAGGTGCTTCATTTAAATTTTTAATATTATTAGCAGATGTAAAGTTTTTTAATATTGATGATTTAATCCCAAAGTTTGTATTCTCAGGAATTGTACCATAAGATTCTAGAGCATCTTTATAATCAAGTTTTGCAACTGCCACACCTATGACATCGCCATTGGTATTAACAATGGGACCGCCACTATTACCTGGTTGTATTGCTGCATCAATTTGAACTAGTGCATAATTATTTTGTAAACCTGCAAGTGCGCTAACAACTCCTTTAGTAACTTTAACTGATGAACTAACTGCCTTACCAAAAGGGTAACCAGCGACATATATATCATCTAAAAGTTTAGCATCTTGCGTTGCTATATCAAATTTGTCTTTAGGTTTAATGTTTGTCTCTAATAATGCTAAGTCATTCATTCTATCGTATGCAAGTATTTTTGCTTTACTGGTTTTGCCAGCATAATTAACTTGATTTATATTGCAATAATTGACGACGTGATAATTTGTAACTAAATGTCCTTCATCGGAAATAAAAAAACCTGATCCAGAGCCAGTGAAAATATTGTTATCAAAAACTTTAACTATTTTTTTTTGTTTTGAACCACTATCTATTTCAGTTTTCGCCTTTACTTCTTTACACACAAAAGTAACATTTAGTGGATTAACTACTTGCTCAGCAATTTTTTTAGATTCGTTACAAACTTTAAGGCTATCTTTGTAAACATGCTCAACCATGTTTCCATTTAAAAAAAGTAATAGTGCAACTACAGTTTCAACCATAAGTTTATTCTAACTATATTGTTATTTATGAACAACACATATTTTAGTACTTAAAACATCGTCAGATCCAGTATTTGAGAATATCCAATACTCATTTTTTAATCCAGCTTGAACTATAATTTCTCTATTACAACCATTCGTTTCGACAGTCTCTGAATACAGTCCAATTTGACCTCCGCACATTTTTTTTCCAATATGTGAAGAGTGTATAGATGTCATATCTGCCCAAGATTTTGCTAAGTCACATGTTCTATCTGAACCAACACTTCCATAGGGATTTTTTCCTGCTACACCAATATAACCAATATGAGTTTGTAATACGTTTTCATGAAATGGTGTTTTGTTATAATCGGTAACATTTCCACAATCTTTTTGCTGGCCACCTCCATTAGAATTTGTTTGTCTAAAGACTTTAGAGGTTGATCCATTCATTTTACACAAAGCTGCATCTGCTTTAATCCACTCAACAACTGCTTTAAAATTTTTTTTTACTGCTGTCTTTTTTGCACTTTCAGTAACTCCTAGATAAACTTGTATGGCAATGCCAATTAATATTCCAAATATAGCCACAACCACTAGAAGTTCTATTAATGTAAAACCTTTTTTCATTTTAATAATTTTTTAAACTTTTTCTTGAGTTGTTCTTTGATTTTATCCTTTATTACTTCCTCGTCAACACCGCCTGCTGCAATTTTCTCTTTAATTTCTCTATTTGCAATTTCTATTATCTCTCTTGATAAAATATTATAATTCTTACTGCCCTTAGCATTACCTAAATTTGTAAATTTCATGTCATTTAAAACTACTTTGTGTGTAAGATTTAATTCTAATGAAGTAGCTGAAACCTGAATATTTTTGATATCAAATTGTTTAATTAAAAACTTTTTTGAATCTGGCTTTGAGGGTTGTCTATTATTATTTTCAAGTGTTCTTTTTAGTGAACTAAAATTGTTATTTGCTGTGTTATTGATGTTAGAAAAATAGTTTACATTAATACCATCTAACAAAATATTATCAATTTTTATGGTGTCTTCATAAAATGACATTGCATCTAATTGAGCAAATGCTTTATCAACAATTAAAAGTTTGCCTGGAAAATCTCTATTACTAATCTCAATTTTCTCTAAATTAACCTCACCACTTAGATATCCAACATCAAAACTACCAATCTCAACAACTCTTTTTAAATTATTAGATAAAATACCTTCAAAGGTCTTTTTTACTATTAAATCCCTAAATAAAATTAAAAAAATAAATGAAGTTATGATTAAACAAATTGTGAATATTAAAATTTTTTTCACAACTTTAATTTAACAGCTATTATTTCTATTGGCTTTTAAGGTTTGATTTAACGAAATCTCACATCCGGTGGTAGGATTTTTAGCTGTTATTGTATAATTTGAACCACTCGCACTAATACAAAATTGAAAATCTTGCTCCGTTAAATTATCTTGTCCATCTAATACATTTGTCACTATTTTGGCACTTGAACTAGCATTACAAGTTGATGCCCCAGTATAGTAAGACCCATAACTAGATTTGTATTCTTGAAGACCAAGGTTTATTGTATTTAAGCTAAGTTCAGCATTTTTTTGTTTAGCACTTTTAGTGTAGCCACTATACGAAACAATACCTACAGCTGATAAAATCCCAATTAAAGCTACTACAACTAGTAGTTCGATTAAACTAAATGCTCTTTTAAATTTATAATGAGAAACCAGTGGTATCTATTGTAGTTGTTATATTCTCAGCATCCGCAGTTTTCTCATTAGCTGTTGTAGGACATGTAGAATTATTTTTCTTAGCAGCACATGTAACAATGGAAGTCCCTGATACTTGGACTTGTCCTTGTGTTGGAGTGCCACTCACAAAAGGGCTTCCTCCATGGGGATTTTTATTAGTTTTATTTAACTCACCAGTTATATCCGCAACTGTTAAGGAAGCACATGTTTTGCCTGCTATAGCAAACGGTATATGGTTTGTTCTATCTAATTCACATTGTTTTGACTCTGCTGATATAATTTTAACAGCATTAGCATGCATAGATTTTGTAGCGTTCAGGTTTGCAGATTGAGTATAACCAGAATATGCTGTTACACCAACCGCAGCAAGAATACCGATAATTGCTACGACAACAAGTAACTCGATTAGTGTAAAGCCTTTATTCATCGTTAATGACTATTTAATAAATTTGTTATTTTGTCAACCATATAAATTTCATAACTTATTGCCCCATAATTGCACCAACATTGAATATTGGAGAATATAAAGCAAGCATAAGACCACCAATAGTTAACCCCATAAATACGATCATAATGGGCTCAATCAAACTAGATAAATTTCTTACAGCAGTATCAAACTCTTCTTCATAGTACTGAGCAACTGATGCAAACATTGAGTCTAAACTTCCAGTTTGTTCACCTACAGATATCAATTGACTAAACGTAGGAGGAAATATTTTTTCCTTTGAAAATAAAGCTGTTAGAGTTTCTCCTGAAAAAACTCCTTTTTTTATGTTTTCTAAAGCCTCTGTCACTATAGTATTTGTACTTACAGATTTAGCAATATCTAAACTTTCAAGTATATCAACCCCCGCTTGGTTAAGATTACCCATTACTAATGAAATTCTAGCTAACAAAGATTTTCTTATCAAATCTCCAAATACAGGAATTTTAAAAGTAAAAGCATGCCAAGCTTTTCTAAATTGATAGCTTCTTTGTAAACCAACTTTAAATAAAACTATTGTAACAATTGTTATGACCAAGCTCATAAAGCCACCCGTTCCACTCAAAAAAGCACTTGCACTCATAATTGCAGCGGTAGCTCCTGGTATCTCAACACCCATCCCCTCATACATTTCAGTGAAAATTGGAACAACTTTTATTAACATAAAAATTGTAACACTAAGTGCAACTGTTAATAAAACACTTGGATAAAATAAAGCACTCTTTATCTGGGATTTAATCTTTTCTCTTTTTTCAAGAGACATTACTATTCTCTCTAAAAATGTATCTAGTTTTCCACTAGCTTCTCCGGCTTTAATTAGGTTAACAGTCACTGTGTCAAAAGTTTTTGGATGATTTTCAAAACATTTAGATAAAGCATTTCCTGCTTCCAGATCTTTTTTTATTTGTTCAATAATTTTTTTCATATTCGGAGAAGTGGTCTGATCAATAAGTAAATTCAGTGCATTTAAAACAGGTAGTCCCGATCTCAACATTGTAGAAAATTGTTTGCAAAAAATTAAAATTTCTTTAGCTTTTACACCTTTACTAAAGCTAAACCCTGCAGATTTTTTTTTTTCTTTTTCTACTTTTTTCTTTTTAGCTTGTATAAGCTTAGTTATAATAACTTTTTGTTCTTTTAGCTTATATGCTGCTTCAGAATTATTAAGAGCTTCAATTTCTCCTTCGACATATTTTCCTTGAGAAATGCCTTTATATTCGAAATTAAGCATATTATTCTAAACTTAAAATTCTTTGATATTCACTAAAAGACAAATCACCAGTTGCAATCAATTCCTTACCCATGTCCTGCATTGTTCGAAAGTTATCCTGTTTAGCAACTTGTTTTAATTCAACTGTAGTAGCTTGTCTTAATATTGCATCTTTAATATTTTTTGTAATTTTTAAGATTTCATAAATTCCCATTCTGCCTTTATAGCCATTTCCAACCCCTGAATCTCCACTGGCACACGCACTGCAACCTTTTCCTATTACCGGCCTTATTCTTGATGCCTCCTCTGCAGTAAAACCAATTGAAGTAAGAGTTTTTGGATTAATTCTATCGTCTGGCACTCTACATTCTTGACATGTCTTTCTTGCTAATCTTTGAGCCATAACTAAAGTACATGCAGCAGAGATCAAATAGTCTGGGGTTCCCATGTTTTGAAGTCTTGTAATTGTGCTTGGCGCATCATTTGTATGAAGTGTACTAAAAACTAAGTGTCCAGTTAATGCAGCTTTTAGGGCAATATCAACTGTTGCTTTATCTCTTATCTCTCCAACTAGTATTACTTCTGGGTCTTGCCTTAAAAAAGATCTTAAAGCTGTTTCAAAAGTGTATCCTATATCTTCTCTTACTTGAACTTGTCCAACGCCCTCTAACTCATACTCAACAGGATCTTCCGCAGTTAAAATATTCATAGATGGTTTATTAATTGTTTTTAAAATACTATAGAGAGTAGTTGTTTTACCACTTCCAGTTGGGCCAGTAACTAGTACCATACCTTGAGGTGAGTTTATAGCTTCCTCTAAAAGTTTTAAGTCTTGATCTGCAAAGCCAAGTTGATTTAAAGACACATCTCCAGCTTCTTTATTTAGTAAACGCATTACAATTCTCTCGTTATTTTTAGTTGGCATTATTGATATACGAAGATCCATCTCCTTATCACCATATTTAAAGTTAGAACCACCATCTTGTGGAATTCTTCTTTCTGCAATATCTAATTTACTTATTATCTTTATTCTGGTTACAACAGAATTATAATTTAAAGGATCTTTATTTAAGAAATCAGAAAATTCATCCATGACCCTTAATACTCCATCGATTCTAAATCTTACATGGGCAGTGTCTTTAAAAGGTTCAATATGGATATCACTTGTTTCTAATTTAATTGCTTTATTAAGAATTTTATCAACAAAAGCTATAACATCTGACTCTACTTCTAAGGGCACATTAGCTTGTTTCTTTTTAATTTGTTCTATTTTTTGGTTTTTAGATTTAACTGGAGCACCTTGTTCTAATCTTGCTATAAAATCTGATATTTGTTTAATAGAAGCTGCAAAAAGTTCTGGCTCTAATTTCGTTAAGCTTTGAATATTCTTAATTAAACTAAATTTTGAAGCATCAGCAATGGCAACTTTTATGGATTTATTGTCAACTTCAAATGGTATGATATAATTTTCTTTTAAAAATCTAATTTCAGTATATTTTTTTATTTCCTCTGATATTTTAATCTCATCCAGTTTAGCCATTGGTATCGAAAAACTTTCTGATAAAAGCTGAGCAACTTTTGTGTCGTTTGTGATATTTAGTTCAAAAGCTGTTTCAATTTGAGACTTTCCAGACTCTTTGCTTAAACTTTCAATTTGTTTTATTTGTTGTCCATTTAGAGCATTGTGCTCTCTTAGCATGTTTATAATACTTTGCTCGCTTGTAGTATCTAATCTAATCATATCAATTAATTACTCTAGGTGCTAAAAAAATAAGCATTTCTTCTAACTTATTTTGATTATTTTTTCCTTTAAACAAATTTCCAACAACTGGTACATTTCCTAAGCCTGGAGTTTTAGTGTTAGAGGCTGTGTCAGTATTTATTTTAATACCACCAATAACAACAATATCTCCATCACTTACAAGAAGTTTTGTATCAATTTCTCTTTTTGTAATTCCTGGTTCATCTGATCCTGCCACTTCAACAGGAGTATCATTGTTTACCAAAATATCTAACAATACATTTCCATCTCCAATAATACTCGGAGTTGCAGTTAAAGACAAAGCAGCATCCTTAAATTCGGTTGATGTTGCTCCATCAGCTGTAACTGTGTAGGCAATTTGCGTTCCTTGGGTAATCTTCGCTTCTTGGTTATTTAGAGTAAAAACACTAGGACTTGAAATAATTTTTGTTTTTCCAAGCGATTCCAAAGCCTCTATTTCGAGTTTAAGAGCCGCTGTTCCAAAAGTTTTAATTATTCCTATTCCACTAGTGGCCCCTGTTATAGAATTGTTAGTCACTGTTCCTGCCGCTGCTCCTAGTGAAATTCCAGATGCTGTTGTAGCTGAACCACCAATTGTTCCAGACAATATTTGAGAATCTGCCTCGCCACTTGTGCCTCTTTTTGACATAGCTCCAATCCTTGTACCCAAAGCTTTTTGAAAATCTGAAGTTGCGGTCACTATAAATGCTTCAATTAAAACTTGTTGTGTTTTAATATCTATTTCCTTCAATACTGCATCGATTACGTCTAAGTCTGCTTTTCTACCTCTTACAATAATTGATCTTGTCATACTTTCTTCTGTAATTTGAATTGAACTTAAAGTACTGGTTCCCTCAGCGCCCTGAGATTTAAAGAGATTTTCTAAAGTAACTTTAGCCTCAGATGGACTGATATAATATAATCGAAAAATATCAGCTAAAATAGGTTCAACTGTATCCTCTAATTGAATTTTCTTTTTAAGAACTTCAGCTCTCGCGGATTTCAAAGTTTCTTGAGCAGTTAATCTCTCAGGTGTATGAATACGGATAATTCCTCTTGCTACATCGATATCAGCTCCTAATGTTTTCATGTCAAGCAAAGTTTGAAAAGCTACATCCCAACCAACATTTTCAAGTTTAGCAGTAAGTGTCCCGCTTACTTCCTCCCCAATAATAATATTTATATCTCCAATTTCAGCAAGTGTTTCCATGGCATCTCTAAAATCAACACCATTTAAGTTTAAACTTATATTTTGTTTCAAATTTGTATATTCATCAGAAATAGATACATAATTTCTTACTTGTTCAGTTGTTATTGTCTTTCTTTTATTTAATGTTGGATCAAATTCAGTTTCATATGGCTTTGGACCATATTCAACTTTTTTTTTCATTTCTTTAGATCCCTCAACAATTACTTTTGAAGGATCAATTAAAGGTTTATCTCCATGGACAGATTTTTTTTGGGTTGCACAATTTGTTAGTAAGTAAAAACAAAATAAAAATAATATTATTTTAAAATAATCAAGTTTCATTATTCAGACTTGGTTAACTTATTGTTTAAATCAAGGGAGTACTCTACTTGATTCATTTTAATAAAAATCCCTTGATTGTATATATCTAAAACCATCAGATCATCTGAAATTGCTGTATCCTCTTCATATCTAATAGTTCTACCATCAGGTAAATTAAAAATCGCAAATTTTTTATTCTTTCCAATTATAACTCCACTTAATTTTAAATTCTTTAAAGATATTGATTTATCCGATGAAGTAGTTAATCCACTCGAGCTCAAATCATCTCCTGATAAACCACTTGATCCAGTAGCCCCACCTAAAAAAGGATTTACTGCAGGAAGCTCCTCCTCAACAAATTCCTCCTTTTCTTCAGTTAAGCCTGGGCTTAAAAAAAGCAAAGACATTAATAGAAAAGTAATTAATTTTTTATTTATATTCATCTGGTAATCCTACTATTGAAAGTGTTCCAACTGAATTGATTCCTCCACCTTTTATAACTTTAATTTCTTCTCTGTCAAAATTTATAACCTTATTAGATTTAGCGAGTGCTCTTCTAAATTTCAAATATCCTAAATAATTTCCAGATATTTCATAAGAAACTGGAATTTTAAAATAAGCAGCTTTTTTTTTATCTTTTCCTGGAGAAACTGGTTGTGGGTTTTCTTTGTTCAATTTTATTATATTTAAATTATTCAAAGAAGCAAAATTACTTATATTCTGATAAAGACCTTCAACCTCTTTCTGACTATGAAAAAGTTTACTTTTTTTATCATACTCAGGTTGAATTTTTTTTATTTTTGCTTTCAGCTGTATAATTTCCTGTTTGAGAATGCTAATTTGTTTTTCATTTTGTATCATCAAATTAATTCTTTCTTTCTGAGCATTTACTTTGGGATTAATAAAAGCGTAATAAATAATTAAAAAAACCAAAATAGATCCAAAATAAATCCCAAATTTTGTTAGAAGTTTTTTATCTTTAAATAATTCACTGTTTTTTAGTTTTTCAAGTAATTCCTTAACATCAATATTTTTAAGATCTAAATTTTTAAGTTCATTTAAATTCATGTTTTCAATTTACAAAGAATTGTAAATCCTTTCTTATTATTTGCTGATTGTAAATCATCTTGACCAGTAGGTACATTCATTGCTTTCAAAGAAGCTTGGTCAATAAGGTCTTTGCCATTTAAATTCGATATAAAATTTATAATATCTTGATCAGAGAAAGCTAAGCCGGTTATAATAATTTCACTTGTTCCATTATAGTTTAAATTAGTGAATTGTACTCTCTGAGGAACACTTCTAGTAATCTGAGCTAAGGCCCTGTAAGAAATTGTTTGATTTGAATTTACCATTGATCCAAGTTTTAAAGCTTTTTCCATATCATTTGCTATTTTGCTGGCTTTTTTATGCTCAGCTGTAATAAGATTAAATTCTTGCTGAATATTATTTTCATTTACTAACTTATTTTTATTTGAATTGATTTGGAAAAAAGAAAAACCAATTAAAAAAATGTATAAAGCTGCAATACCGCCAACCAAGCCTTTCACCGCAAAGCCAGAAAGAAATTTCATCTTAGTTTGTCTTTTTAAGGCATCTCTGTTTGGTAAAAGGTTTATATTTTTTACTGCTGTAACAAATTTATAGTAACCGAATACATCTAACTTTCTGTAAGCTAAGCCCAAAACTGATGTATAAATTGATCTATTTTTTATGTCAGTTTTTTCTTTATTGTATTCAGGTACTTTTATTTCATTCAGTGGATCAAAAACTTGAAGACCTGTATTCAACAAATTTTTTCTGAATAAGGGAATTAATTCTTCAATATTATTTAAATTACTTACAATTTTAATATTGTTTATCTTTGATGTATATTTGCTCTCATAATCACTTAAAGCTTGTTTTAACTGCATAGAATAACGTCTTACTACGCTCTCTGTATCGGTATTATTTATATTTGCTGAGTGTTGTGATAAAATTTCTTTTTCGTTAGGTCTCAAAAAAATATCTGTAATAATCGGAATATTATCATGAACTATAATTAAATAATTATCTTCAGCTCCAATTTCAAGTAAAGCATTATTTGCCTTGTTTTCTATTTTTAAAGTATTATCGAATGCATTCTTTAAAGTAAAACACTTAACATCCATAATTACAGGATTTAATCCAGCCTTTTTAACTATTGAGGAATATGAATTAACATCACTAAGTTTTGAAGCTACAAAAAGAATTTCCATCGTATTAGTTTTATTATTTCTACTTATCACCTGATGAAATATTGAATACTCATTTAAATCATCTGTTAATTGAACTAAATTTTCCCAAAGTGAATCTGTCTCTATTGCTTTTTGAAGCTCTTCATCAGACATCAAAGGGCTGGTCACAACTCTGATTATAGCACTTGTTACTGGAATAGAAATCGCAACATTAGTGGTAGCTATTTTTGAATTATCCATGGCAAGTTTCAATTCATCTGATACGTAATCTTTTGAATTAATTATTCCATCTGCTGTTTTATTTTTATCAAGAAGCCTTAAAGAAATTTTCTCTAATATCCAATCTGAATCCTTTTTACTTAGTTGAGCTATTTTAATAGACTCCTCGCTTATATCTACACCTGCTATCTCCTCACCTGCAACATTCGCTTTACTTATCTTTTCTGAAAATAGTTTTTTAAAGTTTGAAAGACTTTTTTTCTTTTCTACACCCTCTATGTTAGTCCCTTTTTTTTTAAAAGAAAATTTGTCTTTTAAAGATGATAAATTTTTTAAAGCTGACAAATCAATATTAAAAAGTTTTTTCTTTTTTTCCTCTTCAACATTAGGAGTAGATGTTTCTATTGTTTCGTCTTTTGTATTTTCTTTTATTTCTTGCTCGTTTTCTACGGACTTTGGATTTGAAATATCATTTTCTGAAAAATTATTGATGTTGTTCTCTTTGTTATCCAAATTTTCCTCTAATTTTCCTGAAATAAGATCATCATACCACTTTTCTAAAATTATTTTTGCTTCTTCAAGGTTAGTTGTACCTGAAGAAATGACTTTTTGCTTCCCATTATGAAAAGTTCTCCCTACCCAATTTTCAGATTTCAACTTTCCCTTGTATTTATCTTGTCTTACATAAATATGCAATCTTCCATCTTTAGTTGAAATAATATTTGTCATATTCGAATCAGTTTTATTTTAGTGTTATAATACAATTGTAACACAAATTTGTCAATTGTTTTGTGTTACAATTCATAATCTAAAATTAATCGCTTTTTACGCTATTTTTATTTTGTGTTAGAAAAAATTATTCTATTTTTGCGATAAATCATCAAATTTTATTTTGTGTTAGATTCAATTTATTTGTGTTACACTATTTACATTTATCATATTTATTTGTTAAAAATATTTTTTTACTAAAAAAGTCAATAAAATCAACATTTTTTTATTGTTGATTATAAATTGTATTTATAGTATAAATTTTGTGTTAGAGTACTTAAAATTTTATTCTAACACAAAATTATTTGTTACTATAAGTCAATTAGTTAAAAAAAGTGATAATTTATAAGGATTTTTATGATCGACAAAATTGTTAACATTGTAAAAGAAAACCCAAAAGTTTCAGATTTCCATTTAAGAGCAAATTGCCCTTTTTCTTACAGATTAATGGGTGAAATAAATATCTTAGAGGGAGAAATTGTTAAAAATGAGGAAATTGAGGAGTTATTAAATAAATACTGCTCAAAATCTGATGTTGAGCTATTTAATTCAAAAAATGAGTTAGATAGTGGATTTATGTTAGAAAAGATGAGGTTTAGAGCAAATTTCTATAAAACCCTTAAAGGTCCTGCTGTAGTTCTTAGAAAAGTAGAAACAGCAATAATAAATATGGACACTCTTAACTTGCCCCCTGTAATGTATAGTGTAGTTGACATGCATAAGGGGCTTGTATTGGTAACGGGACCAACAGGATCTGGTAAGTCAACTACATTAGCTTCAATAATTAATCAGATTAATGAGACCAGACAAGCAAACATAATTACAATTGAAGATCCTGTTGAATTTATTCATACAGATAAAAAAAGTATTATTTCGCATAGAGAAGTAGGAAAGCAAACAGAAAGTTTTTCGACAGCACTAAAAAGTGCGTTAAGAGAAGACCCAGATGTAATTTTAGTTGGTGAGCTTAGAGATATAGAAACTATTAGCATGGCCTTAACAGCAGCAGAGACAGGACACTTAGTTTTTGGAACATTGCACACCAGTGGTGCACCAAATACAATAAATAGAATAATTGATGTTTTTCCATCAGAACAGCAAGCACAAATTCAAGCTCAGCTTGCTGATAGTTTGCAAATGGTAATTACACAAAAATTATTTAAAACAACAGATGGTAAAGGGAGAGTCGGAGCATTTGAAATAATGGTTTGTAACTCACCAGTAAAAAATTTAATTAGAGAGAAAAAAATTCATCAAATCCCAAGTGTGATGCAAACCGGAACACGGGATGGTATGATCTCTATGGAAAAATCAATTGAAAATTTAATTCAATCAGGAAAAATAAGTAGTATAGATGCTAAATCGTAAAGCCTTCTCTATTTTAGAATTATTAGTTGTTATTACAATTATCGCAATCATATCAGTTTTTGGATACCCTAAAGTTAATAAATGGCTGACTGATCGGGAAATAAGTAATGAAGTTAATAAATTTGTTGCATATTTTGAGGAAAAAAAATCTGAAGTTGACAATAAAAAGTATGGTTTGTTAGTAATTGGGCAAACATCTCCTGAACAGGCCAGTAGTAAAAATTATTATATAACTAACGAAGAGTATGCTATTCAAATGAAAGTTCCAGCTGATGGTAGGACTAATAGAAATAACCCAAGTCAATATGATAACAAAAGTATAATGAACTATCATAAAATGTGTCCCGGTTCTCCGGAAAATAGTCCTGATGCTAATTGGGTTACAGATGCTAGCGGAGCATTTCAATGGCCTGAGAGTGTATATACTTGGCCAAACAAAAAATATTGTGTTTCAAGAAATGCTATCATGTTCCCTGGAGAACTTGAGTTTAATGTCACTGCAACAGAGAAAGCAAGCTTTGTAGTTTGCTCAAGGAGTAACACTACTAATTCAAGCGGTAACAATAGATGTAATTATAGTAACAAAAACGAGCACAGGTATGCAGTTCAAATTGCTAGAAATCTAGATCTTAAAGTATTTAAATATAATTTAAAGAGTGATCAATGGTTAGAACTAAAAAGATAAAAGGCGTCAGTCTTATTGAGTCTCTAGTTTGTTTAGTAATAATCGGAATAGGTTTTATCGGGGTTAACCAAATGATGAGCTATGCCACAACTTCAATTGATAGATCTGTAGATGCAAATAAGATTAATTTTTTATCTGAAACAGCAATTGAAGACATAATGGGAGATACTAATAATGCTTCAAATTATAATTTTACTCAACAATGCACTAAAAACTATAGCTCTTCAGGATCACTTTCCGAGAAAGCAAAAACTAAGTGGGCAAAACATTTTATGCAAGAAAATCAATTGAAGATAAATAATCAATTTAAAAAATTACCGTGTGATCAACTAGATACTAAAGAAGCCACGATAACATCTGGATCTGATGGAACCTCTGTAAAATTTAAATTTAAGTCAAACAAAGGGAAAAAAGAGAAATTTATTGGAGTGGTGGTGAAATGAAAAAATTAAAGGGCTTTTCACTCATTGAAACTCTAGTAGCGATGGTTATTGGGGCGATTTCAATAGCAGCAATTTCATATTCATATATTTATTTTAATAGCAGTTATCAAAAAATTACGGATAAAGCTAAAATGAGCAAAGCAGGAAGATCATCTCTTCAAACAATCGCCAAAGATCTTAGAAATGCAGGTTATAAAAATATAAATTACACAAGATCAACTTGGGATAGATGGATTGAAAAAATAGATGCACACAACGGGACTAAAGGTGACAAGTTAAGAATTTGGTATAACATTTCAACACAGGATAGAATAGAGATTAGTTATTATTTAGAAAGGAATATATCTGGAGAAACTTATCTTGTTAGAGAAGTAATTGAAAACCCAGTGGTTAGTCCAATGAAGAGAAACTGTGAGAGATTTGATACACAAAAAAACTGTGCTCCAATAACAATAATAGAAAATGCTACAGATTTTCAGGTTTTTTTTAACGACAAAGATGGTAACAGGTTAAATAATGTTAATATTTCATCAACCGAAAATCAATCTAAGGTTCATACGGCCGAAGTTTATATTACTGTAAGATCACCTAATGAATTATTGAAAAATCCAATTACGTTTGAAATGTTAAATGGAGGTACTGCCGGGCAGTTTACTAAAAGTGATAGATATTTAAGAGAAACTTTTTACATAAGTGTTTATTTAAGAAATGTTGTTAAATTATAAAAAAAGAAAAAATGAAAAAGGATTTGCTATAGCTTTAGCATTGCTTATGCTAGTAGCTATGTCTTTAATGGGTGCATCTTTAATGGTAATAGCAGCTAGTGATCATAAACAAAATGGAAACCTTAATATTAAACAACAAAGTTTTTATGCAGCTGAAACTGGTATTACCGAAGCTAAAAAATGGCTTAGCACTCAATCATCACTAACAATTGGAAGTGATCCAAGTAATCAATTGAGTTTTTGTAAAACTTCTTTTTTTCCTGAGTTATCTACTCCGAAAGCTGTAAAAGATTATGTAGAAAAAAAAGATTTAAGCGAGCTAATTGTTGGAGAAAGCAAATTATCTGATTATAGTTATGAATATTTTATTACCTATACACCCGATGCTAACGGAAACACCCAGAACGCTCTAACTTCAACCGTTTCAGGTGCTACTGGAGGGGATGTTTCTCAGGGCACCACCTATAAAAATACAGGCACATCTACTGCAACATATTACAATATTTATTCATGTGGCTGCGATTCAAGTAAAAACTCCTGTAATCCTGATAATAATGTTATTACAGCTTTACAATCAACTATTACACTTACTAATTAAATGAAAAAAATATTATTTATATTATTTACTTTTATCTTAAGTTCACAACCTCTAATAGCATGTGATTTTAAAATAATAAATTTTGGTGATAGCAAAGATAAACTTGTTTCAATAAGTCCTGGTGCACTTGTGTTTGAAAACCAGTTTGGAGGTGAAAATGCAATAATCCCAATAACTGATATTTGCAAAAATGATAAAAATTTAGAGGGCACAAAATTAGATTATCTTTTTATGAATAAAAAATTAGTTTTGATAACTCTTTTAAGAGGTAACATGGATGATGCTGCTTTATTGGATTTTGCAATGCTTAAGTATGGCTCGTTTAAACTTCCAATAGGAACTGAAAAAAACAGCTGGAGAGGAAGCTACGCTTGGGAGGTTGGAAACGATATTATAAATTATGTTAGAACGGATATACCTCAAGGCAGTGCAGAGCTTTTAGAAGTAAGTAGCAAACTGTACTCTACAGATTTAAACGAATATTTAGAAAAAGTGGGAAAATGGTTCGACTCTCAGGAATAATATTATTAATTTTTTTGCTAATTAGTCAAACAGAGGCGTTTGCAAAAAACCCACCTCCTGGTACGGGTACCTCTGATGTTCCTGCAAATATTTTGATAATGTTGGATAATTCTGGGAGTATGAGGACAAGACTATCCACAACAAATAGTCTCTATTATCCGGTAGATGTTGAAACTGATAGCTCTGGAAATATTTATGTTTTGGAATATGCTTACGATAGAATTAAAAAATTTGATAGTGCAGGAAATTATCTAACATCTTTTGGAAGATATGGCAGAAATTGTAATCAGTGGAGAGATGCAAGACAATTTCAAGTCTTTGGTGATCGTATTTATATTGCTGACTACACAGGTAATAGATTAGTAGTCTTAGACTTAAATGGAGGTTGTGTCGCAACAACATCCACAAGGTTCGCCAGACCCAATGGTATAGCTGTAAATAATAATTATATTTTTGTAGGAAATACTGGATCGACAATTGAAAAATTTAGAAGGAGTAATAACAGTCAATATAATTATCAATCATTCAATTCTGGAGATGTTAATTGGGCATGGGGTATGTCTTTTAATAGCGCAGGTAACAGATTAATTGTTTCAAGTATTAGAGGAATAATTACTGAATTTGCTACTAGTGGTGATGGAAGCCAATTAAGTTTACAAAGAAAAATAAGTAGGTCAGCAAATATTACTGACAGTGGTTTTGACAGTAGCGGTAATATATATGCAACTGAAATTAGTAGACTAAGGAAATATAATTCAAGTTTAAGTTATCAATCACAAAAAACAGGATTTCGAAATCCGTATGGAATGCATACTGATAGTAGCGACAATATCTACGTATCTGATTACCGTAATCATCGTGTAATAAAATATGATACAAATTTTAATCAATTGTTACAAATTGGTGGTTCAAGCTCAGCTACAAGAATTTCTGCTGCAAAAAAAGTTATCAGACAAATAGTTTCTAACACTGATCTTACTTCAGGAGCAAATTTTGGATTAATGGAATGGGGTTCCCCTAGTCGATTGAGACTTCTTGTTCCTATAAGTGATAATGGAGCATCAAGAATATATAATAGTGTTGGTTCGGTACGAGCATCAGGTGGAACTGATCTAAACTACGCTTTGAACTTTGCAAGACGATACTATACTGGTCAAACACGATTTGGTGCAGTTCCTAATTATGGTAAATCCTGTGCTCAAAATTATATAATTGTTATAAGTGATGGTATTTGGGGAAATCACTCAGGAGTATTAAGTAAAGCCACAGCTTTAAAAGACCAACATAAAGTAAAAACTTTTGCCGTTGGCTTTGCTTTAAGTGGAGCAAATTATAGGTATTCATCATTAGCAACGGCTGGGGGTACTTCTACCCCTCTTTATGCAGATAATGAGGCACAATTATTAGCAACTTTAACAGATGCCATCAAACAAGCTATATCAGGAAAACTTACCTTTACGACCCCTGCTGTTATGTCTGACGTTCAAAGGGGTGATTTTGTTTACCAAGCAACTTTTGAATACGCAAGTAATAAGCAATGGGAAGGTAGTATAAAAAAACATAAATTAAATACCAACGGAACTCTTGGTGCAGTATCATGGGATGCAGCAGAAAAACTTAATAACAAAGATCCAGCTAATAGAAGTATATGGACAACAGGTATTACAACTTCTGGGTTGAATAACTTTGTAACGAGTAATAGAGATGAGTTAGCAAGCTTAATATTTCCTACATCTTCACCAACTAATACTCAATTAGATAATTTAATTAATTTCATTAGAGGTGTTGATACTTATGATCAAGACGGCGATAATAGCACCACTGATAGCATACATAAACTCGCTGACATATATCATTCTAACCTTGTTGTAGTTGGGGCCCCTGAGGCTTCCTCTACGGCATCTAATACATCAAATTTTGATAAAACAGATGTGAAATATAGAATTGATAATGGTTATAATAATTTTAAGATTAATAATTCTTGCGGTGTCGTATGTAATAACAGGGAAGAAGTTATTTATGCAGGATCAAACAATGGTATTCTTCATGCATTTAAAACATCAGACGGTGATGAATTATGGGGATTCATTCCCCCTGCAGTAGCTGGAAATTTAGAGCGTATTCCATCTACCAAAGCAAATGCGACTAATCCTATTTACGGAGTAGATGGATCACCAATAGTTAAAGATGTTTATTATGATGATACACCAAATGACAATATTTCAAATCCAAGATGGCGGACAATTTTAATTAGTGGGTTGGGTGCAGGAGGAAATGGTTTTTTTGCTTTAGATGTAACTAATGTAAATAGTCCAAAACAAATTTTTTCAATTAAAAATGATCCAGTAAATCAAGTAATTACTCATTGGGATAACACTGGGTTAAGTAATGATTATAGTTATGCAGGGGGAAGTATTCTTCCTGAATTTGATTATCGAAAATTGGGAGAAACTTGGTCAAGTCCAAGAATAATAAGAATTAAAGTTGATGGTAAAGATAGATGGGTTTCAGTTTTTGGGGGTGGCTACAACCAAGCGGTCAATCCAAATTATGGTTCAGCAGTTTTTGTTGTTGATATTGAAAACGAAGGTAAATTGTTAAAAGTTATAGATATTGAGGACCAAATAGGCCAAGCTTACGGATGGACAGGTAGACTTTTCAAAAGAGTAGGTGGAGTGTTAGTTCCTGATAGTAATGGAAATGAAAATCAAAAATTTATTGTTCATGGTAGTGTATGTTATGATCCCAACAAAAGTGAGCACATGACTGCAGAGTTTACACCTAGAGTAAATTTCTCAATTACATATAAAACAGTTGGAAATCTTGAGTGTGTAGACTTCGTAGAATTTGATGAAGCTTGGCCTAATACAAGAGAAGGGGGGCCTCCTAAACCAGATTATGGAAATTATATTTTTCGTAAAATGGCAAATGACATAATAAATTCAGTACCAGCAGATTTAACAGTAATAACTGCCGATGGAACCAGTAAAGCCGATTATGAAGGTGCTTTAGTTTATGCGACCGATCTTGAAGGTAAAGTGACAAAGATAGATTTAACAAAACCCTTCACAATAGATACTAGTTCATCTAGTAGTAAATTTAGAACTATCAAAGAGGACATTGGTCAGACCACCCTATTCATTACTGAGGCAACTTCAGATAACGGTAGGTTTCTATATACAAGAACAAGCGCAACTATTAATAATGATAATAATTTGTGGTTATACTTTGGAACTGGAAATACTCAAAAATTACAAGAGCAATCTGGTCAAATTCAAAACAGACTATATGGAATTAAAGACAAAGATTTTCCTAATTTTGCCCCAGTATCACCAGCAGGAGATATTTCAAAGTGTAAGACCGCACCAACCTGCCCAAATGCTAGTGATCTAGGATGGTATGTGAATTTACCTAATTTTCAAAAATTAACTGCCGAACCAACAGTAGATAAAAATAGAGTTTATTTTCCAATCTATGAACCAACTACAGGAAACAATGCTTGTAAAACAGGAAAAGCAATTCTAACCGGCTATGATACTAAGTGTGGAAACTCAGTTTTAAATGTTGAAGTTGGTACAGGAGTTTTATCAAAAGTTGTTGTTCAGGGAGATAATTTATATGTTGGTATAGCTGGTGTAGCTAAAGAGAATATTGATGGATTTACATCATCTGGAAACATAATCACGGGAAAATCTGGAGCTCAAGGTACCGGAGGTGCAGTTCAAACCCAGTATTGGAAAGAAATAGATTAAATAAGCTTTATCCAACTAAAATAAAAAAAATTATTTAAATTGTTAAGGTAATCATTTAATAGTTATTGTCACCTTTGGTTCCATCGGTTCAAAATAACAAAGGTCAGCTTGTGTTGGATGTTCAGAGGCTTTTATAGCAGCTGAGGTTCCAAAAGAGATATCTATAATGGGAGAAATTAAAGCAACTGTATAGGGGTTCGAAAGTGTATATACCATCACATGGTCGTCTGAAGTGCTCCCATTTGCGTGTTGGGTTTGAAAAGTTGAAATTACACCCTGATCATAAGTAACAGTTTGTTCATTAGATAAGCCTAAGTTACCGCATTCAGCGTTTCCACATGTTTTCATTTTATCATTCTTTAAATATAATTCAGCCTCCGCAGCAGTTCCTCCATCCTCTATTACTGGAGTTCTATCATATTTCTCTGTACCGTCTAACGCACCTCCAGGATACGCAGAACCAGACAACGCTGCTGTTGTAGTGCAATTTGCAGTTACACCTGAAACTTCTAAGTCAGCTTTTATAGTAAACTTTCTATCAATAGTTACTCTCATATGGGTATATCTTTCTCCAAGTGGTAATAGTGCAGTGTTGCCGTACGAGGCTGCGGAAGCTCCAGCATTTGCAGAAGCAATATCAACTATTTTGTCGATATTTCCAATTACAACTGCATTTTCACAACTACTGACGCTTGTACTCGCAGTGCAAAGTTCAACTTTTTTCATTGTAACTTTATATACATCTGCTTTACCAGTAGTGCTCGCGGAATAAGAATTATTTAAAAAAACTAATAATAAGATTTTTATAAAGATTGTTATTTTAGAAAATTTACTCATTAATCTGTTCTTGATATTGTTGACATTCCTTTAAACTCAACCACAATTTTATTATTTCTTTTTACTTTTTTTAGCAATTCTCCTGACATATCTTTTTCCTTTTTCCAGGCTAAATTACTAAAAAGACCATCTTTTAGAGATGGACCAGTTCTTGGAGGGTGTATTAATATTATTCTGGCATACCACTCATCTTCAAGACCTTTTTTATCTTTATCATCATATGCGAGTTCTAAATTTAAATTTGGATTTAAAAGTAACTCTGAACCTAATTTCATACCTTTAATATCGTCTCTATCTATTCCATCCCACTCATAAGTATTAACAAAAATATCAGCCCAATGCATAAAAGGAACTTGAGAAGCTAATCTAAGATCATAACCATCTAAAACTTTTTCGTCAGTTCCATCATCAATTCCAATATAATAATTGTAGCCAAAATCTAGTACTGAATTTCTTACCTCAATGCCTAAACTGGATCTCTTATTGCCTATCTCATCAAAATCTAGAAAAGCATTAAATCCTGTCACTGTAGTTTTATTGTCATTTAAAATTCTTTTACCAAATCCAAGATTTAAAACATTTCTCTCATCATTATTCTTTTCAGTGTTAAAAATAGAGAATTGCGTAAAAAAATTTCCGTTGGTTGTTTTTTCAATTTCTCTAACTCCTAGAATACTATAATCAGGCTTAAAATTTTCACGTAGATCTATGCTCACCTCTGTATCTCCTGTTCCTGGAATTAAATTACCTATGTAACCTGAAATATTATTCAAAATATCATCTGAATAAACATTAGTTGTTATAAAAATTGACAGTATAACGCCGAAGAACTTTTTCATTCATGATTTATAATAATTTTTTTCTATAAAAAAAAGGTTTTTTTTCATCTAATTTACCGCTAAATACTAAGTAACCATCTTTATTACAAAATCTTTTTCCAATAAGATTTAATCCAGCATTAAAAATTTGGCCATGATATGCATCACAATCTTTGCAGTGATATCCTGTACATTTCAAATCCAGTATTGGAAAGAAATAGATTAAATAAACTTTACTCAACTAAAAATAAAAAAGTAAATTATTGAAGCCAAAATTAGAAAAGGTCCAAAAGGTATTGCAGTTTTAAGAGAGCTTTTTCTAGTTATTAAATTAGGAACTGAGAAAATCAAACCTAAAATGGCTGCAATAAATAGTGTGATAAAAATTGATTGAAAACCCAACAAAAAACCAATTGCAGATAAAAGTTTTGCATCTCCAAAACCCATTGCTTCAACTTTTTTAATTTTTTTATAAGAAATTATTATAAGCCAAATGACAAAATAACCTAACAAACCTCCAAATAAAGATGAGAACATATCTTGATTTAGATTTAAAGAAGTTGCCGGAAGAAAATTTTTTATAATACCAATTGATAGTAAAGAAAAATTTAAACTATCTGGAATGATAAAATGTTTTATATCAATAAAAAAAATAATAAGAAAAATATAAAAGATTAGACTTACAATTATGATGTCTAAATAATTAGATACTACAGCAAAAACAAAACATAAAAATAATGCTGAAATCAGTTCCACTACAAAATACTGTAATGAAATTAATTTTTTTCCACACCGGCATCTAAATTTTAAAATTATAAATGAAACTAAGGGGATATTATCAAACCAACTGATCTTTTTTTTACATTTTGGACAGAAAGATCTTGTGTAAATAATATCAAGATTTTTTGGTAAACGATAAATACAAACGTTCAAAAAGCTACCTATCACAGCACCAATTACAAAAATTAGAAAAAAGTTATTCGAAAGCAAATTAGATTTTTATTTGAGCTGTAATTTCTAAAACTTGCTCAATTATATAGTTTAATAGTATTAAACCATCTTGATACACTATTTCTAAATTGGGTGTAAAAATAGAAATTTCCATATTAATTAAGTAATGATTTTATATCTTTAATAACGTTTTTAAAAGCCTCTGGTTTCCAAATAAAATAGAAGAAATACACAGACAAAAGAGGAATTAAACCAAACCACAACCATTCCTCCCAGTTAAAGCCTTTATATTTTCCTGATGATTTGAGGCCGTTATACCAAGTCAAATAACCAACAACTAATAACCAGCTTAGGGACATTGAAAGTATTAGTTTTTTTTTCATTTACTTACATTACTATAAATCATAAGTTTTGATATATTATATTAGAATACTAAAATGAAAAAAGCGTTTGCGTTAATAGAGCTTTTGGTTGTGGTGGCCTTAATCAGTATTTTATCTGCAGTTGGAGTAGTAACATACAACGGTTATGTTTCTACTAGTCAGGATAAAGCTTCATTATCAAATTTTAATCAAATTGTAAAAACAATGAATAAAGAACTTGCAAATTGTCAAATTAACCCATCTGCACAGGCATTCGCTAATCACAGCTGTAGCTCAAATTCTGAACCAAGTGTTGGAGGTATTTCAAATTATTTTAAATCTTCTAATCTCAAAAATCCTTATGATGGAAATAAAGATGTCGTTGGTCAAAATATTTGTAATAAAGGTGAGGTTGTAATATCAGCATCAAGTGTTTCAGGTTCCTATCAAGTTCAATATGTTTCTCAAAAGAAAGATTTAAAATATACAAAGGTTGTTGAGTCAAAATGGTCTTCAGAAACAACTTCAGTAATGTCAAAAGAAGAATCGTATAAGTGTGCTTCACAAAACACAAATATGACTGCTACAGCAACAGCACCTAGACAAACAATTTTTAATTATACACCACCTCATAGTGGAAGTGGGGCTGGTATAATTGTTGATCAAAATGGTAATATGATATCTGGCCGGGGAGCTCATGCCTGTGGTCCAAATTGTTTTGATGGCACTATGCCTAATTGGTACACAACGGATGGAAATGGAAACAGAATTTATCCTGGCAGACCCGGAAGTAATTATAGATGGGTAATGACAGAAGGAGCTTCAGCGAGTGGAAATATTGCATCATCCTGCAATGGTGGTAATTGTAGATATAACTTTGCTGATAATACTTATACAGTGTTAAGTTCTGGGCAAACTTTCAATGCTGGGGATAGTATTGATACCAGACAACCAATCAATCCTTAGTCTTTATTTGGAATTGTAAGTTATTACGAATGTATTGCTCTTTTGTCTACAGATAGAGCTGCCTCTTTAACTGCTTCAGAAAATGTGGGATGGGCATGACATGTTCTTGCAATATCCTCAGAGCTTGCACCAAATTCCATCGCAATGCCTATTTCAGCTATTAACTCACCTGCGTGTGGTCCAATTAAGTGAGCTCCTAAAACTTTATCTGTATTTGCATCAGCTAAAATTTTTACAAAACCTTCTGCATCATCAATAGCCTTTGCCCTAGAGTTTGCCATAAATGAGAACTTACCTGTTTTATAATTAATATTTTTTTCTTTTAATTGTTCTTCAGTCTTTCCAATAGACGCAACTTCTGGAGTTGTATAAATAACTCCTGGAATTGTGTCATAATTCACATGACCAGACTGACCAGCAATATTTTCTGCAACTGCAATTCCTTCATCCTCTGCTTTATGTGCTAGCATTGGTCCAGTAATTACATCTCCTATTGCATAAATATTATCTATATTGGTTTGAAAACTCTTATTAGTTTTTACTCTATTTTTTTCATCTAATTCGATTCCAATTTTTTCAAGATTAAGTCCATTAGTATTTGGTTTTCTGCCTACAGAAATTAATACCACATCACTTTCAAAATCTTTTTGAGCACCATTTTTATCTTTTGTTGAAACGACTGCACTCGAATTTAATTTTTTAATTTTTTCAACTTTATGCTGCATATGAAAATTTATTCCCTGTTTTTTTAAGATTTTCATAAATTCAGTTGAAATTTCTTTATCCATACCAGGAGTTATATGATCTAGAAATTCAACAACGTGAACTTCTGTACCAAGTCTAGACCAAACTGATCCCATTTCTAGTCCAATATAACCTCCTCCTACAACAATCATTTTTTTTGGAACTTTCTCAAATTTTAATGCGCCAGTAGAAGAGACAATAACCTTTTCGTCAAATGCAATACCTGGGAGAGAGACTGGCAATGATCCTGTAGCAATTATTACCTTATCGGCTTGTATTAAAGTTTCATTTTTTTTTTCATCCCTTATGGAAATTTCATTCTTTGATTTAAAGCTTCCAGCTCCCTTGAAGTAAGTCACTTTGTTTTTTTTCAATAAAAACTCCACTCCTTTAGTTAAAACAGTGACGGCTTTGTCTTTGCTTTTCATCATTTTTGGTAAATTAAGTTTTACTTCTCCAATTTCTATTCCCTTATTTGATAAGTTCTGAACTTTATGATACTCCTCTGATAAATTTAGTAAGCTTTTAGAGGGAATACATCCAATGTTTAAACAAGTTCCTCCCAAAGATCCTCTAGATTCTATACATGCAGTTTTAAGACCTAATTGAGCGAGTCTTATTGCACAAACATATCCTCCAGGTCCACCGCCAATAACTACTGCTTGAAATTTATCTGACATTTAAATATTTAAAAATAACCTTCTTGGATCCTCTAAGTTTTCTTTTATCATTTTTAAAAATGAAACCGACTCTTTGCCATCAATAATTCTATGATCATATGACAAAGCTAAATACATAATTGGTCTAATCTGAATTTCACCATTAACCACAAATGGTCTCTCAACAATATTGTGCATTCCTAATACTCCAGACTGAGGCAAATTTAAAATTGGAGTTGAAAGCATTGAGCCATATACTCCACCATTACTAATTGTAAATGTTCCTCCTTGAAGATCTTCAATTACAAGTTTTCCTTCCTTTGCTTTTTCAGAAATCTCTTTAATATTTTTTTCTATCTCTGCAAAAGATAATTCATCCGCATCTTTTAAAACTGGCACAACGAGACCTTTATCTGTTCCAACAGCAAAACTTATGTTGTAATAATTTTTATATACAATTGTATCTCCATCTATTTCAGCATTAATCGCAGGATAATTTTTTAAGCCAACTACACATGCTTTGACAAAAAAAGACATAAATCCAAGTTTAATACCATATCGATTTTGAAAATCTTCCTGGTTTTCTTTTCTCATTTCCATAATACTTGTCATGTCCACTTCATTAAATGTCGTTAGTAAAGCTGCATTTTCTTGAGCTTGTTTTAATCTTTTCGCTATAGTTTGTCTTAATCTGGTCATTTTGATTCGTTCTTCTTGACCATATTTTATTTTTCTTTCTGAGGGTGGAGGGTTAACTCCCATCAAATTTATCAAATCACCTTTTAATATTCTTCCATCTTTTCCAGATCCTTTCACTGATTTGATATCAATGTTGTTTTCATTGACCATTTTTCTTACCGATGGAGATAGAGTTTGATTATCTTTTTCAATATTTACCTCTGACTTTTCATCGTCCACTTCATCGCTTAGAACAAGTGGTTCTTCTTTTACCCCATTAAAACTATTTTTTTCATCAAATATTTCTAATTCCTCTATGTCTTTTATTGGATCTAACTTCATTACATTATCGTTTTTATTTGATTGTTCATTTTTTTCTAGAGTCGAGGGTTTAATCTTATTAATTTTATTTGATTTATTAGTTTCAACTTGATTTTCTGTAACTGAACCTAAAATTTCCCCAACTTTAACAGTTGAACCATTTTTGGAATTTATTTCAATTAATTGACCTGTAACAGGTGATGGAACTTCCAAATTGACTTTATCAGTTTCTAATTCAACAATTGGCTCATCAATATCGACAGAATCTCCCTTATTCTTCAACCATTTTGAAACTGTAGCCTCTGTAATACTTTCGCCTAAAGCTGGAACTAATATTTTTTCACTCATTGCAATTTATTCAAAAACTTTCCTAATAATTTCCTGTTGTTGTAAAAGGTGTCTTTTTGCATATCCTGTAGCAGGAGATGCGTCTGGACTCCTTCCAATATAAGAAACTACTTTATTATTAGCCTTAATATTATCTAAAGTCCATTGGATATAATCTCTAACAGAAAACCAGGCTCCCATGTTTTGGGGTTCCTCTTGACACCAATAAAATTGAGCATTTTTAGCATAAACCTTAAGCTCTTTTGCAAGACTCTTTACAGGAAAAGGATAAAGTTGTTCAATCCTGAAAAATAAAATGTCGTCAGCTTTTAATTTTTCTCTAGCCTCTAATAAATCAAAATATATTTTGCCTGAGCATAAAACAACTTTTCTTATTTTTTTTGGTTTTTTTAATTTAATAAAACCTTTACTTTTTGGGTCAATTGCATGATCCCATAAAAATCTGTGAAAAGAATTTTGTTTACCAAAATCACTCAAGTTCGAAACACAATTCTTATGTCTTAGCAAAGATTTAGGTGTCATAATAACTAAAGGTTTTCTAAAGTCTCTGTGCATTTGTCTTCTTAGTGCATGAAAATAGTTTGCAGGAGTAGTGCAATTTACTACCTGCATATTGTCATTAGAACACAATTGCAAAAATCTTTCTAATCTTGCTGAGGAATGTTCGGGTCCTTGACCTTCATAACCGTGTGGTAACAACATTACCAATCCAGTTGCTCTAGACCATTTTCTTTCTCCTGAGGCTATGAATTGATCAATGACTACTTGGGCACCATTTGCAAAGTCTCCGAATTGAGCTTCCCAGATTGTAAGTGTGTTTGGTTCAACTAAACTATAGCCGTACTCAAAACCTAAAACAGCTAATTCAGATAAAAAACTATCTACTATTTCAAATTTTTTTTGACTCTTAGATATATTATTTAAAGGTACATACCGAGAATTATCTGTTTGATTTCTTAAAACAGAGTGTCTTTGACTGAATGTGCCTCGTCCTGAGTCTTGACCCACTAATCTGACAGGATATCCCTCATCAAGTAATGAACCAAATGCTAAAGCCTCAGCTGTTGACCAGTCAATTCCATTTTCTTTCCTCACAACTAATTTTCTGTTTTCTAAAACTTTAGAAATAGTTTTGTGAATATTAAATTCTCCTGGAATTGTATTGATTTTATTCGATAAACCTTTCAGTTTCTCAATGTCATAACCTGTGACACCTTTTTTGTCTTTACCTCTGTCAGGTTTGTATCTTGACCATGTCCCCTCAAACCATTCAATTTTTGGTTTATAATCTTTTGCATTTTTATATTGATCATCAAGTAATTCTTTAAATTCTTTAATTGAATTTTTTAAATATTTTTCAGTAATTGATCCCTCTTGAATTAACTTTTCGCCATAAACTTTTGTTGTTGTTGGATGTGAACGAATTTTTTTATACATGAGTGGTTGAGTAAAAGAGGGTTCGTCTCCCTCATTATGACCAAACCTTCTATAGCAAATAAGGTCAATCACAACATCTCTATTAAATTTTAATCTAAAGTCTATCGCAATTCTTGCAGCATAAACGACAGCTTCTGGGTCATCACCATTAACATGAATAATTGGCGCCTCAACCATTTTTGCAATATCTGATGGATAGGGAGATGATCTTGCAAATCTTGGGCTTGTAGTAAATCCAATTTGGTTATTTACTACAATGTGAATAGTTCCACCAGTATTATGTCCTGGTAATCCTGACATTGCAAAACACTCAGCAACAACTCCTTGTCCAGCAAAAGCAGCATCTCCATGGATTAATATTGGTATAACTTTCTTTCGCTCTTTATCTTTGTGAAAATATTGTTTTGCTCTTGTCTGTCCTAAAACCACTGGATTGACTGCCTCAAGATGAGATGGATTATCTGTCAAACTTACATGCACAGAGTTGCCATCAAATTCTCGATTTGATGATGCACCTAAGTGATATTTAACATCACCGGTATCATCCTCAGAATTTGAGTTAATTTCGCCTGCAAATTCATTAAAAATTCTTTTGTAGGATTTTTGTAAAACATTAGCTAGCACATTCAATCTTCCTCTGTGAGACATGCCGATTTTAACTTCTTTTATTTTTGATTGACCACCTATTTTAATTATCTGTTCGAGTGCTGGAATTAGGCTTTCACCTCCATCAAGACCAAATCTTTTTGAACCAACGTATTTTGTGTGTAAAAATTTTTCAAAACCCTCGGCTTGAATTAATTTTTTTAGAATTGCCTCTTTTCCATTTTGAGTGAATTTAAAATCATCAGCTTTTTCAACTCTATCTCTAAACCATTTTCTTTCAGTTGGATTGGAAATATGCATATATTCATAACCTAAAGAACCACAATATTTATCTCTCAAAAATTTTAAAATTTCTGAAATATTAGAATATTGTTTGTTAATAACTCCATCTAAAAATATTTTACTCTCATATTTGTCCTTTTTAAATCCGTAGAACTCTGGATGAAGTTCATTTAAATAATCTGTTTCACGAAGACCTAGTGGATCTAATTTAGCAATTAAATGACCTCTTTGCCTATACGATCTTACCATGGCAACAGCATTGATTGAATTAGCGTTAGTTTCTTTTGAAAATAATTCTTCTTGATTTTGATTTCCATTATCTACATTTTGATCCTTGTTTATTGAAACTTTTTTTGAAGGGCTCCACGATGGACCATTAATTTCTTTTACAACTACTTCTGCTTGATCCCCAATCTCACTAAAGTAGTTTCTCCAACTATCTGGTAATGATGGATCTTTATTTATAAACTTTAGATACATTTCTTCAATGAATGCGCTATTTGATTTACTTAAAAAAGCAGTTTTTTCAAATTCAAGATTTTTACTAGAAGACATTATTTTTATTAATATAAACTTACAAGGAAATTTTTCAATTAGACAATTTATTAAATAGTGTTTTTCCAATTTTAGATGGAGAGTTCGCCATAATAATTCCACAATCTTCCATTTTTTTTATCTTATCTTTTGCGGCACCTTTGCCACCAGAAATTATAGCTCCAGCGTGACCCATTCTTCGTCCAGGGGGAGCTGTTACTCCAGCAATAAATCCAACAATTGGTTTTTTTATTTTGTGATTATTAAGAAAATCTGCAGCCTCTTCCTCTGCAGTCCCTCCAATTTCTCCTATCATTAAGATTGATTGTGTATCATCGTCATTTAGGAACAAGTCCAAACAATCAATAAAATTTGTACCATTAATAGGATCACCCCCTATTCCAATACATGTTGATTGACCAAGCCCATTTTCTGTTGTCTGGGCAACTGCTTCGTAAGTTAATGTACCTGATCTTGAGACTATCCCCACAGTTCCTTTTTTATGAATATTACCAGGCATTATACCAATTTTGCACTCATTAGGTGTTATGATTCCTGGGCAATTAGGGCCAATCAACCTACACTTTGAATTATTTAGTTTTTGTTTAACCTTAAGCATATCCTGAATAGGAATTCCCTCAGTTATACATACAATAAGTTCAATAGATGCGTCAATCGCTTCGATGATTGCTGCAGCAGCAAATTTCGCAGGAACATAAATCATTGTTGCATTAGCACCTTCGGATTCTTTTGCTTCCTTTACTGTATTAAAAACTGGAAGACCTAAATGTTTTTGACCACCTTTTTTTGGTGTCACGCCTCCAACTAGATTTGTTCCATACTTTATTGCCTGATCAGAATGGAATGTTCCATGCGAACCTGTAAATCCTTGGCAAATCAATCTTGTATTTTTATTAACCAAAACTGACATTACTTAATTACCTCTATAATTTTTTTTGCAGCATCATCTAAATTTTCAGCAGAAATTAATTCTAAACCTGAATTTTCTAATATTTCTCTCCCTTCTTTAAAGTTTGTGCCTGCTAATCTAACAACTAAAGGAACATTAATTTTAATTTCTCTTGCAGCATCTACAACTCCTTGTGCAAGAATATCACATCGCATTATGCCACCGAAAATGTTAATCAAAATTCCCTTAACATTTTTATCAGACAAAATTATTTTTAGAGCAGCTGAAACCTTCTCTTTAGACGCTCCACCACCAACATCTAAAAAATTTGCTGGCTCTTCTCCATATAATTTAATTATATCCATTGTTGCCATTGCTAAACCAGCCCCGTTCACCATACAGCCAATTCTTCCGTCTAATTTGATATAAGCTAAATCATGTTTGCTTGCTTCAATTTCTGTAGAATCTTCTTCGTTTAAGTCTCTTAGTTCTAAAATTTCTGGATGCCTGAATAAAGCATTGCTGTCAAAATTTACCTTTGCATCTAAACATATAATTTTTTTTTCTTTAGTTAGTATTAATGGATTTATTTCGACCATATTTGCATCTGTTTCTGTAAACATTTTATAAATTGATTTAATTAAGGATATTGCTTCTTTTTTAGAATTTTCATCTAATTCAAAAGATTGAATAATCTTATCACATTCTTCATTTGAAATTTCTCCTTTTAATTCTACTTTAGTAGTTGAAATATTTTCTGGTGATTTGTTTGCTACCTCCTCAATATCCATGCCACCTTGATTGCTAGAAATGAATGCGATTTTTGAAGAAGCTCTATCTATCAAACAAGATAAATAAAACTCTTTTTCAATATTTGATGATGCCTCAACATATAACCTTTTTACTTCTCTTCCTTCGGGCCCTGTCTGATGAGTAACTAATTTTTTACCTAAAAGTTCTTTAGCTGACACTTCAAGTTCTTTTAAATTATTTAAAATTTTGACACCGCCAGCTTTTCCTCTACCGCCTGCATGAATTTGAGCCTTTAAAACATATTTTTCTGTTTTTAATGACTTGCATTTCTCCAAGAGTTCTTCAACTGTAAAACCGAATACACCCTCTGGAACAATTGCCCCAAATTTTTTTAAGATTTGTTTAGCTTGATGTTCGTGTATGTTCATTATTTATTTAAATCTGGATCTATTTTAGAAGCTGCTTCCCAAAGTTTTTTTACTGCGTCAATTGAATGAAGAAATTCAGATTTTTCTTTCTCATTTAAGTTTACTTCCTCTATTTTTTCGACGCCATTTTTTCCAACAATAATTGGAACTCCGGCATACATATTTTTGATGCCATATTCACCATTTAAATAAGCAGCACATGGGAGCATTTTTTTTTCATCTTTAAGATAAGCTTTAGCCATCTCAACTCCTGAAGCTGCTGGGGCATAGAAAGCTGAGCCCTTTTCAAGAAATTTTACAATTTCAGCTCCACCATCTCTTGTTCTTTGATTTATTTCTTCTAATCTTTTTTGAGAAATCTTTCCCTCTTTGACTAAATCTAATAAAGGCTTTCCTGAAACTTTTGTAAATCTTGGAAGTGGCACCATAGTATCACCATGACCCCCCATAACCATTGATTCTATTTCTTTAACTGGGATACTAAATTCTTCAGATAAAAATAATTTAAATCTAGAGCTGTCTAATATTCCCGCCATTCCAACTACTTTATTTGGCGTGAGACCTGAAAGTTTTTGAAAAGCCATTACCATCACATCTAATGGGTTTGTAATACATATTACAAATGCATTGGGTGCATTTTTTTTAATACCTTCTGCAACTTGCTTTATAATTTTTAAGTTAATACCAAGTAAATCATCTCTACTCATGCCAGGTTTTCTTGGTACTCCAGCTGTTATTATAATTACATCTGAGTCTTTAATATCTTTGTAATCATCAGTCCCTGAAAATTTAACATCAAAACCATCCACTGATGATGATTGTGCAATATCTAATGCTTTTCCTTTTGCAATACCACTTGCAACATCAAATAAAACTACTTCATTTACTAATTCTTTTACCCCAATTAAGTGAGCTAAAGTTCCACCTATTTGACCCGCACCAATTAAAGATATTTTACTCATTGTACTTTTATTTCATCGTTGGCATCACAAATTCTGCATTAGATCTAATTCCTGAGGGCCATCTTGAAGTTATTGTTTTTAATTTAGTATAAAATTTTATTCCTTCCATACCATGCATTGCACTATCTCCAAACAAAGATCTTTTCCAACCACCAAAACTATGAAAAGCCATTGGTACAGGTATGGGCACGTTTATACCAACCATTCCAACTTGAATTTTGCTCGCAAATGTTCTTCCAGCATCTCCATCCCTTGTATAAATACTTACACCATTTCCATATTCATGCTCATTTATTAATTTTGAAGCTTCCTCAAAAGTTTTAACTCTAACAACTGATAGAACTGGGCCAAATATTTCCTCTTTATAAATTCTCATATCTTTTGTTACATTATCAAATAAACAACCACCAATGTAAAAGCCATTTTCGTATCCTTGTAAATTTAAATTTCTTCCATCAACAACTAAATTCGCACCCTCTTTTACACCTAAATCAACGTAACTTTTCACTTTTTCTAAATGTTCTTTGGTAACTAGAGGGCCCATTTCAGAATTTTTGTCCATTCCTGGTCCAACTTTTAATGCCTCTGCTTTTTTTGATAATCTAGATACTAGTTCATCTCCAATATCACCAACTGCTACAGCAACTGACTGAGCCATACACCTTTCTCCAGCTGAACCGTAAGCTGCACCCATTAAACCATTCACTGCACCATCTAAATCACAATCAGGCATTACCACTAAATGATTTTTAGCACCACCTAATGCCTGAACTCTTTTTTCATTTTTTGCTGAATTTTCATAAATATATTTTGCTATAGAAGTTGAACCAACAAAACTCACTGCTTTTATATCTTTGTTAGTTAGTATTGCGTCTACTGCTTCTTTGTCTCCATTTATCACATTAAATACACCATCTGGAAGACCGGCCTCAGTTAATAACTCTGCTAATCTTATTGAGCAAGAAGGATCTTTTTCTGATGGTTTTAATATAAATGTATTTCCACAAGCAATTGCGATTGGAAACATCCACATCGGAACCATAGCTGGAAAGTTAAATGGTGTTACTCCAGCAACAACACCTAATGGTTGACGCATAGACCAGCTATCAACATCTGTTCCTACATTCTCTGAGAATTCTCCTTTTAATAAGTGTGGAATTCCACACGCAAATTCTACAACTTCTAAACCTCTCGTTAGTGACCCTTTGGCATCCTCATAGACCTTCCCGTGTTCAGAAACAATCAGCTTAGTAAGCTCATCGTAATTTTTTTCAATTAACTCTTTGAATTTAAACATTACTCTCGCTCTTTGAAGTGAAGGTTTAATTGACCAAGTTTCAAAAGCTTTTTTTGCAATTACCACGGCCTGATCTAAATCATTCTGAGAGGCTAGTCTGACTTCTTTTTCCTGTTCGCCGGTAGCTGGATTAAAAACTTTACCTTTCTTTTCTGAGGATCCGGGAATTATTTTTCCACCTACAAAATGTTCAATTAAATTCATGAATACGATCTTTTAGAGTAAAAAATCTTATGAGTCTATTGTTTAAATTTTAGCTGTTGCTAACATTTTTTTTATTTCAGCAATTGCCTTTGCAGGATTTAATCCCTTTGGACATGCACTTGTACAGTTAAGAATTGTATGACAACGATATAGTTTAAGTTCATCAGCTACTTTTTTAAGCCTTGCCTGTCTCTCCTCATCTCTACTATCTATTATCCATCTATATGCTTGTAATAAAACTGCTGGACCTAAATACTTGTCACCATTCCACCAATAACTAGGGCATGATGTAGAACAACACGCACACATAATGCACTCATATGCACCATCTAATTTTGCTCTATCTTCTTTAGATTGTAAAATCTCAGTAACTTCAGATTTTGAACTAGATTTCAGCCAAGGTTCAATTGATTGGTATTGTTTATACAACCCATCTAAATCTCCTATTAGGTCTTTTTTAATCTTTAAATGAGGTAATGGATAGATATCAATGTCTCCATCTATGTCTGCATGCGGAGTTGTGCAAGCTAAACCATTTTTTCCAGCCATATTCATGGCACAAGATCCACACACACCATGTGCACATGATCTTCTATAAGCTAGGGTAGGGTCGATTTCATTTTTAATTTTATTTAAAACATCTAGCACTTTTGAAGGACAATTATCCATGTCAACTTCGTAGGTATCAATTCTTGGATTCTCCCCTGAAGATGGATCCCATCTGTATACATTTACTTTTTTTAAATTTTTTGAACCCGTCTTATCTTTAAAATATTTACCTTTTTTTATTTGAGACTTTTCAGGTAAACCGATTTGTACCATTAATAAATTCTTTCTTGAGGTGGAAAATATTGTACTTCATTAGTTAATGTAGATTTATGAACCTCTCTATAACTTATTTTTGTATTCTTTCCATCACACCAAGCTAAAGTATGTTGCATAAACTTATCATCATCTCTTTTTGGATAATCTTCTCTGGCGTGTGCTCCTCTACTTTCTTTTCTATTATAGGCAGAATCAACCGTTACTACTGCTTGTCTAATTAAATTGTCAAACTCTAAGGTCTCGACTAAATCAGTATTAAATATTAAAGATTTATCCTTAACAGATATAGATTCTAAGCCATCAAATGTTTTTTTAATTTCATCTACGCCCTCTTTAAGTGTCTTTTCTGTTCTAAATACAGCACATTTTGATTGCATGGTCTTTTGCATTGACAATCTTAACTCAGCGGTACCAACATCGCCTTCGGAATTTCTTATTTTGTCAAAACGATCTAAGCATTTTTGTGTTTCCGACGCACTAATCTCTTCGTGTGGCATACCAGGTTTAATTAATTCAGCGGCTCTTTTTGCAGCAGCTCTTCCAAAAACAACGAGATCTATTAAAGAGTTAGAACCTAATCTATTGGCTCCATGAACTGATACACATGCAGCCTCTCCAATTGCCATTAGTCCAGGAACTGTTTTCTCAGAACCATTTACATTTAATACCTCTGCTTTATAATTAGTAGGTATACCGCCCATATTATAGTGAACAGTTGGTACAACTGGTATTGGTTCCTTGGTAACATCAACATTGGCAAATAATCTTGCTGCGTCTGTTATACCTGGTAATCTACTTTCTATAATTTCTTTATCTAGGTGATTTAAATTCAAATGGACATGATCTTGATCTATTCCAACACCTCTACCCTCATTAATTTCAATGGACATGGATCGACTAACAACATCTCGAGATGCTAAATCTTTAGCTTTAGGTGCGTATCTTTCCATAAATCTTTCACCTTTAGAATTTGTCAGATATCCTCCTTCACCTCTTGCTCCCTCTGTTATTAAAGTACCATGTCCATAAATTCCTGTTGGATGAAATTGTACAAACTCCATATCTTGTAATGGTAAGCCTGCTCTTAAAACCATTGCATTTCCATCTCCTGTACAAGTGTGTGCAGAGGTTGCTGAATAATATACTTTGCCATATCCACCAGTAGCTATAATTACAGTATGGGCTCTAAATCTATGTATTGTTCCATCATTTAAATTCCAAGCAATTAAACCTTTGCACTCACCATCTTTCATCAAAAGATCTAGAGCAAAGTATTCAATAAAAAATTCGGTTCTGTGTTTTAAAGCTTGACCATAGAGTGTATGTAAAATTGCATGCCCAGTTCTGTCTGCTGCTGCACAAGTTCTCTGAACTATTCCATTTCCATAATTTTTTGTCATCCCACCAAAAGGTCTCTGATAAATTTTTCCATCATCTGTTCTGCTAAAAGGAACACCATATTTTTCCAATTCAATTACAGCTTTAGGAGCTTCTTTGCAAAGATACTCAATGCTGTCTTGATCACCTAACCAATCTGCACCTTTCACAGTATCATACATGTGCCATCGCCAATCATCCTCACCCATGTTTCCAAGAGCAGCGGATATTCCTCCTTGAGCAGCGGAGGTATGACTCCTAGTTGGAAATACCTTTGAGATACATGCAGTTTTTAATCCCACTTCACTTAAGCCAACAGCAGCTCTTAAACCTGAGCCTCCAGCGCCTAAAACAACTACGTCGTATTCGTGATCAATTATTTTATATGAACTCATAAATATGTGATTAATATAATTGTAATTGATGGAATTGCTACAGCTGAAGCATATAAAAGCTTATTTGCGACACTTTTGATTTTATCATTTTTAATATAATCCTCAAAAACCTCACTAATGCTTAAAGCTGAGAAGAAGTAAGCATTAATAATGAAGATACTAAATAAAAATTTAGGGAGTGGATTTGTAAAAAAAGCTATTAAATTTGAATAGTCTTGGTCATAGATCTTTATCAAGTTTAAAATAAACCATATCATTAATGGAATTAACAGTGCTCCACTTATTTTTAAAAAAATCCATTTTTTTGTTGCAGTTATCATATTAGAGAAAATTTTTTCCGATTATAAAAAAAATTACAGTGAAAATTACCGACCCGAAAATTACAATTAGACCAGATATTTTAGTTGTCTTAAGTTCAAATCCATAACCAAAATCCATAATCAAGTGTCTTATCTCACTTAGGATTTGAAACGAGAAAGACCATGTAATTCCTAAGATAATAAATTTTCCAAATGTTGAATTTAAAAATAAATTAATAGTTCCATATTCAATTTCACTAAGAAATATTAGAGAAATCCATAAACAAATTAATGTAATTGCAATAATATTTATTATACCTGTTATCCTGTGAGAGATGGAAACTAAAGATGAGATTTGCCATCTATATACTTGAATATGTGGAGATAAAGGGGGTTTATTTACCATAAAAATTATTTTTAATTAATGTTTCAGCTATTTCAACTGCATTTAAAGCTGCACCTCTCAAAAGATTATCAGAAACAATCCATAAGTTTAATCCATTTTCAATAGTTTTGTCTTCTCTTATTCTTGATATGAATGTTTCATTTTTCCCCTCTGCTTCTAATGGAGTCATGTATCCACCATCAACTCTTTCATCAATCACTTTACAGCCTACAAAATTGTTCAATACCTCTTTTACTTTTTCTAGAGAAAAAGATTTTTCAAACTGAAGATTCACTGACTCTGAGTGAGAAACAGGGATTGGTAATCTTACACAAGTTGCTGTAAGATCAATTTTATCGTCTAAAATTTTTTTAGTCTCATTTCTCATTTTCAATTCTTCTTTTGTATAACCATCATTTGAAAAAACATCGATGTGTGGAATTGCATTAAAAGCTATTTGCTTTGTAAAGTTTTTAGATTTAATATTTTTACCGTCTAAAGCTAGTTGAGTTTGTTCGAACAATTCATCCATTGGTGCCTTACCGGCTCCCGAAACCGATTGATATGTGGAAACAACTATTCTTTTAATTATATATAGATCATGTAATGGTTTTAAGGCAATAACTAATTGTGCTGTTGAACAATTTGGATTTGCAATAATATTTTTTTTAATATTATTCAAATCATCTGAATTAACTTGAGGAACTACTAAAGGAACATCTGGGTCCATTCTAAAAAAGCTTGAGTTGTCAATTACCAAGCAATATTTTGCTGCTTTTTCTGCAAATTTTTCTGAAATTTTTCCTCCCGCTGCAAAAAAAGCAATCTTCACTTTTGAAAAATCAAAATTTTCTAAATTATAGACCTCAATTTCTTCTCCTTGAAATTTAATTTTTTTTCCTGCACTTTTGTGTGAGGCAAGTAAATATAGATTATCAATAGAAATTTCTTTTTTTTTTAGAACTTCTAAAGTCTTTCTTCCAACATTTCCTGTTGCCCCTATTATTGCAATATTCATGAAGTAACTTTTACACTAAATGAAAGGTAAATCGCAAATTTTTCCAACAAATATTTTTTCACTAATATCTATCTTAAATTGGGTTTTAGCGTCCCAGTAGGGTTTATTAATCATTGCAATTCCTATTACTTTTTTGAAAGTTGGCGAATATGCTGCAGATCTTACATAACCCACGATATTATTTTCATCATCTAGTAATGTTTTCTCACAATACATATCAATTTTATCGTGATCAATTTTAACTCCCATTAATTTTCTTTCTATTCCTTTTTGTTGAATTTTTTTCAATTTTTCTTTTCCTATAAAATCAACATTGCTATCTAAATTTATAAACTTATCGAAATTTGCTTCAAAAGGATTGTCTCTATTATCAAAGTCATTACCGTAAGATAAAAGCGCCGATTCTATTCTCTCAATTAAATTTGGGCATCCAGCCCTTACATTAAATTCTTTTCCTAGTTCAAATAGATAATCATATAAATCCTGACCAGCAAGATTATCTTCAACGTAAATTTCAAAACCACTTTGTTTTGACCAGCCAGATCGGGCAACAAAATATTGTCTATCTTTGAATTCTAAATATTGAAAATTAAAGAATTTTAATTCTCTAATTTTCTCACCAAATAATTTTGCCATTAAATCGTCTGATAAAGGTCCTTGAACTGCAAGTATATTTACGTTTGGTTCACTAATTTCAACTTCAAGTTTTTTTCCAGCTGCAAGTCCTTTCGCAAAAAAAATTACATCTGAGTCCGCAATAGATAACCACCACCTATCATCTGCTAATTTATTTATAATTGGGTCATTTACTAGAAGACCTTTATGATCTACTAAAGGTGCATAATAACATTTTCCTACTTTTGAATTAGACAAATCTCTACATGTCATTAATTGAACCAACTTAGCAGAGTCTTTGCCAGAAATTTCAACTTGTCTTTCAGCTGCAACATCCCATACTTGAACAAATTTTTTTAAATGGTGATAATCAGATTCTAAAGACTTAAAAGAAGCTGGTAATAACATGTGGTTATACACAGTGTAACTACTTACTCCATGAGCCTCAATTCTATCAGTATAGGGCGTACTTCTTAATCGTCTTGATTTAACAATTGGAAAATTTCTCATTTTTTTAAAAATTCTAAGATCTTTTCTCTCATTTCAAAAGCTTTTTCAATCATAATCATATGTCCAGATCCATGAATTACGTGAGTGTTCGAGTACTTGACTGAGTTTGCAAATTTCTTAGCATGTTCCAAATTAACCATCTTGTCTAACTCACCCAATATAAACATGGTTGGGCAATTAATTTTTTTTGCTGCCTCTGTCCCATTGGTGTAATTATTACAAGCATTTAAATCAATCGCTAAGATTTCACTTATATCTCTTGGTGATTGAATTATCTTTTCAACTGGGTTTCCCCCAATGAATTTTTTCGATCCCTCATAGCCCCACTTCATCATTAACTTGACCGCCTCAGAGTCACCATTTTGAGCTAAGTTTATCAAATCAGGATGAACAGGCATTTTATTTGATCCTCCTACAAAGACTGCCTTTTTTATTTTGTCTTGATATCTGTTAATATATTCCAATATTTCAAGGCATCCCTGTGAGTGACCAACTAAGATTAAATTTTTTAATTTTAAATTATTGAATACCTCTTCTAACCAATCAGCAATATTTTCTATGCTTTCTAGACAAGGTCCATCCGAGTTTCCATGTCCAGGTAAATCTATAGATAACACATTGAAGTTTTTATTTGAAAAAAATTGCTCAGTAAGAGACCATACGATATGTGAAAGACCACTTCCATGCAGAAAAACTATTGTATCTTTTTGATAATCTATACCTTGACCAAAGTCAGATGCATGAATTTTCTTATTATTTATTTGAAATTTCAATTACTTACCTAAAATTTTTTTCTTAATTCGAACTTCTGAATTTTTCCTGTTGATGTTTTTGGTAATTCACAAAAAACAACTTGTTTTGGTACCTTAAATCCAGCAAGAGTTTCCTTGCAAAAACTTATCAATTCTTTTTCTGTTGTGGGTTTATCTTTTACTATTTCAATAAATGCACATGGTACTTCTCCCCACTTTTCATCTGGTTTTGCAACTACAGCTGCAATAGATACGGATGGGTGTTTTGCCAAAGTGTTCTCTATTTCTATGGAGGAAATATTTTCACCACCAGAAATAATTATATCTTTCGATCTATCCTGAATCTTAACGTACCCATCAGGGTGCATTACAGCTAAATCACCTGAATGGAACCAGCCGCCACGCATAGCTTTACTTGTTGCATCTTTGTCTTTGAAATAGCCTTTCATAACTATATTTCCTTTAATCATAATTTCTCCAATTGTCTTTCCGTCCTTGGGCACTTCCGTCATTGTTTCGGGATTCATTACAGTTATTCCCTCTGTATTTGGATACCTTACTCCTTGTCTGGCTTTAATCTCATTTTGTTTTTCCTCGTCAAATTTATTCCAAGCATCATTCCATGCACATTGAGTTACATGTCCATAAGTTTCTGTTAAACCATACACATGCATAACCTCAAAACCAAGTTCATTCATTTTTTTAAAAATTATACTTGGTGGTGGTGCTCCCGCAGTAAGCACATAAACTTTATGTTTTAACTTTTTTTTATCAGATTCCGGTGCACCTGAGATCATGTTTAAAATTATTGGTGCTCCGCCAAAATGAGTTATTTTGTATTCATCAATTAAATCAAAAATTTTCTTCACATCAATATTTCTCAGACAAACAGTTCTTCCATTCAACATTGGAACGGTCCAAGGATAACCCCATCCATTACAGTGAAACATTGGCACAATAGTTAAAAAATTAAGTCTGTTAGGCATATTCCAAGCCACTGCACTTCCAGTTGACATTAAATATGAGCCTCTGTGATGGTAGACAACACCTTTTGGATTGCCAGTTGTACCTGAAGTATAGCTAAGAGAAATTGCTTGCCATTCATCTTCAGGCATTTTCCAATCATAGTTTTCGTCACCTGTGTTCAAAAAACTTTCATACTCCAATTCACCTATTTTTTCACATTTTGATTGATCTGCATGTTCATCGTTAATATCAATAATTATGATTTTTCTTTTTAAAATTCCAAGAGCCTTTTTCACTTCAATATGTAGCTGTCGATCTACTACTAAAACTTTGGCTTCACTATGGTCTAGAATATAAGCAATTGTTTTAGCATCTAACCTTATATTAATTGTGTTCAACACTGCACCTATCATTGGTACAGAATAATGACCTTCAAAGATTTCGGGAGTGTTAAATGCTAAAAAAGATACAGTATCTCCTTTTCTGATACCAACCTTACTTAATGCACTTGCAAACTTAACTGTTCGTTTATAAACCTCTGCCCAAGAATATTTTCGATCCTCATAAATTATCGCTTCATAATCTGGATAAATTTCTTTGGCTCTCTTAAGAAAAGTTAAAGGTGTGAGAGGAACATAATTTGCAGCATTTTTATCTAAATCAGTATTGTAAGAACTCATTTTAGTTAAATTGAAAGTTCATAATATTTGAGCTTCCTGAGATAGCAGATTTATAATGCTGTTCAGCTCTAGGAAGAACTTTATCAAAATAAAATTTAGCAGTATTTATTTTGCTATCATAAAATTTTTTATTTTCCTCATAATCTTTAAAACTTATGTTGAGGACTTTAACCCATGCAAAAGCTAATGATACATAACCCAGAGTTTTCAAGTAATCATTAGCAGCCGCGCTCACATCATCCTTATTAGTTTTAGCTTTCTCAATTGTCCATTCACTAAACTTTGAAAGAATGTCAATATAGTAGTTAAATTGCTCAACAAACGGCTTCACTTTTTCGTTATTTGAATTGGCCTCAGATTTAATTAGACCTAAAAATTTATTGATTATATTGCCATTTTTATTTGATAATTTTCTAAAAACTAAATCAGCTGCTTGGACTGAATTTGTTCCCTCGTAAATCGGCGTAATCCTATTATCTCGATACAATTGCTCAATACCTTGATCTTTTGTATAGCCATATCCACCAAATATTTGCATAGCGTCACTAGTAATTTCCATTCCTAAATCTGAAAATAAAGATTTTACAACCGGTGTCATCAACGACACCATATCAGAAGCATCTTGCCTAATTTTTTGATCCTTATGATTTAGGCTGACTTCGGTTTGTTGTGACAACCAAAAACATAATGCTCTTTCTCCTTCGATGATTGATTTCATATTCAATAAAGTTTTTCTTATATCTGCATGTTCAATAATCGAGTCAGCACTTCCATTTTCTGATATGTTATTATTACTTTTTCCTTGCTTTCTGTCTTTGGCATAACTTAATGAATTCTGATAAGCAATTTCTGATATTCCCAAACCTTGAATCCCAACAACTATTCTCTCTAAATTCATCATTGTAAACATTTGGCTCAATCCCTTATTTTTTGGACCAATCATAAAACCTGTTGCTTCATCAAAATTTAAAACACATGTAGCTGAACCCTTTATGCCCATTTTTGTTTCTATTGAACCTGTTGATATTCCATTTCTTGCACCGACTGTTCCATCTTCTTTTACGACAAATTTTGGAACTAAAAATAGACTTATTCCTTTTGTTCCCTTAGGTGAGTCTGCTGCTCTTGCTATTACTAAATGAATAATATTTTCAGTTAAATCATGGTCGCCAGAAGTAATAAATATTTTTTGACCAGTAATTTTATATGTGCCATCTGGTTGTTCTAAAGCTTTTGTCTTAAGTAAACCTAGATCCGTTCCACAAACTGGTTCGGTTAAACACATTGTACCACTCCATTTTCCCTCAACCATCTTAGGAAGAAATTTATTTTTTATTTCATCAGTTGCATGATGATGAATACAATTATAAGCGCCTAGTGTTAATTCACTGTAAAGTTTAAAAGCTAAACTTGCTGATGAAATCATTTCATCAAAAAATGCACTCACTGTTTTGGGCATTCCTTGTCCACCATATTTTGGATCACAAGATAGTGAAGTCCAACCATCTTCGATATACTTTTGATAAACTTCTTTATAACCAGGTGGTGTTCTTACAACTCCATTCTCTAATATAGCAGGGTTTTCGTCTCCAGCTTTGGCAAGTGGTAAAATCAAATTTTGGTTTATTTTTGCCGCTTCTTCTAAAATATCTTTAACTAGGTCTGGACTGACATCCTTATATTTTTCTAATTCATTATAATATTTATTGTCCCTTAGTTTCTCAAATAGAAACATCATATCTTCTACTGGTGCAATATAGCTTGGCATAAATTCAGTTTAAGATAATTAATAAATTATTGCAATTTTGAAATTATCGCATCTCCCATTTCGGAAGTTGAGACTTCTTTCATTCCCTCTGAGAGAATATCTTTTGTCCTTAATCCATCATTTAACACATCTTGTACAGCTTTTTCTAGGACTTCAGCCTCATTATCCAAATCTAGAGAATACCTTAGAGCCATCGCAAAGCTCAATACACTTGCAATAGGATTTGCAATTCCTTTGCCAGCAATATCGGGTGCTGAACCATGTATGGGTTCATACATTGCTCTCATTTCTCCATCTTTATTTTTTGCTCCTAAAGATGCTGATGGAAGAAGTCCAAGAGACCCTGTCAACATTGATGCTTCATCCGATAACATATCACCAAAAAGATTATCGGTTAAAATGACATCAAATTGTTTTGGATTTCTAACTAATTGCATAGCACAATTGTCTGCAAGCATATGACTTAAATTCACATCTTTATAATCTTTATCATGGAGTGCTTGAACTTCTTCCTTCCAGAGTTGTCCTGCCTCCATCACATTTGATTTTTCACAGGATATAACTTTGTTAGATCTTTTTCTTGCTAAATCAAAAGCTACTTTTGCAACTCTAATAATTTCACTGCTTTTATAAGTATGTGTGTTAACACCCTTTCTTTCCCCATTTTCTATGGGTTTGATTCCTCTTGGTTCACCAAAATAAACTCCACCAGTTAACTCTCTAACAATCATTATATCTAATCCAGAAATTATTTCTGGTTTTAAAGTCGAAGCGTCAACTAATTGTTTAAAACATATTGCTGGTCTCAGGTTAGCAAAGAGTTTTAATTCTTTTCTCAATTTTAATAATGCTCTTTCTGGTTTTTTATCAAATTCTACACTTTCCCACTTTGGCCCACCAACAGCACCTAACATTATAACTGCACTCTCTAAAGCTTTATAGAAAACTTCATCAGTAATGGGTGTACCGTGCTTATCATAAGAACAACCCCCAACTAATTCTTCATCAGTCTCAAAACCTAAAGATTTATTATCATTAAACCAATTGATTATTTTTTTTACTTCTTCGGTAACTTCTGGACCAATTCCATCTCCAGGTAGCAACAAAATTTTTCTTTTTTCTAATTTAATCATTAAACACCCAAGGCTTTTTAATCTTTAAACTTTTTTCAAAATTTTCAATTTTATCTGTTTTTTTTAGAGACAATGCTATGTCATCTAAACCTTCTAGTAGACACTTCTTTTTAAACGTATCAATTTTAAATTTTGTCTCATTATTTCCAAAAATAATTTTTTCTGCATTTAAGTCTATAAAAATTTCCTCTTTTCTTTTTGCGTACTCAGATAGCTCTTTAATTTTTTCTTCATTAAGAATTATTGGTAAAATTCCATTTTTAAAACAATTATTATAAAAAATATCCGCAAAACTTGAACTTATCACACTAGTAATACCAAAATCTAATAGTGCCCACGGTGCATGCTCCCTAGACGAGCCACACCCAAAATTTTTGCCTGCGATCAGAATTTTTGAATTATCGTATGGTTTTTGATTTAAAATAAAATCATTAATTTCTTTACCATTATCATCGTATCTCATTTCAAAAAATAAATTCTTCCCTAATCCAGTCCTTTTAATTGTTTTTAAAAACTGTTTTGGAATAATCATATCTGTATCAATATTAACTATTGGGAGATATGCGGGTATACTTCTCAAAGTATTAAATTTTTGCATATTAGTTCTTATATTTCCTTACATCATCAAGGTTTCCTGATATTGCTGCTGCCGCAGCCATACCTGGGCTAACTAAATGAGTTCTTCCACCTCTTCCTTGTCTACCTTCAAAATTTCTATTTGATGTTGAGGCACATCTTTCTTCTGGTTTTAATTTGTCTGCATTCATTGCTAAACACATCGAGCAGCCCGGTTCTCTCCACTCAAATCCTGAATTTACAAAAATTTTGTCCAATCCCTCTTGCTCTGCTTGCTCTTTCACTAATCCAGACCCTGGAACAACCATAGCTTGGACATGAGAAGCTATTTTTTTATCTTTAAGAATTTTTGCAGCCTCTCTTAAATCCTCTATTCTACCATTTGTACAACTTCCAATAAAAACTTTATCAATCTTTATATCTTTAGCTGCCATATCCGGTTTTAAACCCATATAATTTAATGATCTTTCTAAAGAATTTTTTTTATCCTCATCTTTTTCATTTTTTGGATTTGGTACTCTTTCATCTATTGTAATAACATCCTGAGGAGATGTTCCCCAAGTTATCATTGGTGAAATTTCATTGGCAGTTAGGTTTACTTCTTTATCAAACTTAGCACCTTCATCAGTATTTAGATTTTTCCAATTTTCTAATGCTTTATCCCAATCATTTTTTTTTGGAGACATTGGTCTGCCCTCTAAATATTTAAATATCTTTTCATCAGGAGCTATTAATCCTGCTCTTGCACCTCCTTCTATTGTCATATTGCAAATTGTCATTCTATTCTCAACACTTAGTGATTTGATTAGATCACCTGCATATTCTATTACACAACCTGTTCCACCTGCAGTGCCTATTTTTCCAATTATTTGAAGAATTACATCTTTTGATGTAACGCCTAGTGGCAATGTACCGTTAACATTTATTCTAAAATTTTTAGCTTTTTTTTGTACTAATGTTTGAGTTGCTAAAACATGCTCTACTTCAGAAGTTCCAATACCAAATGCTAATGCACCAAATGCTCCATGTGTTGCTGTGTGACTATCACCACAAACAATAACTGTACCAGGTTGAGTAAAGCCTTGTTCGGGACCAGTAACATGGACAATTCCTTGTCTCTTATCGCTCATTCCAAAAAGTTTAATACCAAATTCTTTACAATTAGCTTCTAAAGTTTCAACTTGGATTTTAGACTCATGGTCTGAAATACCTTTCGATCTATCAGTTGTTGGAACATTGTGATCCGCAACTGCTAATGTTAATTTTGGATGTCTTACTTTACGTTGAGAATTTCTTAATCCTTCAAAAGCTTGGGGACTAGTAACTTCATGAACTAAATGTCTATCAACAAATAATAGTGCTGTTCCATCCTCTTGTTGATGGACTAGGTGTTCGTTCCAAATTTTATCGTAAAGAGTATTGGGCATTGAGAAAAAAATTATTTTTTTTCCTGTAAATTTTCAAGTTTTTTTTCAGTTTTAATTTCAGCTTTAGGTGCTTCTTTTTTCATATCTGTTTTTGGTGCTTCCTCTTTTTTAGGTTCAGTAGTTGAGGCAGCCGCTTTTACAGACTCTAGTGCACTTTCCTTTGCTGATGCTAGGTTTTCCTCAGTGACAGTCTCTGGCTTAACATCAATATCAATACCGATCTTTTTTCTGATTTTTTCAGCAATTCTTGCAGATTTACCAGTTCTATCTCTCAAATAATAAAGTTTTGCTCTTCTTACTTTGCCTGAACGAATTACTTTAATCGAATCAATAACAGTTCCATACAACGGAAAAGTTCTTTCAACACCTTCTCCAAAAGATATTTTTCTAACAGTAAAAGATGAATTTATATCTCTGCTTTTTTTAGCTATACAAACACCTTCGAAATATTGAATTCTTTCTTTTTTTCCTTCTGTAATTCTGACGCCAACTTTGACAACATCACCTGGAAAAAAATCAGGGATTTTTTTTTCTGAAAGAATCTTTTTTACGTTATTTTGGTTTATTTCTTCTATTGTTTTCATTTTAATATTTAACAAATTAATCTTTTTTATATTTATGCCACAAATCTGGTCTTCGGACGCGTGTTATAGCCTCAGATTGAGATAAACGCCAGTCTTTAATTTTAGCGTGATCACCAGACAATAACACATCTGGAACTGATTTTTCCTCCCAAATCTGGGGTTTGGTATATTGAGGATACTCCAAAAGTCCATTTTCAAAAGTTTCTTCTGAAGCCGATTTATCATTCCCTAAAACTCCAGGTAAAAGTCTTAATACACTATCAAGCACTACAAGCGCAGCAGTTTCTCCACCTGACAATACATAGTCTCCTATACTAATCTCTTCAATATTTCTTGTAGATAGTACTCTTTCATCAACTCCTTCAAAATGACCACAAATTAAAGAAATTGATTTTTCTAATGATAAATCTTGAGCAAGTTTTTGATTAAATATTTTTCCTTTAGGTGAAAGATATAAAATCCTATCTCCCTTATTAACATTTTTATCAATAGAGTTTGCTAAGACATCTGGTTTAAGTAACATACCTGTTCCGCCACCATAAGGAGTATCATCAACTGTTTTATGTCTATCTGTTGCTGAATCTCTTATATTTATTATATCCAAGCTCCACAATTTTTTAGACATCGCTTTTCTGTAAAGTCCTTTCCCTAAAGGGCCAGGAAAAATTTCTGGATAAAGTGTAAAAACTCGGGCTTGCAACATCAATATCCTTTACTTTATTTCTTTTCCTCTTTTTTAGCTTCTGCTTTTGGAGCTTCCTCTTTTTTAGCTTCTGCTTTTGGAGCTTCCTCGTTTTTAGATTCTGCTTTTGGAGCTTCTTCAGAGCCTTCCTTTTTTCTATCTTTTTTTGGAATTGCTTTTTGTGGATTATTACCGTTAGCAGGCATAGGCATCAATTCATTCTCACCTAAAATTCTGGCTACTCTTGTTGTAGGTTGTGCACCTTGGCCCAACCAATATTTTATTCTCTCCGCCTCTAATCCAATTCTTTCTTTTTTTTCTTTTGGTAAAAGTGGGTTAAAGAAACCTACTTTTTCTATAAATCTGCCATCTCTAGCAAATCGACTGTCGGCTACAACAACCTTATAAACAGGTCTCTTTTTTGTGCCCCCTCTAGATAATCTTAGTTTTAACATTTACTCTCCTTTTTATTTTAATTGATTAAATAATTCTGGAGGTATTCCTTTGTCAGACATACCTTTCAGATTTCCTTTTGACATCTTCTTCATCATTTCAGACATCATTTTAAATTGTTTCAACAATTTATTGATAGTGGCTGGGTCAGTTCCTGAACCATTAGCAATTCTTTTTTTTCTTGAGCCATCAATTATTTTTGGGTTTTCTCTCTCTTTTTTTGTCATTGATAGAATTATAGCCTCGTTTTTTGTAATAACACTCTCATCAATACCAGCTGCATCCATTTGAGATTTTACTTTTGAAACACCTGGCATAAAAGACATAATACCTTCGATACCTCCCATTTTTTTCATTTGTCTTAGCTGGGTTAAATAATCTTGCATTGAAAATTGTCCTTTTTTTAAATTCTCCTCTGTTTTTTTTATATTTTCTTCTCCTAGATCTTGGGCTGCTTTTTCAACAAGAGAAACAATATCTCCCATTCCAAGAATTCTATTTGCAATTCTGTCTGGGTGAAAAACCTCAAGATTTTCAATTTTTTCACCAATACCTAAAAATTTTATTGGGACCTGTGAAACAAATTTCATACTTACAGCAGCTCCACCTCTCGCATCACCGTCTGCCCTTGTTAAAATTATTCCTGATAAATTAACTGTATTATTGAACTCTTTTGCTACTGATGCAGCTACTTGCCCGGTAAGCGAGTCTGCAACTAGAAAGGTTTCTGCAGGTTTAATAGTATTTTCTATTTGTTTAATTTCACTCATCATCTGCAAATCTATTTGTGTTCTACCGGCTGTATCAAATAAGATAATATCAGCACCATTTAAATTTGCTGCACTCATCGCTCTTTGACAAATATCACTAGGTTGTTGACCTTCAATTATTGGAAGAGTTAATATATTATTTTGATCACCTAAAGATTTTAACTGCTCTTGAGCGGCTGGTCTGTAAATATCTAAACTGGCCATCATTACTTTCTTTTTTTTTGTATTCTCTAAATATCTCGCAAGTTTAGCTGTTGTTGTTGTTTTACCAGAACCTTGTAACCCAACCAGCATCATTGGCACTGGTGGTACTGCATTTAAATTTACATCATTATTTTTTTCACCTAAAAGATTTACTAATTCATCATAGACAATCTTTACCACCATATCACCAGGTGACGTTGATCTAATAATTTCTTGACCTAATGCTTTTGGTTTTACCTTTTCAATAAAATCTTTAGCAACCTCAAGAGACACATCAGCTTCTAATAAAGCTTGTCTTATTCCTTTCAATCCTTCATCAACCTGATTTTCATCAAGTGATGGGGCTTTTTTTAGAGAGGAAAAAACTTCCTCAAATTTATTTGTTAAATTTTCAAACATATTTATTACACACAGCAGTAATCGCACTAGTGGGCGAACCCTCGCTGACTAGTGTCGATCTCTTTGTTTCCAAAGACACCGCAAATTTAATGTTTTTGCGGAAACAGCCACAAACTATAATAGAGGTTCAAAAAGTCAATAAATAAGTTAAATAACTATATATGGACATCAAAGCTTTTAAAATGGACGGATTGGGTAATGATTTTGTGATAATCGATAATAGAGAAAAAATTACCAATTTGACGAAAGATCAGATAGTTAAAATTTGTGACAGAAATTTTATTGGCTGTGATCAACTAATATTTATTGAGCCAGATAATTTTGCAGATGCAAATTTAAGATTTTTTAATTCAGATGGAGGAGAATCTGGGGCATGTGGAAATGGAACTAGATGTGTTGCAAATTTTATTTCAAATGAAAAAAATAACAAATCAATAATTTTAAATACGCTATCGGGAAAATTAAAATCTGAAATTTTAGAAAAGAAAATTGTTACAACAGAAATTGGTAAAGCAAAGTTAAAATGGAATGAAATACCTTTATCAAAAGAAATAGATACTAAAAACTTAAATATCAAAATTATTGATTCAAATAATAATGAATACTTAGGTGGTACTGCAATTAACGTGGGTAACCCACATATTGTTTTTTTTGTTAAAAGGATTGAGGATTTCAATATAGGGAAAATTGGCCCTGAGATAGAAAATCACGAAATCTTCCCAGAGAAATGTAACGTAACAATTGCGCAAATTTTTAATAAAAATTTGATCAAAGTAAAAGTTTGGGAAAGAGGAACTGGTATTACTAAAGCTTGCGGAACTGCAGCGTGTGCTACTGCATATGCTGGTAAATTAAATAATCTTACAGAAAATAAAACCGATATAGAATTTTCAACTGGAAAATTATCAATTTCAATAGATGAAAATGATTCTATCCATATGAAAGGGCCTGTTTCAGAAATCGAAGAAATAAATATTAAATTATAATGGGAATCTTCGATAAATTTAAAATAGGATTTAAAAAAAGTGCATCAGCTTTCACTTCCGGGCTTAAAGAAATAATTGTTAAAAAGGAAATTGATGACGAAAATTTAAACAGAATCGAAGAATTTTTAATTCTATCAGATGTGGGAGTTGAGGCTGCATCTGAAATAAAAGAAATAATTTCTAGAAAAAAAATTGATCCAAATAAAAATTTATCTGATGAAATAAACACTATTTTAAAAAAATATATAATTTCTTTGATGGAACCTTTAGAAAATAAATCTTTTTTTGAAAAAAAAGAGAAGCTAAACGCAACCTTAATTTCAGGTGTGAACGGCGTCGGTAAAACAACAACTATAGGAAAAATAGGAAAAATATTGAAGACCAACGGCAATAAAGTTTTATTTTCAGCCTCTGATACTTTTCGTGCTGCTGCAATTGAACAATTAGAAAATTGGGCAAATAAAGTAGGAGCACAAATAATAAAATCTTCTCAAGGAGCCGATCCAGCCTCGGTTGCTTTTAAAGCGGTGGATGAGGCTATAAAAAATAATTTTAACCAAGTTTTAATAGATACTGCGGGTAGACTTCAAAATAAAAAAAATTTAATGGAAGAATATAAAAAGATCGCAAATGTCACAAAAAAAATTGATCCTAACGCACCTCATAATGTTATCCTAGTTTTAGATGCAACTTCAGGGCAAAATGTATTAAGTCAAGTGGAAGAATTTAATAAAATTATCCCTATAACAGGTATTGTTATGACAAAATTAGATGGCACAGCTAAAGGTGGAATTTTACTAGCGTTAGCAAAAAAATATGCAATTCCTATTATTGCACTTGGCTTGGGTGAAAAAGAAGACGATTTACAGTTATTTGAAGCAAGGAAATTTGCTGAAGCTTTTATTCAAATTAATTAATTAGATTGCTAGAAATCAAAGGTTTATAAATATTACATTTATAATTATCATCAAACTTATAATGACCACAATCTTTAGAAAATGAAGAGATTATAAAATCAAATTTACCAGTTGTAGGATAAAGTTCTAGTTTTTTACTGGTGATATCGTATTTAAAATTAGCATTTAAACTTTTAACAGCACTAATCATTACTAGTGTTTTGTCATCTTTTAATAAATAATAAGCAAAATCATCTGGAAATACTGGAAAATCATACTCTTGTAAAAAATATTTTGCTTTTAAAGGAAACCACTCATAAGAAATTAAAGGTGAAGAAGACTTTGTTAAATGATTGTAAATATAAAGGTCTTTTGGATAATCATTTATATAATTATTATTTTCACCTCTAGCTAAAATAGATTTTTCTCTACCTTTAAAATATAAGCTAAACTCTTTGTTGTGTGAGTCCATATGATCTATGTGAAATAAATCATCTGGTTCAAAAAAATCATCTTGTGAATAAGCGTTCGCAATAAAAATAAATATTGTAATAAATAAAAAAGATAATCTTTTCATTATCTTTTAATAAAATTAAATTCTGAATTATATTTGTTGAGAATGTGTCTTAATTTAAACTTTTGAGAAATGACTTAAGAGCTTTAACAAGACTTTCATCATACTCCATCATATGATTGTCATATTTTGTGAAATAAGAATATTTTGGTTCATTTGCTTTTTCATATATTTTTTTTCCCATAAAAAATGGAACTATCTGGTCAGCCTCACCGTGCATTATTAAAATTGGAACTTTTATATTCTGAATTTTTTTCTCATTATCAAATTTATCTTTTAGTAATAAGCCTACGGGTATGTATGGATAAAAAGTTTTAGCTGCATCAATCATAGAAGTAAAAGGAGTTTCCAATACAACGCCAGCAAAGTTTTTATTTTGTGATAAATGGGTTGCAACACCAGTTCCTAGAGACTCGCCATAAATAATAATGTTTTCCTCTTTGACACCTTTTCTAACTAACCAATTTATCGCACTTTTCCCATCTTCATAAAGTCCCTTTTCAGATGGTTTCCCTTTATTACCACTAAACCCTCTCCAAGCAATTATTAAAAAATTGACATCCATTTTATGGAAATGGTTTAATTTATGAATTCTATTTTCAAGAGAGCCAGCATTTCCATGAAAATATAAAACCGTCTTATATTTTTGTAGGTTTTTCTCATGAAACCAGCCCAATAATTCAATATTATCCTCTGTGTTAATTTTTACTTTTTCAATAGGAACTGATATTTGATCGCCAGAATAATTATTTTCATTCGGGTAATATAATAAATTTCTCTGATAAAAATATAAAAAAACTAAGATTAAGAAATAAACAAAAACAACTATTTGAAAAAATGACAACAAATTATTCCTAAACTTTTTTAACATTTTTTTTCTTTGCTAAGTATATGCCAAAAAACACTAAGATCGTTCCAATGAAATGATAATTTTCGAATTGTTCATCAAATAAAAAATACCCATAAATTGCTCCATAAACTGTAAAAACATAAAGAGTGAAACCCGTTAATGAAGCGCCTAATTTTTTTTGAGCAACAGTATAAAGTGTAAAAGCTATTATTCCTGGTGAAATAGCAGCAAAAATTACCCAGAAGTAAAATTCAGGTATAAATACTGTTTGTTTAAAAAATATTTCTTCACCAATATAAAATGGTAATAAACTTATTGCTCCAAAAAATGATATTAATGTAAATCTTTCAAAAATTTTTAGTTCTGAATTCCAGTAAAATAAATAAATAGAATATAATGCCCATCCTATTGCAGCAGCCAGCATCCATAAATCACCAATAGTAAATTGTAAATTAATTAATAAATTTAAATCTCCTTTTATAATGATTGTAAAAACTCCTATTAAACACGCGATTAATCCAATTATTTTAGTGAAATTTATTTTTTCGTGAAAAAAAAAGTATGATATTAAAATTATAAATACAGGAGAAGATGTATAAATAATTCCCATATTCGTTACAGTTGTGGTTTCACCTGCCAAAAATGGAAAGGCTCCACACACACCACAACCCATTGATCCTAAAAAAAATAATTTTTTGTATTCCTTTTTAATGATCCTAAAATTTTTTTTTAATGTTATGTAAGTAAAAGGTAATAATATTAAAAAAACTAGTGTCCATCTCCAAAAGGCTAATGATATTGGAGGAACAAACTCAACACCACCTCTTGCTACCACAAGATTACTTGCCATAAAAATTGGTTGAATGAATAATAAGGAAAATGAAAAAAAATTTTTTTTCGAGTTAATCAATTTAATGGGAGTCAGCTTTTATCAAAAAAGGCTTCATAAATCATCATAATGATAGCTGCAGCCATTAGAATATAAACAGGCAATACATCAATAAAACCAATCATCATTGATTTGGTAAGCGTTGTTGCCAAACCAATTAAAAAGAAAACAGCAAATGATAATCCTATTATTGTTGTTATTTTATTCATAAATTTATTCCTGACATTCTTTTTCTAACCATTTAGCAACACCTAAAAATCTATGATCATCATATTTGTTACCAATTAATTGAACTCCTAATGGTAGATTATTTTCACCCTCAAGTAAAGGCAGCGAAATACAAGGTGTGCCTAAATATGACCAGACTTTGTTAAATTCTGCTGTTCCAGTGCTCTTCAATCCTTTGGGTGCAACACCAGGGCTAGAAGGAGATAAAACTCCATGATAATCTTCAAATACTTCTTCGTAAGACTCGTAACTTCTTTTCATGAAGTCAATTGCCTCTGCATATTCTTTTGCAGTGTACTTATTTCCATTTAGAATAGCATCTTGCATATACTTAGAAAGTTTCTTCTTAAATTTTTTATAATAAACAGAAAAATTATTAGCCAAGTCTGTTTCATGAATAATCTGGTGATATTTATGTATATCTTTAAAATAAGAGGGAGTATCGAATATCTCAATATTTTTTTTAAATGATTTGATAAAATATTCAAAAGACTCTCTTGATTTTTTATCAATTATTTTCCAATGATCAGTTTTATAAAAAATAAATTTAGGTTCAAAAATTGGACCTTTCTTCGTTTCAGACAAAATATTTTCTGTAGAATAATGAATTGTAGCTGCATCATATTTGTCTTTCTTTATTAATACCTTAGCTAACATAGCTACATCTTCAACCTTACGTCCAAACATACCAATTTGATCTAGGCTAAATGAAGTTCTTAAAACTCCATTTCTTGAAATAAGTCCGTAACTTGGTTTATAGCCAACGACACCACAATAAGATGCTGGTCTAATTACAGATCCACCTGTTTGAGATCCGATAGAAGCTGGAGCCATAAAAGAAGCCACCGAAGCTGCAGATCCACTAGATGAACCACCTGGCGTTCTATTTTTATCGTGAGGATTAGTTGTAGCTGGAGGCCCTAAGTAGGCAAGTTCTGAGGTTGCTGTTTTGCCCATAACAATTGCTCCTGATGCATGGAGCAAATCAATTATTTCAGCATTTTGAGAATAGGACTTGCCTTTTCTAATAACAGTTCCACATTCTGTTGGCATATCAACAGTTCCAATAATATCTTTAACTGCTATTGGCACTCCATGAAGAGAGCCTGTAGGTTTGCCTGCTCTTCTATGTTCGTCTGCTTCAGTTGCTTTTTCTAATAAAACTTTTTTATCGAAATGTGCCCAGGCTTTTACATCTTTTTCAAACTTTTTTATTCTTTCTATATATGTTTTACAAACTTCAACCGATGAAAGTTGACCACTTTTTATTTTTTCAGCTAATTCTTCTAAACTTAAAGAGAATATATCTGTCATTTAAAATTAATTAGCAAATAAAGTTTCTGGTAACCAAAGTGCTATTCCTGGGAACAAATACATTAAAACCATTGCTAAAATTACAATTCCTAAGAATGGCATTATTCCACTAAATATTTGCATTAATTCAACATTTTTTGATTGAACACCTTTTAAATAGTAAGCAGACATAGCCATTGGTGGAGTTAAAAATGAAGTTTGTAAGTTTAATGCAATCAACATTGCAAAGAAATATGGATTTACTCCAAAAAATTCAACCAATGGTAAAAAAATTGGAACAAATATAATTAAAATTTCTGTCCATTCTAAAGGCCAACCTAATAAAAAAATAATTATTTGGGTAATTACTAAGAATTGCCAAGGTTGGAGATTTAATGATTTAAAGAAATGCTCAAATACCTCATGGCCACCTAAATAAGAAAAAACAGAAGCAAAAGTCCATGAACCAATAAATAACCACATAATCATGGCTGTTGTTTTCGCTGTTAAAAATACCGACTCTTTGAAATTTTTCCATTTTAAAGTTTTATAGAAATATGAAAGTACCAGGGCACCAAAGGCACCTACTGCTGCAGCCTCTGCTGGCGTAGCAATACCTGCAAGTATCGTTCCCAAAACTAAAATGATAAGTGAGAATAATGGTAAGAATGAAACTAAAACCTCTTTCATAATTACAGATGGTGGTGGTATCTCCTCTGCTGAAGGTTTTGGAGCAATTGATGGATTTAACCAAGCCCTAAAAACTGCATAACCTATATATAATCCAGCTAACATCAGTCCTGGAAAAATAGCAGCAGCAAATAACCTTAATGGAGATAATTGTGCAATAACAGAATAAACAATTAACATAATGCTAGGTGGAATTAATATTCCTAAACATCCGCCGGAACAAATTATTCCTGATGCAAATTTTTTATCATATCCAGCTTTTACCATAGCCGGCCAAGCTAAAAGACCCATTAATGTTACAACTGCTCCAATAATTCCTGTAGCTGTTGAGAATAAAGTACAAGTAATTAGTGCTGCAACTGCCATTGAAGCAGGGAGTTTATGAGAAGCCAATCTGATTGCAAAAAATAACTTTGCAACTATTCCCGCTCTTTCAACTAAATAACCCATGAATAGAAAAAGTGGTACGGCGGTTAAGACATTGTTGTCCATTACAGTATAGGTATTTTGAACGAAAAGTTGGAATATCCTATTATCAAATAGATGCTCCATTTTTGTTGGATCAAAATAAGCATAATACCCAAAACCTAAACCCATTGCCATTAATGTGAAAGCTATTGGAAATCCTAATAAAACTGCAAAAAGGAATATTCCCATCATCATAATTGCTACTTCTGGATTTGTAAGACTAAATAACATCGTCCACGTTTCCTTTCTGAGCAGTTCTCATTAATATTTTTTCAGTTTCTTCTGCATCCTTTGAAATTCTTTCTGGCCAACTACCTTGTTTAATACAAATTAAACATCTAAACACTTCGCTAATACCTTGTAAGGTTAAAAGAGTTCCTGACAAAGGTATTAAAGACTTTGCCATGTAAATTTGAATTTGTGCTGGGCTATTCCAGCTGGTCTCTCCAATTTTCCACGCCAAAGCAGCATACTCGAAACCATAAAAAGCAAGAGCGATAACACCTGGAAAAAAGAAAATAAAATATAAAACTAAATCAATGTAAGCCTGTGTTTTTTGAGAGAATAATCTATAAATTACATCTCCTCTAACATGCGCCTCTGTTGATAATGTATAAGCGCCCGCCATCATAAAAATTGCTCCGTACATTTGAAGACTAAAATCAAAATTCCAAAGAGTAGGGGCGTTTAGAGCATATGCCATAAAAACTTCATAACAGGTTCCACCCATTAAGATGACTATACACCATGAAAATGCCTTACCCATAGAGACGCTCAAACGATCAGCAAACTTTATGTAAGATCTCAGCATAGATATAAACTTCTATTGAATTGTTCTTAATTAATCAAATAAAAAGGGGGCCGAAGCCCCCTTAATAAAATATATAAAAGTTAATTATATCTTAACTTTTCCAATTGGACCAAACTCATTTTCATACGCAAGTTTGTAATTTGGCTGATTCATCAGCAAGTATTTCATTACTCTTTTCGCATATGATTTCTGAGATTCGACAACTTTCTTAAAGAAAGGATCTTTCTTATTGAAATCACCGATTACCTTGTCCCAACCTTTTAATTGTTGAGCTAAGATCTCATCAGAAGTTTGATACACATTTACTTTATGCTCATTCATCAACTTAGCTAAGTCAGCTGAGTATCTTACTAAAGCTTTAAAGTAGTTATCACTATTTGCAGCATAAGCAGCATTTTTCAATATTGCTTGGTGTGCAGGCGATAAACTATTATATGTTTTTTTGTTTACTGGGATCTCAAACATCTCTTGAGATTGGTGGAAGCTTCCTAAGTGATAGTGCTTAGAAACATCTTGCATACCAAATTGAGAGTCTGAAGTTGGGTTGTTAAACTCAGCAGCTTCAATCAAACCAGTTTTCATAGCTGGTTGAATTTCACCACCTGGTAATTGTCTAACTACCATTCCCATCGCAGTTAAAACGTTAGTCGCTAGACCAACTGTTCTATACTTCATACCTTTAACGTCAGATACTTTAGTTACGTTCTTTTTGAACCAACCAAAAGGCTGAGCTGGCATAGGCATATGGAAAAAACCAACATAATCGAATCCTACTTTTGCAAGAGTTTCGTCATATAGTTTTCTTCCTCCACCATACTCCATCCATCCCATAACTTCTTGAGATGACATTCCGTATGAAGGACCAGTTCCAAATAAAGATGCAGCTGGATTCTTACCATACCAATATGCAGTCACCCAGTGACCCATATCTACTACACCAGAACTTACTGCTTGTCCGATTTCTGAAGTCTTTACGACTGCTCCAACTGGCTGAAGATCTATCTTAAGTGTACCACCAGACATTTGATCTACCATTTTGCAGTAGTCTCCGGCCATTTCAAAAAAAATGTTCGCTCCACTTGGCCATGCAGCTTGCATCTTTAAAGTTTTGTGACCGCCAGCAGTTGCTATGTTTGGCATTGCAACAGCAGCTGCAGCTACAGCACTTGCTTTAGCAGCAGTTTTAAAGAACTTACGTCTTGAAGATGTTTTAATCTTCAATGATTTGTTTTCTTTAGTCATTATTACTCCTCTTTAGTTAATTAACTGGTTAATTTAAACATAGAATCAAATTAGAGTCTTTCTAAAAAAACGTGTTGATGCCGCAGAAATTTAATTAAATTCAATCTAGGGTAGTATTAATTAACTTTATTTACACAATTTCCGGTATTGAAAAACTCATCAATGTTATCAATAGCTAAATTGGCCATTGCAATCCTAGTGTCTTTAGTTGCGCTTCCTAAATGAGGTAAAATGAATGCTGACTTAATTTTTAGGTAACCGGGATTTAAATTTGGCTCATTCTTGTAAACATCTAAACCCGCTGCATAAATTTTTCTTCTATTAAGTGCATCTATCAAAGCTTCGTCATCAACTATATCGCCCCTTGCAACATTTGTTATTACTGCTCCTTTTGGAAAATATTCAACTGTTTCTTTATTTATCATATTTTCAGTTTCTTTGGTTGCAGGGCAACAAATAGATAAGACATCTGAAACTGAAAAAAGACTTTTAATATTATCGTGATAAGTAGCTCCATTTTCTTTATCTTCAGATAACTTTGATCTATTGTGATAATGTATCACCATACCTAAAGACTTTGCTATTCTTGCAATTTTTTGTCCAATCCTTCCCATCCCTAAAACTCCCAACCTAGTTCCAGTCAGTTGCTTACCAATTAAATAATCTGCCGACCATTTCCAACCACCGTCTTTTGCTGACTGAATACCTTCTGAAGCTCTTCTGCATGCTCCTAATATTAATAGTATACCTATTTCTGCTGTGGCATCAGACAATACATCTGGAGTATTGGTAACTGCGATACCTTTTTCTTTAGCAGCATTTAAATCGATATTTCCAAAACCTACTGCAAAGTTTGAGATAATCTTAATTGTATCAGGCAACTTGCTGATAGTTTCTTTATCCATTTTATCAGTAAGTGATGTTAAAATTCCATCACAACCTTGACTCATGTCTATTACTTTAGATTGAGAGTATAGCTCATCATTGGTATTAAATATTGGATTGAATGTTTTAGACGCTTTATCTTCACTATCTTTGATCAATTTTCTTGTAATCAAAATTTTTTTCATAAACTTTTTTATTAATTAAGATCGAATATCTTTCCAGGATTCATAATATTGTTTTGATCAATACTTCTTTTAATTAACTTCATTAAAGGAATATTGTCTCCATGCTCCTTTAGAAGATATTCTTTTTTGTGAAGACCTACGCCGTGTTCACCAGTTATTGTTCCGTTTAATTCTAGTGTCTTTTTAATTAATAAATCATTAAATTCCCTTATTTTTTTATAAGTTTCTTTTTTTTCAGGATCAAATGGTAACAGTACATGAAAATTCCCATCTCCAAGATGTCCGACCATTGGAGCCCTAAGTCCAAATTTTTTTGCTTGCTCCTCAGCATAATTTACGCACTCTGTTATATTTGAAATAGGTAGACACACATCTGTTGAGTAAACTCTTCCATTATTTATCAAGGCTTTTACAGAATAGTATACATCCCATCTTGCTCTCCAAAGTTTATTTCTTTCTTCTAAATCTTTAGCCCATTTAAAAGAGCTACCATCGTTATCTTTAGAGATTTCCTCCACGATTTTGATATTTTCATTATTAGATAATTCTGTGCCATGAAATTCAAAAAAAAGTGTAGGTGTTTCCTCAACATTGGTTAATTTTGAGTAATTTATACTTATGCCCATTTGATCTTTGTTTAGCATTTCGATTCTTGCAATTGGCACACCATATTGAATTACTTGTTGTGCAGTTTGAACTGCTTTCTCTAAAGATGGGAAATGACAGACAGCAGACATTATACTTTCTGGTATAGGTGAGAGCCTTAATTGAACCTCAGTGATTATCCCTAATGTTCCCTCCGAGCCTATAAATAAATTAGTTAGATTATAACCTGCTGAAGTTTTTTTTGTTCTTCCACCTGTATTAATAATGTCGCCAGTAGGCATAACAACTGTGAGACCTGTGATAACAGTCTTCATAGTACCGTATTTAACTGCCATTGTTCCTGAGGCTGATGTAGAAGCCATACCTCCAATAGCTGCATTTGCACCTGGATCGATTGGAAAAAAAACACCATCTTCTCTTAAATATTCGTTTAGTTGCTCTTTTGTTACGCAAGCTTGAACTCTACAATCAAAGTCCACGGCATTAACGCTTAAAATTTTGTTCATCTTTTCTAAACAAATAGTTATTCCCTCCTCATTGCCTACAACATTGCCCTCTAGTGATGTTCCTGTACCAAAGGGCACTACAGGAATTTTGTGTTCATTACAAAGTCTTAGTATTTGAGAAACCTCTTCATTAGTTTCTGGAAATACTACAGCTTTTGATAAAATCGGATCATAAGTATCCTCACCCCTTGCATAATTTGTTCTAGTAGATATAGAAGTTGAAAATCTTGAATTAAAAATCTTTTTAAGTTCAGTTTGGACTTGATCATTCATAGGAAAGAATATTAATAAAGATTAATAGAAAAATACAGCTTATTTAGTTAGCATTTTCTTTATGTTTTCTAAAGCTTGTGAAATATTATCTCTTGAAGCTGCAAAGCTAAATCTTACGTAATTTTGGCAGGTTTCGCCAAAAGCTGACCCCGGCACTATTGCTACTCCTGCTTCATGCATAGCCTTTCTAGCAAACTCTGCTCCATTCATCCCGGTACCAATTACTTTAGGAAATGCATAAAAAGCTCCACCGGGTAAACTACATTCAACTCCAGGTAAATCATTTAAACCTTTATAAATTATATCTCTTCTTTGGGTAAATTTTTCCATCATAGCGTCAATTGAATCATCAGGACCATCCAATGCAGCAATACCTGCAAATTGAGCTGCAGCATTAACGCATGAGACACTGTTAATTAACAATTTGTTAACATGTTCAACTAAATGTTGTGGCCAAAAACTCCAACCAAGTCTCCATCCAGTCATTGAATAAGCTTTGCTCCATCCCTCTAACACTATTAATCTTTCTCTTAATTCTGGATAATTAAAAAATGTTGGCATTTCTTTTCCGTCAAAAATTTGTCTGCTATAAATCTCATCACTAAGGATTGTTACATGAGGGTGCTTTTTAAGGCCATCAGCTAGAACATCAATATCCTTTCTATCCACAAAGCTTCCAGTTGGATTGTTGGGGTTAATTAAAATTAACAATCGAGTTTTATCTGTTATTAAAGATAATATTTTATCTGGATCAAATTTTAGATCTTTATTTTCTGTCAAATCATATGGAACTGAAGTTGAGCCTGTGTAATTTATCATAGACTCGTAAATCGGGAATGCGGGTGTTGGATGTATAATTTCTGCTCCCGGCTCACCAAAACATTGGATAGCATAACTCATTGTAGGCTTTCCGCCTGGCATTATTATTATTCTTTCAAAATCAATATCTACGTTATAACGTTTTTTTATCCATCTAGTTACTGATTGACGACACTCTGGGATACCGTTTGACATTACATATCCATGATGTCCGTCATCAAGTGCTTTTTTAGCAGCCTCAACAACATGTTTTGGAGTTTTAAAATCTGGTTGCCCTAAACCTAAATGGATCATAGGTTTTCCTTGAGCTTCTAGTTTTTTTGCCTCCGCAAGAACGGTAAAGGCTGACTCTGTACCTAATCTTTCAAGACTTTTAGCTAATTTCATAATTTATCCTCTATTTTCTATAGATTAATTTTGAACTATTCAACTCTTTTAAATTTTTACAGCCCATTAAAACCATATTTCTATTTATCTCATCGTGCATGTTTTGAAGCAAATGTTCAACACCTTGTTGCCCACCTGCGGCCAAAGAGAACAAAAACATTTTTCCAAAACTACAGGCTTTTGCACCTGCTGCAATAGCCTTTAAAACATGGGTTCCTCTTCTTATGCCTCCATCTAAAATAATTTCTAATTTATCACCTACGGCATCTGAAATTGCCTTTACTTGATCAAAAGGTGATCGAGATCCATCTAGCTGTCGACCCCCATGATTTGAAACCATGATTGCAGTACATCCAATATCAATAGCTCGTTTTGCATCTTCAACTGACATAACTCCTTTAAGAGCAAAAGGTCCATTCCATCTTTTTGCACAATATTCTGCATCCTTCCACCCCATTGCTGGATCATATTGTTCATTAATATATTCAATAACTGATTTTGAGATATTAGTTCCTTTATCTGTTTTTTTTTTAACATTTGATAGTTCAAATTTTTTGCCAGTCAAATAATTAAATACCCAGCCTGGTCTCGTTGCAAAACTTAATAAACTCTGTAAAGTTAATTTTGGAGGTGTTGTAAACCCTGTCCTATGATCTTTTTCTCTATTGCCTGCTACCAAAGTATCTACTGTTAAACACATTGCATCAAAACCAGATCTTCTAGACCTGTCAATCAAATCATCTGAAATAGACCTGTCTTTATGGACATAAAGTTGAAATAATTTTGGACCACTTGAAATATTTGATATTTCCTCAATAGAATTGTTACCCATAGAGGACATACTATAAAAAGTTCCATATTTTTCTGCAGCTCTTGCTGATGCTTTGTCTCCATCGGGATGATAAAGTCTTTGCATAGCTGCTGGTGAAAGAAAAATTGGCATGTCTATTTTTCTTCCAAACAAAGTTGTTGATAAGTCTGGTTTACCAACACTTGCTAAAATGTTTGGAACCAAATCACATTCGTTAAATGAGTCTGTATTTCTTCTTAAAGTTGACTCATCATCAGAGCCACCGTCTATGTAATGAAAAATTGGTGAAGGTAATTTTTTTTTAGCTAATTTCCTAAAATCATCAAAGTTATGACAATTTTTTAAACTCACACTATTTTCTAAATCTTAAATTACTTCTGTTTAAGTCACTAATCTTTGTACAGCCCATGAGTTTCATATCTCTTTGCAGTTCAGCTTTATACTGACCTAAAGCTCTCTCAACCCCCGCTTGACCTGCTGCAGCTAGTGCATAAAGATATAATCTTCCACCAGAGCATGCTTTAGCGCCTAATGATAACGCTTTAAGCATATGAGTACCTCTATGAATTCCACCTTCACATATTACATCAAGCTTATCACCAACAGCATCAACAATTTCAGCAAGTTGATCAAAAGGAGACCTTGATCCATCAAGTTGTCTTCCTCCATGATTTGATACCATTATACCAGTACATCCTATGTCTGCTGCTCTTTTTGCATCTTCTACACTCATAATTCCTTTAAGAGCAAAATGACCTCCCCATTTAGAGCAAAGATTTTCAGCGTCTTTCCAATTCATAGATTGATCCAACATAGTTGAAAAATAATTTCCAATTGATGAGTTAACATCAGTACCTTCTTTCACAAAATCTTGTAAATGAGGTAATTCAAACTTACCTTTTGTTAGATAATTAATACCCCACATCGGCTTAGTAGCAAAACTAAATAAACTGGCTAAAGTTAATTTTGGTGGAGAGGTAAATCCTGTTCTTAAGTCTCTCTCTCTGTTTCCTCCAGTAATAGTATCAACTGTCAAAGCCATCACATCAAATTTTGCAGCTTTAGCTCTTTCCAAACAAGAGTCGTTTAAACCTCTATCTTTATGAAAATAAAATTGAAACATTTTAGGAGTATCAATCATTGAAGAAATTTCCTCTACGCTCACTGTAGCTAAAGCAGAAACTCCAAACATTGTATTGAATTTTTTAGCTGCTTTTCCTACCGCTCTTTCACCATCATAATGAAAAAGTCTTTGTAAAGCTGTTGGAGAAAGGTAAAAAGGTAAATCCAGTTTTTTACCGAATATTGTAGTTGATAAATCTACATTCTCAACTCCCCTCAAAACATTGGGAACTAAATCTACATCATCAAATGCACTTGTGTTTCTTGCGTAAGTAATTTCATCGTCAGCTGCGCCGTCAATATAATGAAATATTGGTGACGGTAATTTTTTTTGAGCTAATTTTCTAAAATCTCTAAAGTTATGACAATCTTTTAAATTCATTGAATATTCCTAGAACTTTTTAAGAAAATTAAACATATAACTATTTGCCCCAGGATTCTTATCCCCTAAGCTTGCGTTAGATACATGATTATAAGATACAGCAAAGTTAGTTGTATCGGACGTTTCATAAGAGAGTTGTACTTCTGACTTGAATTCCAAAACATGACCCAAATCTTTTCCATCACCTTCATGATATAGTCCTGGTGCAAAACTTGGGGTAAAATAAAAAGAACCCATATCCACATTCCATTCAACACCTGTATAAACGTACGCAGCTGAGTTTTCAGTTACAAATCCACCCGTAATTGGAGAGACATTTCCTAAAAATGTGTCTCGATTTAAATTTTCATCTTGATGTTGAAAACCTAAAAGTGTTGCTTTTTGTTTATCATCGCTAAAATCAAAATTTCCAACAAATAGATTTATTTGATGGTTTTCATTTTGTGCTGTTGTATCTCCATATAATTTTGAAGGAAAAATCAAAATTAATACAATTGAAAAAAATTGTTTAAGGTTCATAGTTTTGTTCAAGATTATTTTCTAATATAAAATTTTTTTATGATTATGGCACCGCCCGCAAGGAATATCAAGAGAGGCAATAACCATAAAAAATAAGTATTTTTATTCAAAACCGGGTCGTACAATATCCATTCCCCATATTTTTTTTTCAAAAAGCTATAAATTTGTTCCTCTGTCATCCCCTCGCTTATTTTATTATTAATTACCAATTTTAAACTTAATGCAAATTCTGAGTCAGAATCATAAACTGATTGGCCCTGACAAATTAGACATCTTAAATTTTTAGCAATTTTATTTTCAGTCTCAATTTCATTTGCTTTTATTAAATTAAAATTAAAAATCAAAATTATAATAAGAAATATATGTAACAATCTCATTTTATTATTTTCTCAATCTCTATCAAGTTTCTATTATTTATTGGGCCGATATATCTTTTTATGATTTTATTTTTATGTATTAAAAAGCTTTCAGGCACACCATAGGCACCCCAATTAATAGAGGATGTACCATCTTTATCGACAAAAATTTTATCATACGGGTTACCTAATTCTCCTAAAAAATTTTGTGCATTTTTATTATTATCTTTATAATTAAGACCTATCAATTCTATTTCTTCACTTTTTTTTAGTTTCATTAAAAACTTATGTTCATCTCTACAAGGAACACACCACGAGGCCCATATGTTCACCAAGTAGAATTTATTTTTGTTAAAAATATTTTCTGAAATAATATCTAAATTAGTATCAAAAGATTTGAAGACTAATGATGGAACTTTTTTTTCTAGATCTACATTTGGTGTATATATATTTGAATTTTTTAAACCTTTAAAAAAAATTATAAAAGTCGCAGTAAAAACTATAGTTATTATTATTGGTATAATCTTAAATCTCATATCTTTTTTTAAATATACTCATTAGTCCACCAAAACTTAGAAGTAGCACTGAGATCCATATCCAAATCATCAATGGCTTAACTTGGTATCTGATATTAAAATATTCTTGGTTCTGTACGTAATTCATTGTAATAAATTTATCTGTAAAAAAGTTTGTTTTAATGTCCGCCTCACTAGTTACAATATTTGGTTGATTATATATTCTAAGCTCTGGTCTCAGAGCATCTATTGAACCATCTTCATGCTCCACTTTAAACTTTCCAATTATCGATTTAAAATTTTTACCGTTTTCTTGATCTATATTAGCAAAGTTTATTGAAAACTTATCAGACTTGAAAGTTTCACCAATTTTTAAATTAGTAATAACTTCAGTAGAAAAGATATTATTTAACAAGATACTAAGTATTAATAAACTGAATCCAAAATGGGCAACATTTTGGGATAAATTTTTTAATTTTTTTATGAAAAATTCTCTTAAAGTTACAAAAAATAAAAAAAAAGCACTTGATACCAAAATAGTATTTATCAAAAAACTTATGTCAAATTCCTTGATAATTAATGCTGATATCAAAAAAGAGATTATTAACAATATAAGCATATTAAGTTTATCTTGAAAATCTGACTTTATCCATTTTAGTTTTGGCCCTATTGCCATTGCAAATAGAAATGGAATTAAGAAGGGTAATATGAGTTTATTATAAAAAGGTGGCCCCACAGATATTTTATTTGAGGTCAAAACCTCTAAAAAAATAGGATAAATAGTACCTATTAAAACAACTGAAAGGAAGTACATCATAAACCAATTGTTAATTAAAATTGATGTTTCTTTACTTAACCAAAAAAAATTATTTTCTGTTTTCTCTTTATTTGTATGAAAAAAGAAAAAAATAAATATGGATAAAAAAATCAATGAAAATAAAAAAATTAAAATAAATAGACCTCTCTCTGGATCGTTAGCGAATGTGTGAACTGAGTTAAGAATACCTGATCTTACTAAAAAAGTGCCACTCATACTTAGAGCAAAAGTTGCTATTGAAAGAACCATCGCCCATGATGTGAGTATTCCTTTTTTTTCTAAAACTAAAATACAATGTAAAAGAGTGGTTAATGCAAACCAAGGCATTAAAGATACATTTTCAACAGGGTCCCAAAACCAAAATCCTCCCCAACCCAATTCATAATAAGCCCAAACTGATCCTAATAAAATTCCCAATGTAAGAAAAATCCAAGATACTAAAACCCACTGTTTAATATGTTTTGCCCATTCTTTAGATACATAAGTTGAAACCATCGCAGCAAGAGCTGATGAGAAAATTATAGAGGAACCTACATACCCTAAATATAAAATTGGCGGATGTATAGCTAAAGCTGGATCTTGTAAGATTGGATTTAGACCCAGACCCTCCTCTGGCACAGGAAAAATAAAATTAAAAGGACTGGAAGTTTTAATTAGGAATACAAAAAATCCAATAATTATTATTTGTTGAAATAATAGAGTGAAAATTCTGTAATTTTTTGGCTGTTTATGTGACTTTAATAAAAATATAAATACAAATAAAGTTAGCACTAATAGCCATAACAATAAACTTCCTTCATGGTTTCCCCAAGTTCCTGAAATTTTATAAAACAATGGTTTAGTTGTATGGGAATGATTAAAAACAGTTTCATTGCTAAAATCTGAATTTATGAAGGATATAATTAATCCAACAAAACTAATAATAACAAAAAAAAATTGAAGAAATGTAAAAGATATTATTTTTTTATCTAAATTTTCAGCATTTTTTAAATTATTTATTGAAAAAAATATAATAAAAAATGAAAAAAAAAGTCCAAAATTTAGAGAATAAGATCCTATCAAGCTAGCCAAGTTTACTTCTCCTCTAATGCGGCCTTTACTTCTGGGGGCATATAATTTTCATCATGTTTAGCTAGAATTTTTGTAGCTAAAAAAAAATTTTTATCTTTTAAATATCCCTCTGCAACAACTCCTTTTTCTTCAGAAAAAAGATTTGGCACAACACCAGAATAAACTACATTAATTTCATTTTTAAAATCTGTAACAACAAAATTTATTTCTTTTGAAATTATAGATATTGAGTCTTTTTTAACCATTCCACCAATTCTAATTTTTTTTTTATTAATTTCACTCAATGCTTTAATCTCAGTTGGAGATTTAAAAAAGATAACATTCTCCTCCAAAGATTTGATTATTAAAAAAACAGATAAAGCAACTGTAACTAATATAAGGGATACAAAAAAAAATCTTAGTTTAACTTTACGCCCATACATGGTTCAAAAGTTAAATGTTTGAGGTATTTGACAAAATTTCTTTATGAATGCTTTGAGATTTTGCAAAAGCTGCTCTTTCAGAATTTAGTGACCCAAATTTAGAAATAAATTTACTTTTTTCTTTAACATATTGGGTTTTTGTAATTAAAAAAAGCACAAGGAAACTAAACAAAGTAAATAAAAATGCAGACCAAACATATAGCCCATACCCTTTCATTAATAATAATTCATTTATCATAATCGATCTAAACCTTTATTTTTAATTTTTATCAGTTCTGTATTATATTTCATCAAAAAAATTAATAGAGAAAATAGAGCAAATGCCGCAGTCATTATAATTAGTGGAAACAACATTGATGTATGAATTGATGATTTTGATAATATGTTAATTGAGGCTGGTTGATGCAACGTGTTCCACCAATCGACAGAGTACTTAATTATTGGAACGTTAATTATTCCCAAGATTGTTATAATTGAAGTAATCTTAAATAATTTGTCATTGTCTTCATAAATTCTCCAAGCAACGAGATACATAACATAGAATAAAGCAAGTATTAACATTGAGGTAATTCTTGCATCCCAAGCCCACCATGTCCCCCATGTAGGCTTTCCCCATATTGCACCTGTTACAAGAGCTATGATATTAAATACCAATCCTGATGGTGCTAGACTTTTTGAGATTAAAAAAAAATTTTTGATCTTAAATATGTATCCAACTACCGATAATAAAGTTATCGAAGAAAAAATTCCAAGTGAAATCCAAGCAGCAGGCACATGTACATACATGATCCTCACTGAATGACTCTGCTTATAATCTTCAGGGGATAGTATGAGAGCCTCAGTTAATCCTATTGAAAGAATTATAATAAATAAAAATAAAACGTATTTAGGTGCTTTAGAAGTAATTGAAAAAATTCTACCTGGTTCGAAATACTTTAACATTTTAATAAAAATATAAATTTAGTTTTATTGTTTTGTAATATGAAAAAACATACTGATCAAGAATGCAGAGGGAGATAATAACGAAGGGATAATAAGTAGCACTCTTGATCAGAATTGTCATAATAAAGCAAATTGCTGTGTCCAAGGTTTGAACTAAATGTGTTGAAAAAATGATTTTTCTCTAGTTTGAAAGCTTAAAATAGCTAGATCCTTTTTTTCCTGAAAAAATTTCCTCAATAAGAGGGTGCTTTATTGGCTCATCTGAGTCATCAACTAAAAGATTTTGCTCTGAAACATATGCTTCGTAAGTAATTTCATCATTTTCTGCCAATAGATGATAAAAAGGTTGATTTTTTCTAGGTCTAACATTTTTAGGTATAGATTGATACCACTCCTCTGAATTATTAAATTCAAAATCAACATCGTAAATAACTCCTCTAAAATCAAAGTGCTTGTGTTTTACGATATCACCAATTGAAAATTTTGCTTTTTGAATTGCCATTTACTTTAGTATGGGTATTTAAAATTAAAAATCAATAAGAAAAATAAAAAGTTTTTGTGAAAATATTATTTATGTTAATATATTTATTGTGAATAAATCTTTTTTAAAGTTTCTCACTGATTTTGGACCACTAGTGATTTTTTTTTACTATTATTACGATAGTGGAAAAGATTTAAAAATTGCAATTCCCCCATTTATTGTTGCGACAATTATTGCTTTAGCAATTGTTTGGTTTTTGGAAAAAAAAATACCAAAAGTTCCTTTGCTTAGTGGAGTTTTAATTACTTTATTTGGTGGTTTAACAATTTATTTTAATAATCCAGTTTTTATTTATATCAAACCCACAATTATAAACATTCTCTTTGCATTTGCTCTGATGTTTGGAGGGTACTTCACAAATGAACCTGTTTTAAAAAAATTAATGGGTGGATCTATCTCACTAACTGACGAAGGATGGGAAGTATTGAATAAAAGATGGATATACTTCTTTTTTTGCCTTGCAATACTTAATGAGATAGTTTGGAGAACTCAATCTGAAGAATTTTGGGTAAACTTTAAGGTGTGGGGACTTTTGCCAATTACATTTATATTTACTGGTTTTCAAATAAGTTTAATAAATAAATATAAAACAAATGAATAATAATTTACGTCTTATAATTAACAATGTTAGTAAAAAGAATATTGAAGAAAAACATTTTTTTGAAAAAAACGAATTAAAGATTATTTTAGATCTATATGCAAAAATGGTTTCAGAGGGCTCATGGAAAGATTATGGTCTTAACATTTCGAGTAAACAAGTTGGTTTTAGTGTTTTTAAGAATGCGGCTGAAAATGCGCTTTATAAAATTTGTAAAAATTTTAAACCAAAAAACAAAAATCTTAAATATCTAATTACTGATGCTAATGGCAAAATATTAAAAAATTCTTTTGATTTAAAGAATTTATTAACAAATATTAATTGGAAAAAACTTTAAATTACCTTCTTTGACCAAAGAGTCTCAGCAACATTATAAATAAATTAATGAAGTCTAAATAAAGCGTTAATGCTCCCATCACAGCTTTTTTACCCATCAACTCACCCGTGTCACTAGCGGAATACATGTTCTTAATTTTTTGAGTATCGTAAGCAGTAAGTCCCACAAAAATTAAAACTCCTAAAATAGAAATTACGAAATACATCATTGAAGATTTCATAAATATGTTAACTATTGATGCGATAATAATTCCAATTAATCCCATCATTAAAAAAGATCCTAATTTTGTTAAGTCTCTTTTAGTTGTGTAGCCATAAATGCTCATTGCTCCAAATGTAGCAGAACAAATGAAAAATACTCTTGTAATGCTCATGCCAGTATAAATTAGTAAAATTGATGAAAGAGACAGACCCATTAATGCGGCAAAAATCCAAAAAGTAGTTTGCGCTTTAGCTGCACTCATTTTATTTATGCCAAAGCTCATATAAAAAACAACTCCAAGCGGAGCCAACATTACCAACCACTTTAACCCAGACATGTAGATTGCATTACCCATTTGGGTTAATCCAACTATAGATCCTGAGCTATCAGTCACAACAGACATCTTAAAAGTTAAAAGGGCAATAATCCCTGTCAAAAGAATACCGGTTGCCATGTAGTTATATACTTTTAGCATGTAGGCTCTTAAGCCTTCGTCCATTGCTACAGTAGATTGTTGAGCAGCTTCTTTGGCTCTTGCAAGAATACCTTTTTTATTAAATTCCATACCAGAGATATATAATCTTTTACTAATTATTCAAGATACCTTAGAAGATTAATTAAAGAATAGACACGAAAAAAGCGTTATGAATTATAAAAAATTAGGCAATACCAACCTTGAGGTTAGTACAATTTGTCTCGGAACTATGACTTGGGGAGAACAAAACTCTGAAGAGGAAGGTTTTGAACAGATGGATTATGCGCTCGAAAAAGGAGTTAATTTTTGGGACACCGCTGAATTGTATTCAATACCCCCAAAAGAAAAAACTTTTGGTCTTACTGAAAAAATTATTGGTAATTGGTTTCAAAAAACAAAAAAGAGAGACAAAGTTATATTAGCGACAAAAGTTGCTGGACCTTCAAGAAATTATATTAGAGGAGGAGAAAATAGTTATGGTATAAAAAATATGACGATTGCGTTAAATGAAAGTCTCAAAAGATTGAAGACGGACTACATTGATCTTTACCAATTACATTGGCCAGAAAGAAAAACTAATATGTTTGGACGTTTGGGATATGAACATAAGGAAGATGATAAGAATTGGAATAAATTTGAGGATGTTCTTGAAAATTTGCAAAAATTTAAAAAAGAAGGAAAAATTAGGGAGGTTGGGCTTTCAAACGAAACTCCGTGGGGAGTAACTAGATGTTTGCAAATCTCAAAGCAAAATAATTTGCCAAAAATGATGTCCATACAAAACCCTTACAATTTATTAAATCGAACATATGAAATAGGCTTAGCAGAAATCTCTATTAGAGAAAAAGTTGGTTTGCTTGCATACTCACCCTTAGCAACTGGCTATTTAACTGGCAAATACAGAAATAATCAAATGCCAGAAAATTCAAGATTAGAGAGGGATGGGGATTTTTGGACTAGGTATGATAAACCTAATACAACTAAGGCTGTTGATGCGTATTTTGAGATTGCAAAAAAAAATAATATTGATTTGACACAAATGTCATTAAAGTTTTGTGAAATTCAGCCTTTTGTTACTTCAGTTATAATTGGTGCTACAAAAATGGATCAGTTGAAAACTAATATAGAAAGTGTAAATATAAATCTTTCAGAAGAGGTAATAAATGAAATTAACGAAGTACAAAACATCTATCAAAATCCATGTCCATAATTAGAAAAATTTTTTACCTATCATTTGCTATTCTACTTATTTCGATATCAAAAAGTTATGCTGAGGACTTGAAGAAGATTGGCAAATTTAAAGATTGGGAAGTTTTGGTAGTTTCAGAAGCATCAGGTAAAATATGTTTTGCTCAGTCTATTCCAGTATTACAAGCACCCAAAACAAACAAGAGAGATGCAAGATTATTTGTAACTTTTAGACCTAATGATAAAATTTCTAACGAAATAAGCGCAACCGCGGGGTATGAATTTAATAAAAATAATTCTGTTTTAGCAACATCAGGAAATAATAAATTTAAATTTGATATTAAACAACAAGGTTTTGCTTGGATGACAAGTGGTAAAAAAGAAAACATAATGGTTAAGGTTATGAAAAAAGGATCAAGAATTATGGTTACTGGCTATAATGAAAAAGGATCTCAAACCATAGATCATTATTCATTATTGGGATTTACTAAAGCTTATAACTCTGCAAAAAAAGCTTGTAGTTAATTAATGAAATCAAAAAAAAGAATTGTTTTAGCTTATTCAGGAGGATTAGATACATCTATAATTCTAAAATGGCTTCAAGAAAATTACAGCGCAGAGGTAATTTGTTACACTTCTGATATAGGACAAAAGATTAATAGAAAAAAGATAATCAATAATGCTAAAAGATTTGGTGTTAAAAAGATTATAATTAAAGATTTAAAAAATATTTTCGTAAAAGATTATGTTTTCCCTATGATAAGAGGTAATGCGATTTACGAAGGGGTTTATTTATTAGGAACTTCCATAGCAAGACCATTGATTGCAAAAGACCAAATAAGAATAGCAAAAAAATTTAGAGCATTTGCAGTATCTCATGGTGCTACTGGAAAAGGAAATGATCAAGTAAGATTTGAGCTAGGTTATCACTATTTTGGTCCGAAGATAAAAGTTATCGCTCCTTGGAGGGTTTGGAAATTAAAATCTAGAAACGATTTGGTTAATTATGCAAAAAAACATGGAATACCTATTCCAAAAGATAAAAAAGGTGCACCACCTTTTTCTGTAGATGATAATTTATTTCACACATCAACTGAGGGTAAGATTTTAGAAAATCCAAAAAATTCAGCTCCAGAATTTATTTTTCAAAGAACAGTCTCACCTGAAAAAGCACCTGATAAATCGACTCATATTTTAATCAACTTTAAAAACGGTGATCCAGTTGGAATAAATGGGAAAAAATTAAACCCTGAAAAAATTCTAACTAAATTAAATTTTATAGCTGGAAAAAATGGCATAGGAAGAGTTGATTTAGTCGAAAATAGATTTCTTGGTATTAAATCAAGAGGAGTTTACGAAACACCAGGTGGAACACTTTTAATTCATGCCCACCGAGCTATTGAGTCAGTGACGTTAGATAAAGATACAATGCATAAAAAAGATTCGATCATGCCGAGGTATGCGGAATTAGTTTACAATGGTTATTGGTATTCAAAAGAGAGGTTTAAATTACAAAAAATTATTGACGAAAAGAGAAATAAGGTAAATGGGTCTGTAAAACTTAAACTATATAAAGGAAATATCACTATCCAATCTAGAATTACAAAGAGCAATGCATACTCAATGAAAAAAGTTTCTTTTGAAGAAAATAAAACTTTCAATAAATCTAATGTTGAAAGATTTATTAATTATCACAAGAAAAAACTGTAATATTATTAAGTTTTAGGACAATTTATGGTTTGTTAAATTTATTTTTAGTTATATCTTAGAAACATGGAATCATTTAGAAATTGGATGAGAGATACAGCAAATATTTTGTTTGATGATAGTAAAAATGATCTACGTTCACTTCCTAAAACTGTCAGATTGCAAATTTTATTAGTTTTGAGCTTTATTTGGACAACAGTTTTTAGTTTATATGTATTTTCATACACAACTTTTGTATTTGGTTGGACTGGACTTTTTCTAGCTCATATTGGTTTAATCTTTGCTGTGTATATGACCTTTAAACATTTTCACAGGGCTGAAGAAAATTCATCTAGTGTTTTTAAAACAAAAAATTTTGACCCTTTTAAAATAATGGTGCTCGTTTTTGTGATCGTATTTATATTCGTATTTTCAAAAGGAATTGAAGTTCTAACAAGTCCAAACCCCTACTCTTATTCAATACCATATGATGGTTCATCAAAATCAGTATTTGAAAAATGGTTACCATTTAGTAAAGACAAATAATGGAAAAAGTAGCAAAAAATTTACAACTTATTTTAATGGTTATTATTTTAGTAAGTACAGTAATTGCCGTGGGTATAGAGATGTATAAAATGTTTGAAAACAGGTCTGTTACTTTAGCTGATTTATTATTAATGTTTCTTTACCTAGAAGTACTTGCAATGGTGCGAGTTTTTTGGAACCAACAATCAATAAGTATTACATTGCCACTTTTAATAGCTATTACTGCTTTAGCGCGATTTATAATTCTTCAAGGAAAAGAAATGGATCCAACAGCATTAGTTTATGAAGCTATTGCTATAGTGCTGATTGCAGGTGCAATTGTTATTCTTAGATTAAGACATAGTGATAAACTAGGTCTTAAGAAAAAAAAATCAAAATAAATAAAAATGAAGTTTGATGCCTCTAAGGCTGCGGCCTTAAATAAATTAAACAAATTTGTTGAGGAAAATCTTGGTGAATATTCTAGATTAAGAAATTTTGATTTTGGACCAGAAAAGAGAACCAATGTATCCTGTTTGTCTCCTTACATTACCCATGGAGTAATAAACGAAAGAGAAATAATTGAAAAATCACTTAGCAAATTTTCTTTTTCAAAAAATGAAAAATTTATTCAAGAAGTTTTGTGGCGGACGTATTGGAAAGGCTGGTTAGAGTTAAGACCAAATGTTTGGACAGATTATTTGATTGAATTGAATAGAACAAGAGAACATTTTAAGGATAACCAAGATTATAAAAACGCCATTGAAGGCAAAACAAACATTGAGTGTTTTAATTACTGGGTAAATGAACTTAAAGAAAACAACTATTTACATAATCATACAAGAATGTGGTTTGCAAGTATTTGGATTTTTACTTTAGAGTTACCTTGGCAATTAGGAGCAGAATTTTTTATGCAAAACCTTTATGACGGGGATACTGCGTCTAATACTCTAGGCTGGAGATGGGTAGCTGGTGTTCAAACCCAAGGAAAACATTATCTAGCAAGTGAATGGAATATTAAAAAATTCACAAATAATAGATTTAATAATATTAAATTAAATGAAGGCGCTCCCCCAAAGATTTCAGAAAAAACTTACTCAATTGTCAAACAAGATTTTGGTAATACAAATATAGATGATAGAAATCTTTTAATTTTTGAAAATAATTTATCATTTGAAACTAGTGATTTCCAAAATAATGAATTTAAAAAAATTTATTTAATTTCAAATAAGAATGAAAGTAGATCTATAAAATTAAGTGAAAATGTAATCAAATTTAAATCACTTTTGATTAATGACCAGAAGGAAAGATTAAATAATAAGTCTATAGATTGTGAGACAGTCGATATAAATGAAATTAAAAATATAGGAGAGAAAGTCATTGCACTATATCCAAATGTTGGTGAAAATCTGGACTATTTAAATTTGAATAGTTTAAAATTTGATTTTCTGTATAGAAAACTAGATCAGTATTCTTGGCAATATTGTAATAAAGGTTTTTTTAATTTTAAGAATTATATTCCCAAAATAATTTCAACTTTTAATTAAGTTTAAATTTTATTCATTCTCCAATTTAAATTTTTTTCTATTATAAATTTTTTTTTCGTTTTTTATAATTTTATTTCTTAACATTGGCGAACTTAATAATTTTGCAATTGGATTTTTTTTTTTAATTTTCTTTCTTTTTTTGATTTTTTTTGCCATAAAAAGTTATCTCGCAAGTTTTATAAAAATATCACCCATGCCAGCTTCTAGATTCTCTGTAGGTGTATTATTTCTAAATTCGCAAAATCTTCCGGTTATCTGATGACTTTTTACAAAATCTATCTCGTCCTTTTGACAACTTTTCCCATTGTGTAATAAACCTATTACTATTCGATCGTTAATACTGTAAACTTGTTTATCATTAATTTTATCACCATCACAAAAGTAATTTTTGTTTACTCTGTTTGGAAAGTCTACTTTCTTGCAGGGATTTTTAATTGTAAAAACAAAAAATTCTTTTACACCATCACTAAATTTATGTTTCATTTTATGAACCTCAGAGTATTTCATAATATCACATGAACATGGGACGCAGCATTTATAATAGCTACCACAAATCTTATTTTTAGTTTTACTTTCTTTAGCATATATAAAATCTGGCTGACTATTAGGATCAATTAATGAACCAGATACAGCACAATACAATTTATTGTATTCAATAAAATCTTTATAAGTAATGTCTTTATCAATTATATATTTAAAGAATTTTGGGCCGGCAGCATTTCTATTTTTATCTGGAAATATTCTTGACCAGTCATTAATCAAATCTTTGTAATAATTTTTTTCTGATGAGTTTGAGATATTTGAAAATGACAAAACTAGAGCAATAATGACCGATGTCTTAATTATATTTTTTAAAAATCTCATTTATTTAGATTAAAATTTATAGTTAGGGTTCAGTCTAGATTAATAGTTGTAACTTTCTAGTGTTAAATATAAACAATATGTAGTTTTTGTTTAAACATTTGTCGCACTAAATTAACCTTTTAAATTATTAATTTTTATATATTTAAAACAAATGAAAAAAATTAGTTCAATTATCTGTTTACTAGTATTGATTTTTGTACCAACGATTACATTTGCAAATATAATTAATCAACTCAATGAGACTGGCAAGTTTACTAAATTAAATGAAACACTTGCTAAGTCGGGTTTGAATAAAAATCTTGAGGACGATGGACCATTTACAATTTTTGCACCATTAGATGATGCATTCGCTGCAATTAGTGCACAAACATATTACGGTCTTTTAAGAGAGGAGAATAAAGAAAAATTAGTAAACATCTTAGGGAGACATGTTTTTTCAAAAAAAATAACATCTTCAGAAATAAATGGTGAAATAAAAATTAAGGCAATTAATGGTGAAGAAATAACAATTAAAAAGGTTAATGGAATAGTTTATATAAATGAGGCTGAAGTTGTAACAGCTGACATTGAGGCTCCAAATGGTGTAATCCATTTTATAAATAGAGTTCTGCAACCTTTAAATTAGTTATTTTTGATTTAAAGTAATTGTTTCGTTTAATTTTTTAATAGAAATATTTTCGGTTTCACCATTTGTCCACTTAACTTGGATTTTTATATTTTTTTCATTTTCTCGAATTCCATAGTGAGCCACTGGTTCCATCTGACAAAGGTAACCCGATCCAGAGTCAATTGTTTTAGAATGTTTTCTCAAATTTGAAATTAATGTCACTGTTGCTCCTCTTGCAGGCGCACCGTATTTATTTAAAGGTTTTATTCTTAGATATTTATTTTTAGGGTTTACTTTTGCTTTATACAAGGACAATGGCTGATCAAAGCTTTCCCCGTGTGAAACTAATAATTCTAGAACACCGTCATTATCTATATCAGCAACTGCTGCTCCAGTTCCATATCCATTTGGCTCTAAACCAACATCTAATGGTATTTGTTCAATCACACCATTGTCCAATATTTTAAAAAGTTTGTTTGGTTCACCAATGTTGTTCATAAATACTTCATCATAACCATCATTATCTAAATCAGCTGAAATGACAGTTCTTATTCTTGATGGCTCATCAAAAGGTGGTTTGGCTATATCTTGAAAAATATTATCCTTTAACACATAGGCTCTGTGAAATCCTCCCCAATTTCCATTTAAGATATCTAATCGTCCTCTATAATAAATATCAGACAAAGCAGTCCCTCTCCCATTTTGAAGAAAATCTTCAACTCGGTATTTGTTTGCAACATTTAAAAATTTTCCGTTATTATTTTTATATAAAAAATTTGCTCCTCTCTCATTAGCTGCAAACACATCGATTTTATCAGAAATAATATGTCCAGCTACTACAGCTCGACCACCAGTAACCTTTGCAAGGTTTAATTGAACAGATTTATCAACTATTATCTTGTCACTATATTCGTAAAACCTTGTTGGTCCTCCATAATTAGCAACATAAACACCATAATTTCCATCACCTTTTCTGTCGACACAGACAACGGATCTGCCAGCAGTTAAATTAAGATCTTTCTGATTTTTTTCAATTTCAAATAAATCTATATACTTATCTTTTTCTAAATCGATAAGTCTATCTGAATATTTTTTTGTACCACTATATGTATCGGTGTTAAGAAAATATATTTCTTCGTATCCATCTTTGTCTATATCACATGCAGCAACCCCAATAGTTCTCCTAAACTCATCTGTAAATTTTTTTTGATTTACAATATTGATTAATTTTCCTTTCTCATATGATAAAGCTAAATTCAAATAACCAAATCCAGTGACTACAAAATCAAAATTTCCATCTTGGTTTACATCAGTTACAGAAACTCCATAGCTAAGTCTTTTAGGATTATCAACAATTTGGTTTGTTATATCCTCAAAAAAATCAGCATACAAACTATTTGGCGTAAGTAGAAAAAGTAAAACTACCATTTTTTTTAAATATTTATTTATTTTAATTTTCATTTTTTTTACTTTTATATTTTTTCATCCAATCACCAAATATTTTTATAGCATCCTCCATCTCCCTTGTTTTGTTAGGATGATTTTTTGCTCTGCCTAGCATTGTTGCAATGACATTCACCTGATACTTAATTGGACGATTTTTAATAGTTTTAACTGTGTAAAGAGCTTTTTCCCTGTTTTTAAATCCCAAACCTTGGGTAGTGGTTTTTGGATTGTAATCTGAATAAAGCGATAAATTTATAGGTCTAATTTTTTTACCTAGTGGCATTTTATCTATGATTTTAAAAACTATTTTATAATTAAGTTTGTCCATCACTTTTTTAGATTTTCCATCGAAACCAATCAAATTAATAGAAGATTTTTCTTTCTTATTAATTTTACAAATTAATTTTACATGTCTTTTATGGAAATCTTTTATTTTAGCTTGATATTTTTTTTTTGCTTCTAGATATATTTTATCTTTATAACTTGATCCAGAAACAAGTAAAATTCTACTTTTCCATTTATACTTTTCTAGGTTCATATTTTTTTGCTAGAACATCTCTTTGAGCAATACTTAACTCTCTCCCAATTTAGCTTCCATTTTTTTCTCCAAGTGAAAGGTCTTTTACAAATAATACAGATTTTAAAAGGAAGATTCTCTTTTCTCACTAAATTGTGTTTTGTTTAATAAATTTTTCTGCAGCAGGAAGAATTAATTTTTTCCTATCAGTTTTCATTTTATCAAAAATTCTAACCATCATTGATAGTCTAGGATTTTTCAAAAAAAATTTTCTATTTCGATCAATAAATCTCCAATAAAGACCATCCATTGTATTACACCACTCTCCTTTTTTAAAATCCATCATTTTCATAAAATAAGCAGATCCACAGATATAAGGTTTGGTTGCAAATATCCCACCATCACTGAATAATCCCATACCATAAACATTTGGCACCATTACCCAGTCAGAGGAGTCTACAAACATTTCCATAAACCATTTGTAAACAACAATTGGTTTAATCTCACAAAGGTTCATGATGTTGGATAAAATCATTAGTCTTTCAATGTGATGAGACCATCCGTGGTTAAGAGCATTTTTAATTGCATAATCGAGTGGTGGTAAACCAGTTGTTCCATCATACCAGGATTTTTTCATTTTTTTATTTTGATTAAAAAAATTTCCAGTTTCCATCTCATTCGAGTAACTTTGGTATATTCCTCTCATAAATTCTCTCCAACCAATTACTTGACGTATGTAACCTTCTAAAGAATTTAATTTAATTTTTTTACTTTTATGAAAGTCGAGAACTTTATTGATAATCAACTCAGGCGTGATCAGGCCTAAGTTGATATAAGGACTTAAAGCACTATGAAATAAGATATTATCTTTTTGGTCAACTGCATCTTCATAATCGCCGAATAAATTTGATTTTTCTTTTATAAAAAAATTTAAAAGCTTAATGACGTCATTATATTCTGTTGCATACCAAAAATTATCTGTTTTACCAGGATGATCCTTAAATAATTTCTCAATAATTGGTTTTAATTTTTTTGTGTGGTTTGTTTCATTAATTTTTGGAAATTTTGGAATAGAAATATTTTTAGGTAATTTATTTCTATTATCCTCATCAAAGCTCCATTTACCTCCTATTGGGTTTCCATCTGGGCCCATTAATATTCCTGATTTTTTTCTAACATCCTTGTAAAAGGTTGCCATAAAAGGTTTTTTTGATTTAGATAAATATTGTTTAAATTCATCTCTTGAATTTAAAAACATTGGAGTTTGTATAACATTCCACTTTAGTTTTTCTTTTTTAACAAATCGATTAATTTTTTTTTCAAAAAATTTATCTTCAACTTCAAAACTTGAAATTTCTTTTATTTTTTTTGAAATTATAACTTTCTTTAGTTTCTTTAAATAATCATCTTTAAATTCTTTATCTTCAATTCTAATATATTCTAATTTAAATTTATCCTTTTTAAGACTTTCAGCATGTGACCGCATGGAAGATAAGTAAAGAAGTATCTTTTGTTTATGATGCTTTTCATAAGTACACAATTCATAATCTTCGGCCATGAAAAATAGATGGTCTTTTTTGAAGCGATCTAAGTATTTTGATGGAAATAATTGATTTCCCAGTATAAAGAATAAGTTCATAGTTAAATATAACTAATAAAATTTTTTATGTCAGAAAAATATCTAATTTTTGGTGCGACAGGTTCAATCGGATCTAGCTTGGCCGAACAAATGGTAAATTCAGGATTTAATGTGCATTTAGTTGGGAGAAGCGAAACTGAAACAAAGAATATTTCTGATAAATTAGGTTGTACTTTTACAATCGCTAATGTTTTGGAAAACGGTTTTATAGAAAAAGTTAAAAATGATATTTCAGAAGTTAAAGGTGTTGCTTACTGTGTAGGTTCTATAGACCTAAAACCTTTAAGAATGGTAACAGAGAATGATTTTAATAAATGTATGAAATTAAATCTCTATTCAGCAGTTGAGGTTATCAAAGGTTATCAGGAAAGTTTAAAAAAAACTAAAGGATCAGTAGTTTTATTTTCAACTGTAGCTGCTCAAAGAGGATTTACCAATCACGCAATAATAGCGTCTACAAAAGCTGCTGTTGAAGGTTTAACGGTATCTCTAGCCGCTGAATTCGCTCCAAACATTAGAGTGAACTGTATTGCCCCAAGTCTGACTAATTCGAAAATTGCTGAACCAATGTTAAAAAATAAAGCATTAGCGGATGGGATAGCTAAGGCACATCCTTTAAAGAGGTTAGGTGAAGGTAAAGACTCAGCTTCACTGGCAAAGTTTCTTATTACTGACGATAGCTCTTGGGTTACCGGTCAGATTATAGCTGTTGATGGCGGTAGATCAAAACTTTCCTAAAGTGAAAAGCATAGTCGTAACAATATTCTTAGTTTTATTTATAGCAACGCATTCAGTTGCAGAAAAATTTAATTTTAAAAAAATTATAGATTTGAAAGGTCCTTGGGGTTCAACTTTTGTTAATAATAAAGAGTTATTGATCACAGAGAAAAGTGGATCAATCAAATTAATCAATCTTAACACAAAAAAAATTTCTAATATTAATCATAACCTTAATTTTTTAGAGCATGGCCAAGGCGGTTTGTTAGATGTTCTTTATAAAAACAATTTTGTATATATTTCGTATGCTGAAAATAGGGGCAATGGAAAAACAAGCACTTCAATAGCAAAATCAAAATTTAACAAAAAAGATTTTATCTTTAAAAATATTTTTCAAGCAAATCCGCCTATTAACTCTGGATATCATTTTGGATCACGGTTAGCTATAAAAGATGATTTTCTGTTTGCATCTGCTGGTGAAAGAGGAGAGGGTATGATTGCACAAGATCCTACTAAACATCCTGGCAGTATTATTAGAATTAATATTGACGGAAGTATCCCAAAAGATAATCCAAAATTTCAAGGTAAATCAGATTGGCTTCCAGAAATTTATCAAATTGGAATCAGAAATCCTCAAGGTTTAACTTTGTCTCCATATGATGGAAAAATTTATATGAGTAATCATGGAGCGAGGGGGGGTGATTGGTTTGGTGAAGCAAAAATAGGTGAAAACTATGGATGGAAAATTTTAGGATGGGGTGGAACAAACTATTCGGGCATTCCAATCGGGCCTAAGTGGAAACCGGGATTTACAAAAGCAATACATTATTGGGTCCCATCTATCGCAACAAGTGCGATAACAATCTATAAAGGTAAAGAATTTAATGAGTGGAATGGACATGCTCTGATTACTTCACTAAAAGATAAGTCTTTGAGAAAATTAATATTTGATGACAATTTAAATGTGAAAGAAGATATTATCTTTAAGGATAAAATTGGGAGAATAAGAGATATTCAAGTACATCCAAGTAATGGGAAAATTTACTTTTTAGGTGCAGATGCTCTTTGGTTAATGGAAAAAAAATAGTTTTTTTAGATACAACTCAGTAATTAATTCTATTAAAACTTTGGTCTAAATAAATTTATGAATTGGGTGATCTTTACAGTTTTAGCAGCTTTTTTTCAAAATCTAAGAACGTCATTACAAAAAAAATTAAATAAAAATCTATCATTAGTTGCCTCAGCATACGTAAGATTTGCTTTTGCTTTACCATTTGCATTTTTATTATTTTTTATTTTTCATAATTTAGATGTTATCCCAGAAGTTCTGGATCAAGCTAATTTTATTTTTTACACTTTTTTGGGATCCATTTTGCAAGTTACATTTACAATTACACTATTATATCTTTTCAGATTTTCAAATTTTGTTGTTGGTACATCGTTGAGTAAAACGGAAGTAATTCAAATTGCTATATTTGAATATATTTTGCTGAAAGACAAATTAAATTTATTTGGAATTATTGGAATAATAGTAGCTACTATTGGAGTAATTGTAATAACAATTAAAGACGTGAAATTATTTCTTAAAAATTTTTTTTCAAAAGTAACACTCATTGGATTAGGTGCAGGTCTTTTATTGGGTCTTAGTGTTGTGTATTTTAGAGCCGCAGCACTATCACTTGAAAATTTTTCTTCTAATTTTGATAAAGCACTTACAACAGTTTTTTTTGCTCTGATAATTCAAACTACAGCAGTGACGGCTTATCTTCTAATTTTCGAAAAATCAGAGTTCAAAAAATTTTATAATAATAAATTTGAAATTTGTTTAACAGGGTTGGCTGGTTTTTTAGCTACATTATCTTGGTTTTTTGCGTTCACTTTAATTCAGGCTTCTTTTGTAAGAGCAGTTGGTCAAATTGAAATATTTTTCAGTTATATTTCATCTAAATATCTTTTTAAGGAAAAAATAACATTTATCGAGATTATGGGGATTTTAATATTTATAACAGGGGCAACTTTATTATTACTAACAAAGTAATCTAATTGTTTAGTAATTTATTTTTGGCCTTTTCAAATTCTTCTTCTGTCAAAACACCAGACTCTTTTAATTTATTAAGTTTTTCAAGCTGATTACTTAAGGATTGATCATCATCAAGTTGGTCAGGAGAAATATTATCTTCTTCTTCATCTTTAATTTTTCTGTTAGCTTCTTTGGCACTAAAACCGGTCATAATGGCTGTACCACCCAAATATAAAACAAAAAGGAAAATTGGAATTACTAAACCAAAAAAAATTAATTTTTCCATAATCTAATCCTCATCCTCTTCCTCTTCTCTCCAATTTTTTTCATACATTAACCAAGCAGCATATATAACTGAAAATGTACCAACTATCATACCATAATCAAAACCTGTTTGTTGATCATATAGGTACCATCCCAGTTGAGTTGCTCCAATAGTAGGGACTGTTAAAATCAAAAATACAATTGCAATTCTATAAGGATATTTAGGTTTCTTCACATCTTAAAGTATCAAAAAATTTAATGAGTTGTAACTTTAAAGTTGCGATCTTTTGAAACACTCTACTGTATTTTTTAATAAACATGCGATTGTCATTGGACCCACACCACCTGGGACTGGCGTTAAAGCTCTAGCATTTTTTGAAACTTCATTAAAAGCAACATCTCCAACAATGCCCTTCTCTGTTTTATTGATACCTACATCAATTACTATTGCGTCTTTTTTTACCCAGTCTCCTTTAACAAGCTCAGGTATACCAACGGCTGCAACAAGGATATCCGCTTCTAAACATTCGGCTTTGAGATCTTTTGTTTTTGAATGAGTGATTGTAACTGTACAATTTTCTTTCAAAAGAAGTTGTGTCATAGGTTTTCCATTCAAATTTGATCTTCCAACTATTACAGCTTTTTTTCCATTTAAGTTTGGTTCAATTTTTTTAATTAACAAATAACATCCTAATGGAGTACAGGGAACAGAACTTTTATAGCCTGACGAAAGGTTTCCAACATTCATTGGATGAAATCCATCTACATCTTTGGACGGGTCAATTGCCTCTATAATCTTTTGTTTGTCTATATGTTTCGGCAAAGGTAACTGAACCAAAATACCTGAGACGCTATCTTCTTTATTCAACTCATCAATTTTATCTAAGATAACTTTTTCCTCCACAGAGTCAGGATACTTAACTACCTCTGATTTTAATCCTACTTCTTTTGCTGATTTCTCTTTATTTCTTACATATATCTGGCTGGGTGTAAGATCTCCAATCAATATAACTGTTAAGCCTGGAACTTTGTTATGTTTGTTTTTTAATTCAACTACTTCTTTTCTGAGTTCTTCTCTTAATTCAGCTGCTGCCTTTTTTCCATCTATTAAAATCATAAGTTTAAAATATCAAGGGTGCTATATAAAGTTTCATACACATTTCTATAAACCAAATCAATAGAAGTAATATTATGGGTGAAATATCTAAGGATCCTAAATTTGGCAAAAAACGTCTTATTCTAATTAAAAACGGATCTGTTAAGCGATAAGTTAATTCTAAAATTGAATAAACAAATCTATTTTGAGTATTCAATATATTAAATGCAATCAACCAACTTATAATTACATTGGCAATAACTACATAAGAGTAAAGCTTTAAAATTTGTAAAGCCAAATAAAAAATAGCTATCATTTTTTTTCAATGTAAATAGATGAACTTGGAAATGCAAAGGATGCTTTATTCTTCTCTACTATGTTTTTAATTTCAATTGCCAATCTCTCTTTCACTGCCAGCCACTCATTCCAACTATTTGACTTTGTAAAACAACGAACATACATATCAATTGAACTATCTGAGAATTTATCAACTCTTACTGCTACACCAACTTTAGTGTCATAATCTTCACTGCTATTAATGTAGGCCTCAATTTCATTTCTAATAGTTTTTAATTGATCAACAGTCGAATCATATTGCAGAGTTATAATCCAGCTAATTGCCCAATTATTTTTCGCACTATTATTAACGACAGCATTTTCTGCAAATTGAAAATTGGGTATGATCGCAAGAGATTTATCAAACTTTCTTATTGTAGTTGATCTAAAACCAATTTTTTCAACTATGCCTTCAATAATTCCCTCTACCTGAATCCAGTCTCCGATTTTAAATCTTTTTTCTACCAAAACTAAAATTCCAGATATTAAATTTTTAAAAAGATCTTGTGCACCCAAAGCAACAGCAACACCAAATAAACCAAGCCCTGCAATAATTGGACCAATTTTAATACCCCACAACTCAAGTACTGCAGCTAAACCTAATATAAAAATTAATATTTTTAGTGATTTAATTATCCATCCAATAAGTTCTCTTGTTAAAAGTTTGTCTAGTCCACTTAATATATAGGATACTGGCTCAATTATTTGGTGGATAACCCAAAATATTAAGATTGTAATCAACGTTCTATTTATAGTATCAACTATGTCTCTACCTTCAGATGTGAAAGTCATGTAATAGCTCGCTATAAAGAAACCCAGAACGATAGGTAAAAATCTAGCTGGACCCTCTAAAGAACGAACAAAAGTATCATCTAGTTTATTCGTGGTTCTTTTTGAAATAATTTCTAGTTTTTTGATAACTAATTTACTTATCAGCCCCCTAAAAATTAGAAAAACTAAAAATATAAGAATACCTATTAGTATTTGAAAAATATCTACCCCAAGAATTCCTTTGCTCCAAACAGATAGAAATATATCAGAAAAATTATTTATTATTTCCATTACTAAATTTTATATAACAAAAACTCCTCTTCTCCAGGACTAAAAAGAAATATCTTTTTCCATTTAATTTCATTCAATATTGACGAGGCTTTTTCGCCTATACACATTAAATTGGTGTCCTTACAAAGACCTTCCAATTGATGAAATTTAATAAAGTTTAAAAAACTATGTGCGCTATTTTGAGAATAAATATAGACCATATTCGGCATATTTTTTTTTAATTCTTTTACAAATTCTTCACTAAAATTTTTATTATGATTAACTCTATAGTTTGTAATTCTTTTAATTTTATAACCCTCATTTAATAACTCCTTATCTAGATTAACTGATATTTTCTCTCCACTCACATAAAGTAATTTTCCACTTGATGAATTATAGTTTTGTAAAACTAATTCTTTTAAATTTGAAACATTTCCTCCTGCAGCAAATGTATTTTGGAAACCTGAACTTCTTGCCTTTTTTTCAGTAGCTTCTCCAACACAAAAACATTTAATTGTTTTGTTTATTTTATTGAGATTTAAAAATTTTACAGCATTAGCGCTTGTAAAGACGATCCCATCATAATCTGTAAAATCGATTTCATCGTGAATTATTTTCTCCACACTTAATAACGGCAGATGAGAAACCTGGTGACCCAAAAATTGAAATTTAATAATCATTTCAGAACAATCTTCTAATGGTCTTGTTAATAAAATATGCATATTATCTTTTATAAGAATTATTGGATTTTGATTTTAAAATTTCACCAACTTCTTTACCTATTTCACTATAATCCTCTATCCTACCAGTTTTTTTTACATAAAATCTTTTGGAACCATCAAGCGAAAAAAGTTCAGCTTCTAAAGTGATTTTATTCCCCTCTATATTTGAATAAGCTCCGACAGCTGTTTCGCAATCACCCTCCAAAACTTTCAGGACATTTCTTTCACTGTGCGCCCTCATAAATGTTTCATTATGATTTATGTTTTTCAAAATTGAGATTATTTTTTCATCTTGTTCTCTGCATTGAAGTGCTATTATACCTTGTCCGGCACTTGGAATTATTTTTTCTGGTGAAAATATTTCTGAAATTTCACTATCGAACTCTAAAAATTTAATTCCTGCATAAGATAAAATTATTGCATCATATATTCCATCCTTTAATTTTTTTAATCTTGTATCAACATTGCCTCTAATAAGTTTACATTGAATATCTGATCTAATTTTTTTGATTTGATATTCTCTTCGAAAAGAAGAGGTGCCAATAATAGAATTAGTTTTTAATTCTTTTAATTTTTTTTTATTAAATGTAATAAGAATTTCTCTAGGATCATTTCTTTCTAAAAACACATCTGTTGTAAGGCCTTCGGTTTCCATTGCTGGCATATCTTTAAGTGCATGAACAGCTATATCAACATTTTCATTCATAAGTTCTTTTTCAATATTACTTGAAAATAATCCTTTACCACCAAGTTCTGATAATCTCACATCTTCAAACTCGTCACCCTTGGTAGTAATTTTTTTTATAATAATATCTTGATCACTAAAATCTGTATTTTTGAGAATTTTGTCTCTGGCTTTTTGAGCGTAAAGTAAAGCTAACTTGCTACCCCGTGATCCAATTATAATTTTTTTACTCATAAATATACTTATTTCTTACTTGTATTGAGATTGTACAATTATTAAAAACTATTTGAATGATTAAAAAACCCTTAATTCTTGGAATTGAATCAAGTTGTGATGAAACAGCTGCCTCTCTTGTAACGGAAAATGATCAAGGATCACCTGTTATATTATCAAATATTATATCTAGTCAGGTTGAAGTCCACAAAGATTTTGGCGGTGTTGTTCCAGAATTGGCAGCTAGATCTCATATAGAAAAAATTGATTTGATAGTTCAGAGAGCAATAAATGAAAGCGAAAAAAGTATAGAGGATATTGATGCGGTTGCCTGTACTGCAGGACCAGGACTCATTGTATGTTTATCAGTTGGCTTAAGTTTTGCAAAAACTTTTGCTTCTATAATAAATAAACCTTTTATTGCTGTAAATCATTTAGAGGGACATGCGTTAAGCCCTAAAAGTAATTCATTATTGGATTATCCATATTTGCTTCTCTTAATATCTGGAGGTCATTCACAATATTTAAATGTTCAAAATTTTGGAAAATATAAAAGATTAGGAACAACTATTGATGATGCCTTAGGTGAAGCATTTGATAAAACGGCTAAGCTTTTAGGAGTAGAGTTTCCAGGTGGCCCACAAATTGAAGTTTTAGCTAAAAAAGGTGATCCAGAAAAATATAATTTACCAAAACCAATTTTCAATAAAGGTGGATGCAATCTATCATTTGCTGGACTAAAGACGGCTGTTTTAAAGATAACGAAAACTATTAAAACCGAACAAGAAAAATTTGATTTAGCAGCATCATTTCAAAAAACCATTGAAGAAATATTATATAAAAAAACTAAAATTGCTTTTGAACAATTTGAAAAAAATAAAACAATTAAAAAGAAAGTTTTTGTAGTAGCTGGTGGTGTTGCAGCAAACAAAAAAATTAGATCAATGCTAATTAATTTATGTAAAGAAAAAAATTATGAAAGTATATTTCCTCCAATAGAACTTTGTGGTGATAATGCTGCAATGATTGGAATAGTAGGTTTAGAAAAATTCAAATTAAAACAGTTTAATGATCTAGATTATCCAGCCAAACCAAGATGGGCTTTAGATGAAGAAGCAAATTTTTTAAAAGGAGCTGGAGTAAAATTGTAATGCAATATTGGTTAATGAAATCTGAACCCAACGTTTGGTCAATTGATCAACAAAAAAAAACTGGTGCAAAAGGTGCGCCTTGGGACGGTGTAAGAAATTATCAAGCAGCCAAAAATCTAAAAAACATGAAAAAGGGAGACCAATGTTTTTTTTACCATTCAAATATCGGGAAGGAAATTGTAGGCATTGTAGAAGTAATCAAAGAATATTACATTGACAAAACTGATAAATCTGGAAAGTTTGTAGCAGTAACTGTTAAATTTTTAAAAAAATTCGATAAACCAGTAACTTTAGAAAATATTAAAAAAAGTAAGGATTTAAGCCATTTATCTTTAATTAAACAAAGTAGATTATCTGTAATGCCTATTGACTCTAAAAGCTGGAAGATTTTAAATAAGATGAGTAAATTTTAAACATATGCCAAAGAAAAAATCAAAAAAGAAAAAAGCTAAGAGAAAATCTTCAAAGAAAACAAGAAAAAAAAGAAGAATAACAAAAGCCAAAAAAACTTACACAAAAAAACGTAAGAGTAAAAAAATTGTAGTATCTACGAATGAACAAATAATTAAAACCAGACCTGAATGGATAAAAAGAAGTCTAGCAAATAAATCTCAATATCAAAAAAAATATTCAGAATCTATTAAAAATAATAATTCATTTTGGAAAAAAGAGGGAAAAAGAATTACTTGGATAAAACCATACAAAAAAATAAAGGATATTAAGTATAGCAAGGATGAGGTAAGAATAAAGTGGTTTGAAGATGGAACTTTAAATGCATCAGCAAACTGTATTGATCGTCATTTAAAAGATAAAAAAGATAAAACTGCGATTATTTGGGTTGGAGATGATCCTAAAGATACTCAAAAAATTTCTTATAAACAATTGCATCAAAAGGTTTCAAAAGCTGCAAACGGACTAAAAAAACTGGGCATACAGAAAGGAGATCGTGTAACTATTTATCTAACAATGATCCCTGAATTGGCAGTTTTAATGTTGGCATGTGCAAGAATTGGTGCCATACATTCTATAATTTTTGGCGGTTTCTCTGCTGACTCAATTTCGGGAAGAGTGAATGATTGCAAATCAGAGTATATAATTACTGCCGATGAGGGTGTAAGAGGTGGCAAAATAATTCCTCTAAAAGCAACAACAGATGAAGCTTTAGTAAATTGCCCAGATGTAAAAAAATGTATTGTGGTAAAAAGAACTGGTAACTATGTGTTTTGGAATCAAGATAGGGATGTTTGGTATCATGATTTAATAAAAGATGTCTCAAATCATTGTGAGCCTGAAGAGATGAACGCTGAAGATCCTTTGTTTATTCTTTATACATCTGGATCAACTGGAAAACCAAAAGGGGTTTTACATACTACTGGTGGGTATATGGTTTATGCCTCAATGACCCATCAATACATTTTCAATTATAAACCAAATGATATTTATTGGTGTACTGCAGATATAGGATGGGTTACTGGACACAGTTATATAATTTATGGACCTTTAGCAAATGGTGCTACTACTATAATGTTCGAAGGTGTTCCAAATTATCCTGATAGTTCCAGATGGTGGCAAATAGTTGATAAATACAAAGTTAATACTTTTTATACCGCACCAACAGCTATAAGAGCCTTGATGAGAGAAGGAGACGGTCCGGTTAATAAAACATCTCGAAAATCCCTTAAATTACTAGGAACAGTTGGAGAACCCATAAATCCAGAGGCATGGATGTGGTATTATAAAACTGTTGGAAATTCAAAGTCACCTATTGTTGACACGTGGTGGCAAACAGAAACAGGTGGAATTCTTATTTCTCCACAAACAGGAGCTATTCCACTTAAACCTGGATCAGCAACTAAACCTTTTTACGGAATTAAACCGGTATTAGTTAATAAAGATGGAAAAGAAATAAAGGGTGAGGGTGAAGGAAGACTTTGTATAGCCCAGTCTTGGCCAGGTCAGATGAGAACGGTATATGGCGATCATCAAAGATTTATTGATACATATTTTTCACAGTTTGATGGAAAATATTTTACAGGAGATGGATGCAAAAGAGACAAGGATGGCTATTACTGGATAACTGGTAGAGTTGATGATGTAATTATTGTATCAGGTCATAATCTTGGTACTGCTGAAATTGAGAGTGCATTCGTTGCTCATCCCAAAGTAGCTGAGGCAGCTGTAGTTGGTTACCCTCATGATATCAAAGGAAACGGATTGTACTGTTATGTTACTTTAAATGCTGGAGAGATCGAAACAGGGGACTTGGATAGAGAACTTAAACTTTGGGTAAGAAAACAGATTGGACCACTAGCAACTCCAGATTTAATACATTTTACTCCAGGTCTTCCTAAAACTAGATCAGGAAAAATCATGAGAAGAATTTTAAGAAAAATTGCTGCAAATGAACATGGTCAACTAGGAGACACAACTACTTTAGCTGATCCAACTGTGGTAGATAGTTTAGTAGACAATAGAAAAAATATCTAAAACTTTATTCTTTCTTTAAATTCCTTTTTTACAACATCCCATTTTAAAATAACTGAGTTAAGAACTATTTTACGATCCAAAATTTTTAAATCTTCAGCAATTGGTGCCCACTTGTATAATGATAAGGCACTAGTGTTGAATGGTAGATCATCATGGTAGTTATCCCAATTAATATTTTGTAATCTTTCATCAAAACTTTTTTTTGCATTCTCTATAATTTCAGTCGGCATTTTATTTGAAGTTTCGTCATCAAGAATCTTTAAAAAGATTTCTTTGGCCTTTTCGGTATCTTGAAAGTTAAAATTTGCTTTTAGTTTTGAAAACGTGAAAAATGTAAGATCTTGTAGAGCAACTGAATAAATATTCCACTTAGCAAGGTTTACTGAGTCCATAAAAATATCATTCTCGAAATGAAGAACATACCTAGTACCCATTCTCGTTTTAAGATACCCATAAAGAGTAACCTGACTCACCCATGCAGATTTTGTTTGAATAAAGGTTTCAAGTTCATCTAAGTTACTAATTTTGCCTTTGGGGATGAAAGCTTTAAACATTGCAAATAAATAAGTCTTAAAATCATGCAAAGTTAAGTCTCTCCAAGTTAATTTGTATTTTCCCATAAAAACCCCTATTTTTGACACTTATAACTTAAAAAGGCTAGCAAATTTACCAATTTTAACACTTTAAATCTATTTCATAATGGTTATGGTTTTCGCCAGTTATAACTAAAAAGAGAGAGGTATAAATGTCAAAACAAGAACAACACTGGGAAAAATCCAAGGGTTTGCTAATGATGACGTTAGCAATTTGGTTTGTTTTCTCAATTGGCATCTTCTTATTCGGAGCTGAAATGAATGAAGTTACGGGTCCCTTTGGATATCCGTTAACTTATTGGTTCACTTGTCAAGGATCTCTTGGAATTTTCGTAATACTAATTTTCTGGTTTGCGAATAGACAAGAAAAAATTGATGAGGAGTTTGGCTTTAGTGAGAGAGGAGATGACTAATGCTAAAAGGTAATTTTATAGACAATTTACCTAAGGTTTATGGAATCTATACAGGAGGATTTTTAGGTTTCATAATCATTATGTCAATTGGTGAGCAGATGGGTATGTCAGCTAAAGCAATCGGAATTTGTTTCGTTGCCTTTACTGTAGCCATCTATGCAATAATTGGTTATCTATCACGTACAGCGCAAGCAGATGCATATTATGTAGCTGGAAGACAAGTACCAACCGTATTCAATGGAATGGCGACAGCAGCAGACTGGATGTCTGGTGCTTCATTCGTTGCAATGGCTGGTGGTATTTACTTTAAAGGTTATGGATATATGGCACTACTTGTAGGTTGGACTGGTGGATATGTTTTAGTTGCATCACTATTAGCACCTTATCTGAGAAAATTTGGCTGTTACACAGTTCCAGATTTTATCGGTACAAGATACGGTGGTAATTTAAGTAGATTCATGGCAGTGGTAGTCTTAACTGTTGCTTCATTTACTTATGTGACTGCACAAATTAACGCCACAGGTACAATTGCATCTGTTGCTCTTGATATTCCATTCCAATACGCTGTATACGTTGGACTTATAAGTATTTTACTTTGTTCAATGCTTGGCGGTATGAGGGGAGTAACTTGGACACAGGTAGCTCAATATATCGTACTAATCATAGCTTACTTATTACCAGTATTCTGGATCAGTAACAAAATAGGTGCAGGTTTCTTCCCTCACTTCATGTTAGCTGATGAGGTTTCTAGAATAGCTGAACTAGAGGCTCAGTTTGGTTTTGTAAAAAACTCTGCTGAAAATCTAAAAGAGGTGCCAAAAGGTTTGGCTGGAATAACTAAAGCTCACTCAGCGGTGAACGCAACACCTTGGGCATTTATTTCATTAGCGTTAGCGATGATGATGGGAACAGCTTCATTGCCTCACGTTATGATGAGATATTTTACTACTCCAAGCGTAAAAGCAGCTAGAAAATCAGTAGGTTGGTCATTATTCTTTATCTTCCTGCTTTATTCTTCTGCCCCAATGTTAGCGACACTATCTAAGTTGTCATTGATGGACCCAACTTTACCAACAGGTATCATTGGTAAATCAATTTCAGATGTTCAAGCGATAGATTGGTATCAAAACTGGAACGCAGCAAACTTGATGTTTGTGAGCGACTTTAACGGAAATGGAACTCTTGAGTTAAATGAGTTTTTCATGGGTGGTAAAGCCGTTGTGTTAGCAACTCCAGAAATAGCTGGGTTACCATATGTAATCTCAGGTCTAGTTGCTGCTGGAGGTATGGCTGCTGCCATGTCGACAGCTGATGGTTTGATTTTAGCAATTGCAAACGCAATCTCACACGATGTTTATTATAAAATCATCGATCCAAAAGCTGAGACTGCGAAGAGACTAGTTGTTGCAAGGGTATTACTTGTAGTAATTGGTTTTGCAGGAGCAACAATCGCAGCTCTTGAGATCCAAGGTATCTTAGGTTCAGTAATCTGGGCTTTTGACTTTGCAATGTCAGGTCTATTCTTCCCACTAGTACTTGGTGTATGGTGGAAGAGAGCTAACAAAGAAGGTGCTATAGCTGGTATGGCTTTAGGATTAATTTCTGGTGCTGCTTACCTAGTTTGGGTAAGAACAGGTGGAAGTGGATTCTTAGGTATTACTCAGTTAACGTTTGGTATCTTTGGATCAGCTGTCAGCTTAGTATCTATGGTTGTGGTCAGTTTAATGACTTCAGAACCGAATGCTGCTACGCAAAAAATGGTTGACGAAGTTAGAGTGCCATCTGGCAGATCTATAATCGGCAAGCAATAAAAATAATCTTTCTAAGGGGCGATTAATTTCGCCCCTTTTAATTTCAAAATTTTTCCAATATAAACTTTAAATGTCAGCTAACTTTCACCCCTTAGTTTACATTGTTGATTATGTTTTAGGAGTAATCATGTGGACTTTAATTGGAAGAGTAGCAATGAATATATTTCAAAGAGAAGACTCCCAATTTTTTTTCATGAAAGTCTTTGTTAAATTTACTAATCCTCTTATCAGCTTATTTAAACCTATAACTCCACCCTTTATAATCCAACCAATTGTACCTCTTTATGTGGCATGGTTTTTTTTTATGATAAGGTTTTACCTTATGCCTTGGGTTTTAGGATACTCAGTAATGGGAATGTTATCTTTTCCTTTAGAAAGTGAAATTTCAAGACAAATTTATCAATTTTTTAATTAAATTAAATTTTAAAATTTGGTACTAGTAAGTTTAATTATCAATGAAAAAAATACAAATTTCGCCATCTATCTTATCCGCTGACTTTAGTCAATTAGGCAACGAGATTAAGAAACTCGAAGATGCAGGCGCAGATATGATACACGTGGATGTTATGGATGGTCACTTTGTTCCTAATTTAACGATTGGACCACCTGTAATAAAAGCTTTGAGAAAATACACAAGCTTAATATTTGATGTACATTTAATGATTTCTCCTGTTCACAAATATATAAAAGATTTTGCTAACGCTGGTGCAGATATAATTACTATTCATCCTGAAGCTACAGATAACTTAAATGAGTCCATCAAACATATTAGGACACTTGAAAAAAAAGTTGGTGTCTCATTGAATCCCAATACAGAAATTGACATAATAAAAAATGAATTAGAAAACATAGATTTAATCCTTGTTATGAGTGTATTCCCAGGTTTTGGTGGTCAAAAATTTATACCTGAAATAATTAAAAAAATTGAATTATTGAAAAAAATTAAAGATGAAAAAAAATATAGTTATGACATTGAAGTCGATGGAGGAATAAACTTTGCAAATTCTAAAGAGGTTATAAGTGCAGGAGCAAATATTCTTGTATCGGGAACAACAATCTTTAAAGAAAATAATGGAAATATTAAAAAAAATATAGAAACACTTAAAGAAGTGTAGAATGTTACTAAATGGATTTTTTAGAACTTTTAATGACTTAATAAGTTTAATTAACGAAAAATCTAAAAATATTTATCAAAATTCAAATTTTTATAATCGAAAAATCTCCAAATCATTAGATTTTAAGTTTCAGTATAAACCAAGTCCTTATCTATTATCATCTTTAATAAACTACCAAAATAAAAAATATACAATAGAAGAATTAGATTATAATACTATTTGGGAAAATAATTTAGAATCAAAAGAAAATAAAAGATTGAATAATTTTTTTTGGTTTTTTAGTCTAGATTTAAGATCTTCTAAAAATTCAACACAAAAAGTTATCACAGACTGGATTAATAAAAATCAAAGATATAATAAAGAAAATTGGGAATTTAATACAACAGCCAAGAGAGTAATATCCTGGTTATCAAACCACCAACTATCTTATGATGAAAGTGATAAAGAATATAGGTCAATATTCAATTTTATGATTCAAAAACAAACTAATCACTTAATTAATGAGATAAAAAATTCCAAAAATTTGGAAAATAAGATAATTGGTTGCTCAGCAATTATTTTGACAGGTTTATGTTTTGGAAGTGAAAAAAATTATTTAAAAATTGGATTAAATTTTTTAAAAAAGATCGCTAAATCATCAATAGACAACCAGGGTTTTATAAAATCTAGAAATATTCAACAACAAATTTTTTATCTAAAATATTTTATTCTCATAAAGGAATGGTTTAAAGAGTCTCAGGTTAATATTCCAGACTATATAGAAGAAAATATATATTATTTTGGCCAAGCTTATGCTTACTTTTGGCAAAATATAAAAGTCGATTTACTTTTCAATGGCAATAATATCTCAAATAACCAAGACTTTGATATTTATTTGAAAAGATTAGGTTATAAATTTAGAAATGAAAAAAAAAATTATGGAGGATATACAGTACTACAAAATAAAAAAATTTGCCTTGCTATGGACACTGGGCCTACACCTGATTTACCCCATTCAAGTGACTATCAGTCAGGTGCATTATCTTTTGAGATAATTTCAAATGGAAGAAAATTAATTAGTAATTGCGGATATTTTAAAAAAAATAATCTCAAACTTAATCAAATATCAAAATCTTCTGCAACTCACAGTACATTGATTATAGATGACAATTCCTCGTGTAAATTTTTTAAAAAAAAAAAGTCGTGGAATTTAAAAACAGGTTTAAAGATAATTCAAAACAATTCTGTATTTGAAGAAAATTATTGGAAAATCAACGCTGCTCATGATGGTTATATTAAAAAATATAATTCAGTACATGAGAGAGAAATTGAATTTTATCCTGAACAAATGATGTTTGTAGGAACAGACAAAATAATAAAGAGAAAAACAAATTATAGTTATAAGTTTGAAATTAGATTTCATTTAGAACCGAATGTTAAATTAATGAAAACACAAGATAATAAATCAATTTTAATTGAATTAAAGGATGAAGGTTGGAGATTTACTTGTGAAAAGTATGAAATTAATATTGATAATGGCTTATACTTCGGTAACAAAAATTCATATACTGAAAATCAAAATTTTTTTATATCAGGAATTTCTAATTATGATGAAGAAAGAATTAAATGGGAAATAAGAAAAATACAGTAAAAAAAATTAAATCAGCCCTCATATCACTATCTGATAAAACTGATTTAAAACCTTTATTAATAGAATTAAAAAAAAATAATATTAAAATAATTAGCTCTGGAGGAACATTTAAAAAAATCAAAGAACTAAAATTTAAATGTTTAGAAGTTTCAGATTTTACTGGTTTCAAAGAAATACTTAATGGTAGGGTGAAAACTTTACACCCAAAAATACATGCTGGGATATTAAGCAAAAGAGATAACAAATCACATCTTAAAGACTTAAAAAATAATAATTTTGATAATATAGACTTAGTAATTGTAAATTTTTATCCCTTTGAAAAAACTTTGGAGCAAACTAATAGTCACAAAAAAATAATAGAAAATATAGATATTGGTGGACCAACAATGGTTAGGGCGGCAGCTAAGAATTATAATGACGTTACAGTTATTACATCCAATGAACAATATTCAGAACTTATTTGTGAACTAAAAAAAAATAAAGGATGTACTTCCTTAAAGTTTAGAGAAAAAATGTCCAGACTTGCTTTTACAGAAAGCGCTTACTATGATGCTATTATACTTAATTATTTAAATAAAAATGCTAATATAAATTTCCCAAAAAAAAGAATTGTTTACTCAAGCTTGGTAGAAAATTTGAGATATGGAGAAAATCCACATCAAAATAGTGCTCTTTATTCACAAAATAAAAATAATAAAATAAAGCAATTATGCGGAAAAACTTTAAGTTATAACAATTATAGTGATATCTTTGCGGCCCTGACCATTTCAAAGTCTTTTCCTAAAAATACTGGCACTGTGATTATAAAACATGGAAATCCTTGTGGTGCTTCCACACTTAGAGATAATTTAAACAGTTTTAATTCAGCTTTTAGATGTGATCCTCTAAGCGCATTTGGTGGTATTGTTTCTTGTAATTATAAAATTACTAAAAGTATTGCACTCGAATTAAAAAAAAAATTTCTAGAAGTAATAATAGCTAATGGATTTGATAAAAATGCACTTAAGATATTGAAGCTTAAGAAAAAACTTAGGCTCATAGACTCATCAAATATGTCATTTGATGGAATCTTCAAATCATACTCGATTGATAATTTTACATTACTTCAATCTGAGGATAACAAACTTTTTTCCAAAAAAAAATTTAAAATCGTCTCAAAAAGAAAGCCTTCTAAATCACAATTTGATAATTTAATATTCGCATTTAATGTATGTCGTTTTGTAAAATCAAATGCAATAGTTCTTGCAAGTAATAAATCAACTATTGGAATAGGTTCAGGTCAGCCAAGTAGATTGGATAGTTGTCAAATTGCTATCGATAAGATGAATAAATTTTCTAAACATGAAAAGGATGTTGTTGCTGCATCAGATGCCTTTTTTCCTTTTATAGATGGTATCGAAAAGCTCGTTCAATCTGGAGTAAATGCTGTTATTCAGCCGGCAGGTTCAATAAGAGACAAAGAGATAATCAAATTTGCAAATGATACAAATACTGTTTTAATTTTTTCTGAAACGAGACATTTCAGGCATTAATTTATTTGGTCAATTTTAGCAGCCAATATGAAATCATTTTCAGATAATCCCTCTATTGCATGTGTTGTAATATTTATTTGGGCATATCCCCATCCAAATATAATATCAGGGTGATGGCCCTCTTCTTCGGAAATTTTTCCTACTTCATTAACAAATTTTTGACTTTCTAAAAAATTTTTGAACTCAAATCTTTTTTCTAACATGTAATTTTCATCCTTATTTTGAACTACATCCCATCCATCTATTTTTTTTTGATACTTATGTATTTCAGAAATATCAAAAGGATGGACACCTCCTTCGCAAGGAACACATTTTTTATCTAATAAATCATTCATAATTAAAAGTTGGAGCGGGCAAAGGGGGTCGAACCCTCGACCTTCTCGTTGGCAACGAGACGCTCTACCACTGAGCTATGCCCGCAAAAACTATCTTAATATAAAGAAGTAAATTTTTTTTTCAAGAAATTAAAATTACTAATAATTCAATTCAATTAGATTTTTTTCAAAAATGTAATTTAATTTTTCAATGAATTTACTGTCAAAATTTTTTTGCCAATTGTTGTTTGGTCCTAAGTGAAAAAAGGGTATTCTTTTTTTATTATTACGTGCAATTATCGATTCACCAAAACCAATTTTTTCCTCTATTTTTTTTAAATTTTCAAATGAAGTGCTTTTTACAGAGTTTTTTGCTTTTTCTCGATTAAATCCTTTTTTATTATTTATTAATTTATCTATAAATTCAATTATCTCTTTAAAGACTAAGAATGTTTCTTTTAATAAATCTTCATATCTTACAAATTTTATAGGAATTAATTTGTTATTTTTCCACGATAAATAATTTTGTTCCCAAGAACTAATAAATTGATAATCGCTATAATCTCCTTTTTTCTTAAAATCATATGTAAAATTTTTTTGATCTTGCATTGTAATTAAAGCATCATCGTGATTAATCTGAAAGTGCCTTGACATAGAATCTAGAACGTTACGAGGGTCGCGAACAATATAGATTGCTCCAAGCGAATTCTTAGTGTTTGTGAAGCTATGTTGACCAAATTTCATCAGAGCATTGTGTGTTTTAAAAAATCTAATCTTTTTATCCGCATTAATTTTTTCTTGGGCTGCAACCCAAAATTTTATTGTATCTCCTGGTTTTCTGGGATTATAATTAAATCCTTCTAAATTCTTTTTGACAGGAAATTGCTCAATATTTTGTAAATTTTGATCACCTAAAAAGAAACCATTATTAGTATAATAATATGCACTTATCAAAGATCTTAACCAAGTATTTCCATTTTTTGGATAAGAAGCTAGCCAAATAATCATTTGTTTTATTTTAAATATTTATTATTATTATATAACTTATTAAAGTATGAAACTTCCAAAAATAATACCTGTTTTCCCTTTAAGCAATTTTATTATTTTTCCAAAAACCACAGTTCCTTTAAATATCTTTGAACCAAGATATACAGAAATGGTGAATGATTCTATGAAAGCTGAAAAATTTATTGGTATGGTTCAGCCAAAAAATACAATAAACTATGATAATTCTCAATCTTCTGATTTACATAAAGTTGGTTGTTTAGGAAAAATAACCAGCTTCAAAGATACTGATGAAGGGAGATATTTAATTGAATTAAAAGGTATAATAAGATTTGAGATTAAAAAAGAAATTAAAACGAATAAAAAATACAGAGAGTGTGAAGTTAACTTTCAAAATTATTTGCATGATCTAGAGGATAATAAAGAGGATTTAAAATTTTCAGATTTAGAAATTATATTTAAAGATTTGAAAACTTTATTTGAAAAAAGAGGTTTTATGATTAATTGGAAAGCTCTTGAGAAGCAAAGTCTAGATGAAACAATTAACGCTCTTGCAATGACTTCACCATTCAGTTTAGAGGAAAAACAAGTTTTATTAGAGACAAAAAATCTAGATATTAGGAAAACGAAAATTGCTGAAATTTTAAATACATATACATACGATTTATTTGATAATACCACGCTTCAGTAATTTAAAATTATATACCTACATCAGCTAATTTTTTAAAATATTTATTTATTAAACTATTTTTTCCTAAAAATTTTACAGTAGTATCAATAAATTCGCTTTTTAATTTGTTTTCAGAATTAAAACATTCATAAATAAAATCAATTCCCTCAGAAAATATTAAATTTTTACTTTTTGTATTTTTTTGAAATTCAAAACACACGCTTTTATTGATTGGTAAACCAAGTACAATCTTAGTATCAATAATTCTCAATAATTCTCTGATATCTCTGATAGACATATTAAAGCCTTGTCCTGCTAAAGGATGAATCTTATGCAATAAATCACCAAACGCGAGTATGTTATCAAAATAATATTTTCTTAGATTAAGAGATTTAAGATCAAATTTTGATATTTTATTAATTTTTTCTATTACATATGTTGTATTAAATTTTCTGATTAAATTATTGATATCTAATTCAATATTGTGATTTTTAATTCTCGCAGAATATACAATTGATGTTCTTTTGTTTGATATTGGTAAAAAAGCTAGCGGTCCTAAATTGGTAAAAATCTGTTTAGCTATATTATTATGAGATACTTTTTTATGATCAATAATTGTGGTGTATGCAACGCTATTATATTTTTTTGTAAATTTTTTTGAAAAAAACTTATTGGTAATTTCATGTTTAAAATCACAATTAATTATTAAATCATATCTGCTTTTATTTAGATTTTTATAATTAGTATTTTTTTTAAATTTCAAAAATTTATTTTTTTTTAATTCTAGGGATAACTGTTCAATAATTTTCTGATTTTGCAAAATACAAAAAAGATTTTTTTTTTTGTCTTCAAATTCAATGATCTTGTTATTATTAGAATTTTCAGAGTAAATTTCTATTTTATTAATTTGCCATAATATTTTATTTATATTTAATATATTTTTATTAAAAAATTCGACGTTTGTTTTTGAAATTCCCAAAGTGCGCGTTGAGTCTAACGGTACAGTTTTTTTTGTACGCAGAATATCTACAAATATTTCTCTATTAATTAGACCTTTTGCTAATGCCAAACTTGTCAAGCTATTTCCAATTATACATACTTTCATAATAAAATTAATTTTAACAATAAAAATTAGATGATACAAAGTGTTATATTTGATTCAGTTATATGGATATAAAAAAAATTAGTAATACTGCCTTACTTTTTATGGCAAAGAGATTTACAGAAATATTTGGGATTTTAATTTCTTTTATAGGAGTAATCTTGTTGATCTCATTGATATCTTATTCTCCAGAAGATCCTAATTTTATATTCTCTGATAACACAGAAATTAAGAATTTACTTGGTTTCAGAGGAAGTTATATTTCAGACTTTTTTTTCCAATCCATTGGTTTAATCTCATATTTGTTTTCAATTACACTTATTTTTACAGGTTTAAATATGATGACCAGTAAAGATTTTTTTTTTAATAATTGAAAATATTTTTTATTCAATTCTTTACTCAATTTTTGGGTCTTTATTTTTTAGTTATTTTTACAACAGTACTTTTGTTCTTTTTATAAATGGCAATGGAGGTTTTGTTGGAAATTATTTAAGTGAAAAAATATTTATAAATTTAATTTCGTTTAATGAGACTATTGCTTACTATTTATTAGTTATTACGATTTTAGGTTTGTTTTTAATAAGTATTAATTTTAGTTTAAAAAAATTTATAAATTTTTTAAAAAAAGTAAATTTATTTACTAAAAAAGAAAAAAGTTATACCAATAAAAGTGAATTAATCGACGAATATATTCCACAAGAGGAAATTAAAAATTTAATTCAAGAAGACTTACCTTTTATAAAAGCTGATGAAATTCAAAAAAAAGAAAAATTGAAATTTAAATTACCTAGTTTGGATCTACTTAAACAACCTTCAAAAAAAGAGAGAGAAGAATCTGGAAAAAATCAATTAAATGATTCAGTTTTTTTGGAAAAAATATTATTGGATTTTGGTGTAAATGGAAAAATCAAAAAAGTTAGTCATGGACCCGTTGTTACTCTTAATGAATTTGAACCAGCGGCTGGGGTGAAAGTATCTAAAATTATAAATCTTTCAGATGATATAGCTAGAAATACAAGTTCTGAGTCAGCTAGGATCTCGATAATCCCAGGTAGTAATACTGTTGGAATTGAGTTACCAAATATATCAAGAGAAAATGTTTATTTAAGTGAAATTTTTAATAATCCTGACTTTAAAAAAAAAGAAATAAAGTTACCAATAGCATTAGGTAAAAATATATCAGGAAATCCAATAGTTGGTGATTTATCCTCGATGCCTCACTTACTAATAGCTGGAACAACAGGTTCAGGAAAATCAGTTTGTATTAATACAATAATATTATCTCTTCTTTATCGACATACGCCAGAAAAGTGTAAATTTATTTTGATTGATCCTAAGATGCTTGAATTATCAACTTATGAGGGTGTGCCACATTTATTATGCCCTGTTATTACCGAGGCTAAAAAAGCGGCTTCTGTTTTAGGTTGGGTAGTTAAGGAAATGGAAAATAGATACAGGTTAATGACAAAAGAAGGTGTGAGAAATATTGACGGATATAACTCAAAACATAAATTACCGATGCCTTATATTGTTGTAATAGTTGATGAAATGTCAGATTTAATGCTTTTAGCAGGAAAAGAAATTGAAAATTATATTCAGAAATTATCTCAAATGGCAAGAGCAGCTGGAATACACATTATCATGGCTACTCAAAGACCAAGTGTGGACGTAATAACAGGGACAATAAAAGCGAATTTTCCTACAAGAATATCTTTTCAAGTTACATCTAAAATAGACAGCAGAACTATTTTAGGAGAACAAGGTGCTGAACAATTACTAGGTAAAGGTGATATGTTATATATGTCATCTGCCAATAGAGTTGTAAGAATACATGCGCCATTTGTTTCAGATAATGAGATTGAAAATATAAACGACTCTCTAAGATCTCAAGCAGAACCTGATTATGTCGATGAGATTTTAAATTATGCGGATGAAAAAGAAATTGGTGATGGATCTAAAAATCTTAGTGATAAAGATGAGCTTTATCAAACAGCTGTGGGTATTATTAAATCCGAGGGAAAAGCGTCAACATCTTTTTTACAAAGAAAACTACAAATTGGATATAATCGAGCAGCAAGAATAATTGATATGATGGAAGAAGAGGGAATTGTTAGTAAAGCCAATCATGTAGGAAAACGTGATGTACTTTAATGATAAGTAGATTAATCTTTTTATTTCTTTTATTTTCATTAGCTGAAGCTTCAGCAAATATTAAAGGAAAAATTATTCAAAATTTAAAAGCTACTAATAATTTAACGTTTAGTTTTGAACAAAATGTTAACGGTAAAACAGAAAATGGTAATTGTGCTCTTTTATACCCACAAAAAATATTTTGTAAGTATAACTTAAAAAATAATAAAATTTTGGTTTCCAACGGAAAATCCATAGTTATTAAAACCGACAAGAGCTATTATCTTTATCCACTTGAGCGAACTCCATTAAATTTAATTTTGAATAAAAATTTTTTAATCAATAAGCTTAAAACATTAGATGAAAGAATTTTAGATGACCAGTTTGTAAATTTTAAATTCTTTGAAAATGATTTTGAGGTTAACATTTTTTTTGATAGTAAAACGCTTGATCTCATCGGCTGGCAAACTACGGACATTTATCAAAATCTTAGCATTACATTTTTAGCTTCAGTTAAAAAAAATCAAAAATTAAATAGTGATTTATTTATTTTACCTAAACAGAATTAAATTAAGACTAACTCGGTTTTGAAAATTCTCATGCCTCTTGAGATATAATTATTTAGTGCATGCTTATGATCCAAGGAACAAGTGTGTACCCACACTCTATTTGTATCATCTAAAAATGAATTTTTTATAGCTGATGTCAAAAGGAAAGAGCCTAATTTTTTATTTTGGTATCTTTTTAGTAAGCCCAGATAAGCAATTTCTGTCTCCTTTTTTTCCTTGTGGAAAATAAGTTCAAAATATCCAGCCATATCATCAGCTTTTTTAAGAATATAAGTTTTTACCTTTTGATTAGAAATATATTCCATCCATTGTTTATCTGTCCAAACTAATCGATCAGTCCATCTATGCTCTTTACCAATATTTTTATAAAAAAACTTATTAATTTGAAAATCTGCTGGATCACTAAAATCAATAAAAAAATCCTCTGGAGAAAATTTTGTAGCTTTTAAATCTTTAAGTGAATTGATCTCTAGATAATTTCTTTCAACTTTAGTGCTCACTCCACCATCTTTCCAACTTTTTCACCTCCAAATAAATGAAAATGTAAATGAGGTACTTCTTGACCACCATGTTCAGAAATATTTGCTAATGCTCGATAACCTTTACCGCTATCTACTGATATACCAAGTTTTTTTGCAACTAGATTTATACCCTTTAATAAACCCACCATTTCCTCTGGAGAAGCGTTTTGACTAAAATCATCAAGGTCAACATATTTTCCTTTGGGTATTACCAGCGCATGAATTTTTTTTTGTGGATTAATATCATGAAATGACAAAACATAATCATCCTCGTGTATCTTTTTACAAGGAATCTCTCCTCTCAAGATTTTAGCAAAAATGTTATTATCATCATATCTCATTGCAAAACATCAAGTTCTTCATTTATACTAGTTATTTTCCCACCTTTTAGATTTGCATCAACAATTGCACATTTATAATATGCAAAAGATGTTTCTTCCGCTATTTGTTTCATTTCTAAACACTTTGACTTATTTTTAATCAATAAATGTTCATTTAATTTGGGAGGATCACCTAAGTACATCATTAATGCAATAACCTCTCCTTGTCTTTCAAAATCAGATGCTTCCTCTAATTTAGCAACCCTATCAGAAACACCAATCTCAAAGTCTGTAAAAGCAACATAACCTTTATAAAAAATGAAACCTAATATTAAAAAAAATACTATCTTAATCTTGCTCATTAGACTTTACTTTTTTCTTTTTTCTAATTCAATCTCAATATCCTCAATTTTAATATTATTTGCTTCTAGAAAAATTATCAAATGATAAAATACATCAGCAGCTTCATGAATTTTATTTGTATTATTATCTACAGCCTCAATTAATTCGTTTATTTCTTCTAAGACTTTTGATTTGCTTAGTGATTTATCTGATAATAATTTATTAGTATAAGATCCGTTGACCGGCTTTTCTTTTCTTTCACGCGCAAGCTTAAATAAGCTTTCTAAAGTATTAAGCATATTAAATCCTAACAGGAATTCCTTTTGAGTCCAAATACTCCTTAGCTTCTTTTACTGAGTATTTTCCATAATGAAATATTGAAGCAGCTAAAACAGCACTAGCATTTCCTAATTTAATTCCATCGACCAAATGATCTAGATCACCAACACCTCCTGATGCAATTAAAGGTATATTAACCTTTGAGGCAATTTTATTCATTAATTCAACATCATAACCTATTTGTGTTCCATCTCTATCCATTGAGGTAACTAATAATTCTCCAGCACCATTGTCTTCCATTTTTTGGGCGTACTCTAAAGCATTGAGACCACTGTTGTTTCTACCTCCGTGAGTAAATATTTCCCATTTATCTCCATTCTTCTTTGCATCAATTGCAACCACGATACATTGTGAACCAAACTTTTTTGAACTTTCTAAAACAACTTTTGAATTTTCAACAGCTGCGGTGTTGATAGATACTTTATCTGCACCGCAATTTAACAATTTGTTTATATCATCTATACTTCTTACTCCGCCACCGACTGTTAAAGGGACAAAGCATTTTTTTGATGTTCTCTCGACTACATCATAAATAGTATCCCTATTTTCGTTGGAGGCAGTAATATCTAAAAAACAGATCTCATCTGCTCCACCATCAGAATAAATTTTGGCTTGTTCTACAGGGTCTCCTGCGTCTTTTAAATCAACAAAGTTAATACCTTTAACAACACGTCCATTCTTAACGTCTAAGCAAGGAATTATTCTATTTTTAAGCATCTTCTTTCACTAGCTCTTCTAATTGAACATCGCCATCATAAATAGCTTTACCAACTATTATACCTTCAATGTTTTTTAAATTCTTTGCTTTTTTAATATCATCTATTGATGAAACTCCACCAGATATAACCACAGGACAATTTGATATCTCAGCCACTTTTGATGTTTCATCAAAATTTGGGCTTTGCTTCATGCCATCTCGATTTATATCAGTATAAATCAATCTACTAACACCAAAATCATTTACTTCCTCTAAATAATGCAGTGTCATTTGATTAGATTTTTCTTTCCATCCTGATATCGATAAATATCCATCTTTGGCATCTAAACCTAGGGCAATTTTATTTGGAAATCTTTCACATGCTTCTTTTAAAAAATTTTTATCTTTAATAGCACCACTTCCTAGAATTACTTTCTCAACACCGGCATCAATATATTTTTGAATACTATCAGAATTTCTAATTCCACCACCTACCTCAACCTTTAAATTAAATTTACCAACTATATGCCGAATAATATCTAAATTTACTGTTTCACCAGTTAAAGCACCATCCAAATCAACTATGTGTAAATTTTTAAATCCATGATCTTTATATTTTCCTGCTTGTTCAATTGGAGACATTTTATACTCAGTTTTGTTGTCAAAATCTCCCTTAACTAATCTTACGCACTTTTTATCTTTGATGTCTATTGCAGGAAATATTTTCATTTTACAAATTTATAAAATTATCAATTATCTTAAGTCCGATCCTATCACTTTTCTCTGGATGAAATTGAGTTCCAAAAATATTTTCTTTTTCAACAGAACAAACAATATTTGATGAATAATCTGTTGTTGCCGAAATTACTTTTTTATCGTTTGGTAAAAATTCGTAACTATGAACAAAGTACATATGAGAATTATTTTCTATATCTTTAAAAATTTTACAATCTTTGACAATGTTAATTTGATTCCAACCAATATGAGGTAATTTATACTTACCATTCTGATTATCTATTTTTGAAACTTTACCTGAAATCCATCCTAACCCTTTAGTTTCAGTTTCTTCATAACCAACGTCAGCAAACATCTGCAAACCAACACAAATTCCAAGTAGAGGTTTTTTATTAGTTATTGCAAATTCATTTAGAGCTTCTGTAAGGCCTTTAATTTTATTCAAGGCATCCACACAACTTTTAAATGAGCCCTGCCCTGGTAAAACTATTTTATCGCTTGATTTTATCTTATTTAAATCTGAAGTAACCTCAATAACTACTTTATCTTTTGCAACTTCTTTAAAAGAGTTTATTACCGAACTTATATTGCCTGATTTATAATCAAGAATTGTGACATTCATTAAACTTATAAAGAACCCTTTGTAGAAGGAATAGTTTTTTTATTCCTCGGATCTATTTCCAATGCAGTTCTTAGAGATCTTGCTAATCCTTTGTAGCAAGACTCGATAATGTGGTGACTATTGTCCCCATAAATATTTTCAACGTGTAAAGTAATTCCTGCGGCTTGTGAAAACGCTTGAAACCATTCTTTAAAAAGTTCTGTGTCCATCTCACCAAGTTTTTCAACCTTTAAATTAACTTTCCAAATTAAATAAGGACGATTTGAAATATCAATTGCTACACGTGATAAAGTTTCGTCCATTGGGATCATTGCGTGAGCATACCTTTTAATTCCAACGGATTTTTTCAAAGCTTTTTTTAAAGCTTCGCCAATTGCAATTCCTGTGTCTTCAGTTGTGTGATGTAAATCAATATGAGTATCGCCTTTAGCTTTTATATTCATATCTATTGAAGAGTGTTTAGATAGTTGTTCAAGCATGTGGTTTAAAAAACCTATGCCTGTGTCAATTTTGTATTTACCTTTGCCGTCAATATTTAAATCAACGCTAATGCTTGTTTCTTTTGTTTTTCTGCTTATTTTACCTTTACGCTTCATAATGTAAAATAGGTATACATATATTATTCAATTAAGGCAATAATACTAAACCTAGGCTTGAACTATAAAATTTAATATCCATTTATAAGCTATGACAACGATTGTATTAGTTAGAAAAAACAATGAAGTGGTGGTAGCTGGTGACGGTCAAGTAAGTATGGGAAATACTGTCGTAAAAAGCACTGCCTCAAAAGTCAGAAAAATTGAAAAGAGAGATGTAGTAGCAGGTTTTGCTGGATCAACAGCTGATGCTTTAACATTATTTGAAAGATTAGAGGGAAAATTAGAAAAACATGCAGGTAACTTATCTAGAGCTGCTGTGGAGTTAGCTAAAGATTGGAGAACTGATAAATATCTAAGAAGATTAGAAGCACTAATGGCTGTAGGTGACAAGAAAAATAGTTATATAATTTCAGGCACTGGTGACGTTCTAGAGCCTGAGGGAAATGTTATTGGTATTGGCTCTGGTGGTAATTATGCTTTGGCTGCTGGAAAAGTTTTAATAGAAAGCAATATATCAGCAGAAGAGGTTGCAAAAAAAGCAATAAAAGTTGCAGCTGATATCTGCGTGTTTACAAATGAAAATGTCAAAGTTGAAAAGATATAATGGACAAATCAAACGTAACTAAATTACATCCTAAAGAAGATCAACAAAAAGAAGAGGCTTCATTAGTAAGTTCCTTGTCACCAAGAGAAATTGTTTCTGAATTAGATAGATTTGTTGTTGGTCAAAATAAAGCTAAAAGAGCAGTTGCTGTTGCCTTAAGAAATAGGTGGAGAAGACAAGCGCTAAAAGGTGAAATGAGAAATGAAGTTTTACCTAAAAATATTTTAATGATTGGTCCAACTGGTGTTGGAAAGACAGAAATTTCACGAAGGCTCTCAAAATTGGCAGAAGCTCCTTTTGTAAAAGTTGAAGCAACCCGATTTACAGAAGTTGGTTATGTAGGAAGAGATGTAGAGCAAATTGTGAGAGATCTTGTTGAAATTGCCATTTCAATGGAGAAAGTAAAAAAGAGAAAGGAAGTTTTTGCTAAAGCTCAAAAACTAGCCGAAGAAAAAGTATTAGATGCTTTAGTTGGGAAAAAAGCAAGTACTGCTACAAGAGAAAGCTTTAGAAAAAGACTCAGAGATGGTGATTTAGATAAAAATGAGATTGAAATAGCTGTCAGCGATAGTGGAGGTAATAATACATCCTTTGAAATACCTGGAATGCCTGGCGCCAATGTGGGAATGATTAATATTGGGGAAATGCTTGGAAAGTCTATGGGTAAACAAGAAAAAAAGAAAAAAATGACAGTAAAAGAGTCTCACGAAATTTTAATAAATGACGAATCTGACAAATTAATTGAGCAAGACAAAATCGTAAAGATGGCAAAAATCTCCACAGAAAATAATGGAATAGTTTTTTTAGACGAGATTGATAAAATTTCTGGCAGGACCGACAGAGTTGGTGGAGATGTTTCTAGGGAAGGTGTTCAAAGAGATTTATTACCTTTAATTGAAGGAACAACAGTTAATACAAAATACGGACCTATAAAAACTGATCATATTTTATTTATTGCATCAGGCGCCTTTCAATTAGCAAAACCTTCCGACTTACTGCCCGAGTTACAAGGTAGACTTCCGATAAGAGTTGAGCTTGAAGCTTTATCTAGTGATGATTTTAGAAGAATTTTAAAAGAACCAGACTTTAGCTTGATTAAACAATATATAGCTTTACTTAAAACAGAAAATGTGGATTTAGAGTTCACGGACGATGGTATAGATGCTATTGCAAATATAGCATCTGAGGTAAATACGACGGTCGAAAACATAGGTGCTAGAAGATTGCACACAATTATTGAAAAAATACTTGATGAAATTAGTTTTACTGCAACCGATCGATCTGGAGAGAAAATATCTATTAATAAAGAATATATTAATAAGAACCTTGATAACCTTGTAAAAGATACCGACCTATCAAAGTTTATATTATAATTTTTTTTTTAAAAAAACATAAAAAGCTCCACTACCACCATCTTCAACTTCAGCAACTTGAATACTTTTTATTTTTTTCATCAAATCAGAATTATTTCTAATAAATTCAGGAACAGAATATTTAAGAATTCCAAGTTTCTTTGAAATGTAAGGATCTTTTTCATTTTGAGAACGCAGTCCTTTACCTGTTACGATTATTGCTTTTGAAATTTTTTTAACAAAGCACTCATTTAGGAAACTTTCAACTTTATAATTTGCTTCCTCAAGCGTATAACCATGTAGGTCTAAAGATTTTTTCTCATGAAATTTATTCTCTTTTTTAGTTATATCTTTATTTGGCAGTTTTTCATTCTTCGCTAAAAAGTTTTCCCAATCTTTTTTATCTTTATTTGAAATTTTATTACTCAATTAAGAAAGAGTATCTACTAATTGCCAATTAGGATTATTAGTACTTGTATCTCTTGAAAATACCCAGGTATCATATATTTTTTTAATCTTTTCTGGATTGCCTGATACAACTTTTTTATCCTTATCCTTAATACAGGTTATTACTTCACCGACAAATTCTACAGTTACTTGTAAGATTTTTCCTAAATACTTATGCTCTCTTATTTTTGCAGAATCTATTCCTATAAAAGTTATTTCTGCAAAATGCCCTTTTTTACCTCTTTCTTCTAAAGCAACATTAAATTGATCATAAATTTTGTTACTTAACAAAGGTTTGCTAGTAGTAAGTTTATTATCACTATCACCAAAATCAGTTATGATAGTTTCATAGGCAATTTTAGCTCCATTTAGGAAATCTTTTTTTGCTCCTTCATCAAAATTTGTATTTTCTTTTTTTTGAGTTTCTAAATTAATATTTTTGAGAACTTTTTCGAACTGAGGTGAAGCTTTTCCCTCAAAACCCGTTCTTTTTCCTAAGATGCCTCTTAATCTTAAAAAGATAAATCCAGCGATCATCGCTAGCAAAATAATATCTATATATTCGAAGCTATAATTCATTATTTAAATCTAATTACTATGTTGATTAATTTCAACTAACAATTACATTAAAGACAAATGAACACAGTTCTTTTAGCTGTTATTTTAATCCCAATAGTTGAAATTTATCTTTTTATAAAGATAGGAGCACAAATAGGAGCATTTAACACAATTTTACTTATATTATTTACTGCAATAGTTGGGGTTTATTATGCCAAATATGAGGGGATTAACACTCTTAAATCAGGAATGACGCAAATCATAAAAAATCAAGTTCCTGCACAGGAAATACTTTCTGGTGCTGCAATTGCTTTGGCTGCGATTTTACTAATCATTCCTGGATTTGCTACTGATATAATTGGTTTTTTATTAATCATGCCAATCACAAGAAAACTTATTTTTGGAAAAATGAATAAAAAATTCAAAAAAAAAAATACAAAAAAAAACGATTTTATTGAGGGAGAATTTGAAGATATAGAAGATGACAATGACAGAAAAATATAAAATTTTAGCTAAATATATAAAAGATATGTCCAGTGAAACTCCTGATATAGAAACTTTTATTTCAACTGGTAACCATCTTAGTAAATATGAATTAGATATTGATATTAACTCTATAGCTTTAAAAAATAAAATGATTGAGGTTAATATTAAATTAAAATATCACTATAAAGACACTAAAGTGAAAAAATCACACTTTGAAATTATTTATGCTGCTATAGTGAAAACTGATGAATCAATTAATGATAAAAAAGATCTAGAAAAAATAATTTTATGTGATGTGCCTAATACAATTTATCCTGATCTAAAAAAGTCTTTCTTAGATATGATGCATAACTCAGGTCACCCAAGTATAAAACTTGATAAAAAAATTGATTTCACAAAGCTATATTTAGAAAAATTTAATTAAAAATAATTTTTCTTTAAGGATGTTTTTATATAAATTTTGTGGTTTTCTAATTCTTCTTGTGTTGGTGAAACAACTTTATTTGAATAAGAAATATTACCAGAAATCACTTTTAATGAATTTTCTTCACTATTTTTGAAATTTAAGGTTGGCTCTTTTTGATCGATAAGATTGATATAAACTTTTGCTAATAAATCACAGTCAATAAGGGCAGAATGTTGAACTCTCTTTGAGTTATCTATTCTGTATCTTTTACATAAGGCATCTAAACTAATTTGTGACCCAGGGAGTTTATCCCTAGCCAAAGTCAAGGTATCAATTATTTCATTGTTAAGCTTATTATTTCCTAAAATTCTAAGCTCATTGTTTAAATGTGATAAATCAAATTCGGCATTATGAATTATCAGTCTTTTATCTGCAATAAAATCTAAAAAATCTTTCACAATGTCTTTAAACTTAGGCTTATCTGATAAAAAAATATCTGTATATCCATGCACTTCTAAAGCTTTTTCTGAAACTTCTCTCTCTGGATTTAGATAACAATGAAACTTTTTTTTTGTTGGAATTAAATTATCTAATTCGATACAGCCTATCTCTACAATTCTGTGCCCATCTTTGACCGAAATACCAGTTGTTTCTGTATCTAGAACAATTTCTTTCATGTTAAATTTTTAATAACTTCTTTTGCTCTTATTCTAACAGAATTTTTCTTAAAATTATTCTTTATTATGAATTGAGATTTTTTCCTTTTAAGATCAAGTGATAGTTGAATTTTTTTAAAATTATTACGTATTTTCATGTTAAAATTTTTCCTTTTTTTAAGTCTTTTCAGAATTTCTGATTTTTTTGACTCAACAAAAACTAATATATCTTTTTTTTTATTAATCTTATTCTCTAAAAGAAGAGGGACATCTAAAACTATAATTTTCTTACTCTTATTTTTTTTTAAAAAAACATTCATTCTTTTTCTAACTTCGTGATGAACAATTTTAATAATTTTTTTTAGATTTCCTTGATTAGATAAAATTGCATTAATAATTTCACTTTTTTTAATAGGAAAAGATCCAAAATGTGATGGAAGCTCTTTTTTTAATTTTTTGAAAACTTGTCTGTTATTTTTATAAATTTTTGCAACCTCTAAATCAGCATTAAATACGGGAAAACCAAAACATTTAGCCACGTAAGTTTTACCAGAACCTATATCACCTAAAATACCTATTCTTTTCATAAATCTAAAAATTTCTTTAATTCTTCATTGATTTCGGGCTTAACCTTGTGCCATAGTTTAAATGACTCAAAAGCTTGATAAATAAACATCATTTTACCATTAGAAACCCTACAACCCAAGTTTTTTCCGGTTTTCAAAAAATTGGTTTCTTTTGGATTATAAACGACATCATAAAATAGCTTTTCTTTATTTATATTTTTAAAATTCAAACCTATTTCATCTTCTTTGCTTAAACCTAAACTGGTAGCGTTAATAATCATATCAAATTCTGGTTGATCTCCCCAATCAACTACCTCAATGTTTGAAAAATTTTTCTTCAAGTTTTCAGCCTTTTGCTTTGTTCTATTACTTACCATTATCTTAGAAACACCTAATTTTCCTAAAGCATAAATTATAGAAGGCACCACTCCCCCGGCTCCTAATATAAATATTGATTTATTCTTTAAATCAAATTGAGTTTCTTTTAAGCTTAATTCAAAGCCTTTTATATCAGTATTATGACCTACTAACTTTTTATCGTATATGTATATAGTATTAACGGATTGCGTAATTTGAGACTCTTCACTAAGCGTATCTAAAAAAGGAATGACATCGCTTTTAAAAGGAACAGTAACATTCATTCCATCCAATTTATTATCCTTAATTTCAGTGATAATTTTTTGTATTTCGCTTTTATCTATTTTTCTTTTACTATAATTTGCATTAATATTATTTTTTTTAAACCAATAATTATGTAATTTAGGTGAAAGTGAATGTTCTATAGGATTTCCAATTACAAGATATTTTTTCATTTGTAGTTATTCAAATATTTTTTAATTTTTTCAACTGGGAGTCCCATTATTGTATTTTCGTTTCCATCAATACTTGAAAATAAATTTCTTCCCGCACCTTCTATTTGATAAACATTATAAGCATATAACGTCTCATCAGAAATTTTTGCTAAATAACTTTTTAGCTCGTCTTCCCTCATTTTTTTCATTATTAAAACTGCTTTATCTGTATAATTCCATACCATAGATCCGTTTTTAGAGATACATACTGAGCTAATTAAATTATGTTTTCTACCATTAAGTTTTTTTAAAATTTCTAAAGCTTCTTTTCTGTTGTCAGGTTTTGATATTAGTTCTCCATCTAAATCAATAACACTATCAGCGCCTAAGACTAGATTATCGCTATATTTTCCACTTATCTTATTAGCTTTTAATTCGGCTAAATTTTTAGATATCAACTCTGGTGAAGCCTTTTCTTTTAGCAAACTTGATTTGACAACATCTTCGTCGACGTTTGATGGTTTTACTTCACTTAAAATATTATGTTTATCAAGAATTTTCTTTCTAACTTTACTTTGTGAAGCTAGAATAATTTTAAGCATTTTCTTTATAAATTTCGTATATTTTAATTACTGAGGCAGCTGTTTCTTCTACAGATTTTCTTGTTACGTCAATTGATGGCCATTTATATTTTTTAAAAGTGTTTCTTGCCATGTCCACTTCTTTTTTTATTTGCTCTAAGTTAGTGTATAATTTGTTAGTGTTTTCTCTAAGAGAATTCATTCTGTTTTTTCTTATTTCTACTAGCCTTTCTGGCTCGGTATTCAGTCCCACAACACATGAAGCTTTTGGATCTAGTTTTAAAAGTTTAGGAATAGAATCTTCCGTAACTAGAGGTATGTTGGATGTTTTAAGGCCCTTGTTTGCTAAAAAAATAGCTGTTGGGGTTTTGCTTGTTCTGCTAACTCCTAACAAAATTATATCAGACTCTTTTATTTCTTTAACAAGATTGCCATCATCATGGTTCATTGTAAATTGAATTGCTTCAATTCTTTTGTAATAATCTTCATCAAGAGCATATTGGCCACTCGGTTGGTGAGAGGCTTTTTGATTTAAAAGTTTCGAAAAACTTAAAATTAGATTGCCTAATACTCCAAAACAGGGAATTTTTTTCATATCGCTGTTTTTGGCAAGATGTTTCGCTAAATTACTATCAACTATAGAATATAAAATTATAGAATTTTTCTCTTTTTCTGCATTTTCTAATATTTTTAAAATTTGATTTTCTGTTCTTGTAAAAGAATAAGTGTGTATCTTATAATTTATATTTTTAAATTGAGCTTTGATAGCTGTAAATATACGATCCAAAGTTTCACCGGTTGCATCTGATATAAGATAAATTTGATATAAATTACTCATGTATTATTTATGTATAAATTTGTACTATTTTTGCCATATTGTTAATTTTTCATATTTTTAAATTTATATTGTAAAACTAGGCTTTTATTAACAATATTAAACATGTTAATAAATAATCTAACTATTAAATTTATATGTGTAATTAGCTACAATTATCCATATTTATTTAATAATTTTTAAGTTTTAAATGTTAATTAATTGTTTATAAAATGTGTACAAGATTTAATCACCATAAATCACAGTCTATACTAATACTAAATCTATATATATTTAACTATTTATATGTCTCCGATTGACCAAGTGATTCTAGATAAAAGGACTAATATCAATCCTATATGGATAATGAGACAAGCTGGAAGATATTTACCCGAATTTAGAAAGATAAGAAAACTAAATCCTAATTTTGTTAAACTTTGTCTTAATGAAAAATTATCATGTGAAATAACGTTACAGCCTTTAAAAAGATTTGATTTAGATGCAGCAATAATCTTTTCAGATATCTTAATAGTACCATATGGATTAAATCAAAAAGTTGAATTCAAGAAAGAAGTTGGGCCTTTGTTAGGTAACTTAAATTTAGAAAATATTTTAAAATTAACTGAAATTGATTTTGTTAAAAGAGTAAATCCTGTTTATAAATTAATTAACCTAGTAAGAAATAATAAAATTACAAAAAATAAGAGTACCATAGGATTTATTGGGGCGCCATGGACTCTTTTAGTCTATATGTTAAATCAAAAATCACCTAAAGCTGGTTTAAGAAAAGATTTTTTTGGTGATAAACATTTAATTAATAAAACTTTAGTGATTATAGAAAAATTTTTAAAGATACACATTAAGTATCAAATAGATAATGGGGCACAGGTTATACAAATTTTTGATAGTTGGGCTGGTTTACTAAGTGAAAAAGATTTATCAAAGTATATTTACAAACCCACTTTAAATCTAGTTGATTACATTAAGTCTTTTAATATTCCTGTTATATGTTTTCCCAGGAACATTAAAAATTATAAAAATTATTGTGATATAGTTAACCCAAACGTTATTTGTATTGATTATAACGTAGATCCAAAAAAAATTTTAAAAAATATTAAAATTCCTATTCAAGGTGGAATGAATCCTGAAATTTTACTAACTGATAAAGAAAATTTAAAAAAAGAAGCAAAAAAATATTTAGATATTTTTAAAGATCATCCTTATATATTTAATTTGGGACATGGCATTTTACCAAAAACGGACCCTCAAATGATGGACTATTTAGTGAAAATGGTAAAAGATTATTAAATGAAAAGTAATTTAGATCATCCGCAGGTTAAATTTGGCAAAACCGGTGTATTAATCATAAATCTTGGAACGCCTGACTCTACAAGCTGGTTTGACATTAGAAAATATTTAAAAGAATTTTTATCTGATAAAAGAGTTATAGAAGTTAACCCTATAATCTGGCAGATTATATTAAATGTTATTATATTAAATTTAAGACCTTCTAAAACAGCAAAAGCTTATAAAGAAATATGGATGAAAGAAGAGAACATTTCACCACTTTTATATTATACAAAAAGGCAAGCGCAAATATTATCGGGCCAAATTTCGGAAAAAAACCTGATAATAGATTATGCCATGAGATATGGAAACCCTAGCATAAAAAGTAAAGTTAAAATACTTCATGATGCTGGTTGTGAAAATTTAGTCATACTTCCATTATATCCACAATATGCTGCAGCTACCACAGCCACTGTTTGTGATGAAGTGTATAGAACTCTTATGAAGATGAGATGGCAACCATCATTAAAAATAATTCCTCACTATGAATCTGATCCTCTTTACATAGACGCATTAGTGAAGTCCATAAATAAAAAAATCATGGAAATTAATTGGAAGCCCGATCTGATATTAGCGTCATATCATGGTATTCCTCAAAAATATTTTGATAAAGGAGACCCATATCATTGCTATTGTCATAAAACTACAAGGCTCATATCAGAGAAATTTGATTCAATCGAAATCAAGACAACATTCCAATCTAGATTCGGCCCCCAAAAATGGCTTCAACCTTATACTGATAAGACCTTAGAAAGTCTTCCTGCAGAAGGAAAAAAGAATGTTCTAGCCATTTGTCCTGGTTTTTCTTCAGATTGTGTTGAAACATTAGAGGAAATACTTATCCAGGGTAAAGAGAGTTTTTTAGGTTCTGGAGGTGAAAATTTTGATATGGTACCTTGCTTAAATGACAGCGATGATCATATCACTTTACTAAAATCTTTAATCCAAAAAAGTATTTAATTAATGAACACCTATTTGCTTTTCAAATCACTACATTTAATATCAGTAATTTCGTGGATGGCTGGATTATTATATCTTCCAAGAATTTTTGTTTATCATTCACAAAATAATACACAACAAATTATTTCGGAAGTATTTAAAGTAATGGAAAGAAAGCTTTTCTTTTACATAATGACGCCAGCAATGATTTTGTCCTGGTTGTTTGGTCTAATATTAATTCATGAAATAGGATTTGATAAATTAGGTCAAACCTGGATGATATTAAAATTGATTTTTGTAATCTTACTGACTCTTTATCATTTTTATCTCGGTAGAGTTCTTGGCCAATTCAAAGTAAATTTAAACACCCATTCACATAAATTTTATAGAATCATTAATGAAATACCCACATTATTGCTTATTTTGATCATATTTGTTGCAATATTTAAGCCTATCTAAGGTTGAATAATTGAAAATTGTATATATATTAAAACTGTTATTAAGTCCTTAATAATTTCTAATCATGAACATACAAGAATTAAAACTTAAATCATCGGAACAACTCATTACGCAAGCAGAAGAACTTGGCATTGAAAATGCAAGTACTTTAAGAAAGCAAGAAATTCTTTTTGCTATCTTGAAAAAAGTAGCTGAAAAAGAGGAGATCACTGGTGCGGGAGTATTACAGTTATTGCAAGATGGTTTTGGTTTTTTAAGGGCAATGGAGTCAAATTACTTACCTGGTCCTGATGATATTTATGTTAGCCCAAGTCAGATAAGAAAGTTTGGTTTAAGAACTGGTGATACTGTAGAGGGACCTGTGAGAGCACCAAAAGAAGGCGAAAGATATTTTGCATTACTTCAAGTTAGTAAAATAAATTTTGAAGAACCAGAGAAATCTAGACACAAAATAGCTTTTGATAACTTAACACCTCTTTACCCAGACAAACAATTGGTGATGGAAATTGAAATAGTTAAAACAGAGAAAAAACCAGATTTAACGGCAAGATTAATCGATCTTGTAAGCCCGATTGGTAAAGGACAAAGATCGATTATCATCTCACCACCCAAGGCTGGTAAAACTATGATTCTACAAAGCATAGCGAACTCAATCGCTAAAAATTACCCTGAATGCTACCTTATTGTTTTATTAATTGACGAAAGACCAGAGGAAGTAACAGACATGCAGAGAACAGTTAAGGGTGAGGTGATAAGTTCTACGTTTGATGAACCAGCTCAGCGTCATGTGGCTGTTGCTGAGATGGTAATAGAAAAGGCCAAAAGATTAACCGAACACAAAAAAGATGTTGTTATACTTTTAGATTCAATCACAAGATTAGGAAGAGCATATAATGCAGTTATACCAAGTTCAGGAAAAGTCTTAACAGGTGGTGTTGATGCTAATGCACTTCAGAGACCTAAAAGATTCTTTGGTGCTGCTAGAAATATAGAAGAAGGCGGTTCACTGACAATAATATCTACAGCTTTAATTGATACAGGAAGTAGAATGGACGAAGTAATTTTTGAAGAATTCAAAGGAACGGGAAACAGTGAGACTGTGCTCGATAGAAAAATTGCTGATAAAAGAATTTATCCAGCTATAGACATTACTAAATCAGGAACTAGACGAGAAGAATTGTTGTTTGATAAGAACGATCTCCAAAAAATGAATGTCTTAAGAAGAATTATAGCACCAATGGGAACTATGGACGCAATTGAGTTCATTAGCTCTAAGTTAAAAGATACAAAAAACAATGCGGAGTTCTTTAATTCAATGAATAAACCTGCATAATTAAGTTTTCCAATATTACTGAATAAAAGTTATAATATTTTATGACTATTTACGCCTTATCGTCTGGCCCGGGTGTGTCTGGGATAGCGGTTATAAGAATTTCAGGTTCAAAGACTTTGGAGGTACTTAAAAAACTTACAAATAGAGAAATTCCGAAGCCAAGAATGGCAACTCTTCGAAAAATAAACAATATCAACACTTTTGAGCTTATTGATGAAGGTATAATAATATGGTTTCCAGGCCCTGAGAGCTACACAGGAGAGGATATGGCGGAAATCCATGTGCATGGAGGGAAAGCAGTGGTTATCTCTGTTCAAAATGAAATTTCTAAAATTGAAAATTGTAGGTTAGCAGAGGCAGGGGAATTTACAAAGCTGGCTTTTCAAAATGGTAAAATAAATTTACTAAAAGCAGAGAGTATAGCTGATTTGATTTCTGCAGAAACTGAAATTCAGAGATTGCAAGCTGTGAAAATGATGAAAGGAAAATCTTCAAAAAAATTTAATAAGTTGAGAGAAAAATTATTAAAAATTTTGTCATTTGTTGAGGCAAAAATAGATTTTCCCGAGGAGGATTTGCCAGAGGAAAATTTAAAAAAGATAAAAAAGGATTCATCGAATGTCTTAAATGAGATTAAGAAAATTTTAAATGATCAAAAAGTTGGTGAAATAATTCGCGAAGGTTTTAAAATTGCAATTGTAGGTCCAACCAATGCCGGTAAGTCTAGTCTATTAAATAATTTATCAAACAGGGAAGTTGCCATAGTCTCTGAAATTGCTGGTACGACAAGAGACGTCGTTGAAACACATTTAAACATAGATGGGTATCCAGTTATCATTTCGGATACGGCAGGCATAAGAGACTCAAAAGATGAAATAGAAAAAAAAGGCATAAGGTTATCTCTTAAAAAAGCAGAAAATGCTGATTTGAAGTTAGTAGTAGTTGATGCCAAAAACATTGATTTAAGTGGTTTTTTGAATGATTTATTAAAAAAAGACGCGATTCTAGTTATTAACAAATCCGATCTGTTGAAAGAAAAATTAGATTCTGAAATTTCTAAATTTAATCATGTTTTAATTTCACTGAAAGAAAATCTAAATATAGATAAATTGATTTCTAAAGTAAAAAACCACTTAGAAAATAAATTTATATCAGAGGAAGATATCTTAATTACAAGAGAGAGGCACAGACAACATTTACTACAGTGCGTTGATCACTTAAATCATTTTTCAGATAAAAATGATAAAAAAGATTTTGATAAAGCCGCTGAGGATCTAAGGTTAGCTACAAGACAATTAGGTATGATTGTCGGTAAAGTCGATGTAGAGGAGATATTAGGCAGTATTTTCAATGATTTTTGCATTGGAAAATAACAACCGTTTTACTGGGTTTTTTTAAATTTTTTGCTGATTTTCGTTGATAAACAACATTTTATTAAGAAAAAAAACACAAATCTTGTAAATATTCTAATCGAATATAAATTTAGTCCATGAAAAAAGATTTCCAATTTGATGTAGTTGTTATCGGCGGAGGTCACGCTGGTTGTGAAGCTGCAACGGCCTCAGCAAGGCTTGGTGTAAATACCGCTTTGTTTACACATAACAAAAATACAATTGGAGAAATGTCATGCAATCCAGCTATAGGTGGTTTAGGCAAAGGTCACCTAGTTAGAGAAATTGATGCTTTAGATGGTGTTATGGGAGAGGTAGCAGACAAGTCTGGAATACAATTTAGATTATTAAATAGAAGTAGAGGACCTGCAGTTAGAGGACCCCGAACTCAGTCTGACAGATCATTATATCGTAAATATATGCAAGAAAAACTTGTAAACTACTGTAATTTATACATTTTTTCTGATCCTGTAATAAAGTTTATTTTTGAAAATAACCAAATAAATGGGCTTATAACACTTAAAGGTAACAAAGTGAGTTGTAACAAGTTAATCTTAACAACAGGCACTTTTTTGAATGGTTTGATACATATAGGTGATGAAAGAACTCCTGCTGGAAGATTTAATGAAAAACCCAGCACAGGTTTAAGTGAACAATTAGAAAAGTATAATTTTAAAATTGGTAGATTAAAAACAGGCACACCTCCTAGATTAGATTCTAGAACAATTAATTTTGAAAATTTGGAAAAACAGTTAGCTGATGAAGATCCATATTTTTTTTCTTTTCTGACCAAAAAAAATTTAAACAAGCAGGTTTCTTGTTCGATGACTTATACAAACGAAAAAGTTCATAAAATAATAGAAAAGAATTTATCTAAAAGTGCAATGTATTCCGGAAGCATACAAGGTGTTGGCCCTAGATATTGTCCGTCTATTGAGGACAAAATAGTAAAATTTGCTGATAAGACAAGACATCAAATATTTCTAGAGCCTGAGGGTCTAAATGACCATACTATTTACCCTAATGGTATATCTACATCTCTACCAGAGGTTGTGCAATATGAAATACTCAACAATATCAATGGTTTAGAGAATGTAAAAGTAATTAGACCAGGATATGCTATTGAATATGATTATATTGATCCGAGAGAGCTCTTTTTAACATTGGAGACAAAAAAAATAAAAAATCTTTATCTTGCTGGTCAAATAAATGGAACTACAGGTTATGAAGAAGCAGCTGCTCAAGGCCTTATAGCGGGAATTAATGCTGCTCTATCTTTAAAAAATTTAGAACCTTTTATTTTAGATAGATCAGATGCTTACATTGGCGTTATGATAGATGACTTAGTTACCAAAGGTGTTGCTGAGCCTTATAGAATGTTTACATCTCGAGCAGAATATAGACTAAGTCTTAGAGCAGATAATGCAGACTTAAGGCTTACCAGTAAAGGAATTAAAATTGGTTTAATAGCAGAAAATCGAAAAAAACTTTTTGAGGACAAATTTAATAAATTAAGTAAAATATCTCTTCAAATGTCTAATTTAAACATTTCACCCTCCAAGGCAGATAAATTTGGAATAAAAATTTCGAAAGATGGTGTTTTTAGATCAGCTGAGGAAATTCTTACTCAAAAAAGTGTTAATATGTTAAAAATTAGAAATATTTGGCCTGAAATCCCTGATTATGGGAATGAAATTGACGAGCAGATTGAGATTAACTCTCATTATAGAGGATATTTAAAGAAACAAAAGGCTGATATTTTAGCTTTTAAACGAGATGAGAATTTAACAATACCAGATAATATTGATTATGATCAATTTTCAGGTCTATCTAATGAAGTTAAAGCTAAATTTAAAGAAATACGGCCTAAAACTATGGGTCAGGCCTTAAGAATCGATGGAATAACACCTGCGGCCGTATATATTTTGTTGTCACACGTCAAAAGAAAGTCTATTAAGCATATAGCTTGATGGATAACCTAATTATAAATTCTTATTCCAAAATCTCCAATTTGAATGTTTCACGTGAAACTTGTAATGAGCTTGAGAGTTTAATTACGATGATACAGGAAAAAAATCAGAAAATTAACATTATAAGTAAAAAAATGTATGAGAAAGAGGCAATAAGAGAGCGTCATATTATAGATTCTGCGCAAATCATTGATTTTGTTGATTTAAATTGCAATACAACCTCAGATTTAGGTACAGGGGGTGGAATGCCTGGATTAATAGTGGCTATAGTGATGAAAAAAATCAAAAATAACATGAAAGTTAACCTTTATGAAAAAAGCTACCACAAATGTGTTTTCCTGAGAGAAGTTTCAAAAAAATTAAATTTAAATACAGAAATAATTCAGAAAGATATTTCTTTACTTAAAAATATTGAAACAGGAACAATTATGTCCAGGGCGTTTAAGCCAATGCCAGTCATTTTAAAATTGGTTAATGAAAATTTTAAAAAATATAAAAATATTATTTTTTTTATGGGAAGTAGTGGAAGAAAAATTCTAAATGAAACACTTCAAGAATGGGATTTGGATTATGAAGAAAAAAAAAGTTTAACGAGTAACGACTCATTTATATTAAACATCAAAAAAATTAAAAAAAAGATTTCATGAAAATAATTTCAATTATAAATCAAAAGGGTGGAGTTGGAAAAACAACAACTGTAATTAATTTAGCGTCGGCGTTATCTCAACTTGGTAAAAAAATTTTAGTAATCGATCTAGACCCCCAGGGAAATGCTACCACAGGATTAGGATTATCCAACACCTCTCAATCTGATCAGACAATTTATGGGATTCTCAATGGCACAATGTCAATTTCAAACGTAATTAAAAAAACAGACGTTCAAAATCTTGATTTAATATCATCCAATGTAGATTTATCCGGACTGGAGGTTGAGACGGCTGGTGACAGTGATAGAGCCTTTATACTTAAGGCTAAATTAACCGCGTATTTAAATGATTCTAGAGGATTATATGATTATATTCTCATAGATTGCCCTCCTTCTTTGAGTCTTCTAACTGTAATGGCCTTGGTATCATCTAACTCTCTGCTTGTGCCGCTCCAAACGGAATTTTTTGCATTAGAGGGACTTACACAGCTAATGAAGACGATTGAAAGAATTAAAGCCAATTTAAATCCTGAATTAGAAATTCAAGGCATACTTTTAACTATGTATGACCGAAGAAATAAACTTTCGTCACAGGTTGAACAAGAAGCGAGAGATTATTTCAAAGATAAAGTTTACCAAACTGTAATACCTCGAAATGTAAGATTATCCGAAGCACCATCGCACGGAATTCCAGTATTGATTTATGACAAGAATTGTCCAGGAAGTAAATCTTATTATAGTTTTACTGATGAGTTTATGGCACAAGAAAATAAAGTTGGGAGCGCAGCGTAATGAATAAAATAAAAAAAGGGCTTGGTAGAGGATTATCATCCTTAATCGGTGAAACTAAAGTTGAGAATAAAACTAATAATTTAAGTTTAGCCGACATCGTTCCTAATAAATATCAACCAAGAAAAAATTTTGATGAAGAAAACTTAAATGATTTAGTTAATTCAATAAAAGAGCGTGGTGTTATTCAGCCAATAATAGTTAGAAAATCTAATACAGAAAATTCTAAATATGAAATTATAGCCGGCGAAAGAAGATGGTTAGCTGCTCAAAAAGCAGGACTAAATGAAATACCAGTAGTTGTTACAGATGCAGACGATCTTAAATCTTTAGAATTTGCAATAGTAGAAAATGTTCAAAGACACGATTTAAACCCCATGGAAGAGGCTCAAGGTTATAAAAGATTGATTGATGAATTTTCCTATGACCAAGAAAAGGTTTCAAAATTTATCGGCAAAAGTAGGAGTTATATTTCTAACTCATTAAGATTACTTAATTTACCTAAAGAAGTTCTTGATTTTGTAGAGCAAAAAAAAATCACAGCTGGGCATGCTAAGATTTTAGTAGGTTTAGACAATGCAACGTTCTTAGCAAACAAGTTTGTTGAAAAAAATCTTTCAGTAAGGCAAGCTGAAAAACTGGTTAAAATGTTCAAAAAGTCGGGCAAAAATAGCTCTAAAAAACATGATCCAAATATCCAAGAACTAGAGAATTCAATTTCCGATAAAATAGGATTATCGGTTTCTATAAAAAACTCTAAAAATAATAAGGGTGTTATTTCTTTTTACTACAAAGAACTTGATCAATTAAATAAAATTATCGAGATAATCAAGTCTGAGTATTAATTTGTTCTAGTATCATATTATTTAAAAGCTGACTTGAAATTTGGGGATTTTTTTTAATTAAGAATTCAGTCTCATTAACATTTTTAATTAATTCTTGAATATCAATTAAATTCCATATTTTTATCTGTTCTTTTAATACTATTTTGTCTTTCCAAAAAATCGGTGGCTTGAAAGAATTTATTGTTTTTTCTAAATCATCGCTATTGTCAAAATCTAATTTCAGTTGTTTCAGTCTTTTTAACTTATATAAAAATGTTTTAATTATTAAAATATTCTCATCACTTGATGAA
>CABXYE010000002.1 GCA_902516425.1 uncultured Pelagibacteraceae bacterium
ATTATTTCTCGACACCCTTTTCCTGGGCCTGGACTAGCAATAAGAATGCCTGGAATTATTACAAAAGATAAAATAAATATTTTAAAAGAAGCTGATCACTATTTTATTCAAGCTTTGAGAGATAATAATTTATATCATAAAATTTGGCAAGCTTATGCTGCATTACTTCCAGTGAAAACAGTTGGAGTAATGGGTGATAATAGAACTTATGAATATCTATGTTTGCTTAGAGCAATAACCTCTGAGGATGGTATGACTGCAGATTTTTATGAATTTAAAAAATCATTTATACAAGAAATTTCAAATAAAATAGTGAATAGTATTAGAGGGATTAATAGAGTAGTTTACGACATAACTTCAAAACCACCGAGTACAATTGAATTAGAGTAAATGAATAAAAAGATAAAAAAAATTCTTAATAAAAAGAATAAATCAAAAATTATTTGTCTAACAGCATACTCAAAAAATGTTGCCTCCATTTTGGATAAACATTGTGATTTAGTATTGGTTGGAGATTCATTGGGATCAGTTTTGTATAACTTTAAAAGCACTAAACAAGTAACTTTGGAAACTATGATTAATCACTCCAAAAGTGTCAGACTTGGTATCAAGAAATCATTAATGGTCGTTGATATGCCATATAATACATATCGAAATCCAAGTGAGGCCCTGAAGAATTCAAGGCTAGTTATGAAAGAAACGAAATGTGATGCTGTCAAATTAGAGGGAGGAAAAAAAATAATTCCCATGGTCAAAAGATTGGTAAAAAATAAAATACCAGTGATGGGGCATGTTGGAATATTACCTCAGACAGATAAAAAATTTATCTTTAAAGGAAAGAAACTTTGGGAAAGTAAGAGGTTATTAAATGATACTAAACTTTTAGAAAATGCTGGAGTTTTTTCAATTGTGTTAGAATGTGTAGAAACAAATTTATCAAAGAAAATTTCTAATCATATTAATATCCCAACAATAGGAATTGGTTCCTCAGTTAATTGTGATGGTCAAGTTTTAGTAATTGATGATTTAATTGGTTTAAGTCAAAGTAAATTAAAATTTGTAAAAAAATTTGTTGATATTACCAAGACAATTGAAATCGGGGTAAAAAAATATAAATCAGAGGTATTAAATAAACAGTTTCCAAAAGCTAAACATTCTTTTTTAAAATGAAACTGAATAAGATAGAGCCAAAATTTTTAAAAAACAAAAATTTAAGAATAGGTTTAATTACTCTTGCAAGTGATTTTAGGATTGAAAAAGACTTTAATAATATAATCCATGGAAAGAATATAGATTTATATTGCAATAGAATAAATTGTTATAACCCGCTTACAAATGAGACATTAAAAAAAATGGCAGACGATATTCCAGAAGTTACGAAAAATATCCTGCCAGATCAGGAATTAGATTGTGTGGCATATGGATGTACATCAGGAACTATTGCTTCAGGTTATCAATCAATTGTTGAAAAAGTAAATATAGCTAAACCTAATACAAAAGTTACAACTCCAATTACATCTGCAATTAATGCCCTTAAATTACTTAAGATAAATAAGGTGTCAATATTTACACCTTATACCGATGAAATTAACCAATCAGTCATTAATTATTTTAAAAATGAAAAAGTGGAAATTCATGAATTATCTTATTTTGATATAGCTTCCGATTTAGATATAGGTAAAGTTGATCCACAATATTTATTTGATGTTTTATGTAAGCAAGATGTTTCAAAAAGTGATGCTTTATTTGTTTCATGCACAGCTTTACCAGTATTGTCAATTATTAAAGATTTAGAAAAGAAAATTGGAAAGATAGTTTTATCAAGTAATCAGACATTAATATGGGATACACTTAAACAGATAAACTATAATAACAAAGTTGAAGGTTATGGAGAATTGTTTAACACATAGTTATGCTTTTTAGTAAAGAGGAATATCAACAAAGACTTTCTAAAGTTAAAAAGATGATGAAAGAAAAAGGTATAGAACTTTTGATTTCTCACGATACAAACAATATGAACTACTTGACTGGTTATGATGCTTGGTCTTTTTATTATGCCCAATGTGTAATAATACACGCTAATGCTGATGAGCCAATTTGCTTTGTTAGAGAACAAGATGCTGGAGGCGCTTATATAAAAACTTATCTTAAAAAAGAGAATATTATTGTTTACGATGAGCATTATATTCATACATGGCCCAAACATCCTTACGACTATTTAGTAAAAATAATTAAAGATAACAAATGGGATAAGTTATCAATTGGATTGGAAATGGATGCCCATTATTTCACAGCATTTTGCTATGAAAAAATAAAACAAGGATTACCCAATGCAAAAATAAAAGATTCTGAAAGATTAGTTAATTGGACAAGATTAGTTAAATCTGATGCAGAAATAGGTTATATGAAATCTGCTGCAAAGATTTCAGAAGTTGGAATGAAGAAAGCTTTCGATGTTATTAAACCAGGAGTCAGACAATGTGATGCTGTTGGTGAAATACAAAAAGCACTTTTTTGCGGAACTTCAGAATATGGTGGAGAATACTCCAGTATTGCTACTCTTTTACCTACTGGTGAAGGAACTTCAGCGTCACATTTGACTGCTACGCAAGATAAATTTGTTGAGGGTGAGGCCACAATTATTGAATTATCAGGTGTCTATAAAAGATATCATGCTCCGATGGCTCGAACCGTTTTGTTAGGAAAGCCTGATCAACTAAAAATTGATACAATGAAAAAAACAATAGAGGCACTTCAAGCAGGAATAGATGCAACAAAACCAGGAAATAGAGTTGATGATGTTGCACAAGCTTTTTGGAAAATTTTAGATAAATATGGAATAGAAAAAAAGTCTAGAACAGGTTATTCAATTGGGATTGGTTATCCTCCTGACTGGGGAGAACATACACTCAATATATATAAGGGAGATATGACACTTTTAGAACCAAATATTTGTTTTCATATGATTGCTGTAATGCAATTTGGAGATTGGGGGGTTGAAGCTTCCGAAGCAATAAGAGTTACAAATAAAGGAGCTGAGCTATTTTGTAATTTTTCAAAAGAGCTTTTTATTAAAAATTAGCTTTTGTATTTCAATACTTATTTTCTCTCAATTAACCAACATTAATTTTCCAGCTTGCTCAGATATGATTAACTCTTTTTCATTTATAAATGACATTGGTCATGGACTATTTAAGTTTGTTATTTTTTAAAAATGTACTCATTTGTATTAACCTTAGAATAGACTAATAAAAAAATAATAAATAAGAAAAAAATATTTTTAAAAATCTTAAGTTCTTTTAAAAGCATATTAAATCTTTTGATCGCTAATTAATCTTTTTATTATTGGTATCATTTTTTTTGCTGCCTTCATGGTAGGATATATTTTTTGTGCTTCTTGATAGCTTCTTAAGGCTGCTTTATAGTTTTTTAGTTCTATCTGATTTAAGCCAAAACCCAATAATGCTCCATAGTGTCGTGGTTCGAGTTGAAGTACTTTTTCTATGTCTCTAATTGAATCTTCATATTTACCAGAAAGATAAAACGCTGTTGCACGTTTATTCCATGCCTCAGCCCAACTTGAATCTATTGAAATAATTAATGAAAAAATCTCAATTGCCTTTATAAAATCTTTCTTAATTATTAGAAGTTCTCCTTGTGCCAACATATCTGTTAATCTAAAACCTTTTCTATCGTTTGATGGATGAGTGGACCAAATTTTCCAAATTTTTTTTTCTATATATAAAGCACTATTATGGTCATTAGTTTTGAGTTGATCAAAAAGACTATCTAATTCAACATTCTTTTCCATAGCAAAAATATTATTTAAAAAAAAGAAATTTATGATTATTACGAAAATTATTTTATTCATCTAGTTTAATCATAGATAATTAAAATTATTTGACTATCTTATTTTTAAAATATTTTAAAACAATTAAATCAACTTTTAAGTTTATTTTAGACTTACTATTATTACCTTGAAATCGTTTTATTCAATTAGATCAATAATATTTAGCTAATCGAGGAGTTAAAATAGTATTAATAAGACTTGAAATTAATTCATGCAAATGTTTTAAATTGAAATATTCTATTAAAAAATTATGAGTATCAAAGAATTTGTGAAATTTGATAAAGTTGACAAAAGTTATGATGGTGAGGTTCTCGTAGTTAAAAACCTTAATCTTGATATTTCTAAAGGTGAATTTTTAACAATGCTAGGACCTTCAGGGTCAGGTAAGACAACATGTTTAATGATGTTGGCTGGTTTTGAAACACCAACTAATGGAGAAATATATCTTGAAGGTCAGCCTATAAGCAACATTCCACCTAACAAAAGAGGTATTGGAATGGTTTTTCAAAATTATGCATTATTCCCTCACATGACCGTAAAAGAAAACTTAATGTTTCCACTAGAGGTAAGAAAAGTAGAAGCAAATGAAATAGAAAAAAAGGTTAAAACAGCTTTAGACATGGTTGAATTAGGTGAGTTTGGTAATCGAATGCCTTTACAATTGTCAGGAGGTCAACAACAGCGAGTTGCTCTTGCTAGAGCCCTAGTGTTTGAACCTAGACTGGTTCTAATGGATGAGCCATTGGGCGCTTTGGATAAAAATTTAAGAGAACAAATGCAATATGAAATTAAACATATTCATGAGAATATTGGCATCACAGTTGTTTATGTGACACATGATCAAAGTGAGGCATTAACAATGTCCAATAGAATAGCAGTATTTAACGAGGGAAAAATTCAACAAATATCATCGCCAGATGTTTTATACGAAAAACCTAATAGCTCATTTGTCGCTCAGTTTATAGGAGAAAATAATCAGCTCAATGGAAAGGTTACTTCGATTAATGGTGAAACATGCGTAGTTGAAACAGATACAGGAGAAAATATTAATGCATTAAAAATAAATATTAATAAAGTAGGAGATAATTCTTTAATATCACTAAGACCTGAAAGAGTTTACATAAATTCTAAGGAAAAGTTTGATAATAATTTTGATGCAGTAGTAAAAGAATTAATTTATTTAGGTGACCATATAAGGACAAGATTGGAAATTTGTGGCAATGATCAATTTATTGTTAAAGTACCAAATTCGCACATAGGCCTAAAATTGTCGGAAGGCAGTTCAGTAAAACTGTCATGGAAAACTGAGGATTCTAGAGCATTAGAAGCAAGGTAACTTTATTAAATAAATCAATTTCAAAAAAAAAGGTTTTGTAGTCAGCAGTTAGATATGGTTTAATATCTTTATAAAAACTTAAGTTTAACAAAAACGAGGAGAAATATGATTAAGAAAATAAAAATAGCTTTCTTTTCATTGTTGTCTTTAGCGGTGGTATCTTCTGCATATGCAGATCTTACTTTTGTATCTTGGGGTGGAGCTTATACTGCTGCACAACAAAAAGGTTATATCAACAATTGGAGTGGGAAAGTAAACGTTGAGAACTACAACGGTGGTTTAGGAGAAGTTAAGGCACAAGTTGAGTCTGGCAATGTAACTTGGGACGTAGTAGATATCCTACCTGACCAAGGAGTTACAGGATGTGACGAAGGTTTATTCGTCAAGTTAGATCAAAGCGAGTTCATAGATGATATGATCGCAGGTCCTGTATCTGAGTGTGTTGCACCTCAAATTTTTTGGGCATACACAGCATTTTATAGCAAAAGCGCGTTTCCTGGAAAAAAACCAAAAACAATCAAAGATTTCTTTGATGTTAAGAAGTTCCCTGGAAAAAGAGCTATTCATACTTGGGCTAATGCTACAATCGAGATGGCTTTAGTTGCTGATGGTGTAAAAAAAAAAGATGTATATAAAGTTATGAGTACTCAAGAGGGTATCGATAGAGCATTTGCTAAACTTGATACAATTAAAGATCATGTAATCTTTTGGTCTGCTGGTGCGAAACCTTTGGAAATGATATCAAGTGGTGAAGCTGTAATGGCATTAGCATACAATGGAAGAATTGGAGCTGCCATTTTAACGGATGGAAAAGATTTTGATTACATCTGGGATGCTACTGTTCTTGAACAAGAATATTTAGCAATTCCAAGAGGATCTAAAAACGAGGCTGAAGCAAGAAAATTTGTGGCTTATGCTTCATCTCCTGAGTCTCTTGCTGGTGTAACAAAACACATTACTTATGCTCCTATGAGAAAATCTGCCCTTAAAGTTGTGCAAAAGGGTGAGCCATGGTTCCATAACGGTGTAGATGTATTACCTCACGTACCAACTAGCAAAAAAATCATTAAAAAAGCAATTATCGCTGATCCAATGTGGTGGGCTGATAATGGAGCTGAAGTTAGTGAAAGATTTGGAGCGTGGAAAGGTAACTAATTAATTAGTTATTTTTCATCAATTTAAAAAGGCGAGATGTTGATCTCGCCTTTTTTTTATTTTAAATTACTTAAATATGAGTGAAATAACAAATTCTGGAATTTTAACCACTGACGGTATTCCACTTAAAGAAAGTTTAAAAAAAGCAGAGAGGAAGAATAAAATTAGAGCTCTATTATTAGTAGCACCATTATTACTATTTATTTTTTTTACTTTTGTAATGCCAATAGGAAGCATGCTTACGAGAAGCACAGATGATAGCTATATAAACAACGTATTTCCTAAGACATTTAAGGTTTATCAAAAATGGGATAGGGTTGGCTTACCTTCAGAAGAGATTTATGCCACCATGTTTCTCGAGGTAAAGCAAGCTTCTGGATTTGAAATAGGTAAGGCAAGTACTCGAATGAATTATGCTAAATCTGGTTGGAAAAGCATGATTAAAAAATCAAAAAGAAAATTTAAAAAAATAAGTGAAAATGATGGTCCTTTTAAAGATAAAATGATTGAAGTCGATAAAAAATGGGGGGACCCAGAGTATTGGCTTGCGCTTGGCGTTATGGTTGATCCAACTACTTATGAGTATTATCTTAATTCTTTTGATAAAAAATATGACTCTGAAAAAAACATCATTGATCAGCCAGAGGAAAGAAGAATATATACAAAGACATGGATAAAAACATTCAAAGTGAGTATTCTTGTAACATTCTTTTGTTTGATGTTGGGGTATCCAATCTCATACTTGTTAGCTACTCTACCATTAAAATACAGTAACTTGTTGATGATATGTGTTTTATTGCCCTTTTGGACCTCGCTACTTGTTAGAATAGTTGTTTGGATGGTTATTTTGCAACAAAAAGGAGTTTTTAATAATTTTATGGTTATATCTGGTTTAATCGCAGACGAAAATCGATGGCAATTAATGTACAATCAGACAGGCACTATAATAGTAATGACACAAATTCTTCTACCGTTTATGGTTTTGCCTCTTTACAGTGTTATGAAAACTATTTCACCAAATTATATGAGAGCAGCACTTAATTTAGGAGCTTCACCCTTACATGCATTTTGGAAAATTTATATGCCAAATTCAGTTCCAGGCATTAGTGCAGGCGGAATGTTAGTATTCGTTATTGCAATTGGATATTTTATTACTCCGGAATTGGTAGGTGGTAAAGATGGTCAAATGATAGGAAATTGGATAGGTTATCATCTAAAAACTACTTTAAATTGGGGTCTTTCAGCAGCTCTTGGAGGAATTCTTTTAGTAATAATGACCGTGCTTTATTGGATTTACAATAAATTAGTTGGAATTGAAAATATTAAACTTGGATAAAACGTGAATTTACCTAAATACGCAACAACAGGTCAAAGAATAGGCTACTACTCATTTATGACTTATTGTGGTTTAGTTTTTTTCTTTTTGATCGCTCCAATATTTATTGTTTTACCTCTATCTTTTAGCTCTTCATCTTTTTTTGAATTCACCCCAGAGTTTATGAGGTTTGAACCTGAGGCTTATTCACTAAAATGGTACAAGCAAATGTTAGGCATTTGTGGAGTAGATGTGACAACTGTTTGTACTAATAAATGGATGCTTGGTGTCAGGAATAGTTTTATCGTTGGAATCGCTTCAACAATTCTAGCAACAAGTCTAGGAACTATTGCAGCTTTAGGATTAAGTAGACCTCACATGCCTTTCAAAGCTTTGATTATGGCAATTTTGATATCACCAATGATTGTCCCTTTAATTATTACTGCAGCGGGAATGTTTTTTTTCTATTCGCAATTAGGTTTAACACATACATTCACGGGTTTAATTCTTGCACATACTGCTTTAGGAACTCCTTTTGTGGTAATTACAGTAACAGCCACATTAACTGGATTTGATACAAATTTAATAAGAGCGTCGCAAAGTTTAGGCGCCGATACATTAAGAACTTTCTTTAAAGTTATAATGCCATTAATCCTACCTGGGGTAATTTCTGGAGCTTTGTTTGCATTCATAACGTCATTTGATGAGGTTGTAGTTGTTCTTTTTATAGGTAGCGTTGAACAAATAACTATACCAAAACAAATGTGGGCAGGATTGAGACAGGAAATAAGTCCAGTAATTTTATCAATGGCGACCTGCTTAGTTCTATTATCAATTGCATTGTTGACAACAGTGGAGCTTTTGAGAAGAAGAAGTGAGAGGTTAAGGGGAATTAAATCTCAATAAAAATATCATTTATAATTTTTCAAAACATATGAAGATAAAAAAAGTTGTAGTAATTGGTTCGGGAACGATGGGTAGTGGTATAGCAGCCCATTTGTGCAATGCTGATATCCCTGTTACACTTTTAGATTTAAAAACTGAGACAAGTCAAAACGCTAAAGAAAGAATTTATAAATCAAGACCGCCTTTATTAATTGATAAAATAAAAATTGATAATATTAAAGTCGGAAATATATCTGATGATTTCAATGTAGTTAAAGATGCTGATTGGATTGTTGAGGCAGTGGTAGAGAGAATTGATATAAAACACGAAATTTATGATAAAATTTTTAAAAGTAGGAAAGATGGAGCAGTAGTTTCATCAAATACCTCTTCAATCCCAATCAAAGTTTTATCGCAAAATTTAAATAAAGATCAAAAAAAAGATTTTTGTATTACCCATTTTTTTAATCCAGTTAGATATATGGGTCTTCTTGAAATAGTAAAGAATGAAGACAATGATTTAAATAAGATTAATCAATTAAAAAAGTTTTGTGAAGTTGAATTAGGTAAAGGAGCGATTGTTTGTAATGATACTCCTGGTTTTTTGGGAAATAGAGTAGGTGTTTACGCAATGCAAATTGCAATGACTGAAGCATTTAAAATGAAGCTTTCTGTTGAGGAAGCGGATGCAATCTTTGGAAGACCTATGGGCATACCTAAAACTGGAGTTTTTGGATTATATGATTTGATTGGAATAGATTTAATGGCAGATGTTTTAAAAAGTTTTATCAAAGAACTTCCAAAATCTGATGAGTTCTGTGAAGTTGCCAAAGAAATTCCTTTAGTAAAAAAGTTGATTGAAACTGGATTTACAGGGAGAAAAGGCAAAGGTGGCTTCTACAGAATGAAGAAGACCGATAGTGGAAAAATTATGGAAGCTATAAATCTTGAAACTGGAGAGTATTCTACAATTCAAAAAATAGATATGAAGTCTGACAAAGTAGACTTAAAAGCTCTAATTAATAGAAAAGACAAGTATGGAGATTATGCTTGGTCAGTATTATCAAAGATAATAAAATATGCTTCATCACTAGTTCCTGGGATTACGAAAGAATTTAATGACATAGATGAGGCAATGAGACTTGGATTTAATTGGGCGAAGGGACCTTTTGAGATGTTAGAGGAAATTGGAGTTAGAAATTTCTTTGATAAAGTTGATGAATACAAAGGTAATAATTTTTTAGAAAATTTATCTAATTCTAAAGATGAAAATTTTTATGGTGAAAGACAAAAATACACATCAATTGAAACTTTAGGAAAGATTAAGAAAACTGCCTCAAGTGTTGATGGTAATAGTTCAGCTGCAATTTATAGATTTAATGATTTTAATATTGTTGAGTTTACAACTAAAGCCAATGCACTCGATTATGATTCTATGGATGCACTTAAGAAAGCAACTGATAAACCTTTAATAATAATTAATGAGAGTATGCAATTTTCTGCTGGTGTGAACTTGACCTATACTATGGAATTTGCAAATAAAGATGATTTTAAATCTATAGAAAAATTTATTAAATATTTTCAAGAAACTTGCAAACATCTAAAGTACTCTAAATACCCAGTTATATCTGCTCCATCAGGTTTAACTTTAGGTGGAGGTTTTGAAGTTTTAGTTCAAAGTAATTTCGTAGCCTCACACACAAATATTGTAATCGGATTAGTAGAAACTATTGTTGGACTAATTCCAGCTGGAGGGGGATGTAAAGAAATGCTGGCTAGATGGTTAAATACTGAAGAGGCTAAGAGAGATCCTAAATATGCACCTTTGAAAGTATTTGATATAATTGGCTATGGTAGAACAGCTACGTCTCCAGTTGAGGCAGAACCTTTGAAATACTTATTGCCTGAAAATAAAAGAATTATGAATAGAAATAGTTTGCTTGAAGTATCGAAAAAAATCTTAAATGAAAACAAGGACTTTAAAGCACCAAATGAGCTTACATTTAATTTACCTGGTAAAGAAGTTATTGATGATATGAATAAAATTTTAGTAAAACTTTATAATGACAAAGTTATATTAGATCATGGTTTGACTGTAGCAAAAGAATTAGCTCATGTATTAAGTGGTGGTGATACAACCAAAGATAAAACTCTAACAGAGGATGATTTATTTAAGTTGGAACTTGATGCGTTTATGAGATTAATTGAAACTAAACAAACACAAGATAGAATTAAACATACTCTTGCAACTGGAAAACCTTTGATTAATTAAAAATTCTAGTAATTAAATTCAATAATCTTCTAGTAATTGAATTCAATAATCATAAATAATTATCATTATTCAAGATATTCCAATTTAAAAGAATGTGGTACATTTTTACTGTGAAAAAAAAAAGAAATAAAGATCCAATCCAACCTGTTAGTGGTACAAAAGTACCCAGATTTGCTGGTCCTTCAACCTTTGCAAGACTACCTGAGTTAAGAGACGTTGAAAGTTGCGATGTTGCAATTGTTGGTATCCCATTTGACGCGGGCACAAGTTATAGACCAGGCGCAAGATTTGGGCCTCAGAGTATTAGACAAGCCTCACGACACTTAAGAACAAATTATCATCCAAATTATGATGTTGAACCTTTTAAAGTACAACAAGTTGCTGACGCTGGGGATATTACTTGTAATCCTTTTAATATTGAAGAAGCAATCAAACAGATAGAAGTAGGAGCTGAAGAATTACTAAATAAAGTTGGGGGCATTATAAGTTTAGGTGGTGACCACACAATTGCATTTCCATTGTTAAAGGCTGTTAACAAAATTAACAATAGTCCAGTAGCTCTAGTTCATTTTGATGCTCATCTAGATACTTGGGATACATATTTTGGTGCACCTTACACCCATGGTACACCCTTTAGAAGAGCGAGAGAGGAAAACTTATTTTTAGATGATGCCTCTATGCATATAGGTATAAGAGGTCCATTATATAGTAGAGAGGATTTAAAAAATGATGAAAGTTTTGGGTTTAAAATAATTCATTGTGATGAATTCCAAACACAGGGCGCAGATAAAATAGCTGAAAGAATTAAAAAAAGGGTAGGAAATAATCCTTTGTACTTATCTATAGATATTGATGTATTGGATCCTGCTTTTGCCCCTGGTACAGGTACTCCAGAAATAGCTGGAATGACATCAAGAGAAATGGTCAATGTTCTTAGAGGTTTATCAGGATTAAATTTAATATCAGCAGATGTGGTTGAAGTTTCTCCAGCATATGATCATGCTGAAGTTACTTCTCTTGCTGCTGCAACTATAGTATATGAATTAACAAATTTATTTGCAAAAAAATAATCAAGGCTTAGATTTTTATGGAGAGTAAAAAAAATTTTTATATTGAAGGTAAATGGCAAGAGCCTCAAAGCACACAGGAGATTAAAGTTATAAATCCTGCAACAGAGGAAAATAGTGCTGTTATAACTTTAGGCAACAAAGATGATGTTAATCGTGCCGTAAGCTCAGCTAAAAAAGCTTATGAGACTTGGGCTTTCTCTTTGAAAGAAGAAAGAATAAAGTTATTAGAAAAACTATACGAAAATTATAAAAAAAGGTGGGCGGATATTGCAAAAGCAATCACGCTAGAAATGGGTGCTCCCAAGGATTTTGCAACAAAACTTCAAGCTGGCACTGGTGCGGCACATATAAAATCTTTTATTAGACATTTAAAAAATTTTGAATTTGAAAAACCTTTAGGTGACCATGCACCAAATCAAAGACTAATTTATGAACCCAAAGGAGTTTGTGCATTAATTACACCTTGGAATTGGCCAATGAATCAAGTTTGTTTGAAAGTTATACCTGCAATAGCTTCTGGATGTACAATGGTTCTGAAACCATCTGAACTTGCACCATTGTCATCAATGGTCTTAGCTGAATTAATTGACGAAACTAATTTTCCTCCAGGGGTTTTTAATTTAATTAACGGGGACGGCTCTACAACGGGAGAAGCATTAACTCGGCATCCTGACATTGACATGATTTCTTTTACTGGTTCTACAAGAGCTGGGGCATTAATTTCAAAAAATGCTGCAAATGACTTTAAAAGGGTGAGTTTAGAATTAGGTGGCAAAGGTGCCAATATTATTTTTAAAGATGCAGATCCAAGCGCTATTGAATGGGGAGCTTTAAGATGTTTTAAAAATTCTGGTCAATCCTGTAATGCACCAACAAGAATGCTAATTGAAAAGTCAAATTATAACCAAGCAATTGAAAAATTAAAAAAATTTTCTGAAGAAATGCAGGTCGGGGATCCTAATAAAGAGGGAGAACATATCGGTCCTGTAGTTTCGGAAACACAATTTAATAAGATACAGTCTTTAATTAAAAAAGGTATTGATGAGGGTGCTAAACTAATAGCAGGAGGACTAGGAAAACCTGCTGGTCTTGAAAAAGGATATTTTGTAAAACCAACAGTATTTGCTGATGTAGATAACAAAATGGAAATTGCTAGGACTGAAATCTTTGGACCTGTTTTATCTGTAATCCCGTTTGAAACTGAAGATGAAGCTATAAAAATAGCTAATGACACTCCTTATGGTTTAACAAATTATATTCAAACTAAAGATCAAGAAAAAGCTAGAAGAGTTGCAAAAAAATTAAGATCTGGAATGGTTGATGTAAATGGTGCTGGAATTGCTATTGATACTCCATTTGGTGGATTTAAACATTCAGGCATTGGTAGAGAAGCAGGTGAACATGGTCTTCAAGAATTTTTGGAGGTTAAATCGGTAGGTGGTTGGAATTAATTTATTGATCTGTTTTTAATACCTTCTAGAAAATTTAAACATTTTTTTAATTCATCTAGTTCAATAAATTCATCAATTTTATGTGCTTGTTCAATAGAACCTGGTCCACATACGACTGTGCTTATACCTACTTCTTGAAATAACCCTGCCTCGGTACCAAAAGATACAACTTGTCTTGAGTTATCACCCGTGATCGAGGCAACAAATTCGCATGCTTCAGATGTATCTATTTTTTCAAAACCAATAACTTCTCCAATAATCTCTTTTTTAATATAAGATTTTGGGAAAACTTTTTTCATATCATTTAAAAGTTCATTATTTGCAAATTTTTCAATTTCTTGAGTTACAAAATCACCATCTGATTTATTGACTGGTCTAGTTTCCCATTCAACTTGACATTTATCAGCAATTACATTGTGTGCAATACCGCCTGATATACCTCCTACAGATAAAGTAGAGTGTGGAGGATCAAATATGCAATTTTTTGGAGCACGTTTAATTAACTCCTTTCTAATATCTAATAGTTTATTAATATATCTTGATGCATATTCGATTGCATTAACACCCTCGTGAGGCTTTGAACTGTGTCCAGCAAGACCTCCAAAGTACGTAGTATACTCATTCATACCTTTATGAGCATCAATAATTTTCATTTTGGTTGGCTCACCAACTATGCATATGCCATTTTTAATATTTCTTTTTTTCATTTCTTTAATCAAAAGTGGTGCACCTATACATGCCGTCTCTTCATCAAAAGTAAAGCAAAAATGAAAATCACGGTCTAAATTATTTTGAGTAAGTATTGGGGCATAGGCAAGAGTGCATGCAATAAATCCTTTCATATCACAAGATCCTCTGCCGTATAATTTTTTATCTTTTATTGTTGCCTTAAAAGGATCTGTTGACCATCCTTTTGAAACTGGAACTACATCAGTATGACCAGATAATATAATCGGTTTTTTTCCGTTTGTTTTTTTTGCCTTTAAAGTTCCAAATAAATTAACTCGTTTTTTCTCATCATCAAAAACTTTGAATGTTTCTATCCCAAGATTATTTAGGATTTTTTCACAATAATTTATTAATTTAGTATTATCACTTCCAGAAATAGTTTGAAAAGATATTAGATCAGTCAATATCTTTATTGATTTTTCGTATAAATTGTTATCAATACCCATAATTAAATCAATTATACATTATTATTATGAAACCACAAATAACCTACGATCAATTTGAAAAAATAGATATTAGACTTGGAACTGTATTAACAGTAAAAAAAAATGAAAAAGCTAGAAAACCATCTTTAATTGTTGAAGTTGACTTTGGTAAAGAAATTGGTGTTAAGACCTCATCAGCTCAAATAACACATTTCTATAATGAGCAAAACTTAGTTGGTAAACAAGTTATTGGTGTTTGTAACTTTCCAGAAAAAAATATAGCTGGTGTAAAATCGCAGTTTTTACTTTTAGGCTCTATTGATCCTGAGGGTAAAGTTACATTAGTCCACCCATCTCAAAAATCAGAGAATGGTTTGCCTATAGCTTAAATATGCATCCAGAATTTTTATCTATGGCATTATTTTGGATAGTAGCCGCATATACGCCTGGCCCAAATAATATAGTTGCATCATATTCAGGTTTTAATTTTGGAATTAAAAAAACAATTCCACATATATTTGGTGTCACTCTTGGATTTACTTCTGTTGTATTAGCATTAACTATTGGTTTAGTTAATATTTTTAAATTATTTCCAATCATTCAAACTATATTAAAATATTTGGGAAGTTTGTTTTTAATTTATTTAGCTTACAAAATTAGTTTTTCAAAATCTTCTGCAGAAAAAAAAGATCAAAATCCGATATCTTTTTTAAATACTTTTATATTTCAATTTTTAAATCCAAAGGGTGTTTTGATAGGAATAATCATAGTATCCACATATGTTGAATATGGAGAAAATTATTTAAATTACGCGACTCAAGTTGTCTTGTTTGCTTTTCTCGTGTCCTTATCAAGTATCACTTTTTGGACTTTGGTGGGTAAATACCTTAGGAAATTTGCGACAAATGAGAAATTTATTAAATATTTTAATTATGTTATGTCAGGGCTTCTTCTTTTGAGCATAATTACATTTTATATATAAAGCATGAAACCAGGAAATAAAAACTCTTACAAATCTTTATCAAATCTAAAGGTGAATGGAAAAGATTTTAAAATTTATTCTTTATCAAAAGCAGAGGCAAATGGATTAGATGGTATATCAAAATTACCAAAGTCACTTAAAGTTTTGTTGGAAAACCTTTTGAGATATGAGGACGATCTATCAGTAAATAGAAATCAAATCGAAGCAATTAAATCTTGGCTTCACACAAAAAGTTCTAAAACGGAGATAGCTTATAGACCAGCGAGAGTTTTACTTCAGGACTATACAGGAATCCCAGCTGTGGCTGATTTAGCTGCAATGAGAGAGGCCGTAAAAGAAAAAAATAAAGATCCAAACACTATTAATCCTTTGTCGGCTGTCGACTTAGTTATCGATCATTCAGTTCAAGTTGATCAATCCGCTAAAAAAGATTCTTTTGAGAAAAATGTGGATATTGAATTCAAGAGAAATGGGGAGAGATATTCTTTTTTAAAATGGGGTCAAAGTGCATTTGATAATTTTAGGATAGTTCCTCCAGGAACTGGAATTTGTCACCAGGTCAATTTAGAATATTTATCAAAAGTAGTTTGGTCAGAGAAATATAAAGGAGAAGAATATCTATTCCCTGATACACTTGTTGGAACCGATAGTCATACAACAATGGTAAACGGTTTATCAGTTCTAGGTTGGGGAGTTGGTGGAATAGAAGCCGAAGCTGGCATGTTAGGACAACCAATTTCAATGTTAATCCCTGAGGTTATAGGATTTGAATTTACAAAAAAAATGCCCGAAGGTACAACAGCTACAGATTTAGTTCTTACTGTAGTTAAAATGTTGAGAGATAAAGGTGTTGTCGGAAAGTTTGTAGAATTTTACGGCGAAGGATTAAAAAATCTTACATTAGCAGACAGAGCAACAATTGCCAATATGGCTCCTGAATATGGGGCCACTTGTGGTTTTTTCCCTATAGATGGAGAAACATTAAAATATTTAGAATTTTCTGGAAGAGACAAAGAAACTGTCGAAATAGTTGAAAAATACGCAAAAGAGCAAGGTCTTTGGGCAAGTGATGAGATTGAATTCAGTGATAAGATTTCTTTAGATATGTCAACCGTAGTTCCAACAATTTCAGGACCCAAGAGACCACAAGACAAAGTTCTTTTATCAGATGCATCTAGTAATTTTAGAAAAGTATTTAAGGAAGCTACAAATAGAGAAGATTATAAAATTTTTAGGGTTAAAGATACAGATTACGAGATTAAAGATGGCTCAATTTTAATAGCAGCAATCACATCCTGTACTAACACTTCAAATCCAAATGTTTTAATAGGAGCAGGATTGCTTGCAAAAAAAGCAGTTGAGTTAGGGTTGAATGTAAAACCATGGGTCAAAACATCTTTAGCTCCTGGATCTAAAGTGGTAACCGATTATTTGGAAAAAGCTGGTTTGAATACTTATTTAGATCAATTAGGATTTAATTTGGTTGGTTATGGCTGCACAACTTGCATTGGTAATTCAGGTCCATTAGCCGAAAACATTGTTGAGGGTATACAAAAAGAAAACTTATATGCTGTTTCAGTTTTATCAGGTAACAGAAACTTCGAAGGTAGGATTTCACCCCATGTTAAAGCAAATTATCTGGCATCCCCTCCACTAGTAGTAGCTTACGCACTTGCAGGTCATATGGAATTTGATTTATTTAATGACTCATTTGGACAAGATAAAAATGGTAAAGATGTTTTTTTAAAAGATATTTGGCCCTCAAATAAAGAAATAGAAGAAACTTTAAAAAACTCACTTAACGCAGATATGTTTGTTAAAAGATATTCGAATGTTTCTGAAGGACCAAAACAATGGCAGGAAATTAAAACAGAAAAAAGTAGTATTTATAATTGGGATGAAAATTCTACTTACGTAAAAAAACCACCATTTTTTGATAATCTCACTGATGAACCTGAAGGTTTTAAAGAAATTAAAAATGCGAGACCTTTACTAATTTTAGGTGATATGGTTACTACTGACCATATTTCTCCAGCAGGAAACATTCAAAAGAACAGTCCTACAGGTGAATATTTTATGAATTATCAAATTCTACCAAAAGACTATAACTCATATGGTTCAAGACGTGGAAACCATGAAGTTATGATGAGGGGAACTTTTGCAAATATAAGAATTAAAAACGAAATGGCACCTGGAACTGAAGGCGGTTTTACAAAATTATATCCCGAAGAAAAAGTAATGTCTGTTTATGATGCGGTTGTAGAGTATAAAAAAAGAGGGACTGATTTAGTGATAATTGGTGGAAAAGAATATGGAACAGGTTCTTCTCGTGATTGGGCTGCAAAAGGTACAAAATTATTGGGAGTAAAGGTAGTAATAACTGAGAGTTTTGAGAGAATACATAGGTCTAATTTAATAGGAATGGGAATATTGCCACTACAATTTATTGATAATATGAATAGGAAAAATTTAAATTTAATAGGTTCAGAATTGATAAGTATAGTAGATATCGAAAAAGGTATTAATCCGTCAGATAAAGTAAAAGTAGAGATAAAATATTTGTCAGGTGATGTAAAAATAATTGAAACTTTGTGCAGAATCGATACTAAAAATGAGCTAGAGTACTATAAGAATGGTGGAATACTTCAGTACGTTTTGAGAAATATGATTTAAGTATGGATGAAGATATATCAATAATCAATGCTAACACAAGAAATGAAAAGATAAAAAATTTTTTTATAAAGAATAAAAAAAAATTAATTTTAGCGATAATTACTATCACTGTATTTTTAGTTGGTTATTTTTCTTTAGGTGAGTACAAAAATAAACAAAAAATTAATATATCGGATGACTTCAATTCAATAATTATTGATTACTCGGAAAATAATAAGGAAAAAACAGTTCAGGATTTAATTAAATTAATCAATAAAAAAGACTCATCTTATTCGCCATTATCTCTATATTTTATAATAGATAATAAATTGATTGATGAAAAAAATAAAATAAATGAGTTGTTCGATGTTATTATAGATGAAATCTCACTAGATGACGAAATTAGGAATTTAAATATTTATAAAAAAGCTCTTTACAATGCAGATGATAGCACTGAAGCTGATCTCTTGAATATTCTAAACCCTATAATTAGGTCAGAGAGTATTTGGAAATCTCATGCATTATATTTAATGGCTGAATATTTTTATTCAAAAAATGAGATGCAAAAATCAAGAGAATTTTTTACTCAAATAATAAACTTAAATGAAGCTAATCAAGAAATTAAATTAGAGTCTCGAAAAAGACTTAATAGAGATTTAAGTGAATAAAATTCTAAATTTATTTTTAGTTGCTATTTTATTCTCTAGTTGTTCTTTTAATAAAAACTCTAAGTTTTGGACTTCAGAGGCAATAACTAAAGTTGAAGAAAAAAAATTTGAAAAAATTTTTAGTGATGAAAAAACTTTAAGTAAAGAATTAAATACCAATATAAGTTTAAATTTTAGCTCAAATCTTAAAAAAGCAAAGTTATCAAAAGAACTGACAAATAATGATGGAAGGGTTAATTTTGATGGATCACTAAAAAAATCCTCGAAATACAAGTTTTCAAAGATTAAAAATTTTTATCAGTTTGAACCTGTTATATCTTTTAATAAAGAAAATATAATTTTTTTTGACGATAAGGGTACAATTCTACAATTTAATAAAAATTCAAAATTAATTTGGAAAAAAAATTATTATTCAAAATCAGAAAAAAAACTAGATCCAATTTTACAATTTGCCAGTAATGATAAATTTTTAGTAGTTGCAGATAATTTGACTAAATATTACATTTTAAATTTAGATACCGGAGATTTAGTTTGGTCTAAAAATAACCCTGCACCATTTAATTCACAGATAAAGATATACAAAGATCGATTTTTTATAATTGATTTTACAAATACCTTAAGGTGCTTCTCTATAAAAGATGGAGAAGAATTGTGGAATTTCCAAACAGAGTCATCACTTATCAGATCACAAAAAAAGTTATCAATGGTGATTGTTGGAAATGTTGTTTACTTTAATAATTCTTTAGGAGATATAAGTGCAGTCAATTTGAATGATGGTGAATTACTTTGGCAACTACCCACACAAAGTAACGTTATTTATGAGTCAGCTTTTTCTCTTGAAACCTCAGATATAATAGCAGATGAAAATAATTTGTTTTTTTCAAATAATAAAAATCAATTTTTTTCGATCGATATAAAGTCTGGAAATTTTAATTGGGAAAATACTGTAAATTCAAATTTGAGACCCACTCTAATCGAAAATTTTTTGATATCGGTTTCATTAGAGGGTTATTTAATTGTAATTGATAAAATAACAGGCAATATAATTAAAGTTACTGACGTATTTGAAAATTTTAATCCAAAAAAACGTAAAGAGATCTTTCCTACTGGATTTATTGTTGGATTAAAAAATATATATTTGTCAACAAATATAGGAAGATTATTAGTGATTGATATAAAATCTGGTAAAACAATTTCAACTCTTAAAATTGACAATGACAAAATTTCACGCCCTCATATTTTAAATAAAAATTTATATTTAGTTAAGGACAATGCTATAATTAAATTAAATTAATGTTTTTAAAATTACTAGATAAGTTAGGAAGAAAAAAAGTTGTTTTAGATAGAGGACCATCACATCCAAGATTCGATTTAGCTAAACCTTGGATGAATAGATATTATTTAATTTTCAGGCATAGACCAAAATGGTTCCCATTTAATATTTTAATTCACGAAATGTTGACCGATGATCATGGTGAAGGAGTCCATAACCACCCTTTTCCTTATATGACAATAGTGATTAGAGGCGGTTATTGGGAAACCTTAAGCTCAGGAAAATATTGGCGACCACCAGGCTATATTGGTTTCAGGTCAGCAAATAATTTACATAGAGTTGATCTCAAACCTGGAACAAGACCATTAACAATTTTTATTGCTGGCCCTTTTGGGCTAAGGAAAGGCCCAAGGTCTGAATATGGTATTGATTTTAAAATTAAAAAGGATTGATGCAAAAAAATCTTGAAGAAAAATTTAGATTATTTTGTAATTCAAAAAACTTAAATCTTAATCAAAATCAAATTCTCACAATTAAGAAGCTTCAAGATTTCTATGAAAGTAATTTTGCATTATCTATATTTAATATTTTTAAAAAAAAGGAGATAAAGAGAGGTTTTTATCTTCGAGGAGGTGTTGGTGTTGGGAAAACAATGATCTTAGATTTTTTTTATAATCTTATTTCTCAAAAAAAATTAAGACTTCATTTTAATGAATTTATGTTAAGTTTTCATGATTTTGTTCATGAAAATAAAAATAAAGAAGATGAAAATATAATTGAGTTATTTGTGAAAAATCTCAAAGCCAAGGTTTCTCTTATTTATTTTGATGAGTTTCAAGTGACCAATATAGTAGATGCTATGATATTAGGTAAATTATTTAATAAGATATTTAATGAAAATATAAACGTTCTTATTACTTCTAATATAAAAATATCTGAATTATATAAAGATGGTCTTCAACGTGATCAATTCAAGCCATTTATTGAAATTATGAAAAAAAGGACAATAGAACATGAACTTATAATTGAGGATGACTATAGAAAATCAAAAGATAATCAAAGTGATAGATACTTTTTTCCTTTAAATGAAGAAACTAATTTTAAAATGAACAAATATTTTAGGATAATTTCAAAAGGTAAAAAAAAGACTAATAAGATACTTAATATTAAAGGAAGAGATTTCCAGATTAAAGAATTCTATGAAGGTATAGTAAGATTTACTTTTAATGAATTATGTGATCAAAACTTAGGTGCTGAAGACTATTTAGAAATAATCAAAGTTTCAGAATTTATATTTATTGACAAAATACCACAGTTTGATGATGTTAATTCTAATCAACAACACCGGTTTATAACTTTAATTGACATAGTTTATGATAAGAAAATACCGATTGCTGTTTCGGCTGAAAAGAAATTAGATCAATTCAATTCTTCAAAATCATTAAAAGAACCATTCAAACGTACAATTAGTCGTCTTTATGAATTAACATCTTCTAACTTTAATTTATGATACAAAAATTCAACAACTTTAAAATCAACACTGATGGACAAAAGTTATATGAGTTTACTGATCAAACAATCAATTGGATAAAAACAAATAAGTTTAAAAATGGTATTCTTAATTTAAGTATTCAGCACACTAGTGCTTCTTTAATCATTCAAGAAAATGCGGATCCAGATGTTCAAACCGACTTAATAAATTATTTTAACAAACTGGCGCCGATGGATAATAAGTTATATGTACATACAACTGAAGGAAAAGACGATATGCCTGCACACATAAAATCCAGTTTAACAAATAATCAAATTTCACTTAGTGTTGAAAATGGAGTGTTACTACTTGGAACCTGGCAAGGTATATATTTGTTTGAGCATAGATTAAACCCACAGAATAGAACAATAATTCATCATTTTTTAGGAGAAGTTTAATTTTTTTTTAAACTCTGAAAAGCTTTTAATGCTGATGCTCTAGCCTCTTCATGTATTACTATTGGATTTGGATAATCTTTTCCTATGACTGTATTTATTGCTTGTTGATACTTCACTTCCATTTCCCAGGGTTTATGAATAAATTTTTGTGGAACTTTGTTTAATTCTGGTACCCATTTTTTTACGTATTTTCCCTCTTTATCAAATTTTTCTCCTTGAAGAATAGGATTAAAAATTCTGAAATAAGGAGCTGCATCCGCTCCGCAACCTGCAACCCATTGCCACTGAGCTACATTATTAGCTTTATTAAAATCGAGTAAACAATTTCTAAAATGTCTTTCACCCTCGGTCCAATTAATTCTGAGATGTTTAACTAAAAAGGAACCAACTACCATCCTTATTCTGTTATGCATCCAACCTGTTTCATATAATTCCCTCATTCCAGCATCAACAATTGGATAACCAGTCATTCCCGATTTCCAAGCCTGTAAAAACTTTTCATTTTTTACCCAAGGGAATTTATCAAATTCTTTTCTGTAATTACCTTTTAGGAATTCAGGAAAATAATTAATCAAGCTGTGGGAGAACTCGCGCCAACCTAATTCATTAATATACTTTCTATAACCAATACCTTTAGATTTAGTATCATTACATTTTTTCCAAATAGTGCTTACATGTATTTGTCCATGTTTTATGTAAGGAGATAATCGAGAAGTACCCTCAATAGAAGGGTAGTCTCTAGCAACCCCGTATTCTTTAATTTTATTATCGATTAGGTTGTTTAGGATTTTTTTTGAGTCATTTTCTGAAACTTTCCAATAATCCTCAAATTTTTTATACCAGTTTACTTTTGGTAAAATATTTTGGGGCTCAATGCACTTCTTAAAAAAGGAAATCATTTTATTTTTTTTCTTAACAATATAATTTTTACTTGGCGGTAGACCTAAATATTTTTGTTCCGCATTTCTCCAGAAAGGAGTAAATACTTTAAAAGGTGTCCCGTCGTTCTTAGTTACTTCTTGAAATTCATTTAAAATATTCCCTTTAAAATATTTAAATTGAATTTCATTTTTAAGGAAAGTGTCTCTAATTTTTTTTCCTTTTGCAATTACGTCAGGCTCGTAAATTTTATTCCAATATATTGAAAAATTGTCTCTTTTTTTAATTTTTGAAAATACGTCAAGTTCATCTCCTGCTAGTATCTCAAGATTTATTTTGTATTTAGATAATTCAGATTTAAATGTTTCAAGAGATTTTGAAAGCCACCATTTTTGTGCCTCTCTTTTGTTATCAAAATCATTTTTGTTATAAATGTAGAGGGCGAGTACATTCTCATGATTTTGAGTTGCATAAGATAGAGCAGGGTTATTTTCAATTCTAAAGTCCTCTCTTATCCACGTAATTGCGTTTTTTGTCATATAAATTTATTTTCTTCCCTTAGATAGCAGTTGTTTGTAAAGTTTGACATCTGCATTTCCTTCGCATCCTATTACCAATACATTTGAATTTTGATTAAGATTGATCAATTTCCTAGTTTTTTTGTCGTTGCATATTCCAATTAAAGCGATAATTCCAGGTGTGGCACACTCACCACCAATTATCGAAGCTTTGCTAAATTTTTTATCTCTTAATTTAGCTACTGTTCTTGCTACATTATTATCAGGAACCGAAACACAACAATTAGTTGCTTTTTTTAATATCTGCCATGGTACAAGGGACATCTCATTGCATGACATTCCGCCCATAACACTTTCTTTTTTAATTTTTATCTTTTTTAATTTTTTACTTTTTAAACTTTGGAGCACACAATCCGCTCTATCTGGCTCTACCACTATAATTTTAGGAATTCTCTTAAAGTATTTTGCTACTCCAGCCACTAAACCAGCAGCTAATCCTCCTACACCTGCTTGAAGAAATATATGAGTGATATATTGATTTGTTTGATTAGAGATTTCCTTAATTAAAATAGAATAACCTGCCATAGTAAGTTGGGGGACATATTTATAATTTTTTGTTGAAACATCTTGTATGATACTCCAATTATTTTTTTTTGATAATATCTGACATTTTCTTAAAGAGTCTTCATAATTTCCTTTAACTCTTATCACCTCAGCACCAAATTTTTCTATCTCAATTACCCTTGTTTTACTTACATGTTGACTGACAAAAATTTTACATTTCAATTTTAATTTTTTTGCCCCCCAGGCCACAGATCTTCCATGATTTCCAGCTGTTGCTGATGAGACAGTAATTTTATTTTTTTTTTTTGAGATTTTTTCCACGGCATATGCACCCCCTAAAGCCTTGAAAGATTTTAAATTAAATCTTTTTGACTCGTCCTTGTAAAATATATTATTAAGCTTTAAATTTTGATTTAATTTATTTAAATTTAACAGTGGGGTAGGACGATAGCCTTTCCATTTTGATATACTTTTATAAGCATCAATTAAAAATTTTGATGGTAAATATTTTAAAACATAGTTTCTATTAAAATTATAATTTTTATTTAACAAAAATTTAGAGTATTTAAATTTACTATTTTGCATTTTAAATTTTTAAGCTAAAGTTAAATTATCATTAACGATAATTTTTTTTATATTCAAACTATAAATAAACCTATATTAATATAAATTATAAGTAATTTTATATTTAGAAATTATATGTTAAGCTTCATTCGAGTATTAGTTGAAATTTTTATAACCTTAAAATTTATTAAAATTATATGGGTAAAATATTAATTATTGGTGGTGGAGCTATGGGCTCTGCGTTCTCAATTCCCTGTTTAGAAAACAATAATCTTGTTACTATCACAGAGCCGTATAATAAAATTTTTATTAAAAATCTAAACTCAAAGAAAAAGTTCCATCCCTCTTTAAAAATTAATCTGTCAAAAAAATTAAAATTCATGAATTATTCAAAAGAAATATTCAAGAAAAGATTTGACTTAATAGTAATTGCCCTAAGTCTTGCAGGTATAGATTTTATTGGAAAAGAATTAAAAGATTTAAACATTAAAACCCCTTTGTTGGTTCTTACTAAAGGATTAAAGTTTGATAAAAAAAAAAAAAAAATTTTAACAATTTCAACTTTATTAAAAAACAATTATCGCGCAGCAAATGTATCAGTATTAAAAGGACCTTGTTTAGCTAAAGAATTAGCAAATAAAAATAAGACAAGTGTAGTTGTTGCTAATAAAAATATAAAAATAGCCAAATGGATTGGAAAACTTATATCCACTAAGTATTATTTAATTGAATTTTCAAAAGATATTATTGGTATTGAAATCTGTTCAGCAATTAAGAATATATACGCTATGATCATTGGTTCAGGTCAAAATTTAAACGCTAAATCAGATTTATTTCAAAAAAGCGTCAATGAGATGAAATATTTGATCAAATATTTTAAAGGAGACGTGTCAACAATATTAGGACTTGCAGGTATTGGTGATTTGTACGTAAGTGCTATTGGTGGAAGAAACAGTAAAATGGGAGACTTTCTTGGTAAAGGTTTTACATTTGCAGCAGCAAAAAAAAGGTTTATGCCTAAAGATACTGTAGAGGGCGAGCAACTGGCTAGAGAAATCGCTCCATATATCTTAAGAAAAATTGATAAAAAAAGAATTCCTTTGATGTATCACTTGTTAAAAACAATCATACATAACAAAAAAATTTAATTTTTTTAAAAAACTAAGAAGTTATTTTCTACTAGAAATCCAATTATAATACCTATTAAAAGTGCGATGATTAATTTTTTTTTATCCACTAATTAAGATTTTTTACTTAAAGAAGATTTCAAATCTTTGACATTCGAGGATTGGAACTTCAAACTCATTTTTTGTTTTATATTTTCCCATAACTTGGCCATCCCTAAAGGTTCGTAAATCATAAATATAATCATTAAACCACCAAATATTACCTGTTCAATTGATGAAATAATTGTAGCATCAATAGCTCCGTGAAATACATTGTTTCCTACAGCATTCAAAAGAACTGGAAAAAGTAAGATAAAAGCTGCTCCAATAAAAGCACCATTTATTGTGCCAAGTCCACCTAAGATACACATAAATAATATTTTAAAAGATAATTTAATATCAAAAGCGACTGGCTCAAGAGATTTAAGATAACAAAATGCAAAAAGAGCACCAGCTACTCCACAATAAAACGCACTGATAGCAAATGCCTGGACTTTGGTTTTTAACAATGAAACTCCCATAGACTCTGCTGCGATATCCATATCTCTAACTGCCATCCAATTCCTGCCTGTGCTTCCTCTTGCCATGTTCATAGCCAATAAAGTTAAAACTGTTGTAACAGCTAAACAAACAAAATACATCGCTAATGGAGTTGTAAATGGTTTTCCTAAGATAACTATGTCTTGGGCAGTAATAATTCCTGATGAATCGTAGTTTTTAAACCAACCAAATTTATCTATCATCCATATGATAAAAAACTGTGAGGCTAGAGTTGCCACCATCAGATAAATTCCCCTTACTTTTAAACTCGGTAGACCAAACAAAATTCCAAAAGCTGCTGCAATCAAACCTGACACTATTAGTGACCCTACGAAACCAAGGTCAGGCACTCGCAAAATAAGGTTAAACATTGCAAAAGCACCAGCAGCCATAAAGCCAGCTGCTCCTAAAGCTAATTGTCCCGTATAACCCATAACAACTTGTTGTCCAATTGTAGCTAAGGCTAAGCAAAGCCAAGGAATTAATATGGAGGTGTACCAATATTCTGTTGTAATAAATGTTGGTATTACTAATACACTTAGAACCATACAAACAGCTAAGTTAATTAGGTCTTTTTTTGTGTAAGTCATAAAAACTGGTTTCATAAATTAAACTCTCCTAATGATTTTTTCTCCAAATAAACCTTCTGGTCTATATAATAAAAAGAATATTGCTAATACGTAAGGAGCCCATCCCTCAATTGCTCCTCCAAAAAATGGTCCAATATAAACTTCTAATACTTTTTCTGTTGCACCAATAATTAAGCCACCTACAATTGCACCTGGAATAGACGAGAAACCACCTATAATTAAGACTGGTAAAGCTTTTAATGCTAAATCAACTAGAGCAAATTGAACACCGGCTCTTGCACCCCACATACACCCAGCGACTAAAGCTACAACTCCTGCAGCTGACCAAACTAATAACATTATATGTTTTAAAGGTATACCTATTGAACTAGCAGCACCCGCATCATCTGCTACAGCTCTCAAACCGAGACCAATTTTTGTATATTTGAATAAAAGGAATAAACCAATAATCATTAAAGCTGCCACTAATCCTGCAAAAATATCAAGCGCACTAATAAATAGTTTTAAATTATCAGCGATCCACGGTACTGGAAAATCTCCAATACCTAAATCTAGTCTTCTTACTTCTACTCCCCATGCTGCTTGAGCAAGTCCTTCTAAAACATACCCTAGACCAATTGTAGCCATTAGTACTGTGTCTTCGCTAGCATTCATCAGAGGTCTTAAAACTAATCTTTCAGTACATAAACCAACCACTACCATTAAAAGAGCAGCCAAAATAAATGCAAGCACAAAAGGTATATTAAAATCTTGCATGAAACCACAAAAGGCAAGCACTGAGAAGAAAACCATAGCCCCTTGTGAGAAGTTAAACGTTGCTGAGGCTTTAAAAATTAGAACGAATCCTAAAGCGACTAGAGAGTACATCGTACCAGCAAGTAAACCACCAACTAAAACTTCCATGAAAAATAATAATTCATCAACCATATGTTTATCCTAGTGTTCTACTCCTAAATAAGCGTCTATTACTTTTTGATTTGATCTAACTTCATCAGGTGTGCCATCACCAATAACTTTACCATAATCAAGTACAACCACTCTGTCTGATATATCCATAACAACTCCCATATCGTGCTCAATAAGCACCATAGTTGTACCTAGTTCATCATTTACTTTTAAAATAAATCTACACATGTCTCTTTTTTCCTCAACATTCATACCAGCCATAGGCTCATCTAATAAAATTATTGTAGAGTCTGTTGCAAGAGCTCGACCTAACTCAACTTTCTTTTGTAATCCATAAGGAAGTTTTCCAACTGGTGTGTCTTTAATATCTTCAATCTCTAAAAAACTAATTATTTCCTCTGATCTATCCCTGTTTAATTTTTCTTCTTTTTTTACTTTAGGAAGTTGTAAAGCGACCTCAAGAAAATTTGTTTTTGTATGAAGTTTTCTGCCAACTAAAATATTGTCTAAAACTGACATTCTTTTAAAAAGAGCTAAGTTTTGGAAAGTTCTAGATAAACCCATTTGTGCCATAATATTTGGAGTAATATCAGGTATTTGTTTTCCTTTAAAAGAAACGGTTCCTTGTTGAGGCTTATAAATTCCATTAATACAGTTTAACATTGAGCTTTTTCCAGCTCCATTAGGTCCAATTATTGCTCTTACTTCGTGCTCAAGTACATTAAAAGAAGTATCTGTTATTGCCTTAACACCACCAAAAGAGAGAGATATATTATTTACCTCTAATATTGGTTTTCCTATCTTAAATTTTCTTTCGTATTCCATCTTTAATTACTTCTTTTTGTTAAACTTTCTTCTTTAAGAACATCTCGAAAATTTTTTCTCCCTTTCTTTGAAATTCCTAAATATAATTCTTTCACTTTATCGTCATTTAATAAACTTTGTGCAGTTCCGTCTAGCATAACTCTACCTGTCTCAATGATATAGCCATAATCTGAATTTTTTAGTGCAACGTTAGTGTTTTGCTCAGCAAGTAAAATACTAACACCCTCTTTTGTGTTTAATTCTTTTACAATATTAAAAATCTCAGCAACTAACTGAGGTGCTAGACCCATTGTTGGCTCATCCAATAATAACATTTTTGGTTTAGCCATCATGGCTCTTGCAACTGCTATCATTTGTTGCTCTCCACCTGAAGTGAATGCTGCTTGACTTTTTCTTCTTTCTTTAAGTCTTATAAAATAAGTATAAATTTTCTCTAATTCTTGATTAATATCACCTTTAGATAATTTTCTTGAGTATGCTCCTGAAATTATATTTTCCTCTACAGTAAGGTGACCAAAACATCTTCTACCTTCTAACACTTGGACCATTCCGAGCCCAACCATTTGCGAAGGAGTTTGTTTATTTATTGAGTTTCCATCATATTCAATTGAACCATTTGTAACCTTGCCTCTTTCTGAAGCTAACATAGTTGAAACTGCTTTTAATGTAGTACTTTTTCCTGCTCCGTTTGCTCCTAATAAAGCAACTACTTTTCCTTTAGGAACTTTCAAAGATACATCGTGTAAAGCTAAAATAACATCATCATATCTGACCTCAATATTCTTTATGTCTAAAATGTTTGCTGAACTGTTACTCATTAAGCTTTCTTTTATATTAAATTAAATTTTATTTAAAGGGGGAGTTTAAATAATTAAATTATTTAAACACCCCCTCAGATTAGTATTAATTTATTTCTAAATTAATTAACCACATTTTTTTGGTGTAATGTTGTTCTCTTTAGCAAATTTAGCTGCAGACGCCTCTACAAGACCTCTAATAAATGCAGGATCGCCTGGAGCCTCCCAACCAGTTACCTGATTGAATTTAGTTCCATCCCACTGCATTACAGCAAACTTACCAGCACCTTCATGGTTGGCACAAGAAATAGAGAATGGAGCTAACATTCCGTCAACACCTAACTCTTTCATTCTTGCTTCATTCATGTTGATAGCTTCGTAACCATCTCTGAACTCAGCACCAGTAACTGCCTTACCAACTTTGTTGTGCATTTTTTGAGCATTTCTTAAGCCCTCAATCCACATTACAGCAGCACCTAGTCCTCTGTTCCAGTAAACTGAACCAATCCTATTTGGATCCGCTAAGTTTCCTTTACCTGAACCATATACTTTATCTTTGATTGCTTTAACCAAAGGATATTCTCCAGGTAAAGCATTTGCTACAGCGTAAGTTCCCTTAGCTGCATCACCTGCTGGATACATGTCCTCTTCGGCAGCACCGAAAGTTACATACATCATCCTATCTCTTGGGAAATTTATTCTAGCAGCATTAGTCATTGCTGTTGAATTCATTCCAGAACCCGCTCCCCAGAAAGTAACCCAATCAGGTTTTTCTTTTCTGATTTGCAGCCACTGAGATTGTTGTTCTAAACCTGGAGGTGGAATTGATATTTCAATTAACTCAACTCCCCAGTCATTACAAATTTTTCTCATTGCTGGTAATGGCTCTCTACCGTAAGCTGAGTCAATGTGTAAGTGAACGATTTTTTTACCTTTCATCTTATCGATTCCGCCCTCGATCTGTGCCATAAATTTTAATTTAACAGCTATTTGCGACCAGTAGTGACTTGCAGCATTAAATACCCAAGGCCATACTCTTCCATCAGCACCGTCAGTTCTTCCGTAACCGTATTGAGCTAAAACAACATTGTCTTTTGCCATACGATTAATTACTGCATATGCTCCTGGTGTTCCTAAAGTATCAAACACAACTATTCTTTGACCATCTTTTTCTAAAAGTCGCTGATAACACTCAACTGTTTTTACTGCGTTATACTCAGTCTCACATTCTTGCCAAGTAAGCATAACTCCATTGACTCCACCCGTCATGTTGACGTAATTCATGTAATCAATTTGAGCTCCGTAATAACCAGTTCCCATTGCTGAGTAAGGTCCAACACGGCTACTTGCTACTGGAAAATATTGAGTTTCAGCACCAAATACAGTTTGAGGTAAAGCGATTGAAGAAAATAAAGCTACAACTACTGTAAGAGTAGAAGTTAGCCTTTTAAACATTCTTGCTAACATAATTCCTCCCTCGTTTTTGCTATGTTAATCATTCTTATTTGATATGATCTAATCACATGACTTTGAATACTGCAATAAGTAATCTTTCAAATAAATTTTCTTTATTTTTTAGGTATTATTAAATCAAATAAACAACTTGAGATTGTACAATTAACTTATTTTAAAAATTATGAAAAAATAAATAAAACTTAAATTTTATGAAAAAAATATTAATTGTTGAAGGAAACTTAAAGGAAGAAAATAAAAACTTTTCCAATGCAGGTATTCAAACACATACCGAAAGTTTAAAAGATAGTTTATCATATATAACCAATGATTTAGAACTAGATGTAGTAAATCCATCTTCAGATGTGAATATTCAAAATTTTAATGACAATCTACAAAAATATGACGGGTTGATCTGGGGAGGAAGTAGTTTGAATATTTATAACGATACTCCTGAAATTAGAAAACAAATCCAATTCATGAAAAATTGTCAAAATAAAGTGAAAAATATCCTGGCTATTTGTTGGGGTATGCAAGTTGCAGTTACAGCTGCGGGAGGACAGGTTAGAAAAGCCAATAATCCTCATATTGGTATAGCTGAAGAGATTGAAATTAACAAAAATGGTCTTGAGCATCCTCTTTATAAAAACAAAGAAAAAAAATTTAATTCTCCGGCATTTAATTTCGATGAAGTAGTTAAACTACCAGAAAAAGCTATTTGTTTAGCATCAAACAAAATAAACAAAATACAAAGCTTATATTTTGAAATAAATAATACAAAGGTTTGGGGTCTACAATATCATCCTGAAATAACTTACGAAAAAATGATAAGTTTAATTGAATTTAGAAAAAAAAAATTAATAGAATATAGAAAAGTATTTAAAAATGAGAATGATGTTGAAAAGCATATATCGTTTATTAAAAAAGAAATTTCTTTGACTAACAAAGAAAATAGAATGCTAGAGCTTAAAAATTGGCTAATAAAATTAGATTAAAATAATCCTTCGATCTCACCTTTTTTATTTAATTTAATGTTGTCAGCTGCAGGCACTTTTGGTAGTCCAGGCATTGTCATTACTGATCCACAGATAACAACCACAAATTCTGCTCCTGATGACAGTCTTACTTCTCTAATTGGTATTTCATGATTTGATGGAGCACCTTTAAGTTTCGGGTCAGTAGAAAAACTATATTGTGTTTTTGCTATACAAACTGGTAAATTTCTATGGCCATTTTTTTCAAATTTATCCAATTCTTTAATAACATCAGAATTTGCAGTAATCTTATCAGCTTTATAAATTTGTTTTGCTATCAACTCAATCTTATCCCATAATTTGAGGTCGTCTTTATATAAGAAATCAAATTTATTTTTTTTCTTTTTACAAATTTGAACAACTTTTTTCGCTAGATCCATTGCACCTTTTCCACCTTTAGCCCAGTGTTTGCACTCACTTACTTCAACTTTTCTATCTTTACAAAAATCTAAGACAGTTCTTATCTCCAGATTAGTATCGAGTACAAAGTGGTTTATTGCTACAATTGGTTCTAACCCGAATTTCTTTATATTCGAAATGTGTCTTTCTAAGTTAATTAGCCCTTTTTTTAATGCGTCTACATTTTCTTTTTTTAAATCTTCCTTTTCGACACCACCGTGCATTTTTAAGGCTCTTATAGTTGCTACAATAACTACACAGCTTGGAGCTAAACCTGATTTTCTACATTTTATATTTAAAAATTTTTCAGCGCCTAAATCTGCACCAAAACCTGCTTCTGTAACTACGTAATCCGATAATTTTAGTGCTGTTTTAGTTGCAATAACGGAGTTACATCCATGTGCAATATTTGCAAATGGACCACCGTGTATAATTGCAGGATTATTTTCTAAAGTTTGAGTTACATTTGGTCTAATAGCTTCTTTTAGTAAAACTGTCATGGGACCATGAGCTTTAAGATCTCTCGCGTATAGAGGTTCTCCATCTTTATTATAGGCAAAAGTTATATTGCCAATTTTTTTTTCTAAATCTTTTAAGTCATTAGAGAGGCAAAAAATCGCCATTACTTCAGATGCTACTGTGATATCAAAACCATCTGTTCTTTTAAAATCTTTAGCAACCCCACTAGTGTTAATATCAATAAATCTTAGCGCACGGTCATTCATGTCCAGCACACGCTTCCAAACAATTCTATTCTCGTCTATATTAAGCTTATTTCCCCAGTAAATATGATTATCAATTATTGCTGAAAGTAAATTATGTGCAGATGTAATTGCATGAAAATCTCCTGTAAAGTGTAAATTTATTTGTTCCATAGGTACAACTTGAGCATAACCTCCTCCAGCGGCACCACCTTTCATTCCAAAAGATGGACCAAGACTTGGTTCCCTGAGACAGACAGTCGATTTTTTTCCGATTTTATTCAAACCATCATTTAAACCAACAGACGTCGTTGTCTTTCCTTCTCCAGCTGGCGTAGGTGTAATTGCAGTTACTAAAACTAAATGACCATCTTTTTTTTTTTTTAGTTTATCTAAAAACTCAAAATTTATCTTTGCAATATGTCTACCCATAGGACTAAATGCACTACTTTTATCCGGAACATTCATCTTAGATAAAATTTTACTGATTGGTTTCATTTTAGCTTTTCTAGCTATCTCTATATCTGATTTTATTTTTGACATTATAATTTCTTTTTTTAATTAATTTTCATGGTCATTTATCATATAATCATTTTTAATCTCTTGTAGCAATATAAACACCTATAGAGGTTATCAAAAAACCTATAATATCTAAATTAGTTAAATTTTCATTTAAAAAAAACCAAGCCATTAGAGCAGATGTGGTTGGTATTAAAAAAAAAATAGAGACAGTTTTACTTGCTGAATTTTTCTTGATTAAGAACATCAATATTGTAAATGCTCCAAAAGAAACAAGAAATATTTGATGACTCATGGCTATAAGAAAAGTTTTATTTAAATTAATGTATGGCTTTGCGAAAAATATTATTACTAGAATATGAAATAGACAGCCCCCAAGTGCTTGATAAAAATTACTTACCGATAAGGGTAAATTGTTACTCAACTTTTTTTGCCAAATTGTAGAGGCAGTAATTGAAAGCAGTGCTATTATAGTTGCGGTTAATCCTAGAATTGGAATATCTGAGCCAATATCGAGTCCTAAAACTAATGATGCACCCATAAACCCAAGTAAAACACCAATCCACTGTTTAATTGTTATTTTTTCATTTAGTATCGGTCCACTTAATACATTTGTTATAACTGGTTGTAGAGTAACTATCAAAGCAGCAATTCCAGTAGGCAAACCAATAGAGATAGAATAGAAAACACCTCCTAGATAAAGACCGTGAAAAAGAACACCACTAAAAACTGATTCAATTAAATTTTTTTTATTTATAATTATTGACTGTTTTAAGTAAAGCGAGAATATATAAAATCCAAGAGTTACAATAAAAAATCTAAACGCTAAAGCTGAAAAGGGATCACTATTATCTACTATAGGCTTAGTAGTAATAAAGGCTGAGGACCAAAGGATGATAAATATGAAGGGAAATATTTTAGACATGACCAAAACACTTTAAAACTATGAATTATCACAATATTCTATCCATATTAAGACTTATTATGAACGATTAATTAATTGAGATATTTTACCAAATCAACTAACCTTATCTAATGATTTTGAGACTTTTTAAGATTTGTTTATTTTTAACGTCATTTTTATTAATGACTGGCTTTGTGCAAGTCGCAAGTTTTTTAGGTCCAGCTTTTACAATAGCCTCGTCTGGAAATGTTTTCAAAGCTAGCGCACAGTTAATAATTGATAATGAATTCAAAAAAAAGACCGGAAGAAGTTCACTTAATTACTTTAAAGAAGAAGTCTCTAAGAATAATTCTCAAAATGATTTAAATAAAGATTTTGAAAAAATGATAAAGAATAGAGTTGCAACAACACACAAAAAGTTAAATGAACAAAAAAATCAAACAAATTTTGATAAGGAACTAAAACTATTGGTTGAAGAAAGAATAATAGTTACTCACAAAAAATTAAAAATAAAAATAAAGAATTAATCTGTAATATCTAATAATATTAAATTTTTCTGCTTGGTCTCTTTACACCATAATTCGTAGCTTTCGCAAACTCTCCATAAGTGGTCAAACGCTCTTTTGGAAATTTCTAATGGAGATTGGCTTTTGGTATAGTAAAGTTCTGGATATTCTATTAATTGTTTAATCATCATTTCTTTCTGAATTTTAAGCAATCTTAATGTTTCTTTGGGAATTATTTTTTTTTTTTCAATAAGTTCATTAAACCAATTGTCATGAAACCTACCACTACTTATTTCTTTATAAATTTCTGATCCAATAAAACTATTTACAGAGTCTATAGTTGAAAAATTTTTATTTTCTTTTTTTATTTTCGCAATTTCAAGATAAATTTTTTCAGCAACATGTAAAATATATGGTTTATCATGAGATTTCATTATCTAACATATTTTTTCATTGCAGCGCTTGCTAAAATTAAATTAGGATCTAAAAATATTTTTGAAGTTTTAATCTTTTTAAATGATTTAAATGCAAATATTGCTATCGGAAGTTCAGTGCATCCAAGAATAATTTTTTTACATTTTTTTTTGATTAAGTAATCAATAGAGGGTTTAATTATCTTACTAGCAGCTTTCACATTCCCCATTTTGACAAGTTTGATTGCTTTATTAACTGAGTTTTTTTGCAATGAAATGCTTGGAAAAATTAAATTATAGTCTTTGTCAAAAAAATTATTATATATACCCGTATTTAATGTACCCTCTGTCGCAAGCAATCCAATGGTTGAATTTTTTTTACACTTTTTTTTTGTATGATTAAAAACCTCTTTAGGCATATTGATTATGGGTAATTTAACTTTTCTTTTTAAATCTTTGTACCAGTAATGAGCAGTATTACAGGGAATAACAATAAATTTACATTTACTATTTTTTAGTACATTACATCCATGCACTAAATTTTTTAAAACCAATGTGTATTTTTTTTCCAGTTTTTTATTTTTTGATTTATTTGATAAATTTTTAGTATGAACACCAATTGAGTCTGGTCTCCCAGGTATGTTGGATTTATTAAATAGTAAAAATAAAGGATATTCTTGATCTATCTTTCCTCTGTTGAGTATTGCGAGTTTGTTACAAAAGTCTAGACCAGCTTGTGTACCCATGCCACCTAAAATACCGATCATCTTTATTTTATATACTTGAATTAATTAATTTTTTATTGGCTACAAATATACAATCTTTATCAAATTGTAAATCTTATAGCCAATAATTAAATAATGAAAATTATGCAGTTTTTAAATTAACTGCTGAAGGACCTTTAGGACCGTCTTCAACATCGAAAGTCAAAGCCTGACCCTCATCTAATCCGTTCATACCAGCATCCCTTACAGCTGAAACATGTACAAACACATCTTTTTCTTTATCTTCTCTTTCAATAAAACCAAAACCTTTGGTTGGATTGAACCACTTTACTTTTCCTTGTAGACTCATATTTTTCTTCTTACTTTGTAGTTTTATTATTATATTACTTATATTTAAGTAATAGTGACTTTCTTTATAATTAAACGAGTTTTGTCAACAAAATATATTATAGAGTTAAATTTTAATTTTACGTGTTGTTAATTAACTTTGACAAATAAATTGAATTTTTGTCCTCTTTATAGTGTGCAAATGGTTTACAAGGCTTAAATTCGCATAAATCGAATAATTTTCTTGCAGGTTTAAAGAATACTCCAGCTCCAGTTTCTAAGCTAATTCGTTTAATACTCAATTTCTTAGCTTCATCAAATAAGTGATTGATAAGTTTAATTCCATTACCTCTATTCCTAAAGTCATCATGTAGTCTTATTGATTTAAATTCACCATGATCTTTTTCTAAAATTTTAAGAGCACCACATCCCATCAACTTATCATTATCCCATAAACTCCAAAACTTGATAGATGGTACCTTTAAACCCTCGATATCTAAAACATGTGCACTCCCTTCTGGTGAGGCCGCCTTAAGCTCAATAAAATGTTTTTTTAAAAGTTTATTTACTTTTGGATTTTCAAAGTTTCCTTCAATTATTTTAGACATTAAAATACTTTTGTTAAATGACCCATTTTTCTTTTTTCTTTAATTTCTTTTTTAAGATAATCAAAAAAAAATTCATTTTTATTTAGATTAAGATTTTGTCTAAAGGGTAAAATTTGATTACCTATAAGATTAGTCATTTCTGCATTATGTAATTTTTTTAAAGAAATTTGTTTTAAAGAACAAACAGCTCTTATATGATTTTCAAACTGACATATGTTAAAAGCATTAATAGTTAAATGTCCAGAATTGTGAACTCTAGGTGCGATTTCATTTACATAAAGATTATCATTTCTATCAATAAAAAATTCAACACAAAGTGTACCAATGTATTTTAACTCTTCAGAAATTTGTTTACTCCATTCTCTAGATTGTTCTATAAGTTTATCACTTATTTCAGCTGGAATTTTTGATTTTTTTAAAATTTGGTTTTCATGAGTATTTTCTATTGCCTCGTAAATTTCGTATCTGTTATTACCAAATCTTGTAATTATCACAGAAATTTCTTTTTTTAACTTAACCAACTTTTCAAGAATATAATCTTTTGAAAAATCTATACTTAATCCACTTAGTTCAGTTAAGGATTTGATAGGGTATTGACCTTTTCCATCATAACCCATGGTTGTTGTTTTTAAAATTCCTGGTAAAAAATCGCTCAAGGACTCTAAATCTAATTTTTTTTCAACACTAACATACCTTGTTGTTCTTATATTTAATTTATTAACAAAATCTTTTTCAGCTATACGATGTTGTATTAGTCTGATTATAGATGGCTTTGGATTAACTGTTTTTAATTTATTTATTTTATTTAAAGTTTCATAGGGTATATTTTCAAATTCATAAGTAATTATACTTGTCTTTTTTACAAAATTGTCAATTTTATTTTTATCTTTGTAACTACCAATTATGAATTCATCACAAAAATTTTGTGCTGGTGCATCTTGATCATCAGAGTAAATTACGGTTTTAATATCTAATTTTTTTGCTGCTACGGACAACATACTTCCTAATTGACCGCCACCAAGAATTCCTAATCTAATTTCTGACATTGAATTATTTTGGATCTTTTTTAACTGACTTTGTTTGAGAAATTCGCCATCTTCTCAGTTTAGATTTAACCAAAGGGTTATTATTAGAAATTATTGATGCCGCGAGTATAGCTGCATTTATTGCTCCATCCTCTCCAATTGCCAACGTTCCTACAGGAATTCCTTTAGGCATTTGTGCAATAGATAATAAACTATCTAAACCTTTAAGTTTTTTGCTTTCAATAGGTACACCTAAAACAGGTATTTGAGTTAGAGCTGCGATCATTCCAGGTAAATGTGCAGAACCACCAGCACCAGCAATAATCACACCAATATTATTTTTTTCAGCTTCGGATGCGTATTTATACATTCTCATAGGTGTTCTATGTGCTGAAATAATCTTTGTTACTGTGGGTACTTTTAGTTTTTTTAAAATCTGTTTTGCTAGTCTCATTGTTTTAAAGTCAGATTGACTGCCCATTAAAATTGAAACTTTTAAATTTTTTTTATTATTCATGATTCAATTAATTCAAACTTTATTTCAAAAAATTGTTAAAATTTCAATAAATTAATAGAATTTAAAATATATATTGATATGTTTTGGTAAATACTAATTCATGTAATTTATGATCAATAATTTAAAATAAGGAAAGTTTAAAAAAACTACAGTTGGAGTAACTTAAATCAACAATGACTGAAGAGGATAAAATTAAAGATCAATATAATACAAACATCAATGAATTAAATGAGATTTGCGATGAGTGTAAAAAAAAAGATGAAAGTGTTACTCAAAATTTAATTTTGACTGGATTTAAAATTTGTAAATCTTGCAGAGTTTCAAAAATAATCTTTCCAATTTAAATACTATTTATTGGCAAAGCATTCATTCTACTCATCACAAAGGATACTGATAAGAAAGCAATAACTAAAAAAGATAAAAATATTATTCCAAAAGACTTGATATTAGATCTTAGACTTAAAATTTGTTTTGTTGCAATGATTAAACTTGCGAAAATCCAAAATTGAGTAAGGAAAATGACTGGTATCATCAATTCAGGAGTTAACGCAAAAAATCTTAATAAACCTGGAGCATGAGCAAAACCAATCGCTATTAAAACTTTTTTAAAAGGCACTTTTGTTTGTCTATCTGGAAATAATTTTACACCAATTACATAAATAAAAATTGCCCAGATAAACCATGTTAAAATAGCGGTGAGCCCAGACATCCCCACAGCTGTTTTAACTATTGTATTTGCAGCAACGGCTCCAGCTATTCCATCTAATATCATTATTAAACCTGCATAGTAAATTGCAGCTTCACCAAAATTTTTGTTGTCACTATAAAGCGTTTTGTCTAATTTTATAGATTTGAAAATTATATTGAGAAATTCAGCAAACATTTATTTTTTTTTATTTTTTTGTACTTTGTAGGACACAATTAATGGAAATATTAATAATGCAATGGCTATAATAATGCAAATTACAATAATGAAGCTTTTTACCATCAATGATTTTGAAATATCTCAAAGTCCTTTAGAAAATTATTAACCTTTTGACACTTCCCTCGTGTTAGCGTTGTATGACTCCTTAAATGGAATATCAACTATAACAGCATCAACAGGCTTACCAGGAGAAATTGAATATTTATCTGGTAAATGAACTTTAAATTTTTTTCCCACCTTTCCCTTTGGAAAACCGTTAGCATTTAATGTTCCGTCAAAAGGTACATATCCCATAGCTATATTTATTTTTTTTTCTGGGTGATACCAAGGTGAGGTTATAAAACCAACTGGATCACCACCATCAGCATTGGATATCAACCAAAAATCTGGCGCATAATCATCAATAGGTTTTCCTCCTAACTCAAGACCAACTAATTGTAATTTAAATGGTTTTTTTCCAGCTTTAATTTCAGCGCCCATTTTTTCAAGAGCCTTTTTTCCTATGTAATCAGAAGTCTTTTTCCATTCACCCTTTCCTGATAAAGAAACTTGATAACCTAAATTACATTGGTAAGGATTATGTTGTTGATCCATATCTTGACCCCACGAAAGAATTCCAGCTTGAATTCTTCTATGATGAGCCGGTGCAATTACCATCAGCTGGTGTTTTTTTCCAGCTTCAAGAACAGCATTCCACATATCATCAGCGAATAACGTTGCATCTCTTAAATAAATTTCATAACCAGCTTCACCTGAAAACCCGGATTGAGAGACGACACAACTTCTTCCTGCAACTTTTACTTCAGCTAAACCATAAAATGGCATGTTTTCTAAATCGACCTGATCACCTAATAAATCCCTCATAAGTGCTTTTGATTTAGGTCCTTGAATTTGAACAGGACAAGCATCAATTTCCTCTATTGTGCAATTAAACTTACCATCTGCATTCACCCCTTGAAGATACATTCCTATATCAGAATCTGATAAAGAAAACCAAAACTCATCCTTAGAAATTCTTAAAAGTATTGGATCATTTAAAACACCTCCGTAAGCATTACATAAAATTACATATCTTGCTCGCATAGGGGAAATTTTAGTTGCATCTCTTGTTATTACATAATTTACAAATTTTTCTGCATCAGGACCTTTGACTTGGATTTGTCTTTCTACTGCAACGTTCCACATAGTTACATGATTTACGATTGCATCATACTCAACCATCGCACCACCATCCTCAGGTTTTACGTAACCCCTTGGATGATAAATTCTGTTATATACAGTTGCTCTCCAACATCCTGCTTTCATTGACAAATGCCAATATGGAGACTTTCTTACTCTTGTTGAGATTAACATTTCAACTTTGGTGGGCCCGCTTTGTCTTAAATTATATGGTACTTTCCTATCTGATTGATCAACAGAAGTAACATGTTTTAATTTAGTATAGTCAAATTCTTTAGACATAACTATTCTCCTCCAACCACTTGTTAGTTTCCTTCAAGCCGCCGAATGTATAAATGTGGAAGAAATCAGTATGCGATTTAACTTTCCCAATTAGATCATTAGGGTCTTTAGGTTTCAATAAATCTAACGCCCTACTAAAGTTAGATTTAAGAAAGTTTAAGGAATTTTTCGCTCCCACAATATTAGCAAACTTAATTAAGCTTGATATTTTTAGAGGCCCAGTTATTCCTACATGAACTGGTATGCTTTGTTTTGAAATAAAGTCTATAATAGGCTGAGGATCTAACAACCATTGAGTTACTATATAATCAGCATAAGGCTTTTTATCTTTCATTGCTTTTTCTAAATCTAAGTCGGATATATCAGGACTCCCCTCAGGGTGTCCAGCGATTCCTATTGTCATTTTATCAAAATAACCAGTCTCTAAAAGTTGAAAAGAGCTATCAAATTTTCCAACAGGTTCTCTACCTCCGCCGATGATTAAAACTTGTTTTACTCCTCCATCTTTACATCTAGAAACATAATCTTTAAGCTCTTTTTCACTATGCATTGATCTAGCTGGAAAATGCGGAACAGGATTAAACCCTCTTTTTACCAACTCAACTGCTTGTTGTGCCGTATTTTTATAGTCTCCACCAGGTAACATAGTAATATAAATATCACTTACAGAAGGAACTGTATCAAGGTCAGTGCTCGGGCTTATTTCTAGAGAAAAATTCATTTTTAAGATCATTATCTTTTTTGAAAAAGCTGTCAAAGAATTTTATCGAAAGTTACAATGAAAATTGTTGCTTAAAATTGAGATGGTTGTTAACTATTAAATTTCATGAAGATTATATTAATTATGGGTTTGCCAGGATCAGGTAAAACAACTTTGGCATCAGAGTTAGTACCTTTACTTAAAGCAAAGTGGTTAAATGCTGATAATGTTAGAAAAGAAGCAAATGATTGGGATTTTTCGGCTGAAGGAAGAACAAGACAAGCTAAAAGGATGTGGGCAAAATCACAGGAATATAAAAATCAAGGCTATCACGTTGTTGCTGATTTTGTCTGTCCAACTCCAGCCGCAAGAGCATTATTTCCAGCAGATTTTATTATATGGGTAGATACTATAGAAGAGGGTAGATTTGATGATACTAATAAGATGTTTATAAAACCAGATAAGTATAACTTTCATGTTACTACTCAAGATGCTAAAAATTGGGCGCCAAAAATATTTAAGGAAATATAGAGATGTCTTATAAATGGGATAATAAAAAACCCACTGCTCAAATGTTAGGAAGATGGCAACCATTTCATGATGGTCATTATACTTTATTTAAAGAAATAATAAAAAAAACGGGACAAGTTTGCATACAGATAAGAGATGTACAAGGTGTTGAAGATAATCCATTTGATTTCAATACAATAAAAAAAAATATTGAGGATAAACTTAATCCAGAATTTGAAGGACGTTTTAAAATAATTTTAGTTCCTAACATTACAAATATTTGTTATGGAAGAGGTGTAGGGTATGAAATAGAAGAAATTGTTTTACCTGAGAAAATTCAAAAGATTTCAGCTACAAAAATTAGAGCTAAAATGAGAGAAGAAGGTAAATTAAAATAATTTCTGATGAATATTAAGATCACAAACCATAACAAAGAGATTGCAAGGGTTATAATCAATGAGCCGAAAACATATAATTCTCTATCTTATAAAAATTTAGAAGATTTAATAATTACTTTTAAAAAATTAGATAAAGATAAAAGAGTTAAAGTAATAATTCTTGAAGGTGCTGGAAAAGGATTTAGTGCAGGTCACAACTTAAAAGAAATTAAAAGTTTAAAGAAAAAAGACAAATATAATAAATTATTTAATCTTTGTTCAAAGTTAATGATTCAAATAGTCGAAGGCAGAAAACCTGTTATCGCAAAGGTTCACGGCGCAGCATTTGCTGCAGGTTGTCAATTAGTTGCTAGTTGTGATTTAGCTTATAGTACTAAGGATGCTATTTTTGCAACTCCAGGAGTTAATATAGGACTATTTTGTAGTACACCTATGGTGGCTGTAAGCAGAAAGATTAGTAAAAAACATATGATGAAAATGCTTCTGACAGGTGAACCAATTAAAGCAAGTTACGCCAAGGAAATTGGTTTAATCAATGATTGTTTTTTAAAATCAAAAATAAATAATGAAATCTTAAAGATTGCGAAAAAAATCGCATCAAAGTCTAATTTAACAATTAAAATTGGTAAGCAAGCTTTTTATAAACAATTAGAAATGCCATTAAAAAAAGCCTATTCTTACACCAGTAAAGTGATGACAACAAATATGATGGCGATGGATGCTAAAGAAGGTATTTCAGCTTTTCTTGAAAAAAGAAAACCTGTTTGGAAAAATAAATAAATTTATATGAGCGATACAAAAAAAATTGACGAAACTTGTTGTGGCCCTGGGTATGCTAGTCCATCAGATGCTATTAAAGCATCAAATGAAAAACTTCTTTATACAATAGCTATTTACACTGGAACTGGAATTCAAAAACCTGATTATTTGGCTACAATTGATGTTGATCCAGCAAGTCCTACTTATTCACAAGTTATTCATCGTTTAGAGATGCCAGGAATTGGAGATGAATTACATCATATGGGATGGAATGCATGTTCTTCATGCCACGGCGACTCTGGAATGAGTCGAAAATATTTACTAGTCCCAGGTGTCAGGTCAAATAATATCCACGTAATCGATACTGCAACTAATCCATTAGCTCCAAGTATCTATAAAGTGATTAAAGGTTCAGAAATAAAATCTAAAACAAACTTGTCAGGTCCTCATACAGTGCACTGTTTGGGTTCTGAAATAATTATTTCCTTTCTTGGTAACGCAAAAGGAGAAGCACCAGGAGGATACTTACATTTAAATAAAGATTTTGAAATTTTAGGCAGGTGGGAAAATTCAATGGGAGATATTCCTTTTAGTTACGATTTTTGGTACCAGCCACGTCACAATGTTATGGTGAGTTCTGAGTGGGCCGCTCCTAATACATTCATGCCAGGCTTTGATCTTGAAGAAGTAGGGCATCTAAAATATGGACGAAGACTTCATATCTGGGATTTTAAAAAAAAAGAACCAATTGAGACGATGTATCTTGGCGAAGATGGCTTAATACCTTTGGAAGTAAAATTTAAACATGATCCTAATAGTTCTCATGGATTTTGTGGTGCAGCACTTAGTTCAAATGTTATTCATTTTTGGAAATCTAAAAATGGAAAATGGGAATGGGAAAAAATTATAGATATTGATAATGAACCTCATCCTGATTGGCCTATTCCAATTCCTGGAGTTATGTCTGCAATCCTTGTTTCAATGGATGATAAATATCTTTACTTAAATAATTGGCTCCATGGGGATATGAGACAGTATGATATTACTGATCCTCACAAACCTAAGTTAACAGGTCAAGTTTGGATTGGAGGACTTTTAGGAAAAGCACCATTTATAAATGGTGTTAAGATTGCAGGTGGTCCTCAAATGTACCAACTATCTTTAGATGGTAAAAGAATGTATGTAACTACTTCATTATTTTCAACTTGGGATAATCAATTTTACCCTGATATTAGAACGCAAGGTGGCGCTATGATCATGATTGACTGCGATGTAAAAAATGGAGGTATGAAAATTAATAAAGATTTTATTGTAAACTTTGGTGAAGAACCCAATGGACCAAGCAGATGTCACGAAAGTAGATACCCTGGTGGAGACTGTACAAGTGATATATGGCTGTAAAAAAAATTACTATTATCAATCGTGAAAACAAAACTTTTAGAGTTTCTGATAGAAAACCTTTACTCCAAGAATTACGCAATCAAGGATTGGACCTTCCTTATGGTTGTGAATATGGAGGTTGTATAACTTGCGCTGCAAAACTTATTAAAGGAGAAGTAGATCAACGTTCCCAAGTTGCTCTAAATAATCGACAAATAAACAATGGTTATGTTGTCTTGTGCGTTGCCAAACCAAAAACCGATTGTGAAATTGAAATTGGTGTTGAAAGTCATGATAAACTTTATCGTAATCCTTTCCTTGACCCACTTGCACCACATGAGCTAAAAGCTGATATAGCAACTTTAAAAGAAGTAAAAAAAAAGTAGATAAATGGACCATAGCAAACCTTATAGCGATGAATATTTAAGAGATATTTTAAATTCCGTTAAGACTATAGCAATGGTAGGAGCTAGTCCTGATAAAACTAAATTTAGTTATGGAGTCCTAAGGGTGCTACATGAAACTGGATATGACATGATACCTGTGAATCCAAAACCCGAAATTAAAGAAATACGTAATTTAAAAGTATACCCAAATCTTGCATCAATTGATCGTCCTGTTGATATGGTTGAAGTTTTCAGAAAAGCAGAGGATCTTTATGGTGTTGCCGAGGAAGCAATTTCAATTGGCGCTAAGGTGTTATGGGGACAAATTGGTGTGATTAATCATGAGGCTGCTCGTTTAGCAGAGGAAGCAGGACTTAAAGTTGTGATGGATAGATGTCCAAAGATTGAGCTCTTCCGACCATTTTGGAAACCGCGTTTAGATCAAAAGATTTAAAAATTAAACTTAAAGAGTAAATATAAAATAATATGAAAAAAATATTCATTGTCTATGGGCATTATAATGAAAAATCTTTTAATGCTGCAATTAGAGATACATTCATAGAAACAGTTGAAAAAAATGGACATAAAGTGGATGTTGTTGACTTGTATAAAGAAAAATTTAATCCAGTTTTTTCAGGAGAAGAACCTAATGAAAATGTTTTAGATCATAGAAATAGAATAGAAAAGTCTAATGTAATAGTTTTAATTGCTCCGATATGGAATTTTAGGATGCCTGCTATAGTTGAGGGATGGATAGATAAAGTTCTCGCGCCACCCTGGGCCTTTAAATTTAAGAGATTGTTTGGAAATTATGGTTATCCACTGGGAAATCTTAAAGGAAAAAAAGCAATTGTTTTTTGCACTTATGGTTCACCACAATTTGCAGTGAGAACTTTCTTTTTAAATATGCCAACCAAAAGATTACGAAGAGGAGTATTTAACATATGCGGCATAACGGATGTTATATACAGAAGATACTTTGCTGTACCATTCGTTGGAAATCAAAAAAGAAAAAAATTTTTAGATGATGTTCAAAAAACTGCAAGTAACATTTAATTTTTTAATAATTTTTTTAATTTCAATTTCAATTTCTAAAGCTGAAATAATTAAGCCAAATAGTAAAATTAAACCTTCTGAAGTTGTAAAAATACAATTACTTGGTTTGCAAAAAAATAATGATGGATTTGAGGATAGTGGTATAGAGCAGACATGGAATTTTGCCCATCCAAATAATAAAAAAGCGACAGGTCCTTTAGATAAATTTAAAAGAATGATAAAAGGCAATAATTATCAAATGATGATAAATCACATAAGTCATACTATTACAGAAATAAGAGGTAATGATAATATGGTTCAATTTGAAGTTATCATATTAGATAATAAAAAAATTTATCATAAATTTAATTGGCAGGTTGAAAAATATATAGAGGACGGACCTCTGAAGGACTGTTGGTTAACTACCATGGTATCAAGTCCAGTATCTCTAGGAAGTTCAATTTGAACAATTGATATAATTTTGTTTCGAAATGAATAAAAATTTAGTAAAAGTCAAATTATGAAAACTAAAACTAAAGTAGTTGTTGTAGGTGGCGGAGTTGTTGGAGTAAGTGCTCTTTACCATCTAGCTAAAAAAGGATGGTCTGACGTCGTTTTAATTGAGAGAAAAGAACTTACATCAGGTTCTACTTGGCACGCTGCAGGGTTATTACCACTTTTTAATATGAGTTATTCAGTTGGTCAGCTTCATAAATATGCTGTAAATCTTTACAAAAAGCTTGAGGAAGAAACAGGAAAGAATGTGGGTTTTAGTGTTGTTTCAAATATTCGTTTAGCAAGCACTAAAGATAGAATGGATGAATATCACCAATATGCCGGAGTGGCAAAAACTATAGGAGTAGACGTTAAATTTTTAACACCACAACAAGTAAAAGAAATTTGGCCCTTATGTCATACTGATGATTTAGTTGGGGCTATTCAACACCCAGAAGATGGATACATTCAACCTGCAGATTTAACGCAAGCTTTAGCAACAGGGGCAAGAAATAAAGGAGCTGAAATTTATAGAAACACTGCTGTCTTATCAATGAAACAAAATAAAGATGGATGGATTGTTGAAACAGATAAAGGTTCAATTGAATGCGAACATGTGATTTCTTGTTCGGGTAATTTTGCAAGACAAACTGGTGAAATGGTTGGATTAGATATTCCAGTTATTCCTGTAGAACATCAATACATTGTTACAGAACCACATCCTGAAATACAAAAAAGAAAAAAAGAAGGTCTTCCAGAGATGGGAGTGTTAAGAGATAGTGATAGTAGATGGTATATGAGAGAAGAAGCTGGTGGATTAATATTAGGTCCATATGAAGATGGTGCACCCGCTTGTTATCTTGAGGGACCATCAAAAAATTCTGAGTATGAATTATTTCAAGAAGATTTAGATAGACTTGCTCCTCATATTGAAGGTGCAATACATAGAGTGCCTGCTTTCGGCGAGGTAGGAGTCAAAAAGGTTTATAATGGGGCAATTTGTTATACTCCTGATGGAAATCCAATAGTTGGGCCTGCATGGGGTTTAAAAAATTTTTGGATAAATGAGGGCCATAGTTTTGGTATAACCGCAGCTGGTGGTGCAGGATGGCAACTTGCAGAATGGATAATAGATGGAGAGCCAACGATTGACATGCTTGGGGTAGAACCAAGACGTTATGGAAATTATGTAACTAAATCTTATTTAAAAGCAAAAAATGAAGAAGCTTACAGTCACGTCTTTATAACTCATTATCCAGATGAGGAAAGACCTGCAGCAAGACCTCTAAAAACATCACCATGTTATGAAAGAATGAAAAATTTAGGAGCAGTATTTGGACAAAAATTTGGTTGGGAAAGACCAAACTTTTTTGCAACTGATGGCATGGAGCAAAAAGATGACTGGTCTTTTAGAAGATCTAAGTGGTTCGATGCAATTAAAAAAGAGTGTAAAAATGTAAGAGAAAATGTTGGTCTTTTAGATATGACCGCTTTTGCAAAATGTAGAATAAGAGGTCCAAAAGCAGAAGAATTTTTAGATTATTTAGTTGCAAACAAGCTTCCAAAAAAAATTGGTAGAATAAATTTGTGTCATGCTCTTAATACCAAAGGGGGAGTCCATTCAGAATTTACTATCATGAAGGAAGCTGAAAATAGCTATTATCTTGTTTCAGCAGGTGCAAACTTAAGATTAGACCATGACTGGATACAAAAATGGATGCCGACAGATGGCTCAGTCATATTTGAAGATTTAACAAACAGTAAAGGTGTTCTTGTTGTAGCAGGTCCAAAGTCAAGAGAATTAATGCAGAAAGTTTCTACAGATGATTTTTCAGGTGAAAATTTTAAGTGGTTAACAGCAAAAAACGTCAATGTTGGGTATGCACCTGTTAATGCTATGAGAGTAAACTTTGTTGGTGAATTAGGTTGGGAATTGCATCATCCAATTGAGTATCAAAACCACATATTTGATAAATTAGTGGAAGCGGGAAAAGATTTGGGAATAAAACCTTTTGGAATAAGAGCGATGAACAGTTTAAGACTTGAAAAATCCTACAAATTAGTAGGCACAGAATTATCTATTGAATATTCACCATATGAGTCAGGTTTAGATAGATTTATTCATCCGAACAAAGGCAGTTTTATAGGGCTTGAGGCATTAAATAAGTGGAGAGAAAAAGGATTTGAGAATAAATTAGTTACGCTAGAAGTTCATAACACAATTGACTCAGATGTTTTAGGAAATAACCCTATCTATAAGGATAACAAAGTTGTAGGAAGAGCTACAAGCGGTGAATATGGATTTAGATTAGATAAATCAATAGCATTAGCAATGGTCAAACCTGATCTTGCTAATGTCGGTGAAAAACTTAAAGTCGATATATTAGGAAAGATGTATGAGGCAACAATTTTAGAAGAAGCCCCATATGATGTTGAAAATAAATTATTGAGAGCTTAATGAAAATTTTAGTCGCAGTAAAAAGAGTTATAGATTACAACGTTCAAATTAGAGTAAAAGAAGATAATACAGGAGTAGTTACAGACAATGTTAAAATGTCTACAAATCCACCTGATGATAACGCTATTGAGGAAGCAGTAAAAATTAAAGAAGCTGGAAAAGCTACCGAGATTATAGCAGTAAGCGTTGGAGAAGAAAAAGCTCAAGAGACAGTTCGTAAAGCTTTGGCAGTTGGTGCAGATAAAGGGATCCTAATAAAAACTGATGGAGTTTTAGAACCTTTAGCTGTTTCAAAATTATTACAGAAAATTGTTGAAAAAGAAAAACCCGATTTAGTTTTTATGGGCAAACAAGCTATTGATGATGATTGTAATCAAACAGGTCAAATGTTGAGTGCTTTATTAAATTGGCCACAAGCCACGTTTGCATCTAAAATTGAAATAAAAGATAAAAAATTAGAGGTAACTAGGGAAATTGATGAAGGACTAGAAACAATAGAAATAGGTATCCCAGCGATAGTCACGTGTGACTTAAGATTAAATGAACCTAGATATGCGTCCTTACCCAACATTATGAAGGCAAAGAAAAAACCAATTGAACAGATAAATGCGTCAGATTTGGGAGTAGATACCTCACCAAGAATCGAGCATATTAAGGTCGAAGAGCCACCTAAGAGAAAAGCTGGAATAAAAGTTTCCAGTGTAGCTGAGCTGGTTCAAAAATTAAAAAATGAAGCGAAAGTTATTTGATGTCAGTTTTATTAATAGCAGAACATAATAATCAAGATTTAAAACCGTTTACCCTTAATGCAGTTACAGCAGCCTCTCAAATGGGAGAAGACCTACATGCATTAATTATTGGTCAAAATTGTGGAGATGCAACAAAAAAATTGTCAGAATTACCGTTAGTCAAAAAAGTTATTCAAGTAGAAGCACCCCATTATGAAAACTTTGTTGCTGAAAATTTTGCACCTGTGATAGTAAAGTTAGCAGAAAATTATTCACACATTGTTTGTTCAGCTAATACTTTTGGAAAAAATTTAATGCCAAGAATTGCAGCTTCTTTAGACACATCGCAAGTTAGTGATATCATTAAAGTAATATCACAAGATACTTTTTTAAGACCTATTTATGCTGGAAATGCTTTTGCAACTGTAAAAAGTAAAGACTCAAAAAAATGTATCACAATAAGACCCACCTCTTTTGATCCATGTGAAGTTTCAGGCGGATCAGCACCTATAGAAAAAGCTGAAGCAAGTGAAGAATTCAATCATACAAAATTTATTAAAAGAGAGGAAATCAAGTCTGATAGACCAGAGCTGGGAACAGCTAGAGTAGTAGTCTCTGGCGGCAGGGGTATGCAAAGTGGAGATAATTTTAAATTAATTACGTCATTGGCTGATAAATTAAATGCAGCTATTGGCGCTTCTAGAGCAGCAGTTGATGCTGGTTATATTGGTAATGATCACCAGGTAGGTCAAACAGGAAAAGTCGTTGTGCCAGATTTATATATAGCTGTGGGCATATCGGGAGCTATTCAACATTTGGCTGGAATGAAGGAAAGCAAGGTGATAGTTGCAATTAACAAAGATGGAGAAGCACCAATTTTTAGTGTAGCTGACTATGGTCTTGAGGCCGATCTTTTTGATGCAGTTCCGCAATTCTTAGACGAATTGAACAAATTAAACACTATACAAAAATAATTTAATCTGTAAAAAATCTAGTATGTCCAGAGAGTCAATGGAATATGATGTTATAATAGTTGGTGGTGGACCATCAGGTCTATCCACTGCAATAAAATTAAAGCAACTAAATTCTAATTTAAATGTTTGTATTTTAGAAAAAGCATCTGAAATTGGAGCTCATATTTTAAGCGGGAATGTTTTTGAAACACGAGCACTAGACGAATTAGTTCCTAATTGGAAAGATTTAAATTCTCCTATCAAAACTAAGGTTACAAAAGAAAAATTTTTATTTTTAGGTAAATCAAAATCTTTAAGTTGGCCAACATGGTTACTTCCCTCAGTTCAAAAAAATCATAACAATTATATTATAAGCCTTGCTAATTTATGTAGATGGCTTGGGGAACATGCAGAAAGTCTTGGAGTTGAAATTTTTCCAGGATTTCCTGCAAGTGAAATCTTATTTAACGAGGATGGGTCAGTTAAAGGAGTAGCTACTCAAGACATGGGTATTGATAAACAAGGTAAAAAAAAAGATAGTTTTGAGCCAGGCATGGAGCTGATAGGTAAAGTTACAGTTTTTGCTGAAGGTTGTAGAGGTCATTTAGGTAAACAACTAATTAAAAAGTTTAATCTTAATGAAGGAAAAGATCCTCAACAATACGGTATTGGTTTTAAAGAAATTTGGGAAATCGATGAAAAAAATCATAAGGAAGGATTAGTGATGCATACCGCTGGGTGGCCTTTAGATAATAACACATACGGTGGAAGTTTTATTTATCATGCTGAAAATAAACAAGTGTTTTTAGGTTATGTAATTGGTTTAGACTATCAAAATCCACACTTATCTCCTTTCGATGAGTTTCAAAGATTTAAAACACATCCATCAATAAAAAAAATAATTGAGGGTGGAAAAAGAATTTCTTACGGTGCAAGAGCTTTAATTGAAGGTGGTATACAAAGTTTACCAAAAATGCATATGCCTGGAGCTTTACTTATAGGTTGTGATGCTGGAACTCTTAACATGCCAAAAATTAAAGGTTCTCATACAGCAATGAAAAGCGGGATAATAGCTGCTGAAGTAATTAACGAGCATGTTGAAGGAAAAAAAGATTTATCAATTTATGAGGAGAGGTTTAAAAAAAGTTGGTTATTTAAAGAGTTGCATGAAGCAAGAAACGTTAAGCCAAGTTTTAGTTGGGGCTTAATACTAGGTATAATTTTCACTGGAATTGACCAAATTTTATTTAGAGGCAAGCTTCCATTTACTTTAAAACATAAACACGCTGATCATGAGACTTTGAAACCTGCAAATGAAATGCCAAAAATTGATTACCCAAAACCTGATAACATTATTACATTTGATAAAACAACATCTGTTTATTTGACTGGTACCAATCATGAAGATAATCAGCCAGTGCATCTTCAGCTTAAAGACCAAGATTTACCAATAAAATATACTCTTGAAAAATATGATGAGCCTGCGCAAAGGTATTGTCCAGCAGGAGTTTATGAGGTTCAAAAAGAAAATAATGTAAATAAATTTGTTATAAATGCACAAAATTGTATTCATTGTAAAACTTGCGATATCAAAGAACCATCACAAAATATAGTTTGGGTTACGCCTGAAGGTGGTGGAGGTCCAAAATATGGGAATATGTGATTAATTTTTTAAAAATTTTGTAAGAATTAAAATTACTCCAATAACTCCAATCCAAATTATAAGATTTTTTAAAAAAATTTTTTTATTCTTATTTACGTAATAAAAACCTGGAAAGACCAACGCAATCACTAGCAAAAGATAAATAGTCGTCAAAATGTTGTCACTCATAATTAAATTTGTCTTAAGAAATATCTATTGCAAATTTTTTGAGAGTTTCAATTGGTAAAACTTTTAACGTGTTTTCGTGGGTTCTCTTTAAAAAAATAGGACATCCTTTTCCAGCATCAACTGCCCTAGCATACCAAGTTGCACAAACACACCAACCATCTCCATCTTTTAGACCTGGAAATCCAAACTCAGGATGAGGAGTTATTAAATCATTTCCTGCTTCTTTACACCATTCTAGAAATTCCGTCGTAACTTTTGCACAAACTGTATGTAGTCCATGATCATTTTTATCAGTATTACAACAACCATCTCTATACCATCCAGTAAGTGGGTTTTTCGAACATAATTCTAAATTTTCACCTAGAACATTTTTTTGAATTTTATTTTCCATATACATTATATATCTCTTCATCTATTGATGCATTAAAGGAGACAGAACGTCTCTCTTCATCGGTACCTTTAAATGGAAATACTGTATGCATTAAATAATTTGGAAATAAATAAAAGTCACCAACTTCTGGAGTAATATTAAATGTAGATGGACATGTAAACATTCTTGCTCCATGTATTAATTGTAAGTTTCCACCTCTATACTTTTTTGTTTTCTTTTGTTGGGTGCTTTTTCCTAATGATTTTGGCACTTTTAGAAAACCAGCTCCTGAAATATGTCCGCCATGCCAATGAGTTGGATTATATTCATTTTGAAATTGTCTTACAACCCAAGTTTTCATTAAATTAAATTTTGATATTTTTTTACCTTCATTAAGTTCTGTATAAATTTTACAAGAATTTCCTAAAAAATCTAACCAACCAGACGATTTAACAAATTCTATTTCTAATAGAAATTCTTGGGTTACATCTCCAACTAGTGCTTCACCATAATTCAATTTTTTTAACTTTAACTCATCATCGATAATTTTGTTTATATAATCATTTAATTTATTTAAAATCTCATCAGGTATTTTAACTTTTAAAATTGCTGGACCTAATACTCTTAAATTTTGATATTTAATTTCCATCAAGTTAAATCTTTGTTGGATTTGGTTGACCTTTATAAACCTTTTCTGGATCAAATTTTTTTTCTTTTTCTGTAAATTTCATTTCTACCTCTCGACCGTTTTCAATCGGTCCTAGAGGTATAGATCTATAGAAACAAGATCGATAACCAACATGACAACTAGCTCCATTTCCAATATCAACAGTGAGCCAAATAGAGTCTTGATCATCATCTATTTTGATTTCAGTTACTTTTTGAGTAAAACCACTTGTTTTGCCTTTTAGCCAAATGGACTTTCTTGATCTACTGAAGTAGTGGGCTTCTTTTGTTTCAATAGTTTTTTTTAATGCTTCAACATTCATGTATCCATGCATCAAAATTTCTTTTGTTTGTGAGCACATTGTAATAACAGGTATTAAACCATCATTATCAAATTTTGGTGACAGAAGATTTCCCTCTTCGATTTCAAGCACATTTTCTCTTTTTTTGAACATATTCGGTGATTATGTAGCATATATATAGATATATTAAATATTTTAAAAATGTGTATTTATATGTATAAAACCCTCCATGAAATTAGTTAAAGATATAGATAATAATCAAAATTCAAAAAAAATCTCTGATAAAGACGCTGAAGAAGCTTTTAAAACTATTTTATCATGGATGGGTGAGGACCCTGGTAGAGAAGGGTTGTTAGAAACTCCTAAAAGAGTTGTTAAAGCATTTAAAGAGTATTTTAAAGGCTATCAAGAAAATCCTATTCAAATTTTAGATAAAACTTTTGGCGACGTAGATGGATATGATGATATGGTTATTCAAAAAAATATTTCTGTACAAAGTCATTGTGAACATCATATGGCTCCAATTATCGGTAAAGCCCACGTAGCCTACATACCAAATAAAAGAGTTGTGGGTCTAAGTAAATTAGCAAGAGTTGTAGAGGTTTTTTCTAAAAGATTACAAACACAGGAGAGATTAACCATGCAAATTGCGAATACACTAATGAAATCTTTAGACGCGAAAGGGGTAGCAGTTACTATAGACTCAACCCACCAGTGTATGACAATGCGAGGAATTAAAAAGGAACAGGCAACAACTGTAACTAATTACTATCTAGGTCAATTTAAGGAGGACCTAAGTTTTCAAAATAGATATTTAAGGTTAATTAGTAATTCAAAAGATTAAAAGTGTCAGATCAATTTAAAGCATTAGTTTTAAATCAAGAAGGCGACAAGTTTACAAGAGAAGTAAAATCAATAGATAAAAGTTTTCTAAATCAAGGTGATGTTACTATCAAAGTTGATTATTCAGATCTTAATTTTAAAGATGGAATGATTTTAGAAAATGGTGGCAGGTTAGTAAAGGAATTTCCACATATTCCCGGTATTGACTTTTCAGGATCTGTTTTAGAAAGTGATAATTCAAAATTTAAAGCAGGTGATGAAGTAATTTTAACAGGCTTTAGGGTCGGAGAAATATTTTATGGTGGATATTCACAAATAGCGAAAGTCAATGGAGATTTTTTAGTTAAGAAACCAAATGATCTAACAAGCAAAGAGGCAATGATTTTGGGAACTGCCGGTTTCACATCTTTAATGGCAGCATTTGCGATCAAAGCAAGAGAGGAAATACTACTTGGCGCAAAAGTAAATGACGTCTTAGTTACAGGTGCATCAGGTGGCGTAGGAAGTATCGCAGTAATGATATTAAATAAGATGGGATACAGTGTTACTGCAGTGACAGGAAAAGATTCTAGAGGTGAGTACTTAAAATCATTAGGTGCAAAAAATGTTATAAATCGTAGTGAATTTGATAAAGATCCAAAACTGATAGACAAAGGTTTGTGGGATGGGGTAGTCGATACAGTTGGTGGTAAAATTTTAGCTAATGCAATTGTTCAAACAAATCCAAATGGAATTATTGCTGTATGTGGTAATGCAAGCACCAATGAACTTAACACTAATGTTATTCCTTTTATGTTACGAGGTATAAAACTTTGGGGCATGGACTCTGCTAACTGTAGTATTAAAAGAAGAGAATTCATTTGGGGTGAAGCCGCAAAATTAATTGATTTCAAGATAATAGAAAAGTCAATTCAAACTGTTAGTTTAGAGGAGTTAATCGAAACTTACCCCAAAATATTAAAAGGCGAAATTTCTGGAAGAGTTTTAGTTGATTTAAATAAATAATGGACTGGGATAAACTCAAGATTTTTCATGCAGTAGCCGAAGCAGGAAGCTTTACTAACGCCACTATTAATTTAAACTTAAGTCAATCTGCGATAAGTAGACAGATCCAATCCTTAGAACAGGATTTAAAAGTACAATTGTTTGAAAGACATGCTAGAGGTTTAACTCTCACAGAAAATGGTGAATATGTATTTAAGACTGCACATGAGGTAATTAGCAAATTAAAAGAGGTAGAAACTTCGTTAGGAGATCAAAAAAATAAACCAACAGGTAAATTAACTATAACAACTGTTAGAAGCTTTGGTACTCACTGGTTAACTCCAAGAATTCAAGAATTTATGCGTTTAAACCCAGAAATAGAGATAGAGCTGGTTTTTGATGATAAAGAGTTAGATTTGAGCACAAGACAAGCTGATATTGGTATATTTATGAGAAGACCTAAACAACTTAACTATATTCAGAAAAAACTAGTTGATATTAAGTACTTTATATATGGGTCTAATAAATATTTAGAAAAACATGGAATGCCTAAAACTGTGGGTGATTTGAATAGACATAAATTCATTTCATTTGGAAAGGGTGCGCCTTCACCAGTTTATAATCCAGACTGGGCCTTAAAACTTGGCATGCACGATGGAAAAAAAAGAAGGACTATAATGAAGGTAAATAGTGTAATGGGCTTACTTTTAGCAGTAGAGTCCGGAGTTGGACTTGCTGCATTACCTGAATATTTAGTAAGCGACTCAAGCAAAGTCATAAAAGTACTTCCTAAATCTGAGGGTCCTATCACTGAAGCTCATTTCGTTTACCCTCAATCACTTAAAAACACAGCTAGAGTTCAAGCCTTTAGAAACTTCTTGTTCAGCAAAATAGGCGACTGGAAAGCTTAATAATTTCAAAACAACCATAGGTTTAGTGTGACATTATTGCGATTGATAATCATTATCATTGCGAATAGTTATCATTTTCAATTGAGTAATAACAATTACAAGGAGATAAATGAAAAAAATATCAATCATAGCATTAATTGCATCAATATTTGTTTCAACTTTTGCAGTTGCTAACGAAGTAAATGTATTTAATGCAAGGCATTACAAAGCTGATAATGAACTTTATTCTAAGTTTACAAGTATGACTGGAATTAAAGTTAATTTAATTAATGGAAAATCAGGAGCTCTTGAAAAAAGAATAATTGAAGAGGGTTCTGATTCATCTGCAGATCTTTACATCACTGCTGACGCTGGAAGATGTGGGGCTATGGATGCAAAAGGCCATCTTCAAGGTGGCTTAACTTCTGCAGCTATAAAAGCTGCCGTTCCAAAAAGTTTTAGAACAAGTAAATGGACTGGAATAGCAAAAAGAGCTAGAATAATTTATTATTCACCTGAAAGAGTTACTGGTGCTGAATTATCTGGAATGTCTTATGAAGGTCTAGCTGATCCTAAATGGAAAGGAAGATTAGTAATAAGAAAATCTAGCAATATATATAACAAATCTCTTGTAGCTTCATTAATTGAAAATAATGGAAAAAAAGCTACAGCCGAGTGGGCAAAAGGAGTTGTTGCAAACATGGCTAGAGATTCTAAAGGGAATGACAGAGCTCAAATTATGGCAGTAGCAGCAGGTGAAGCTGATATTGCTGTGGCTAATACTTATTATCTAGCACTTATGTTATCTGGTAAAAAAGGTGCAGAGCAACAAGAAGCTGCTAAAAAAGTAAAAGCTTTTTTTCCTAATCAAAATGGAAGAGGAACGCACATGAATGTTAGTTGTGCAGCTTTAGTCAAAGGAGCACCAAACAAAAATAATGCCGTTAAACTTGTAGAGTTTTTATTAACTCCACAGTCTCAAGAGCATTTCACCAATAACACATTTGAGTTTCCGATGATTGATGGTGTTTCGCCAAGTCCATTAGTAGTAAATAATTTAGGATTAGATTTTCAACAAGATATGAAAACTAAACTAGCTTCTTATGGAAAAAATCAAGCTGCTGCCTTAGAAGTAATGACAGCTGCTGGTTGGAAGTAAGCAACAAGTGAAAGAAGAAAAAAAATTTACGTCTAATATTGATTTAAATAAGTCTTCCAGTGCATGTTCTCCATGCAAACAGGAGTGTGAAAAAATTAATAAAAGACTAAATAAAAGGAAACTTGATAAAATTGAACCTAAGGAAGTTCCGCATCTCCTTAAAGTATTTAATTTTTAATTTTTCTTTCTTGTGTCCATAGCAAATGGGGATTTACTGTGGACACATAAAAATCATACATTAGTATATAATCAGATATGTTAAAAAATTTGAATATTTGGTTTTTATCTTCATTAATAGTTTCTTTAATTGTATTGATCCCGATTTTAACAGTGTTTTCAAGTTTTTTCGAAGATACATCTAACTATTATCAAATCCTAAAAGATACTTTCTTATTTGAGTATATTTCCAATTCTCTAATCTTATTATTCTTCGTATTGATTTTTACGTTTTTTATAGGCACTGGCACAGCCTATTTAGTATCCTTCTTTGAATTTCCGTTAAGTAATTTTTTCAAATGGGCGCTTATCTTATCTTTTGCAGTCCCACCCTATATTTATGCCTATTCATTAACAGCTTTTTTTGAAAATTATGGCACAGCTTTTACAATTCTTAAAAATTTGTTTGGAGATGCAAATTATAATGAAAACATTCCTAAACTTGATGGAATGTTTGGGGCAATATTATCAATTACTTTTTCTTTATATGCTTATGTATATATATTGGCTAGAGCTTCTTTTTTATATCAATCACAAAACCTAATTGATTTAGGAAAAAATCTTGGTTTTTCAAAATTTAAATCTTTCTATAAAGTTATATTACCATCTGCGCGACCAGCTATTATTGCTGGTCTATCTCTTGTAGCAATGGAAACTCTGGCAGAATTTGGAGCGGTAGATTTTTTTTCAATAAATACACTGACAACTGGTATTTATAATTCATGGATAACATTTGATGATTTAGCTTTTGCAAATAGAATATCATCGTTTTTGCTCTTATTCATATTTTCATTATTTATTATTGAAAATTTATCCAGAAAAAAGGCAAAGTATCATTTCAATTCCAGAGGTGGACTTAAGCAAAAAAAGAAAACTAAACTTTATGGAAGTAAATCTTTTTTAGCCTTTATTTTCTGTTTCTTTATATTATTTTTGAGTTTTTTATTTCCACTCAGTCAAATGTTGTATTGGACATTAAAATTTCCAGAAAATTTATTTGATCTACAAATTATAGAACTTTTTTCAAATACTCTTTATTTAGTATTGTTATCTGGTTTGCTTTTAATTGTATTTTCTTTAATTGCAAACTATGGAAATAGAGTTTCTAAAAATAAAGCCTTAAATTTTTTATCAACCTTATCTATTTCTGGTTATGCCATTCCTGGAGTTATATTAGCTATAGCATTTATTACTTTTATTGCTTGGTTTGATAATAATATAATTAAATCTTTAGGATTTATTTCAATTAAAAAATTTTTTATTGGTTCTATTCTTGGTTTAGTACTAGTTTATTTTATTAGATTTTATTCTTTAGCTTTTAATGGAATAAAGTCTGGATATGAAAAAATTAACATTTCTGTTGATGAGAGTGCTTACTTGTTAGGCTATTCTAAAAGAAAAACATTTATGAATATTCATGTTCCTTTTTTGAGAAATTCTCTTTTATTCATAATTATTCTAATCTCATTAGAAATAATAAGAGAATTACCCATTACTTTAATTTTAAGACCTTTTAATTTTGAAACTTTTGCAACCACAGCGTATATCTCTGCATCTGAGGACTTGTTGGAGGCTGCTGCAGCACCTTCATTATTTTTAATATTAATTGCCTCTTTATTCATTATAATTAGTTCAAAATATATTTTAAGAGAAAATAATGAATAAAAATTTTTTTGAAGTAAAAAATGTTGACTTTAAAGTTGGAGGTAAAACTAAAGTAGCAAATGTGTCTTTTGCTATTGAAAAAGAGGGAGATGTTATCTGCTTATTAGGCCCATCAGGCATCGGAAAAACTACTATTTTAAGAACAATTGCAGGTTTAGAAAAAATTAAAAAAGGATCAATAGAGCTAAATGGAAATGTATTATCTTCAGAAAAAAAAAATGTTGAACCCGAGAATAGAAATATCTCTCTTGCTTTTCAAGAAAATAGTTTATTTCCACATTACACTGTAGAAAAAAATATACTATTAGGTGCAGAAAGAAATAAAGATAAAAAAGACCATCAGATCAACTTTCAAGAAATTATAGAGTTACTAGATATTTCTTTAATATTAAAAAAATACCCTCATGAAATTAGTGCCGGTGAAGCACAAAGAGTTTCCTTAGCAAGATCTGTAATAACCCAGCCTGATTTATTGTTATTAGACGAACCATTATCTAACGTTGATCAGAGTTTTAAAGAAGAAATTCAAGAAAAATTAAAAAAAATATTAAAAAGCTCAAAGATTACTACAATAATCGTTACCCACGACTCTTATGAGGCATTTTATTTAGGATCTAAATGTGGAATAATCTTAAATCAAGAACTTAAACAATTTGATGATCCATATAACGTCTATCATTTACCAAACTCTATCGAGGTTGTTAATTTTTTGAATAGAGGGACTCTTATTCCAGCAGAAGTAACGAGTCCTAAAAGTTTAGAAAATAAGGATCTTGGAACAATTACGGGTAATTTTTTAAAGCCTTTTCCGATAGGTACAAAAGTAAAGCTTTTGATACAGCCTGAAGATTTGCATCATGACGATAAAAGTAATTTAAAATTTGAGGTAGTTGATAGGAAATTTAGAGGTACTAATTTTATTTATACTCTTAAAACTCCAAGTGATACATTTATTCCTGTTTTTGTGCATTCTCACCATATTCATCAACATGACGTTGATGAAAAATTTGGTGTTAGAAGACCAATTCATATTGATCATATAGTTTGCTTCTAATAAAAACTCTCTAAAATGGAAAATAAATATAGAGTTTTTTTAAAGGGGATTTTTGATGTCAGCCCTCTGATGATACCAGTTGTTCCATTTGGTTTAATATTTGGGGTTCTTTCAATCGATATTGGATTTAGTCCAATAGAAACAATGGGAATGTCCTTAATAGTCTTTGGTGGTGCTTCACAAATTGTTTTACTTCAATTATTTTCAGGAGGTGCTTCATCTTTAGTCATAATAAGTTCAGTTGGAGCAGTAAACTCAAGACATCTTTTGTATGGAGCTGTTGTTTCTGAGCATTTATCAGATTTAAAACTTATTTGGAAAATTGTAATCTCATATTTTTTAGTTGATCAAGCTTTTGCAAGATCAAATGAGTATTTTAAAAAAAATAAAGATAAAAATAAATATTTCCATTTAATTGGTGGTGGTATTACTTGTTGGGTTATTTGGCAGACAACCACTTTTTTGGGGATTGTTTTAGGAGCTTTTATCCCTGAGAAACTAGGTTTAAGTTTTGCAGTACCTTTAACTTTTTTAGCATTATTAGTTAACGATTTTAGAAAATTAATAAATGTGATTGTGATAATTATTTCAGGATTAGTGGCAACGTTTGGTTTTAATTATGTTCCTTATAAAGCATATGTTATTGTTGCTGGAATTATTGCCTTACTGACTGCAGCACTTTTAACTAAGTTGGTTAAAACTAATGAGTAATTGGCTATTAATTATATGCTGTGGTTTGATAACTTTTTTGACAAGGTTTTCAATGATAGCATTATTAAAGAAAGAAATGTTCAATGAAAGAATAAGAGAAATTCTCTCTTTTGTACCCTCAGCAATTTTTCCTGCAATTATATTTCCTGCTATTTTTTTGGACAATTCTGGGGATTTTCAATTAGAAAATAATCCAAAGATTATGGCAGCAATAATTGCAATGTTAATTGGAATAGTAAGCCAAAATATTATTGCGACAATTATTTCAGGGTTAGCTTCTTATTGGTTTTTAATTTTTGTGGTATAAAAAATTATGAAAAAAATATTATTATCAATTTTCTTTATATTTTCATTAAGTGCTAATGCAATGGAGAAAGAGACAACTTTTAAAAAAGAGTTGTTTGATAAAGCTCAATCAGATGGAAAAACTGTAGTTGTTAGTTCTTGGATAAAATATTGCCCGTCATGTGCTGGTCAAATGAAAATTCTTCAGAACGCAAAAAATAGTGGTGAATTATTGGATATTAAATTTGATAATATTGAATATTTTTCATTTGACGTTACGAAAAAGGAAATATCTAATTTATTTGATGTACAATATCAAACAACATTAATAATTTTTAAAGGCAATCAAGAAGTTTACAGAAGTATTGGTGAGACAACTGAAGATTTAATTTACGAAGCATTAAAAGCTTCAATCTAAACTAAGCACCCAAATTAATATTTTTTTCAACATTAAAATCTATTTCGTTAGGTTTTTTTAAGTTTAGATTATTCATTATCTCAATGTATTCATCCACACTACCTACTTGTAACCTTGGATTTTGTTTTTTTTCTTTACCAATAGTACTCACTTTTTCTCCTTTATAATCGTGAGCAGGATATAAAAAAGTTTCATCAGGAAGTTTTAATAGTTTATTAAAAATTGAGTTATATGCATCTTTCGAATCTCCATTTTGAAAATCTGTTCGACCTGTCCCATTTATCAGCAATGTATCACCGGAAAAAAGATAATTATCCATCAAAAAACTATAACTATCCGAGGTATGACCCGGAGTATACATAGCTCTGATTTTTAAATTTTCTAAATTTATATATTCATCATCTTTCACTTTAATTTCGACAGCATCAGCTGGAGTATGATCACCCATTATCGTGGAGCATTTCGTAATATCTTTTAATTTTGATGCACCTGTCACATGATCAGCGTGTATATGTGTGTCAATTACTTTCACTAATCTTAAATCTAATTCTTTTAATAAAATTATGTAATCACTTACGTTTTCTAAAACTGGATCAATTATTAAAGCTTCTTTTCCTTTAGATGAGGCAATTAAGTATGTGTATGTGCTAGATTTTTGGTCAAATAGTTGTTTAAAAATCATAACTAAATATTATCATATTATAATGGAATCCACTAGAATTGATTGGTCTTGTTCACACACATGGAAACAAAGTGCTAAAAATACCGCATGGTGTTTACTTGGATGTTCAATTGGAGACTTCGGAACTATTTTATTTTTTCAATTAACTAAAATACCTTTTCCTGTTTTAGCCATTATGATATTGGCAATCATAAATGGGCTGATTACAAGTATACTTTTAGAAACACTTATTTTAATCCGTCAAAATTTAAAATTTAATAATGCTCTAAAAACTGCATTAGGCATGAGCTTTATTTCTATGATAAGCATGGAAACTACAATGAATTTAACAGATTACTTCTTAACTGGTGGAGCAATATTAAACTGGTGGGTTGTGCCTTTGATGCTTATGGTTGGTTTTTTAACACCATGGCCATATAATTATTGGAGGTTAAAAAAATATGGCATCAACTGTCATTAAAAATTGGGATAATAAAACTTGGTTATCTTCACAAAATTACATTAGTTCATTTAATAATTTTTTAATCAAAAATACTAACATTGATTCAAATTTTAAAATTTTAGATATTGGTTGTGGTAGAGGAAAAATTTTAGGTTCATTAAGTTCAAGATTAAAACTTAAAAATAAACCTTTAGGTATAGATATTATAAATCACAAAGATAGAGATAAAAGAATTAATTTTAAAAGAGCAAATATTTTAGATCTTTCTTTGAGAAAAAGTCAAAAATTTGATTTAATTTTGGTTAAACAAACAATTCATTTAATAAAATTAAATGAAGTAAAAAAATTACTAAAATCGTTAGAAAAAATTTTAAATACAAAAGGTAAAATTTTAATTTTTACTCTGGATACGATAAACAATGAAATTCCAACTTTTAAATTAATGAAACTTAAACTTAGCAGATCTCTTATGCGAGATAAAAAAATATTGAAGATTATTACAAATTTATATCCTCAAAGTATTCAAAAAAGATTTATTTTTAAAGTGAAAATAAGTAAAAAGAAATATTTAGATATGGTTAAGAATAGATATATTTCAACTTTAATACCTCTATCCAAAAAACAAATTAATCAAGGAATTCAAGAAATTGATTACTGCTATAAAAATAAATTAAAATTTAAAGACAAATTAAATTGTATTATTCTATAAAATTCTTTTAAGCAAATTTTCTTTAAAAAATATTTTATGAATTATAACAGCAGAAATATGTAAAGATATTAACGCGATAAGTGTATAATTACCCAGGATATGAATTTCGTAAAATATTTCTGCTAAATTAAAATTATCTGGAATTTCAAGATTAAAAAAAAACATATTAAGCTCTTCACCGTTATATAATTTTTTTAGAGCACCTGAGATTGTAATCATTAAAATTGAAATATATAAAAACACATGATTTAGTTTTGCGATTATTTTCTGTCCAGTAAAAATACTATTATTTAAGTTTGGAGTTGGATTAAAAGTTTTATAAATAAGCCTTAGTATAGTTAAATAAAATATACTAATACCGACAGCAACGTGAATATTTTCTATGGTTAATCTTTCCTCACTGAAATCCATGTCTACTAGATACATACCTAAAGGAATTTGAATTATTAATACTGCGGCACTTATCCAATGAAATATTTTTGAAATAGCCCCATATTCTGTTAGAGTATTCTTTAGTTTCATATGTTACTTAACTATACCATAAATGTACTTAAATATTTTTTCTGCATTTTAATTTTCGTATTATTGTCGCTATCAGCTAATTCTGAAATGTCTGTTGAGGAGATAATAAAAGGAAGAAAAGCCCTGTTCAGCAAGAATTATAGTACTGCAAAAAGAGTACAAGCTTTGGCTAGTAAAGGAGAATTCGATAAGGCAAAATCTTTAATGATAGAAATGAGTGAAAATTACAAAATTTTAGTTGAATATTTTCCAGATAATTCAAGAGAGGGTTTTAAAACCGAGGCCCTTCCTTTGATTTGGGAAAATAAAAAAGAGTTCAATGATTTAATGAAAAAATCATCAGATGATATGATCAAATTAACATCATTAATAGAGGACACTGATGATATTAGGGCTACTTTAACTCAAATGATGTGGAGCAATTGTAAAGCCTGTCATAGTAAATTTAGAGCGCCACATTAACTTTAATATTGACGAAGGGTTTGCTTTTTAGTTATTCGACCGAAAAAGCATCCCTTAGTCACTTTTTTGGCACTCAAGTCTAATTAGACTTTTATTTTTTTTGTTTTCGTTTTTATGAAATATTAAGCTAGCCAGCTAAGTATCAGGTGGCATCTTATTCATAGAAACTACCTCCTTATGTAAAAAAGATTAAATCTTAGTTAAGTTGTATTCAACTAATTAATTTTAATTTAAATAAAATATATTTCTTGAATACAACCTGACCAGTTTGTAGTATTCAGCCTTCATAAAAAATTCACTTTAGAATAGAAATATAATTTGCATTAACATTAATTCTGGTTAAGATAAAATTATGAACTATGTAAGCGGGCTTATAAATCTTGTCATAAGTTTGGTTATTTCGACAATAATTATTTATGCAATAAATTTTGCTGCTGGTTTTGCTGGAGCGGATTATTCTTTTACAAATGGTGAAGTTTTTGTGATGTGGATTTTAATGGCAATCTTAGTAAATAATTGTTTCAAAAAATAATATTCCTTTAATGAATAACTCAGTAAAGACAGACGATGTTATTTTTAACTTTTTTAAACAAATCTGCGATGAAAAAGATGATAAAAAGTGTGTTAAGCTAGGAAACAGTTGGATAAGAGCCATGGAGACAAATTTAGCAAACATGGAAGCAAATTTAGATGAAAAAGATAAGATTAAACATAAAGAAAATATTCAAAATAATCGTGATCATTTAAATAGTCTAAAAGGTAAAAATTCAGCTGAGTGGAAAGAATATGCAACCAAATGTATGGTTGAAATTATGGATGATAAACTATAATATATATTTTAAAGGGGTGTCTTAACAGACTGAGATTAAACCCTAAGAACCTGTCCGGTAATTCAGAAAGGGATACAAATGGATAAAACATTTTTTTTAAGCCAATCAACTTCACTAACTTTAGTTATTATTATAAGTTTGATGTTTGTCTTTTTAGGCTTATATAACTCGAGAAACTATCAAGGTTTAAACAACTATTTAACTGCAAATAGAAATATTGGATTATTTTCTTTAACAACAAGTTTAACTGCTTCAGCTTTAGGAGCTTGGATTTTATTTGGCCCAGCATCAGCATCAACATGGGGAGGAATAGGAGCTATTATAGGATATTCACTTGGAACTGCCTTTCCAATGTTTTTTTTAATTTATCTTGGAAAAAAAATTAGAAAAGACTTTCCTAAAGGGTCCTCTTTGATTGAGTTTATGCGTAAAAAGTTTGGAAAAAGTTTGTTTAAATTAATTTTATTAATGACAATTTTTTATATGTTTATATTTTTGTGTGCTGAAGTTACTGCTGTAGCTGTTTTGATTAATTATATTTCAGGTACAGAGCTTTGGATAACTGCTTTAATTGTGCTTATATCCACACTTGCATATACTTTGTATGGGGGTTTAAGAGCATCAATATTTACTGATAATATTCAGATGGTTGTTATTGTAATTCTTTTGTTAATTTCTCTAGTTTACATAAACTCTTTTACAGGATCAGAATTTTCTTTTGATTTTATAAAAGAAAAAAATCCTCAACTATTAAGCTCCTCTTATGTACCAAGTTATACAGCTGGTTTGACTTTTTTTATTGCAGTAGCAGCAACTAATTTATTTCATCAGGGTAACTGGCAAAGAGTGTATGCTGCAAAGAATTTTGAAACTCTTAGAAAAAGCTTAATTATATCTTTTTTTATAATTATACCTATCGTATTTTATATGGGATTTTCAGGAATGGTTGCTTTCTCAATAGATCCAACTACGAGACCAGACCTTGGCTTTTTTACATTATTACTAAAAGATCAAACAGAACTAATTTCTATTGTAGTAATTATATTAGGTTTGGCATTAACCATCTCAACTGTAGATACTTTGGTAAATGCTATATCAAGCTTGATTGTTGTAGATGGTAAAGTAACATTTAATCTAGATAAAAAAATAAATTATTTAAATTTATCTAAATATGTAATATTATTTTTATCTCTTATCTCCTTTATAGTTGCATCCAAAGGTTTTGATATTTTATATTTATTTTTATTAGCTGATTTATTCTGTTGTGCTTTTGTGATTACTGTTTTTTACAGTTTTTATAATAAAAACATTAAAGAAAAAAATGCGTATATTTCAATTATAATTGGACTGATCGGAGGTTTTTTAATGTTTCCTGCTCCTGATTTTTCTAAAAGTTTATTAGTTGGTATCCTTTTACCTAAAGAATTGTTTACACCTATTGTGTCACAGTCATTATTATTTTTATCTTTTGTAATTGCAACTTTTTTACCATTATTAGTTTTAAAAGCTAAAAGGTTTTAATATTAGTCGATTGCATTAGAAAAATTTATGTCTATAAATCTGACACGATGTCAGTTAACCAAATAGTAATTAATAGTCTTTCCAAAGTTTATGATAATGGTTTTAATGCATTAAAAAAAGTTAATCTTGAAGTTAAACAAGGTGAAATTCTTGCAATGCTTGGACCGAATGGTGCAGGAAAGACAACTTTAATAAGTATTATTTGTGGCATTGTTACACCCTCGTCTGGCACAGTTATGGTTGACGGTTTTGATATAATCAAAGATTATAGGGAGACAAGATCCAGAATTGGAATGGTACCTCAAGAATTAAGTTTAGAATCTTTCGAAACAGTTTTTGATACTGTGTCATATTCGAGAGGTTTATATGGCAAATCCCCAAAACCTGAACACATAGAAAAAATTTTAAAAGATCTAAGTTTATGGGATAAAAAAGATCAAAGATTAAGACAATTATCTGGTGGGATGAAAAGAAGAGTTTTAATTGCTAAATCTTTATCTCATGAACCAAAGATATTATTTTTAGATGAGCCTACAGCAGGAGTAGATGTAGAACTAAGAAAAGAAATGTGGGAAGTAGTAGATACTTTAAGAAAAACAGGAGTGACAATTATTTTAACAACTCATTATATTGAAGAAGCAGAGGCAATTGCAGATAGGGTTGGTGTAATCAATCAGGGCGAAATAATACTTGTTGAAGAAAAAAAAGAATTGTTAAAAAAGATGGGTCAAAAAACGCTCACAATTGAATTACAAGAAAGCATCAACGAAATACCAAAATCGTTAGAAAAATATAATTTAAATATTGGAGACAATAAAATGTATTTAAATTATACTTACAGTCTACAAGAAAAACAAACAGGCATAACTAACTTATTGCAGGATTTAAAAGATACTGGCTTAAAGTTAAGAGATTTAAAAACAGAACAAAGCAATTTAGAAAAAATATTTGTTAATTTAGTTAAGGAAAATAATGAAATTTAATTATTACGGTTTTAAAGCCATATATGTTCATGAGATGAATAGATTTTTAAGAACTGTAGGTCAATCAATTCTCTCACCAGTGATATCTACATCATTATATTTTGTTGTATTTGGATCAGTAATCGGAGGATATATTCAAAAAATTGATGGTGTTAGTTATGGTTCGTATATAGTTCCGGGTTTATTAATGCTTACACTACTCACTCAGTCAATTAGTAACACTTCTTTTGGAATCTTTTTTCCTAAATTTAATGGGACCATTAACGAGATTTTAGCAGCACCTATTTCAACAATTGAAACAGTTTTAGCTTTTGTGGGAGCAGGGGCCACTAAAACTTTAATAGTTGGTGCTGTTATTTTTACCACAGCCACATTTTTTGCTGAAGTAACAGTTGAACATCCAGCGTTAATGATATTCTTGTTGGTTTTAGTCTCTTTTACTTTTGCTCTATTTGGTTTCTTAATTGGCGTTGTAAGTAAAAACTTCGAACAAATGTCAATCATTCCATCATTAGTTATTACTCCAATGGTGTTTTTAGGTGGTAGTTTATATAGTCTGGATATGTTGCCACCATTCTGGCAAACTGTTTCTTACTTTAATCCAGTAGTTTATTTAATTGATGGTTTAAGATTTTCATTTTATGGAATATCAGATTTTAATATTTGGATAAGTGTAGGTTCCATGGTCTCATTTTTAGTGACATGTGTGATCGCTGTATCAATATTATTGAAAAAAGGTTATAATATTAAATCTTAACAACCCATTTCTGGGTAAATTATTTAATAATATATTAAGAGGAATTATATTGGTTAGAATTGTTCAGACTCTGTTGAGCCTTCCATTGCTGTAGTTGAACTTTTACCACTACTTATTGTATTAGAAACTGCATCAAAATAAGATGTACCAACTTCTCTTTGATGTTTTACACTAGTGTAACCATCTTTTTCGCGAGCAAATTCTTGTTCTTGAATTTTTGAATAAGCAGACATACCTTCTTTTTTGTATTTTTCGGCAAGCTCGAAAATTGCAATATTCTGTGTATGAAATCCAGCAAGGGTAATAAATTGAAATTTATAACCCATAGCACTTATCTCTTTTTGAAAAGAAGCTATTTCAGTATCTGATAAATGCTTTTTCCAGTTAAAGGATGGTGAGCAATTGTAAGCTAAAAGTTTTCCAGGAAATTTTTCATGGATTGCATCAGCGAATTTTTTTGCTTCTTCTAGATTTGGTGTTGCAGTTTCGCACCAAATTAAATCTGAATAAGGTGCATATGCCAAACCTCTAGATATAGCCTGATCAATTCCAGCTTTTACGTAGTAAAAACCCTCTGGTGATCTTTCACCAGTTAAGAAAGGTCTATCGTTATCGTCATGATCATTTGTAATTAATTTTGCTGCATTCGCATCTGTTCTGGCTAAAATTATTAAAGGTACATCAGCGATATCAGCCGCTAACCTAGCAGCTTTTAAGTTTTTAATCATAGTGCCTGTTGGAACTAATACTTTACCACCCATATGCCCACATTTTTTTTCACTTGCTAGTTGATCTTCAAAATGAACACCGGCAGCGCCTGCTTTAATAAATTTTTTAGCAAGCTCGAATACGTTTAAAGGTCCACCAAATCCAGCCTCACCGTCAGCTATAATTGGTAGCATATAATCAATTCTTTTTTCTTTTTTCATATCACCATCTTTTAGTTCCATATGTTGTATCTGATCTGCTCTAATCAGTGCATTATTCATAGATTCTACTAATTTTGGAGCACTATCGTAGGGATATAAAGATTGATCAGGATACATTTCTCCAGCACTATTTGCATCAGCAGCTACTTGCCAACCACTTAAGTATATTGCCTTTAGACCTGCTTTAGCATGTTGGACTGCATGGTTACCTGACAAAGACCCAAGAGTATTTACATAATTTTCAGTATTTAGCAATTTCCATAGTTTTGTGGATTGTTGTTTACAAAGTGAATATTCAATTTTAATAGAACCTCTAAGTCTCTCAACTTCTTCTGGAGTATAATCTCTTTTAATCCCTGCAAATCTTTTTAAGTCGTATGAGATGTTTTCAGCACTCATTATCGTTTCCTTTGGTTTTAAAAGCTATTATTGAAAAATGAAATTTAGTAGAAATTATAAGATTTAGTTTGAGTCTCTAGGTGTCTCAATTAAATCGTTCATTCCACTAGAACCCCAGTCACAATGATCATCTCTCATGTAAATACCTCTGCTGTTGTGTCTAGCTAGATCTTCATGTTTGATGATTTGAGCTTCGTTTTCAGTGTTTTTTAATTTTTCGTCCATGTAAATCTTATAATTTACAAAATTTACAAAATCCACTGAAAAGTAAAAAAGTCTTGTAAATCAAAGAAAAATTTTGTAAAAATAAATTTACAAAATTTACAAATAGAAAATATGAGTCAATTAGATTTAAAAATTGGTCCAAAAATCAAGGCTTTTAGACGACAATTAGGTCTTCAAGCCAATAAATTAGCTGAGGAATTAAATATTTCACCTAGTTATTTAAACTTAATAGAGGGTGGAAAAAGAAAAATAGATGGAGATTTACTTTTAAAAGTTTGTGAAAAACTGAATATTGAGCTTTCTCAATTAACCTCAAAAACTGATATTAACTTAGAAAATACTTTGTCAGAAATTCTTGATGATAAACTCTTTGAAGATTTAGATATTTTGGGTCCAGAAGTTAAAGATCTTGTCGGCACAAATCCAAAAATTGGTAGAGCAATTGTAAGACTGGGTGATATCTTAAAAAAGAAAGATCATGAAATGATCAATAAAATTGAGACAATTTCTGGTAAAATCGTTGATAATAGAAAAAATTCATTTCCAGGCGAAGTTATTTCAGATTTTTTACAAGAGCATAAAAATTATTTTCCAAAATTAGAAGATTTTGCAAACAAAGTTTTTGAAAAAGTTCAAAAAAATAACCGAACAAGATATATATCTCTATGTGATTATTTAAAATCAGAATATGATATAACTGTAAAAGATGTTATACCTGAAGAAAAAAAACCTTTTTCTAAAATCTACCGAAAAAATAAAAAAGAACTATTATTAAGTGATTATAGTTCTTTAGAAACTAAAAAACTTCATGCTGCAGCCCAAATTGCTCAAGAAGGTTCTGATAAAGTAATTGAGGAATATTTAAGTAAATTTAAGTTTCCTTCAGACGAATCTAAAAAATTAACTAAAGTTGCATTATTGAATTATTGTGGAGCAGCAATACTGATGCCTTATAAATTATTTCACACAGAATGTAAAAAACTAAAATATGATTTAGAGTTATTACAGAATACCTTTGCAACATCTTTTGAACAGGTAGCTCACAGAGTAACTTGTTTACAAGATCCAAAATTACCAGGAATACCATTTCATTTTTTAAGAGTGGATATGGCTGGAAATATTTCTAAAAGATTTTCATTATCTGGAATAGAAATCCCAAGATATGGTGGCGCTTGTCCACGTTGGAATGTCTACTCAGCTTTGACGAGACCTGGCGTTATTCAAGCTGCAGTAAGTAAAATGTCTAATGGTGAAAAGTATGTATGTATTGCTAGAACTGTTGAAAAAGGAATTGGAAGATTTGGACAATCAAAAAGCATTTTATCTATTGGATTGGGATGCGAAGCAAAATATGCTAAGGAGTTCATTTACTCTGAAAATTTAAACATTAACGATAAATCTACAGAAATACCAATAGGTGTGTCATGTAGGACATGTGATAGATTAGACTGTTCTCAAAGAGCTTTTCCTCCATTACACAAAAAATTTGATGTAGATATTAATTCTAGAGGTGTTTCAGTATATGTTGGAGACAAAAATTCTTAATTTAAAGATTTATGATTAAATTTATTATACCTGCAATTATTGTTTTCTTAATAGTTCTTTTTTGGGAAAATATAAATGAATTAGTCTATAAGAAATTTAATATTAAAATAAATTACATTGTTGCAATAATTATTGTTGCAATTTTAGGAGCAATTTTTACTTTATTGTATTTTTAATTAGTTGCTAATGAAAGATTAAATATGAAAGAGATATTTAAAAATGTAAAAAAAAAATTAACATCCAAATATTTGGATAACAATAGTATAAAAAGCGGCAATATACTCAAAAATTTGAGAGATCAATTAACTGTCAAATACCTTGAAACAAAAGGATTAAAAAGTACCAAAAAATTTAAACCAAGAATAAAAGCTAGGTTAAGGAAAAATAAGCAAATAATTAATAAAAATATTGATAATTTTTTTGGCTGGGTCAAAGGAGCTGAATTGGTTGAGCTTAAAGAATGTAATACAGCTGAAGATCCAGTAAGACCAGAGTTAGATGTATCTTTTAGAACAACCAATGGAAGGAAAATTTATGGTGTAAAATACAAAAAAGAAATTCATGCTGTTATGTGTTTTGCTTTTACAAATAAAGTTCCTAAGAATGTTGAGGAATTAGATAAATTCAGCCAGGATGCGCACTTACAAAGTACTCTTCGAGGGCAAAATGTTGGTCAAATTGCTATTGCATACACTGTTTGGTCTAAAAAAAAAGGGGGGGGAAAATTAATCGTAAATGAAGTTTTTAAAAAAATTAAAAAATCAAATCACTTAAATAGACTAGTAACACTCTCTCCTCTTACAAAAATGGCTACAAAATTTCACAGTAAAAATGGTGCAAAACTTCTACAAGTAAACGAAAATTCTCAAAATTTTGAGTATGAAATCATAAAAAAATAAAAAAATTTTTTAACTTAAGTTAAAAAGAAAATTTTATATTTTAAACTTTATTTTAGGTGATTTAATTATTGGTTTCTTATAAGTGGGTAAACTTTAGGATTTAAATATTTTAAATTAGTTAATAAAATTAAAATTAAAGTGGTTAATCCAATAGAAATACATAAGTATATTAAAACTTTAAAATCAAATTGCCATGTTAACTCAAATATTTTTTCAATAATAAATTTTGAGCCAAAAATCGAAAAAAATACTGCAATTAATATTACTGATTTAAAAATGATTAAAAATTCAATTAACGATGAAAAAACAATCTCTTTTTTTGAAAATCCTAAAATTTTAAATATTAAATTTTGATATTCTTTAATTTTGCCTTGTACAATTATCGCACTTGAGATTACTATTAAACCAATAACGATTGTTACTGCTGAAATTAATATAACAGATATAAAAACTTTATTTAAAATAGAAGTTACTTTATTCAAATAATCTGCGATTTTTATCATCGACAAACTTGGAAGAACTTTAAGCATTTCTATTTCGTTAAATTTATCTAAATTTTTAAACTTTGTAGTTGCCAAGTACTCATGTGGAATTTTAATTGCAAACTCAGGATTAAATAGCATCGCAAAATTTATATTAAGATCTCTATAATCAACCTCTCTAAAATTTATTACTTCACCATCTATTTCTCTGCCATAAATATTTAAAGTGAATATATCGCCCAAATTAATATTAAAATCTTTTGCAACTTTTGCGTCTAATGATATTTGAAGTTGATTAGGTCTAGATAAGTCCCACCACTCACCTTTTACAATAAGATTGTCCTCAGGTACTTTTTCTGACCACGATGATCTTCTTTCGCTTTCAATTACCCAGTAACTATCATTATCACCATCAATATATGTATTTGGATTTATTCCGTTAATTTTGATAATGCCTGAAGAAACCATCGGTACGATTTCAATATCTGCACCAGGATCCATTAACAAAATACTTTTTTCAAATTTCTCTCTATCTCCATTTTGGATACCTACAAAGAAATAATCTGGGGCAATATCAGGAATTGATTTAGCTATTTCTCTTTGAAAGTTTGTTCCAACTAGCGCTAAAGTTAATAGTAAAGTAACACCTAAACCTAGAGACATAATTGTAATAGGTGTAATACTTTTTGTTTGAGTTATATTTTTGATAGATAACTTTAAAGAAATACCTGAGTTTACTTTTAATTTTTTGAGTGTAAAAATTATAAATTTTGATAGCAAAAAAAACACAATCAAACACACAAAAAATGCTCCGAAATAACTCAGGCTATAACTAGGATTTTCAGATCTAAAAGTGAATAACGAAATTAAGATTGATAGGAGAAAAATGCTTAAAACAACTAATTTTTTTGAATAATAAAATTGTAAATTTTGAAAAACATTTCTAAATAAATTTGAAGCTTTGACTTGATCAATGGAGCTAATAGTTGGAATAGAAAAAATGATTAATATTAATAAACCTATCAAAAATATTTTAATAAAGTTAATATAAGAAATAGCTGGATAAATATTTAATCCAATGCCATCAGATAAATATTTATTTGCAATAGGTACAGTAACAAAACTAGTGGCATATGCACAAATGCTTATGACGAGTAATAATATAAATAACTGAAGATAATAAAGTTTTTTAATATTTCCAGAATAAAAACCGACAGCCTTTCTTACTGCTATAGACATGTTGTTTTGGTTAATGAAAGATAAAAAAGTATTAGAAATTCCAATCCCGGCAATTAACATTGCGCTAATTGATACCAGCGACAAAAACTGTGAAAAATTATTAATAATTCGCTTCAATCCACTGGCAGAGTTTTCAGGATATCTAAGTTTAACTTTTTGATCGTTTTTAAAAATTTTTTCAATTTTTTTTTCAAAAATATCCGAGTCTTTAATTTGATTAAATTTTACTTTGTACTCATAATTTAAGAAACTACCAATACCATTTAATTTTAAAATATCCAAAGTTTGATCGCTTGCCAAAGCCCAATCACCGAAAGCTACAAACCCACTGACATCTGGAACAGACTTTACTTTACCAATAACTGTAAATTCTTGATCTTGAATATTTACAATTTCATTAATTTTAATTTTAAGAGTTTTTGATAAGCTTTCATTAATTAAAATTGTTTTTGGTTCATTGTGCATCCGTTCAAAAGCTCCTGCAGGCTCATAAACAATCTCACCATAAAGAGGATATTTTTTATCAACTGTTTTAATTCTAGTAAATAAAGATTCATTTTTTTCACGAACGGTTGTTGAAAGCATTGTACTAAACTCAATCATCTGGGAGACAGTAGCGAATTCTTCGACTTTATTAATTAAGTCTAAATTTCCTTGATTACGATTGTAATCAATTTCAAAATCTCCTCCAAGCAATACTCTAGCATTATTATTTAATTCTTTTTTTAAACTGTCCTCGATTGTAAAAATTGCACTTAACACAAAAAGACTAATAAATAGTGTTACAATAATACTTGAAATTTTTTTATAATTCCTTCTCAAGTCTCTTAAGGCATATTTAAATATCATATTAATTTCAGATAAATTACTTAATTTTTCCATCTTTAATTTTAATTTTTCTGTCAGTTTTATTTGCAAGTTTTGAGTCATGGGTAACTATTATTAATGACGAACCCTCCTCTTTGACATAATTGAATAATATCTTAGAGATCATAATAGAATTTTCTGTATCTAAATTTCCTGTTGGTTCGTCAGCTAAAATTAATTCAGGTTTCATGGCAATTGCTCTTGCTATGGCTACTCTTTGCTGTTCACCTCCCGATAATTGGCTTGGTAAGTTATTTAATCGATGTTTTAGTCCAAATCTATCCAATAATTCTTTTGCATTCCTCTCAGGATTTTTAAATTTATTAAGTTCAAGAGTTAGAGCAACATTTTCAACGGCTGTATAATTAGGAATTAAATAAAAAGACTGAAAAATTATACCAATACTTTTCTTTCTAATCTTTGATACTTGGTCCTCATTCAATTTAGTTATATCCTGATCTTGAAAAAATATTTTACCTGATGTTGCACGTTCTAACCCTCCCACCAGCATTATTAGACTTGTTTTTCCTGAGCCACTTTCACCTACTATTGAAACAGTCTCTTTTTTTTTGGTAATTAAGTTAATATTATTCAATACACTTATATTATCCTTGCCAGTTTTATATTTAAGATTTACTTTTTTTAATTTAAGAAGAACGCTCATGTATAAAAGTTTTATTATTAAAATAATTGTTCTCTGTCTACTAACCATAAACTCGTATGCAATTGAAAAAATTGTGTTGTTTGGTGACAGCTTAATGGCAGGTTATGGCTTACCTAATGAGCACCATTTGTCATTCATTTTGCAAGAAAGCTTAAAATCTAAGGGTTACAACATAGAAGTAATTAATGGAAGTGTATCAGGTAGCACTTCATCAGGAGGACTAAATAGAGCAGAATGGACATTATCAGAGCCTGGAGTAAATTTAATGATTTTAGGTCTAGGCGCTAATGACATGCTGAGAGGCATTGAACCCAGCGAAACCAAAAATAATTTAGAAAAAATAATTCAAATTTCATTAAAGATGAATATTGATGTCATTTTAGCTGGTATGATCGCCCCAAATTCGCATGGATCAAAATATAAAAAAAAATTTGATAAGATTTTTTCAGATTTATCAAAAGAATATAAGTTAGAACTTATTCCTTTTTTACTCGATGGAGTAGCCATGAATGCTGAGCTTAATTTAAGCGATGGTATGCATCCAAATTATAAAGGAGTAATGATTATTAGCAAAAAATTAGAAAAGATAATTTTAAAAAAAGGTATAAAAAATTACTGATGATGGGAAAAAAACCTTACCACCATCTTCCTGATGGAACGTTTAGAAATCCTGAAGGCTCACCTCAAAGAGATCCTAATGTAAAGTGGTCTTATAAAATATTTAATAAAGAAAAAAAAAAATTAGATATGACAATAACTGATGGCCACGTTTTAAGTAAAGATCAAGTATTGAGAGATCTAGAAAAATTAAAAGATGATGATTATATTGGTTGGATTGGTCACGCAACGTTTATTATTAAATTAGGAAATAATACAATAATTACAGATCCTATTTTTTCTAAAAATGCAGGACCACTTATATTTGGACCTAAAAGATTTACAGATCCAGCTTTAAAATTGAACCAATTACCTGAAATTGATCTGTTTCTTCTTACTCATAATCATTATGATCATCAAGATATGATGACCATAAAAAGATTTCCTTTCAAAGATGCAAAAGTATTAGTTCCTTTAAAGCTTAGTAAATATTTCAAAACTAATGGATATAATGATATTAATGAAATGGACTGGTATGATGAGATAAATATTAATGAAAATTTAAAAATTACATTTCTTCCAGCTGTGCACTGGTCAAAAAGAACCTTAACCGACACTAATAAAACTTTGTGGGGAAATTTTTTAATAGAGTATAATAAAAAAAAAATACTATTTGCATGCGATACTGGACTTGGAAATATTTATAAATATTTAGGCAATAAGTATGGACCGATTGACCTTACAATTATAAATATAGGTGCGTATAATTTTTTTCCAATAATGCCTTACAAAGATAGGTCTATTTATCACACAAATCCCGAAGAGGCTTTAAGTATTGGACGAGAACTAAAAAGTAAAAAAATTTTAGGTATGCATTGGGGAACATTTGTTCTGTCATTAGAACCAATAATGGAACCTCCTATAAGGTTCAAAGATAATGCTGAAAAATATGGATTTAAAAAAAAGGATGCGATAATTTTTAGTATTGGACAAATTTCGAAAATGTCTGATATTATAGAATACTGATATGTTAAATTTTATATTACCTTTTATTGTTCTCATTTTAGTTGTGGTATTTATACATGAATATGGTCATTACTATTTTGCAAAAAAATATGGTGTTGGAGTTACAGACTTTTCTGTAGGATTTGGTAAAGAAATTTTTGGTTGGAATGACAAATCAGGTACAAGGTGGAAAATATGTTGGATTCCTCTTGGTGGTTACGTAAAGTTTTTTGGAGATAGGAACGTATATTCTCAAGCTGATCATAAAGAGATTTTGGAAAAATATAATAAAGAGGAACGAAAAAAATTATTTACCTTAAAACCTTTGTATCAAAGAGCCTTGATTGTATTTGGTGGTCCTCTAGCCAATTTTCTATTAGCATTAATAATATTCTTTTCGATTTATACATTTGTTGGAAAAGATTTTACACCAGCTGTAATTAATGAAGTTCAAAAAGATAGTCCAGCTATGGCAGGGGGTTTGAGACAAAACGATATTGTTTTAGAGATAGATGGTAATAAAGTTGAGAGTATTATGGATGTCTCTAAATTTATTACAATGTCTACAGATGAAATTATTGATTTTAAAGTTAAACGGTCTTACGACGAATTAATTTTTAAAGTTAAACCAAAAATGGTCTTAGGTGAGGATAATTTAGGTAATAAATTAAATAAAAGGATAGTGGGAATAAAATTAGGAGTCTATAATAATGAAATTAATAATGTAAAATTAGGCCCTGTTCAATCGATTTATCATGCAGCTAATGAGGTTTATTATGTGAGTATTTCTTCTCTTAAATATATTGGTGCAATGATTTTTGGTAAAGCGGATACTTCTCAGCTTGGAGGACCTATAAGAATAGCAAAAATTTCAGGACAGGTCGCAGAATTTGGTGTTTTGGCATTTATCAGCATGATGGCATATATCTCAATTAGTCTTGGTTTAGTTAATTTGTTTCCAATCCCTATGTTAGATGGAGGACATTTAATGTTTTATGCATTTGAAAAAGTTTTAGGTCGTCCATTGTCGCAAAAAACACAAGAAGGTTTTTTTCGAATCGGATTATTTTTATTGATATCTTTGATGTTTTTTACCACCTTTAATGACCTTAAGGACCTTGGATTATTCAAATAAAAATTTTTAAGAAACATGAAAAATTCAATAAAATCAACATTTTTTCGATATTTACAACATGTTGTGTATAACTTTTTTATGTATACTAAAAAAAGTCTTGATTTATCAACACTTTTGATAACAATGAGATCAACCTTATAAAACCGGAGCTAAAATGAACAAAAAACAATTAATAGTCAAACTTTCAGGAGCATTAAACCTAAGTAAAGCTGATGCCGAAAGAACTTTTGATACAATTACCAATACAATTCTAGATGCCTTAAAAGGTGACGATTCAGTTAAAATTGCTGGTTTTGGTACCTATAAAGTTGCAAAAAGAAAAGCTAGAGTTGGAAGAAATCCAAGAACTGGTGAGCAGATTCAAATTGCTGCATCACAAAAAGTTAAGTTCTTACCTGCTAAAGCATTAAAAGAAGTATTTAACAAATAGACGTTTTAAAACAGCCTTAACAAATTCGCGTTAGGGCTGTTTCTATATGCAAATTCTGCATACCAAATTTACACAATCAGCGTTAGATATTCATATCGATTAAAATAAAAGTATTCTTTTAACAGAAGGGGTCTTTATGACAAAATTAATTAATAAAATAAGTGTACCGCTTGTCAGTTTAATTTTACTATTAAACATGAGTGGTGCAGCTATGGCAGAAACAACAGTCTCTGCTGAAATAGGTTTTATATTTAATACCTTGCTATTTTTAATTTGTGGATTTCTAGTCTTTTTTATGGCTTGTGGATTTGCAATGTTAGAATCAGGTATGGTTACATCTAAAAGTGTATCTGTTATCTGTGCAAAAAATATAGGTTTAATATCAATTGCTGGAATAATGTTCTGGATGTTCGGCTATAATTTAGCTTATGGAATACCAGAAGGTGGTTACATTGGTAGTTTTATTCCATGGTCAGATTCTAGTGCAGTTGATACTGGTTATGCAGATGCATCAGACTGGTATTTCCAAATGGTATTCTGTGCAACAACAGTATCTATTGTATCAGGAACATTAGCTGAAAGAATTAAGTTATGGCCATTCTTTTTATTTGCAGCTATTTTATCAGGAATTATTTATCCAATCGTAATGGGTTGGCAGTGGGGCGGAGGCTGGTTAGCTTCTGCTGGATTCTCAGACTTTGCAGGATCAACACTTGTTCACTCAACTGGTGGAGCAGCAGCTCTAGCCGGTGCTTTAATGTTAGGTCCTAGACTTGGAAGATTTACTAAGTCCGGATCTCCTGCACCGCTTAAACCATTTGCAGCATCTTCAATCCCATTAGTAACCGTTGGAGTATTCATTCTATGGTTAGGTTGGTTTGGATTTAACGGTGGTTCTCAATTAGCTATAGGTACAGCTGATGACGCAATTGCTGTTTCGACAATATTTCTAAATACTTTCTTAGCAGGGGCTGGTGGTGTAATGGCTGCAGCGACTGTCACAAGATTGAATTTTGGAAAAACTGATGTTGTTCAAATGTTAAACGGATGTATTGGTGGATTAGTTGCAATTACAGCTGAACCATTGATGCCTTCACCTTTAGCTGCAATTTTAATTGGTGCAGTTGGTGGTATAATCGTAGTTTATGGTACTAAACTTCTATTCTCATTAAAAATTGATGACGTTGTAGGAGCAATACCGGCTCACTTATTTGCTGGTATTTGGGGTACATTAGCAGTGCCGATTACAAATCCAGATACTTCATTTGGAACTCAATTATTAGGCGTGATTTCAATTAACGTTTTTGTTTTCGTAGTAGCTTTAATTGTTTGGAGCATTATGAAAGCAACTATTGGTATCAGATTAAGTAAAGAAGCTGAAACTAAAGGTACTGACGTTACTGAAACAGGAGTGATTGCATACGCAATTCGCGACTAGTTGTTAATAAAGAAAGGGATCCTTCATATCTCCCTGTATATTTTAAAAGAAGGATCCCTTCAACTCTCTCTTAGTTAGTTAACATAAAGCCCCTACTCAGGGGCTTTTAACTTCTGGGCATTTCTTCTAAAGTTTTTAATACTTCCTCAGCATGACCTTTGACTTTAACATTTTTCCAAACTTTTAAAATCTTACCTTTTTTATCAATTAAAAATGTTGATCTAATTATTCCCATAAACTCACGACCCATAAATTTTTTTTTACCCCATACCTTGTATTTTTTTAAAATTTTCTTGTCTAAGTCGGACAAAAGGTTGAATTTTATTTTGTATTTTTTTTTAAATTTATTGTGACTTTCTAAATTATCTTTTGAAATACCATATATCTCGCAATTTAACTTTTTAAAATTTGGAAAAAGTTTATTAAAATCATTTGTTTCCAAAGTACAACCAGGAGTATCATTTTTGGGATAAAAATATATTACCACATAATTACCGATCGATTTCTTGAGTGAATACTCTAAGTTATTAGTAGAGGGTAATCTGATATCAGGAGCTTTGATACTCTCCTTAACCATTAAATTTATTCTCATCCCACAATTTTTTATAATCAATAAATGGTGACAGACCATAACTTGAATTAATATTTGTTAGATGCACAGATAAACTTTTTAAAGGAGATATACAAAACTCATCTTTATAAATCTCATTAATGTACTTCTCAAAAGGATCATGACGGTCTTCACAATTTTTTGAAAAATTTTGCCAGTACAAATCTAATAATTTTTTGCTAGTCAAAAAAGTGCATAAAGTCTTATTAATTGTTCTCCAATGTCTTTTATCTCCGATTAGAATATTTGTTTTTTCATTATCCATATATAGATAGGGATAATCTGAGGGACACATAAAAATATCTTTACCTAATTGAGATGACACTCTTTCATATGTAGCAATCATCTCTGATAACATAGTGTCAAAATGAAGATAATCATCTTCAATAAAGAAAATTAAGTCTTCCCCAATATCTTTACCAATCTCAAAGCACTGAAATAAACTCGCTAAATTTGAAAAAGTTTCCTGTGTTTTTTGTTTTTTAATTTTAGTTTCAAATTTTTTCGTGTTTAGGGTAATTATTTCTACATCTAAATCTTTTATTACTTTTTTTATTTTGTCTAAATTTTCGTTTTTTGAAGAATCATCAAGGATTATTGTTTTTATTTTTAAATCTGAATATTTTTTTTGACAAAGGTTAATTGATTTTATTAAAGATTTTATTGATCGAATTGAATATTCTACTTTCGGTTTTTCGAATAATCTTCTTTTATTTTGATCCCAAACTTCAATTTCTGTATTAACTCTAATAATTAAAAGTATTGAATTTACTTTTCTAGTAATTTTTACCTCTCCTAAAGGCAGGACTATTGATTTTTGGTTAAAAATTGAAAGATCTTCATTCAGTTCCTTATTTAATGTAGGAGAAGTAAATTCATTTTGATCAATAATTTCGAAGCCAAAAAATTTACAAATCTTTATGAAAAACTTTTTCATATCTTTTTATTTATGATATAAATATTTACAATATAATGACAATTAAATCATCCCAAACTCTTGTAGCAGAAGCTTTGAAAGAGATTAAGACTATATCTACTGACGAAGCTTTTGAGAAATTTAGTAAAAATGAGTGTAACTTAATTGATATAAGAGATGTAAGAGAATTGGAAAGAGAAGGAAGAATTGATGACTCAAATCATGTTCCTAGAGGGATGTTGGAGTTTTGGCTTGATCCAGAGAGTGCATATTTTAAGCAAGGCAAACTAGATTTAAATAAAGAAATGGTTTTATTTTGTGCTGGTGGAATGAGATCAGCTCTCGCAGCAAAATCTTTAAAAGATATGGGATTTAAAAAAGTCTCTCATATTGATGGAGGATTTGGAGCATTAAAACAAAGTAAATTTAAAATAACTTAATTATTCAATTCATCTAAAGCATACTTAAGTCTATCTTGTCCCCAATATAAATTATTATTTATAACAAAAGTTGGGGCACCAAAGATGTCATTATTGAAAGCAATATTTGTCAAATTTTTTAGCTCATCCTTAATCTTTTGATCTTTAATACCTGTTTCAAAATCATTATGATTTATCTCACATTTCGATAAAATATTTTTTATAGTTTCTTCATTTGAAATATCTTCGTTATTTTTCCAATAAGCATCAAAACAGAGATCAAAATACTTATCTTTTTTATTATTATTTACAAAAAGATATCCTCTCATCAGATGTAATGAATTAATCGGAAATCTGTCATTCCAAATAAAGTCAATCTTATTTTTTTCAGCAATTAAAGTGCAATCATTTTTCATATTTTTCATTTTTCTCTCATTAAACGCGGGGGCAGTAATGCCCCCTAAATTATGAAGTCCACCAAGCAGAATTGCTTTATAGTTAAATTTAATCCTATCATTAGAGTTAACAATTTTTTTATGTGCTAAAAATGAATAAGGACTAATAAAATCAAAATAAAAATCGATTTTTTTAGTCATATAAGCTTATATTTTTGGCATAGAAAATTCTTATTAACCAATAAGTTAATAAACCCAATGGTCCGATTAGATAAGTAATGATGAGTGGTATTGAAATTAAGAATTTATTAATGACAAACTTTTGTGAGTCTTTTACAATCCAACCTCCGGTAAATAAATTAATCGATATAAAATGTATCCAGAACATCATAAGAAAATTTTTGTTGGAAAATAAATCCGTCGTGTCATCAATACCCATATAGAGGCTAAAATTACTATTAAAATCATAAGAGTTTAAATAAGACTTATATAATAAAAATATGTACGCACCGCTCAATATAAAAATTGGTAATATTGAAGTCACAAAATACCGACAAAGATTAGACGTTGGAAAAAAAATTAGAATCAACCAAAATGGGAGAACTCCTAGATTTACCCAATAGTAGAGCATATCTATTGAAAAATAATTATAAATTTGTTCGATCATTTTAGAATATATTATATTAAATCTTTCTATGATTCCTATAAGAAATAAAAAAAAAACTTTAAAAGTTACTGTTGAGGAGATGAGAAATTTTGCATTTTCTTATGTGGAAAAATATGCACCATCAAAACAACAGCTTAAAACTTACTTATTAAAAAAATACTTAAAAACTTCAGTGCCAAATGTGAAAAAACAAGACGTTACCAATTTGATTGATATTGTTTTGTTGGACTTAGAAAAGAATAAGTTTATTAATGATAAATTTTACTCTGAAAGCAAAGCTAAAAGCATGATTCAAAGAGGTAGTTCAATAAACAAAATTAGAAATTACTTAATAGGCAAAGGTATCAACAGTAAATATATTAAAGAAACTGTTAATAAAATTCATGATGACAATTCAGACCAAGATTTTTTTTCAGCAATTAAACTATGTAAAAAAAAAAGAATTGGTCCCGCGAGGACTGAAGATAATAGATCTTTATTTTATAAGAAAGATATATCTTTATTAGCAAGAAATGGCTTTGATTTTGAAACCTCAAAAAAAGTGATGGAAATTGAAAAAGATGACTATATTAAAATAGTAAAATTACTTTGATTTGTTTTTTTTATTTTCTTTTACTAAAAAATTAATTTTATTTTTAATATAATTTTTTACAAAGACAAAAACAAGTAAACCAAAAATTGAAACTGAAACAATTATAACTAAAATAATTCTTAGCTGCTCATCCATTATTGAATATTTTTGCTTTTTAAGATTAAACTCGGATTTTTAAAATCTTTTTTTCCATAAAGAATTTCTTGTCCATTAAAATCAGTTACACTTCCACCAGAATGTTTTAAAATTGCATGACCTGCAGCTATATCCCACTCCGATGCTCTTGGCTCTGCAACATAACCATCATATTCTCCAGCAGCAATTACACAAAATTTTAAAGAACTTTTCATTCTTACATATTTTTTAACATTAAGTTTTTTATATATTTCATCTATTTCTGGTTTAATTTTATTTGAGTAGGATACAAATTTGATCTCGTTTTTATTAAAATTTTTTGAATGATCTAATTTAATTGGTTCTCCATTTATTAACTCAAAGGATAAACCATCTCCATAAGAATAAAACATCCTATTTTTTGCTGGAGCATAAATTAATCCAGCAACAGGTTTTTTTTGAATTATTAATCCTGCATTAATTGTAAATTCATCGAGATCATTAATATAGTCATAGGTACCATCGATTGGATCAATTAACCAAAAATTTTCAAGGTTTTTTAGTGTTTTATTTTCTGATGCTTCCTCAGACACTATTAAGATATTAGGTGTTAAATCTAATATTTTTTTGGTCAAAATTTTGTTGACCTCTAAGTCACCATTACTCACAGGTGTATTATCGGATTTTATTTCTTTAGTAAGGCCTTTTCTTCTAAGATTTAAAGAAATTTTTCCTGCATCTAAAAAAGTTTGAACTAAGTCTTCAACAATTTTTTTTATATTACTTTGAATCATTTATTTTTTTTAATTCTATATTTTCAGAGTTAATGACTTTTTTACCAACATTTTGAAAATTTACAGTAACTTTGCCTTTAATTATTGATTGGACTTGTCCTATTCCCCAATCTTTATTAGCTGGATTGAAAACTTTGTCACCTGGTTCAAAATCAAAAATCATTTAATTTAATTTATATTAGAAATAAGTATAAATACCACGAAATGAATAATAATTTAAACTCTATTGGATTAAAAAAAAGTCCCTCAGAAACAATAGTCGTTGTAGCAATGTCTGGTGGCGTAGACTCATCTACTGTTGCTGGGATGATGAAAAAAGAGGGTTATAAGGTTATTGGTGTAACTTTAAAGCTTTATGATGATGGTAAAGAGGTCGCTGCATCAAAACAATGCTGTTCAGGACAGGATATAATGGATGCAAAAAGGGTTGCTCAAAAATTAGATATTGAACACAAAATTCTTTATTATCAGAACAAGTTTAAGGAGGGAGTAATTGATAATTTTGTTGATAGTTATTTAAAAGGGGAAACACCTATTCCGTGTGTGCAGTGTAATAAGACTGTTAAATTTAAAGATTTATTTGAAGTCGCAAAAGATTTAAAAGCGGATGCATTAATTACTGGTCATTACGTAAAAAGTATTACCACTGATAATCAAACAAATATGTATCGAGCTATTGATGAAAATAGAGATCAAAGTTATTTTTTATTTAATACCTCAAGAGAACAATTAAATTATTTAAGATTTCCACTAGGAGGTATGCTTAAAGATGAAACAAGATCTATAGCAAAAAAACTAAATCTTAATGTAGCAGATAAGCCAGATAGTCAGGATATTTGTTTTGTGCCCAACGGTGATTATGCATCTGTAATTCAAAAGTTTAGGCCTGACTCTTTTAAAAAAGGAAATATAAAAAACTTAGAGGGAAAGGTGATTGGAGTGCACGATGGAATTATTAATTTTACAGTTGGTCAAAGAAAAGGAATAAAAGTTTCAGATAAAGAGGCATTGTATGTCATTAAAATAAATGCAAATAAAAATGAGATTATTGTAGGTCCAAGAGAAGAACTTGGAAAAAAAACTATTCAACTTAATAATTTAAACATACTTGTTGACAATAAGGAATTTGATAATGAAATTTTTGTAAAAGTAAGATCGACTGGAAAACTTCTCAAAGGAAAAGTTAACTTAAAACAGGAAAAAACTGCTCAAGTCAATTTAGAGAATTATGAAGATGGAATTTCCCCAGGTCAAGCATGTGTATTCTATAATAAGGATAAGTTTGGTTTCAAAGTGTTAGGGGGTGGATGGATAAAGCGTTAAATTTTTTTCCACATTAAAAATGTTAATAAATAAAAAGTAATTACCCCAAGAAAGTAATCCCATTCCAATGCATGTTTGAAGAATTTAAGATTCATACCAAAAAAATCATCACCAGGAAGACTAATGATCGGTATGCTTATAATTGCAATTAATATTAATAATGAAACTAAAATAATTTTAAGGTACAAAATTGTAGGATTTATGTAACTTTTTATCTTTTCTTTAAATGAAAAAAAAGTAGCTACCAAATAAGCTTGCGCAACTATTTCAAAAACAATAAATGACAACATTACTATTCTTCTAAAAAGTTTATATAAATCATTATCAAACTTAATACCTAAAAAAATTGAATGAATAGTTAAAGCAATTGCAGAAGCAATACCAAAAAAAACTATTCTTTTTGTATTTTTATGATTATTTTCAAAATGTTGAATTATATCTTTATTGAACAACCAATATCTAACTAATAAGAAAGATGTCAAAAACATAGCTGGTTTAAATACTAACCAAGAAGGATATGGTCTTGCAGTCCTACTTATAGATGCACCACCATCGATGTAAGGAATTGTATTAAATAATTTGTCAGCTTGACTTTCAAAAAGTCCGTGAAATTGGGTAACTAAAATTAGACATGTGTTTACTGCTACAAATGGAACTATAAAGATCCAAATACTTATGAATCTTGCCTTTTCAATTGATTTCATTGAGAACTATTTCTTTTTATTTTTTTTTCTAGCTCTTCTTTTTTTTGAGCCCATTTTTCTTCGGCCTCGATGTTTTTTTGGATAACCCATTATTTCCTTTGGTTATAATTTAATTGAAATTATTGGTGGGATATAGCATTGTCCTTCAAGGTTATCAATTTTTTTATGGTTAGATCCTTTAAAACATTTTTAAAACACACTGCTAAAGATTTCCAAAATCAGTCTGTAAATCCGCCAGTTGTAAGGGCTTCAACTATTATATTCAAATCAATGCAAGATATTCGGAATACGCAAAATAAAGCAATTAAAAATCCTACAGGAGGATACTTTGATTATGCAAGACAAGGTACCTCAACTACTTATGTTCTACAAAAAATTCTAACGAAACTCGAGGAAAGTTATCATGTTTTTACAACTCAAACAGGTTTTGGCTCAGTATTCTTAGCTATATTTAGTGTGGTGAGACCTGGCGATGAAATTTTGGTGGCTGATCCTGTGTATAGTCCAACTAGAGCTTTAACTGAAAACTATTTAAAAGAATTTCAAATTAAAACTATTTTTTATGATCCTCATAATCTAAGAACATTACAAAATAATATTACTTCAAAGACTAAATTAATTTTTGTTGAAAATCCTGGTAGTAATACTTTTGATTTTCAAGATTTGAGTAAAATAATCTCTATTGCAAAAAAAAATAAAGTTTATACCGCAATTGATAATACCTGGGGAACACCCTATTATCTTAAACCTATTAAACTAGGTTTTGATATGTCAATTGTTTCTGCAACCAAGTATTATTCAGGTCACTCAGATGTAATGGGAGGTAGTTTAGCAGTGAATAAAAAAGTATTCCCTAAAGTCAAATTTGCTGAAAAAATTACAGGTCAAAGATTAGGACCGGATGATGCTTATTTAATTATAAGAGGTTTAAGAACTCTTGATGTTAGATTAGATAAGCATAGTGATAACGCAAAAAAAGTAGCAGCTTTCTTATCAAAAAATAAAAAAATTAAACTTCTGTATCCATTTAAAAAGAATTCACAAAATTTTAAAATGTGGAAGAAATATTATTCAGGAGCATCTGGTTTAATGGGGTTAAAAATTAAATCTAAAAGCGTAATTTCAGTAAGAAAATTTGTTAATTCTCTTAAGCTTTTTGGATACGGATATAGTTGGGGTGGTTTTGAAAGTTTAGTGCTACATCAAGAGAATAGAGAGATTGGAAAAAGAAAATATATGTATTTAGCTAAAGATGAGCATCTTGTTAGGTTACATATTGGGCTTGAGGATTCTAGCGACCTTATCGCTGATATTAAACAAGCCTTAAGACACATAAAGTAATATTCCATGAAATCAGAAAAATTTATAAGAAACAGAACTGCTTTAATTACTTTGATAGCTGCAAGTTTAGTAGTTTTAATTTCATTAGGTGTTAGGCAAACTTTTGGAATGTTCTTCATGGATTTCAGAGAAGACCTAGGGATCTCTTTAACTCAATCGGGATTATCCGTTGGACTTCAAATGTTAATGTGGGGGTTGACAGGACCCATATTTGGGACAATTGCTGACAAATATGGTGGCCATAAAGCAATAGCGTTGGCATTTATTTTTTTTATTGCTGGTATTTATTTTTTATACGCAGGTCCAAATACCGGGATCTTTTTTCAGATTGATTTAGGAGTATTAGTAGGAATTGGATTAGGTGGTACTGCAATTAGTATTCCAATGGCAGTTGTTGGCAAACATTTTCCATTATCAAATAGAACGATTGCGATGAGCATAGTTACTGCAGTTGGATCCTTTGGATACTTTTTGTCTCCAATATTAACAGAGTACTCCCTTACTGAAAATGGATGGCAAAACACTTTAATAGCATTTTTGATAGCTTTATCAGTTGGTCTAATTATATCATTTTTTGTAAGATCTCCATCTTTAGAGCAAACTATTGAACAACCTAGCACTCAAACTACAACAGAGGCTGTTAAAGAAGCTTTTGGATCTAAAAGTTATATTCTTTTGGTTTCAGGTTTTTTTGTGTGCGGTTTTCATATAACTTTAGTTGGTACTCACGTTCCTACTTATGTAATTGATAGAGGATTAGAAAGTTGGACTGCAGCTGCAATTTTATCATTAATAGGGTTATTTAATATCTTTGGATCACTTACTAGCGGTTATCTTTCCACTAAAATGAGCAAGAAAATAATATTAAGTGCGATCTATAGCTTGAGGGGTCTATCTATAATTTTATTCATATTTCTACCAGCGAGCAATATTAACGCCTTTATTTTTGGAGCGACTTTTGGTTTTCTTTGGTTATCAACAGTACCCGCAACAAGTGGAATCGTTGCACACATGTTTGGTACTAAATACCTAGGCCTTTTGTATGGCATTGTGTTTCTAAGTCATCAAATAGGTTCATTTTTTGGTGCTTATTTAGGAGGCTTGTTCCATGATCTTTATGGGTCATATGATTACGCGTGGTATTTAGCAATTGCTTTATCAGTTTTTGCAGCGATAATTCATTTACCTATTAAGGAGCAACAAGTACTAAGATTAAAAATAGAATAAATTGAGTAGAACAAATCAACTTCAGGATATTAATAAATCAAAAAAATCATATATTATATACAAATCTACTAAGGGATTTGATCTATATACTGATTTTTCTAAAAAAATTGTTCTTAATAAAAAAAATATTTTTCGTTTTTTAAACAAAAAAATGCCCACTAAAGGATTTAAAGAAACAGATTTATTTATTGGTTTTTTTGGTTACGAATTATTAAACAGTCTTATTGGTGTTAAAGTTCCACAGCAAAGAAATATTAACTTTCCAAAAGGTATATTTTATAAACCTGAGAAAAAAATAAGTTTAAATAATAAATTAATTTACAATCCAAAAATTAAAATGAATTTTAAAAAAAAGTTTAAAATAAACATAGATGGTCAGCACTATAGAAAAATTTTTGATAAATTTAAAAAAAAAATAAAAAGTGGTGAAACTTATCAAATAAAAATTTGTACCAAATATAAGATGAAATCGAAAATTGATCCTTTGGATTTATTTTGTAGATTATCCCATACTAATTTAGCGCCAGAGGCTTTCATGATTAAAGATGAAAATTATTCTATAATTAGTTGCTCGCCTGAGAATTTAATTACTAAAATTGGATCAGTGGTGACTACCAAACCTATTGCAGGGACAGTAAAGAAAAACAAAAAAATGACCAAAAATAAAGCATTAAAATACTTTAGAAATAATCTTAAAGAAACAAAAGAACATAATATGATTGTAGATATGGAAAGAAGTGATATCTCGCGCATATGTAGGGTTGGGTCAGTGCGACTAATTAAGGAAAAGGTTGTAGAGGAGTATAAAGATCTTTTTCATTACGTAAGTTTAATTAAAGGTGAACTTAAAAAAAGAATTAAAAATATCGACATCATTAGAGCTATGATGCCTGGGGGATCAGTTATAGGTTGTCCAAAAATTAGTACCTTAAACCTTTTAAACAACCAAGAAAGAGAGAATAGAAATATCTATACCGGAAGTTTTGGATATATAAAATTTAATGGGGATTTAAAATTTAATATTATAATTAGATCTATTTTAAATTTTAAAAATATTTCTGAAATTTCTGTAGCCTCAGGCGTAGTTGTTGATAGTAATTCGAGACACGAGTTTAATGAAAATTATATAAAAGCAAAAGCGCTAATTGATCTTTTTAAATGATATACGTTATAGATCATAACGACTCGTTTACACATAATGTGGTTCATCAATTTTCATTATTTGATAAAGTTGAATGTGACAATTACAATAATATAAATAGATTAAAACTTAGACAGGCCAAAGTAATTATTTTCTCTCCAGGACCAGGAAATCCAAAAAATTACCCTTCAACATCCGAAATATACAAGCAACACAAAGGTAAAAAAAAAATTATAGGAATATGTTTAGGATTTCAACAAATACTATTTTGTGAAGGAGCAAAAATTATAGAACAAAATAAAATTTACCATGGTTACCAATCACCCGTAAAAGTTATAAACAAAAATTCAATATTTAAAAAAAACCAAATATTTAAAGTTGGACGCTATCATTCTTTAAAATTAAAAGAGCCTTTTAAAATTAACAATTTTGATATAACTATGAGGTGTTTAGAGTCAAAAGTCGCTATGGCTTTTGAAAATAAAAAAGATAACATTTATGGTTTTCAATTTCACCCAGAGTCATTTTTAACAAATAATGGTAACTTACTTATTAAAAAAATCTTATCAGCTTAAAGATCTTAAAGAAATTAATTTTAAAGATTTATGGGGTGACTATGGAATTTTCACAACAATGTGGGTTTATGGAAAACCCCCTAAAATTTTATTTTTTAAAGAACACATTCAAAATCTAATAAGGTCTCTAAAAAGTTATAATATCAATAAAAGAAATCTTAAAAACGATATCTTAAAAACTATTAATAAAAATTTATCAAAAAAAAAAAATTACAATCATCTTTTGAGAGTTGCCTTAAATAAAAATGTTTTATCAATTTCTTTGAGAAAGAGATTAAAGCCAAAATTAGATTTTAGCTTAAAACTTGTTAATTTAAAAAGAGAAAAACCTAGGTACAAAAATCTCAAATATAAAAAAATTTTATCTTATTTATCTAAAATGGATAATTCTAAATCAGATATTGGACTTGTTCATAGAAACAGACTTTTTGAAACTGGCACATCAAATCTCTTATTTGTTTGTAAAAGTGATATATTTTCTCCTTCAAAAAATTTTTATAAGGGAATAACTTATAATTTCTTTAAATCAAAAAAAAAAATATTAAAAAAAGAAATTTTTTTAAGTGAACTAAATAATTATGAAGAAATATTATTAATCGGCTCTGGTAAAGGTGTTGCCTCTGTTAAGAATATAAAACAATTAGGTTGGAAAAGAAAAAAGTTAGATCAATACAAAATATTTTGTAAATATTATAATTCAGCTATAAGCAGAAATAGTTTATATAAATTTTGACTTATGAGAGATCCAAATGATCCATGTTTATTTTGTAATTGCAAAGAAAGCGGTGTTATAATTAAAAATCATTTAGCTTACGCAAGTTACGACACTTACCCAGTTTCAAAATATCATTGTTTAATAATACCTAAGAGACACATGAAGAATTTTTTTGATTTAACAAATGAAGAACTTGTTGCTTGTAATGATCTCATAAAGGCTGTTAAAAAAGATATTCTAAATAAGGACCCAGATGTAGAAGGTTTTAATTTAGGAACTAATATTGGTAAAGTTTCAGGTCAATCGATCCTACATTGTCATTTTCATTTAATACCTAGAAGACCTGGAGATGTAGAGAATCCACAAGGAGGAGTTAGATCAGTTATTCCAAGCAAGCAACACTATAAAAGAAAAAAATAGGCTTATTATAAAGACAAATTGCCATTAGTTTGAGGTTGATCTCTTTTTTTAAGTAGATTAGATATTTACCTTTAAAAAAAATAATTAACATTAGGCGGACATGTTACAAACAAACCCATTTTCAATATTAGCAGAGACTATCTCTCCTTTAGCTATGCAGGGTTTTATTTTTGCAATGGTAATTCTAATTGCTGCTGGAACAGTTATTCAAATGATACACCATAAAAATTTGACCTACTTTTTTAATAATGCAAAAAAAGCAAAATTAGCTGCTACTAAAAAATTGGGAATTGGTGAAAAGACTTCAATAATTGCAAAAACAACTGTTGTAGATATTGGAACAACTTCAGAATTGGGTTTTGGAAAAAGAAGATTAGCTCATGTTTTGGGTATGTACGGCACAATTTTATTTTGGGTATCCTCATCCGTATTAGTATTTGGTTATACGGGTATAGGTAAATCTAACTCTGAGTTTTGGTCTTTGCTTTGGCACATAGGGGCAATACTCACGTGCTTAGGTGGTTACTGGTTTTGGTTTTTTTTAAGAGTTGATGTATCGGCAGAGGCTCATCCTTGGTATAGAATTATTAAAGCAGATTTATTTGTTCTTACTTTATTAGCCTGTGCAACTTTCGGGTTAGCATGGTCTTATGCTCAATATAATGGTCAAGTTGGTTTATCTTTTTTATTTCTTACATTATTTGTTTTAGCGAATCTGGCTTTATTTGGAGGTGTGTACTGGTCTAAATTTGCACACATGTTTTATAAACCTGGTGCAGCAATTCAAAAAAATTTAGCAGAAGCAGATGGTTCTAGAGATAATTTACCACCACCAGCAGATGCACCTGAGCAATTTGGCCTAGGTATAAAAAGAGAAGAGCCAAAACACTATTAATATGATATTAAAATTTAGTAAAAAATAAAATTATGTCGACTTTTGTATATATGACAAGATGTGATGGTTGTGGGCATTGTGTAGATATTTGTCCCTCAGATATTATGCACATTGATGAAAATATTAGACGTGCAAAAAATATAGAACCAAATTTTTGTTGGGAGTGTTATTCATGCGTTAAGGCTTGTCCTAATCATGCAATAGATGTCCGTGGTTATGCCGACTTTGCCCCCATGGGACATAGTGTAAGAGTTAGAAGAGAGGAAGAGAAGGGTACCATTTCATGGAAAATCAAATTTAGAAATGGAACAGAAAAAAACTTTGTTTCCCCAATAACAACCAAACCATGGGGTAAATTTATTCCTAAACTTGCTGAAGGTGATAAACCCAATCAAGGTGAGATTAACTCTCAAAGACTTTATTCCGAACCAGAGGGACTAAATACAGACCAAGAACTACCAACTGTTCCAAAAGAATCTTTTAAAAAAGGTGTTTACTATTAATGGCTAAACATAAAACACATTATGAAGAGTGTGATGTATTAGTTGTTGGTGGTGGAATGGCTGGAACTGGTGCCACTTTTGAAGCAAGGCATTGGGGAAGAGATTTAAAAATAATTTGTGTAGAAAAAGCAAATATCGACCGGAGTGGGGCAGTCGCTCAAGGTCTTTATGCGATTAACTGTTATATGGGTATGCAATGGGACGAAAATCAACCTGAGGATCATGTAAGATATGCACGAAACGATCTTATGGGATTGGTTCGGGAAGATTTAGGTTATGATATGGCAAGACACGTCGACTCCACTGTCCATATGTTTGATGAATGGGGTCTTCCAATGATGAAGAATGAAAAGACAGGTAGATACCTAAGAGAAGGTAAATGGCAAATCATGATCCATGGTGAAAGTTATAAACCTATCGTTGCAGAGGCTGCAAAAAAATCAGCAGACAAAATTTATAATAGAATAATAGTTACGCATTTATTGATGGACGAGTCTCAAGAAAATAGAATCGGTGGTGCAGTTGGATTCAATATGAGAACAGGGGATTTTCATGTTTTTAGATCAAAAACAGTTATAGTTGCAGCTGGAGGAGCATCACATATCTTTAAACCGAGAGCTGTTGGAGAAGGAATGGGAAGAACTTGGTATGCTCCATGGAGCAATGGTTCAGCTTACGCATTACCTATAGCTGCAGGTGCTAAAATGACTCAAATGGAAAATAGAATTGTTCTATGTAGATTTAAAGATGGTTACGGACCAGTTGGAGCATATTTTTTACATTTAAAAACTTATACTCAAAATGCTAATGGAGAGAATTACGAGAAGAAGTGGTATGATCAAACTAAAGAATTAGTTGGAGAATATATTGATCATCATCCAACCCCAACATGTTTAAGAAATCATGCATTTATTCAAGAAGTAGCTTCAGGTAACGGTCCGATTCAAATGGTTACAACAGAGGCTTTTCAAGATCCACATTTAGAAACAGTTGGTTGGGAAAACTTTTTAGGAATGACTGTCGGTCAAGCAGTTGTTTGGGCGTCGCAAAATATAGATCCTAAGTATACAAATCCAGAATTAACTACATCAGAACCATATGTAATGGGTTCACACGCAACTTGTTCTGGAGCTTGGGTAAGTGGACCAGAAGATCTTTCCCCTCCAGAATATTTTTGGGGCTATAATAGAATGTTAACTATAGACGGTCTGTTTGGTGCGGGAGACACTGTTGGAGGAAGTGCACATAAATTTTCATCTGGATCATTTACAGAAGGAAGATTGGCTGCAAAAGCTGCAGTGAAATATATTGAAGATCAAAAAGCCACTGGTATTCAAGTTTCAGATCAACAATGTGATAATTTTAAAAAAGAGGTTTATAAACCGCTTGATAATTATACTGTAGCTCAAAACGAAATTACTGGAGGAACAGTATCTCCAAGTTATATTTCTCCAATACAAGGTTTACAAAGACTTCAAAAAATTATGGATGAGTATGTTGGTGGAATAACTGCAAATTACATGACGAATGGCAACATGCTCAAAAGAGCCCTAGAGTTACTAGTGTGGCTTCAAGAAGATTTGGAAAATGTTGGTGCAGAGGATTATCATCAATTGATGAGAGCTTGGGAGTTAAAGCATAGAACTCTTACATCTCAATGTGTTACAGAACATACACTTTTTAGAGAAGAAACTCGTTGGCCAGGTTATTATTATAGAGGAGATCATATGAAACTAGACGATGAAAACTGGCACTGTTTAACTGTTTCAAGAAGAGATCCTAAAACTGGAAAATTTTCAATGGAGAAAGTTCCAGTTTATCATATTGTGGATGAAAAAGAGAAGAAGAAAGCCTCATAATTAGTTTTAATTAAATTTATGGATCTTTTATCAAAGTCGGATGAAGAGATTTTCACGATTGCTAAACCTTTCTGGGAAAATTTAGTGCGGGCTTCTAATATGAAGGATTATGGAGGCTTCACCAAAGATTTTTCAACACAAATGCTATTTGGAGCTAATGAAGTAGAGCTTGGTAAACAGTGGGCTAATAATAAGATTATCACAAATTTAAACGAAACTTATGAACCTTTTGGAACTTTAAGACGAGGTGAGCACATAACAGTTCTTATCAAGCAGACTAATAAGGAAATACCTGGAGAATTTTTAGGAAGACTAGTACTTGGTGTTGAGGATAGTCAGGTCAAGATTTTTGGTGCAACAATTTATTAATTAAAGTTTGACAATTTTTTTACTAGGTGTATTCAAGGAATTAAATGCATCTTTCAAACTTAAAAATTTTAAATAAAATAATAAACAAAAAGTCAACTTTTATTAAAACTGGAATTTTTTCTGTTATTGCCGCTTGTTGGAGCGTCATAATAGTTGGAACTTTTATTACTTTTAATTAAGTAATAGCAAAATTTTTTTATTAGATGGAAGTTTTTTTACCCATAGCTCAAGTCTTTATTAATCCAGTCGAAATACTTTTATTAAGCGCTATTGTTGGTGTTCTTTCAGGTTTGTTTGGAGTAGGAGGTGGTTTTTTAATGACACCTTTTTTAATTTTTATGGGTGTCCCACCAGCTTATGCAGTTGCTAACGAGGCTAACAATATTTTGGCAACTTCCGTATCTGGATCTACCACCCATTGGTTAAAAAATACCTTAGATTACAAAATGGGTTTGATTATTGTCATTGGCGGATCTATAGGAACAGCTTTAGGTATTTTTACTTTTACTTATTTTAAAGGTATTGGAAAAATAGATACAGTAATTTCTCTAGCATACATGTATATTCTTGCAATAATTGGAACATTAATGTTGGTCGAAAGTCTTGGGGAAATTGACAAAGCCAAAAAAAATATTGTAGAGAAAAAAAAATTACACGTTCATTATTGGATACATGGACTTCCTTTAAGGATGAGATTTCCTAAATCTAAATTATACGAAAGTATATTTACTCCTATAATTATTGGTTTAGCTGTTGGCTTTATAGCAGCTATTATGGGTATCGGTGGTGCATTTATATTAGTACCGGCTATGATTTATATTATAAAAATGCCAACAAAATTAGTTCCTGGAACTTCTTTATTTGTGACTATTTTTGTGAGTGTGATAGTCACATTTCTTCATTCGATTAACTATGGATCTATAGATTTAATGCTCGTGTTAATGCTAGTTGTAGGATCAATAATAGGAGTTCAAGTAGGACAAAAACTTGGAGAGCAAATAGACAGTTCAGGATTAAAAGCTTTATTAGCAATTTTATTATTAATCGTTGGGATTGTTATAGCTTATGATACTTTTTTTGCTGAAAATATTCAGAATGAAATTAAATCAGTAGATTCAATAGATTTAAATTTTTTTTCAAGATTTATTAAAGAGTTTTCTGAAGATATGCCATTTTTTTACGGACTATTTTCAATTTTGTTTGCTGTTATTTTAGGGATTGCCGCCGCATTTATCAGAAGATCAATTTCAAAGTTTAGAGAAAAATATTTTAAGAAAGCGGTAAAACAATCTAAGTAAATAATTTTAGATATATTTCAATAGTAAGGATACTAACAATTCCCACAGTTAACATTGAAACAAATCCAACAATAAATGGTTTATGCCCCATATTCTTGATGTCTTTTAAATTTGTTGATAGGCCTATTGCTGCCATAGCCATAGTTAAGAATATTTTAGAACATGTTTTTATAAAATTTATCATTTCATTCCAATTACTGGTGTTATCAATTAAGAAAATTTGATCACCTACATTCCTTACAATTATCATTCCAACAAAACCTAATACAAAATAAGGAAATATATTCAAAATAGAATAATTTTTCTCATTTGTATGACCTCTATTATAAAGGAAAGCGAAAAGTGGAATCATTATTATCAGCGATGTATTTCTTATAAGTTTAGTTATAGTTGCTATATTTAATGTTTCAGGACTATTAAATTGTTGATCGTAAATAAGACCAGCTGCAGCCACCTGAGAAGTTTCGTGTATTGCAGTACCTAAAAATAGACCGGCAAATAGAGAGTTGCCCTCAAAATAAAAATTTGCAAAGTATGGGTATAACAGCATAGACAATATCCCAAACAAAGTAATATTAGCAATCGCATAAGACACCTCACTTTTATTTGCTCTTATTACTGGTGCTGTAGCCATTATTGCAGTGGTTCCACAAACAGTGCTACCTATTGATATTAGATAAGCCATTCTAGTAGGTATTTTGAGTTTTTTTATTAAAAGCTTAATGACTACTAATACACTTATTATACAAATTAATATTAATGGGATAGCAATTTTTCCAAAATCTAAAAATTCAAAAGGCTTTAATTGTATACCTAAACAAATAATTCCAAGTTTTAATAAATAGTCTCTTGTAAAATCTAAGCCCTTCTGGAAAGTGTCTCGGATTTTAAAAAAATTACCAAAAAATATTCCTAATAAAATTGCTATCATAGCTGTAGATATTGGACTTTTGTTATATTCTAAAAGCTCGATGCCAATTATATTATTAAATCCTTGAGAAAGAGAATAAAGAACAAATGCAAGGATAATACCTGGCACTACCACCAAGTATTTTTTGTATACCATTTTAAATAAAATAATTATGCACTTCTATAAAGTTTAGTCATAACAAACTCTTTATGACCTAAAGCTTCAGCACAGGTTAATCTTCCATTAGCAACTCTTAAAGTTGTTTCAATAAGTTTATCTCCCGCCTCTGATAAATTCATTTCTCTTGAAAGAATTTTTGAAACATCACAATCTACATGTTCACTCATACTGTTTGCAGTTAACGGATTTGCTGTTAACTTAACAACAGGTTCTATTGGGTTTCCTACAATATTACCTTGACCGGTTGGAAATAAATGAATATTAAACCCCGCTGCAGCTTGTAGCGTTACACATTCAGCTGCTGCTGAGGATGTATCCATAAAATATAATCCTTTACCTTTTTTAGGCTCTTCTGCTGGTTCTAGTACATCTACAAATTTACAACTTCCAATTTTTTGAAAGTTTCCAAAAGCTTTTTCTTCAATAGTTGTCAAACCCCCAGCAATGTTACCTGCTGTTGGTTGACTTTCAGAAAGATCATCTGTCGCCTCTTTTAAAATAAAATCATTATATGCACTCCAAGTTTTCATAAATTTATCTGAAGCTTCTTTTGTAGCTCCTCTTGTTGCACAAACTTTTTCTGCTCCAGTAAGTTCCGATGTTTCGCCAAAACATAAGTGGACACCTAGCGGTTCTAGTTTGTCCATTAAGTTTCCAACTGTTGGATTAGATGCTAACCCTGATGTTGTATCAGACTCTCCACATTTGACTGAAATCCATAAATCGCTTATTGGACATTCTTCCCTTTGTTTTTCAGAAGCCCACATTACAAATTCTTGAGCTTTCTTTGAAGCTTTCATAACTGTTCCAATATCTCCAGTTCTTTCAATATGAAAACCTTCGACTGGTTTGCCAGTTTTTGCAATTCCATCAACAATTTTTTTTGTCCACTTTGGCTCTATGCCAATTACAATCACTGCTGCAACATTTGGATTACTCCCAGTTCCAATCATTGTTCTAAAATGTAACTCTAAATCTGCTCCAAATTGCAGTCGTCCGTAAGAATGAGGTAGCGCAATTGTTCCTTTTATATTATTAGAAACTGCCTCTGCACACGCATTAGAGATATCATCAACTGGAAGTATTATTACGTGATTTCTTGTTCCAGCTCTTCCATTTTCTCTTTTGTAACCTAAAAAACTTTTTGGAATTTCCATCAATTACCACTTTTTTGTTTTTACATTGTGAACATGAACATGTTCACCTTTTTTGATAGGTTTAACCACTTTGCCAATATCATGCCCATATTTAAGAATCGTATCACCCTCATTTAGGTCATTCATTGCTATCTTGTGTCCCAAAGGAATTTCATCCTTTGATTGAATACTTATTGAGCTATCATTCTCCATAATCCAGCAGGTGCACTCTTGTTTAGGGGTAATTTTTTCAATTACCACAACGCCTACATTGTCTTTTTGGTCGTGGATTATAATTTCAGTAGCCATATCGTGTCGAATTGTTTATTTGAAATTTCCAAAATCTTATATATTAATCGCAAAAATTAACAATTAAATTTTATATATATTAATAAAGACGCTGATTAAGAAAGGTTAAACCATGACTAAAATGACAACAGAGGAAGCTTTTGTTAAAGTTTTACAAATGCATGGTATTGAACATGCTTTTGGAATTATTGGTTCAGCGTTTATGCCAATCTCGGATATTTTCCCTGATGCAGGAATAACTTTTTGGGATGTTGCACATGAAACAAATGGTGGATTAATTGCAGATGGTTATACTAGATCTACTGGAAAAATGTCCATGGTCATTGCACAAAATGGGCCTGGTATTACTGGTTTAGTAACACCAATCAAAACAGCTTACTGGAACCACACTCCATTATTATTAGTTACACCACAAGCCGCAAATAAAACTATGGGTCAAGGTGGTTTTCAAGAAGTTGAGCAAATGAATTTATTCAAAGATATGGTTTGTTATCAAGAGGAAGTAAGAGATCCATCAAGAATGGCTGAAGTTCTTAACAGGGTAATTGAAAAAGCAATAAGAGGTTCCGCACCAGCTCAAATAAACGTTCCAAGAGATTATTGGACACAAGTTATCGATATTGAACTTCCACCAATTGTAAGATTAGAAAGACAAGCTGGAGGTGCAGATGCAATTGCAAAAGCAGCTGATCTTTTATCAAAAGCTAAATTTCCAGTTATTTTATCAGGAGCAGGAGTTGTTATCGGTGGTGCCATTGAAGAAACTAAAAAGCTTGCAGAAAAATTAGACTCACCAGTTTGTTCTGGTTATCAGCATAACGATAGTTTTCCAGGAAGCCATCCACTAGCGGTTGGGCCTTTGGGATATAATGGATCAAAAGCAGCAATGGAATTAATTTCTAAAGCTGATGTAGTTTTAGCGTTAGGTACTAGATTGAATCCTTTTTCCACTTTACCAGGTTATGGCATTGATTATTGGCCAAAAAATGCAAACATAATTCAGGTTGATATTAATCCAGATAGAATTGGTTTAACAAAGAAAGTTACTGTAGGAATAAGTGGTGATGCAAAATTAGTTGCTCAACAAATTTTTGAAAAATTATCTTCTAATGCTGGGGATAAAGATAGACAAGAGAGAAAGGATTTAATTCATCAAACTAAATCTGCTTGGTTACAAAAATTATCAAGTTTAGATCATGAAGAGGATGACGAAGGGACTGTTTGGAATAAAGAGGCTAGAGAAAGAGATAAAAACAGAATGTCACCAAGACAAGCATGGAGAGCGATACAAGCTGGAATGCCAGAGGATGTAATAATCTCAAGTGATATTGGAAATAATTGTGCGATTGGAAATGCTTATCCTACTTTTGAGAAACCAAGAAAATATTTAGCTCCCGGTTTGTTTGGACCTTGTGGTTATGGTTTTCCCTCAATCTTAGGTGCTAAAATTGGATGCCCCGATACACCGGTAATAGGCTTTGCAGGAGATGGTGCATTTGGAATTAGCATGAATGAGATGAGCTCTTGTGCTAGAGAAGAGTGGCCGGCAATCACTATGGTGATTTTCAGAAATTATCAATGGGGAGCAGAAAAAAGAAATACTACACTTTGGTTCGATAATAATTTCATCGGAACTGAGCTAGATCCTGAATTAAGTTATGCGAAAGTAGCGAATGCATGTGGATTAAAAGGTGTACCAGTAAAAACAATGGATGAAACCACAGCTGCTATAAAACAATCTTGTGAAGATCAAAAAAAGGGAATTACGACTTTTATTGAAGTAATATTAAATCAAGAATTAGGCGAACCATTTAGAAGAGATGCAATGAAAAAACCAGTAAGAGTTGCTGGTATAAAAAAAGAGGATATGAAAAAGCAACCTTCTTTAATTTCTTAAAATTAAGTTTTGGGAAAGGGTTCTTTGGTATTCGCTTATATCAACAAGTATAGTCCAAGGTTTTTGCTTTATATTTAAATACTAGCGTCATTATAATCATTTAAAAAAAGATAATTATTAATTATACGGTTAACAATGATATTTGAATTACCAAAATTAGACTATTCAAAAACTGCTTTATCTCCAATAATGTCTGAAGAAACTCTTGATTTACATCATGGAAAACATCACCAAACTTACATAACAAATTTAAATAATCTAATAAAAGATACCGAAATGTCCAAAATGTCTTTAGAGGAAATTATTATTAACTCCTCAAAAGATAAAGCTAAAGCTGGAATATTTAATAATGCCAGTCAACACTGGAACCATATTATGTTTTGGAAGTGCATGAAACCAAAAGGTGGAGGTTTAATGCCGGAAAAGTTAAAAAAAAGAATTGAAGTAGATTTCGGTAGCACTGATGAGTTTAAAAAACAATTTATACAGGCAGGTCTTACTCAGTTTGGATCTGGATGGTGCTGGTTATCAATCAACAGTGGTAAATTGGTAATAAGTAAAACACCTAATGCTGAGAATACATTAATTCAAAACATGAAACCTATTTTGGGATGTGATGTATGGGAGCATTCTTATTATGTAGATTACAGAAATAGAAGACCTGAATACTTAGAAAACTTTTACGAGAAATTGATCAATTGGGAATTTGTTGAGTCTCAATTAGATTAATAGGGGCGTTCTGTTGCCAGGTGCCCCGAACTTTACTTGATTATAGCCAATTAATTTTCCAAAAACATGAAAATTTTACGTATTAGGACGAGTAAATGACGAGTAAAATTCACTCGTCCAATTAATTAAAAACTGTTAGATTGTAGTGTGTTGGAAGTTTTGATAGTTCTAGAATTAACTTTTTTAACTTATAAGCTTTTGGTTGATCAATGAATTGGATTATTAGGCTAATAGCAAGATTTACCTTATTAGGAAAATTAGTTGAAAAATTAGGACCAAAGGTTCCAATAATATTTATTCTTTTGTCACTTATTTTTTTGGCTTTCTATATTCCTTACGAATACGAAAATATTTTAGAGTTTAGACAAAAATATCCTAATGATGTTATTGGCCTATCTTTGAATTTAGCTAGACCATCAATAATAATTTTAATTTTATTAATATTGATCTTTTCAGCATTCTCTGCAGTCAACGAAAGAAAAAGACAATTAGAGAGAGAAGAATTAGATCAAAAGCAAAAAGAAGCTGAATCATTGGCAAGAAGACAAGAAGCTTTAAGAAAACTTGAAGAATTAAAAAAATCTCCTGTTGCAAAAACAGCTGAGGCTGTTGTTACTAAAAAAAGTATTGGAACTTTGGGTGGTGCAGCTATTGGTGCTACGTTAGGAGGATCTTTGGGAATAGCAGGCAAGTTTTTAGGAGCAATGGTATTTATAAATGGTGCATGGGTATTAGCTCCTGTTGGAGGAATCTTAGGATATTACGCTGCAAAGAAATTAGCAAAAAATAAGGAACAAAAATTAGAGCAAGAAAAAATTAAGGAATATGGAGAGAAAATTAATCAAGAAACTAGAAATAAGAAATAATTTTAATGTTGGATTGTAGTATTATCGAGATAGGTTGCGAGTGTGGACATAATCAAAAAATTGACAGAGATTTTCAAAAAAAAATATTTGGTGGTGAAGTAAAGATTTCAGATTTAACTAATTTCTATAAAAAATTTAAATGCACTAAATGTGATAAAAAAAATCCAGATGTTTTTGATTCTAATAAAAACCAACTATTTGATAAAAGTAATTTGATTGAATGTGAAACGTGTAAAGGTTTCATATCTATACCTAGGCAGAAAGCTAAAGAGGGAACTACTTTTTGCACCCCAATGTGTGAATTTGGGCTTCCTCCTTCAACCCCAGAGGAAAGAGCTCTAGAGCAAAAAAAAAGAAAAGAATTTGTTCAAAAAAATAATGCCTTAGGAAGATACCATGATCTACAAAGAAGATTAGAGTCAAAAATGTATACTATGGTTGATGCAATTAATGAATTTAAAGAAAAAACAATTTCCAAATCAGAATATGAAACAAAATTTAAACGTTTTACTTGGTGGATAAAAACTGAAATTGAAAAAGAGGGTGGAAAATTAATTGATAATCCAACTAGATACATAGACTGTCCTGATTGTGGTCATTTAACTTTGGTAATATGGTCACCAAAAAATCAAAGATATTTTTTAGGGTGTTCAGAATTTCACAATGGTTGTGCTTGGGCTAAATCTATTTGGAAATATTAGTTCAAAAAATTTCATTAGGACGAGTATAGGACGAGTCACTCAGTTGTATTTTTTAAATAACGCTGATATTGCAAACTAAATTAACAAATGAGTAGGGGCGTTCTGTTGCCAGGTGCCCCATACCCCAGTGAACTTAAATAACTTTAGACCGACTTCTTATGTGTCCAAGGACTTTTCCGCTATTTTTTCCTGCCTTTACCAAATAACCACTTGTACCATTGTCGTTGGCACTTACGGTTTTTGCATTTCGAAACATAAGTTGATTTAGCCTTGCATTTTTTGAGCCTCGGCTAAACAAACTTAGTACTCTGTGCATTCTTTTCATACACTCTCCTTGTTAGTTTTCCAAAACTCGCTTTTAACCGATGCGATATCGGCCTCTTTTTCACCATGAGATATGGTATTAAGAATTTACTTTAAAAATAAATATTAAGCAATCAATTTTGTTATAAATCAAAGTTTGGTCTATTATCTTTATTATTATATCTATCAATTTCTTTTTGAGTAATAGGTCTGAATAGTACCCATACAACAACAAACATCAAAACCAAAAGTATAAATGTTTTCACTTTTTATCTAATTATAGTTTTGACAGATCCTAATTTATCTATCTTACCTGTATAGAGGCCTTTACCAATTGGAACGACCCCAACAGTAGATCCCGTAAATACATAAAAATTTTTATTTAAATTTAATTTATCTTTTTTAATTTTATTTAAAACAAATCTTAATGAGTTTAATGGATTAATAAAAACCGCACTAGTATTACCGTTTATATTTTGTTTAGTTTTTTTGTTTGAAATATTAGTTTTTAAATTTCCGATATTTATTTTTTTATACTTTTTTTTTTGGCCGATTAAAAACTTAACATTAGCTCCAAAATCACTACTTAAATCTCCAAATGAGTTAATTCCTTTTTTTCTCTGCCTATAACCCACAATCTCAATACAAGGGGCCATATGAGATATAAATTTCGAGATATTTTTCGTAGTTATTACTCCTTTAGAATTAAAAAAAGATTTTTTAATTAAATAGCAAACTTCCAGTTCAATGCCAAAAGTGGTTTTACTGATCTTTACACTTCTACCGCTTTTTAAAAAATTATCTTTATAAACTGATGCGTAAAATGGTTCTTTTTCTTTTAATTTTTTCATCACTGGAATTCCGGTCCCTCCAGCTTTGTAACCAATGATTGGTTTTTTAACCTTACTTTCACAGAGCATTCTAAATTTATTTGCTTCAGTAAGTTTTTTTGTAAATTTTCTAGGTAATGGTGCAATAATCTTATTTTTAAGAAAAGCTTTAACTAACTTATTTGATGTTTTTTCTATTAATGAGCTCATAATGTTTAATTTAATGTTTTTTATAAACTATATTTTACGATCCAAGATTTATCAAACTAAAACCAGCAATAAGGAAAACTATTAACCAAACTAAACCTTTAATCAAAAAAAAAGTAAATCCTCCAACCAGAATGTATTTACCCCATTTACTTTCTGATAATAAATTTTTAAGCTTTTTCCTCATTTTAATAAACTCTGTCAGTTTAACAAAGACATTGGATCAAGCCTAGTTTGAAACCAATTTACTCTGAAATCTAAGTGTGGACCAGTTGATCTCCCAGTGGATCCAACTGTTCCTATGATATCTCCTTGATTGATTTGGTCACCAACAGATACCATCACATTTTCAAGATGTGAATAAATTGTAGAAATTCCATGTCCATGATCCATTATAATTGTACCACCAGTGTAATAAAGATCATCTTCTGCCATTGTTACAATACCAGTTGCTGATGACTTAATCATTGTTCCTTTTTTTGCAGCAATATCAATTCCATAGTGAGGCCACTTTGGTTTACCATTTAAAATTCTCTGGCTTCCATAAACGCCACTCATTATTCCCTTAACAGGCATAATGAATTGATTTTTAAAAAAGGGTAAATCAGAATTTATTGCTCGTGCTTTTCCAATTCTACTGTTTTCCTCTCTAATTCTTTTGTAAACCGACTCAGGGGGCGTGACTTTACTTTCCTCTAAGCCGTCTATTCTTTGAATATTATATTTTCTTTTAAGAACTTTTTTTATTATTTTTTCGCTTTTTCCATTTGTTAATTTAGTGATTGTTAGATCAAATTTTCTATCTCGATCAATCCCGAAAACAAAATAACCATCTTTCGAAACTCTAACTTTTTTTTTATCTATAATTATTTGAGAAGATGGATCGGTTTTTCCTAATATATAATGACCTTGTAAAAATTTCCCTTTAAATTCGATTGCAATTAAATTAGTTGGTAAAAAAATAATTATTAAAAAAAATAATCTAGCTGTTATCTTGCTGTCCATCCGCCGTCTACTAATAAAGAAGTTCCAGTAATCATTGATGCTGCATCAGAGGCAAGAAATACAGCTGCACTTGCTACATCTGATAGATCAGCAAATTTGCCTAAAGGAATATTCCCTAGAACCTCTTTTTTAAACTTTTTACTTTTCAAAAACTTACTTGTCATAGGAGTTACAACAAATGTTGGACAAACAGTATTTACTCTAATGTTATATTTAGCAAGGTCAATTGACATTCCTTTTGTAAGACCTTCTAAACCAAATTTAGTCATGTTGTACACACTTCTTATAGGGCCTCCAACGTGGCCCATTTGGGATGACATATTAACAATAACACCACCTACTTTTTTTCTATTTCTAGACTTCATCATTTTAAGCGCACATAACTGAGCTAAATTGAAAGTTGCCATTGTATTTATCTTAACCATATATTCCATATTTTTAGTTTTAACTTTTGTGAAGTGTTCCGGAATATTATTTCCTGCATTATTTATTAGAATATCTATTTTAGATTGTTTACTTATGATATTTTTAATTTCATTGTATTTCGTAATGTCACAAACATAAGATTTACATTTACGCTTAATTTTCTTAATCTTTTTTGAAACCTCATCCAAATCTTTCTTAGTTCTACTTATTATAATTAGGTTTGCACCAGCTTCAGCAAGCGCAATAGCACACGCTCTACCAATTCCCTTACCAGCTCCTGTTACAACTGCAGTTTTATTTTTTAAATTATAGTTTTTTAAGTACATCATAAAAACAATATTTTAATATCAGTATAAATCAATTCAATAGCAACAATCAAAATAGCTATTAAACCTGCCCATGCAATCCATTTGTATTTTTTAATCCAATTAGATATTAAAGTTGCTGCTGTTGCCATCAGCACAATTGACAAAATAAGACCAAAAATTAATAGATAATAATGATCTCCAGCTGCTCCAGCTACTCCTAAAACATTGTCTAAACTCATAGTAAAATCAGCTAATAGAATTGTCCAAATAGCCTTTAAAAAACCTGAATTATCAACTTTGATATCACTTTCTTTCTCAAAGCCTTTTACGACATCGACATAAAGTTTATAAACTATGTACAATAAAAGTAGACCTCCGATTAATCTTAAACCAGTAATTTGTAATAAATATGCGGTCAAAAGAGTTAATATAATCCTCAAGACAACAGCCCCACCTATCCCCCAAAAGATTATTTTTTTTCTCTGTTCTAATGGAAATTTGGATGCAACCATTCCAATTATAATTGCATTATCCCCTGCTAAAACTAGGTCAATTAAGATGATTTGTGTTAAAATTGCAATTTGTTCTGGAGTGATAAGATCAGCGAACATCAACCTCTCAGTATCATATCAGCACCTTTTTCTGCAATCATTATTGTTGGTGCATTAGTGTTGCCAGAAGTAATGTTAGGCATTATTGATGCATCAATTACTCTTAAGTTATTTAAACCTCTTACTTTAAGAGTTTCATCAACAACTGCCATATCATCTTGTCCCATTTTGCATGTACCAACAGGATGAAAAATTGTCTGTGCGTAATCTGATCCTGCTTTTACAAGTTCTTCATCATCATTTATATTAATACCAGGCCTATATTCCTCTGGTTTATATTTTTTAAAAGTTTCAGACTCCATTACAATTTTCCTTGTCAGTTTCAAACCTTTTGCAGCAATCATACGATCGTGTTCAGTCGAAAGATAATTAAGTTTTACTTTTGCATAAATTCTTGTGTCTTTATTAGTGATTTTGACGTGACCTCTACTAGTTGGTCTTATATTTGAAACAGTAGGTGTGAATGCATGAAAATCATGATTCTTTGTAGCACCTAAAGTATCCATACTCATGGGTTGAACGTGCCACTGTAGGTCAGGTAATTCTAAAGAGGGGTCACTTTTAGCAAACATACACATTTGACTAGCACCCATCGTCATTGGTCCACTCCTATTAAAAACATATTCAAGACCAATCATTAAATTTCCAAACAAACTATTAATCTTTTTATTTAATGACTTAAGTCCATGAACTTTATAAATTGGTCGAAACATTAAATGATCTTGTAAATTTTCTCCAACACCTTTTAAATCATGCACCATATCTATTCCTAAATCTTTTAAATTTTTGGAATTACCTATTCCAGATGTTTGTAAAATTTGCGGAGACCCAATAGATCCTGATGAAAGTATAATTTCTTTAATAGCTGAAACCTTTTTAAGTTCATTCTCTATCCAATATTCTACATTTTTAGCCGTTTTATTTTCAAAGTTTATTTTTTTTACATGTGCATTCGTTATAATTTTTAAGTTATCTCTTTTTTTTATTGGATTAAGATAACCAACAGCAGTACTACATCTGAAACCATCTTTCTCGGTTACTTGAAAATACCCACATCCGTGATTGTTACCAGTATTAAAATCTTTTGTTTTAGGAATACCAAATTCTTCAGCTGCACTTTGAAATTTATCTAATAATGGTAATCGAATTCTTTGGTCAGAAACAGATAAAGGACCACCAACTCCGTGATAATCGTCTTTTCCACGCTCTTGGTTTTCTGCTTTAATAAAATAGGGAAGAACATCATCCCAGCCCCAACCAGTGTTACCTGATTGACGCCAAACATCGTAATCTCTACTTTGTCCTCTTATATATAATAAACCATTAATAGCAGAGCTACCACCAAGAGTTTTGCCTCGTGGATATCGGATTGACCGATTATTCATTGTTTCATCTGGCTCAGTTTTGTAACACCAATCAACTGAAGGGTTGTGCATGGTTTTAAAATAACCAACTGGAATATGTATCCATGGATAATTATCTTTACCACCAGCTTCCATTAATAGAACTTTATTTTTTGGATTCTCTGATAGTCTATTAGCTAGAACACATCCAGCAGATCCAGCGCCAATAATTATAAAATCAAAATTTTCCATCTATAGTTGAATAGTTTTTTTTTATAAATCTTATTTAATCATCTTTACACTCATATTAATCAATTGTCACTTGTATCGACTTTGTTTTTCTGATTGAATGTTTGGGTTAAATTTAACTAACAAGAGGAATAATAATGAAAAAAATCATTTCAATGTTGTTTGCAACTATTTTAGTGCTTGGATTTACATCGAGCGCTAATGCTGCAAAAACACTAAAATGTCAGACGGTTCTTAACACTAAAGCTGATGAAGTTAAGATGTTAAAGGACTTTACTGATACTGTTACAGAATTAACAGCGGGCTCGTTAAAATTTGAAATTTTACCTGCAGGTGCTGTTGTGGGAGTTAAAGAAACTCTTGATGCTGTTGATAAAGGTTTGATCGATTGTGGTTTCGCATGGACTCACTATTGGTCAGGTGACCATCCTGCTGCTATGTTATTTGGTTCGCCGGTAGCTGGTGGTGGAGTTGGTATTGACAACTTAGCATTCTTATCATGGTTCCAATATGGTGGTGGTAAAGAATTGTATGACCAATTATGGAAAGAAATGGGAAGAGACATTAAAGGATTTATGCTTCAACCTGTTGGACCAGAGGCTTTAGGTTGGTTTCCAAAACCAATTAAAGATATGGCTGACTTTAGAAAATATAAATTCAGAACACCTCCAGGAATTCCAGGACAAACTTATAAAGACATTGGTATAGCATCTGTTGCAATGGGTGGAGGAGATATTCTTCCAGCTCTTGAAGCAGGTACAATTGATGCTGCTGAGTGGTGTTGTCCAAAACCAGATTTAACATTTGGTTTCCAAAAAGTGTTAAAACACTACTATCTACAAGGTTTACACCAAGTAGTCGTAAATGCTGACTTTTATATTACTGGAAAAACTTATAAAGCTATGAGTGATCATGAGAAGAAGTCTCTTGAAGTTGCAGCTAATGCTTCATTAGCTAAATCTTTAAGTTACAGAATCTATGAAAATGGAAAAGCTTTACAAGAACTTACTACTAAACATGGGGTTAAATTAGAAGATACTCCCTCAGACTACTTTACAGAATATATGGCAGCTGCAAAAGCTACATTGAACAAAAACGCAGCGAAGAATAAATTCTTCAATGAGGTTTATACTTCAATGAAAAATTTTGCTGATGTTGCTGTTCCTTTCTGGAGTGGTGCTCAGATGTCTAATGCGAAGCTAGGAATGGCTCACGCTGCAACATTAAAGTAATCAATAATTATCTTGATTTATTAGAGCGGACTTTCACAGTCCGCTCTAATTTTTTAACTAAAATTTTATGGCAGAAGAACCTGGTAAACTAGATATTTCAGATGAAATGATTGCCGAAAGGCGAGGTGGTTCAAGTAAAATGCCAGATGATATGCCATCATGGATGGCAAAATCTATAGTAAATATCGATAAATTTAGTAGATGGATAGGTAACATTGTTTGTTGGATATTGATGCCATTAATCTTTGCAATGACTTATGAAGTTCTTGCAAGAAAATTATTTTTAGCTCCAACTATTTGGGCTTATGACATAAGCCGTTTTCTTTATGGAGCTTTATTTATGTTAGGTGCTGGATATGCACTTTCCAGAGGTGTACATATAAGGGCAGATTTTTTATATAGAAATTTTAAGACTAAGACCCAAGGAATAATAGATTTTTGGCTTTATTTAATATTTTATTTTCCAGGTCTCATAGTTTTTCTCTACATGACAATTGGATTTGTACAAGAGTCTATTATGAGAGGCGAAAGAGGTATGGATACTACGTGGATGCCTTTTATGTGGCCTATAAAAACTTGTTTATTAGTTGGTATTATATTTTTGCTTATTCAAGGCTTCTCAGAATTACTTAAAAGCTATTGGGCAGCTAAAAAAGGTGAGTGGCCAGGAGAAAATAAGTAATGTTAGCTGAGATAATAGATCCAGCGATTTTAGGTTTTATTCTTGTAGGTGTAATGCTTTTTGCAATCTTTGTAGGATTTCCTATTTCATTTACTTTAATATTTTTAGGATTTGTATTTGGCTATCTTGGTTTTGGAAAATTAGTTTTTTACTTAATGACATTACAGTTTTCGATGGTAATGACCGAGCAAACCTTAGCAGCTGTGCCACTCTTTGTATTTATGGGAATAATGATGGAACAAGCGGGATTAATGGAAAGATTATTTTCGGCTTTTCAATTAATGTTGGCGAAGGTCAAAGGCTCATTATATTACGCAGTTTTATTTGTCTCAGTAATTTTTGCTGCAGCAACAGGTATTGTTGGAGCATCAGTAACTATATTGGGGATCATGGCTGCAAAATCAATGAATAGATCCGGTTATGACGTAAGGCTTGCTGCAGGTACAATTACAGCGGGAGGAACTTTAGGGATTTTAATTCCTCCGAGTATTATGCTTGTTGTCATGGGGCCTATAATGGAGATCCCAGTAATAGATTTATTTGCGGCAGCAATATTACCTGGAATTCTTCTTGCAAGTTTATATGCCGCTTACACAACAATTAGATGCATAATTAATCCTAAATTAGGACCAGTATTACCTGAGGAGATGAGAGCTGCAAGTATGAAAGAGGTTTGGATTGAATTTTTTTTAGGTCTAGTTCCTCCTGCAGCTTTAGTTTTTGCAGCTTTAGGAAGTATCTTATTTGGATTTGCAACTCCTACAGAAGCAGCAGGATGTGGTGCGATGGGTGCATTACTTTTATCGTTAGCTTACAAAAAATTATCATTATCAAAGTTACAAGAAGCATTAGTAAAAACTTTAGAGATAACTGCGTTGATTATGGTTTTAGTTGCAGCATCAAATTTTTTTGGTGCAGTTTTTGCAAGATTAGGAACTCCGACTTTGCTTACTGAATTTTTATTAGGATTAGAAATGAACAAGTATCTAATTCTTGCAATGATAATGGTTATGATCTTTCTTTTAGGATGGCCTTTAGAATGGGTTCCAATTGTTATGATAATAGTTCCAATTATCTTACCTTTAGTTGAGGCATTAGGATTTAATTTAACTTGGTTTGCAATATTAGTCGCAGTGAATCTACAAACCGCCTGGTTATCACCTCCAGTAGCTTTATCTGCATATTTTTTAAAAGGAGTTGTTCCAGAGTGGGATCTTAAAGATATTTATTATGGAATGATGCAATTTATGGTCTTACAAGTCATTGGGTTAGTATTAATTATAATATTTCCTAAAATTGCTCTTTGGTTACCAACTCTCTTATATGGACAGTAGAAACTTTAAGTTTTATATTGTCTAAGTGAGTCCTCAAAATTTAAAAAAAAACCTTACTAATTGGGATTTAGTTTCAGTTAATCCAAATGATAAAAATTGGGATTGGAAAGTTCTATTCTGTTTTTGGGGGGTAAATATTCAGAGTATTATAGGTTTTTCATTAATTACTTCTTTATATATAATCTATAACCTAAATACTTTTGTTGTATTTTTTGGAACAATATTAGGATCACTACTAGTTTATCTTTTTTCAAACTTGATAGGGAAACCATCTCAAAAACATGGATTACCTTTTGTTGTTTTGTTAAGATCCTCATTGGGTGTTATTGGAGCAAAATACTTCGGTTTAATAAGATTTTTAGTTGGTGTCTTTTTATTTGGTATTCAAACATACTTTTTGTCAAAAGCGTTTGGCTATTTGATAAGAATAGCAATTTTTTCTGTAGACCCCACAATACTTGATCAACAAATATTTCTCGTATTCTTTTTAGGAATGAATTTAATTGATTGGGTTGCAATCGTTACATCAATAATTTTTCAAGGATTCTTATTTAGCGCTGGAATGAATATGAATAAAAAGATTATTATTTTTTCAGCTATTACTGTTTATCTTGGAATTTTATTATTTTCTTTATCTGTATTACTTAATGATGTAAAATTAACTTCGCAAGCATTTTTAAATTTATTAGATACAGAAAATTTTATAGATAAAAATAATTTTGGGCCATTAATAACTGTGACCAGTACAATGTTTGCGTATTTTTCAATTGTAATTTTGAGTTTTGGTGATTATTCAAGATATGTAAAGAATGAAAGCCAACTTAAAAAAGGAAATCTAAGTTTAATATTAAATTTAATAATTTTTTCTCTCTCTTCTTTATTTATAGTTTCAGGTATGGATGCTTTTTTAAAAGAAGATCCAGAAAATCTAAATAGAATACTTACGAATCCTACGGATATTCTTGGAAAATTAGATAATTTATTCCTAATTGTTTTAGCTTTAATATTTATAATTGTTGCATCTGCTTCAACAAATTTAATAGTCAACTTTATTCCATCTCAATACACTTTGATTAATTTTTTACCTTTTTCTTTATCTGTTAAAAGTGCAGGTTTCATAATCACTATTATAGGTTTTATAGTAGGAATATTTTGGTTAACATTTCTAAGTCAAGTTGGTGCCTTATCTTTTATTGATACGTTTGGAGCTTTTTTTGGACCTCTTTTTGGAATAATGATTATTGATTTTTATTATATTCAAAAGGGTAAATTAAATAACAAAGATATCTATTCTTTAGAAAATAGCGGAATTTATTATTATAGTGGAGGATGGCATATAAAAGCAGTTTACTCTGTAATTTTGGGTTTTATTTTTTCAGCCTCAACTATTTGGAATACAAATTTGATGTTTCTTCAATCCTTTTCCTGGATTATAGGAGCTTTAATAGCTGCTATTACTTATTATTTACTAGCTAGAGAGTAAAACAATGAAAAAAATTACCTTTGATTTTAAAAGTAGAACTGCAATTGTCACCGGTGGTGCACAGGGATTTGGCTTTGATATAACTAAACGTTTTTTAAAATCTGGTGCAAAAGTGATAATATGGGATAGTGACTCTAAAGCTATAGAGTTAGCTCAAAAAAATATAAATAACCCAAACTTGAGTTCCAATGTTGTGGATGTATCAAATTACGAGGAAGTTGAAAAAAAAGTAAAGGAAATCACAAAAGATTCAAATATCGATATTTTAATAAATAATGCAGGTATAACTGGTCCCACTGCCACTTTGTGGGAATATGACATAGAGATGTGGAAAAAAGTTGTAGAAATCAATCAAATGGGAACATTTAATTGTTGCAGGTCAGTAGTACCAAATATGATAAAAAATAATTATGGAAGGATTGTAAATGTAGCCTCTGTAGCTGGAAAGGATGGAAATGCTAACGCTAGCGCATATAGTGTTGGAAAAGCTGGAGCGATAGCTTTAACAAAATCTTTAGGTAAAGAGCTTGCAGATAAGAATATAGCTGTCAATGCAGTCACTCCAGCGGGAGCAAAAACTCGAATTTTGGACCAAATGACTAAGGAGCACGTTCAAAGAATGCTATCCATGGTACCTAGAGGGAGATTTTTAGAAGTTGAGGAATTTACCTCTTTAATCTGTTGGCTTTCATCTGAGGAAAATACTTTCTCTACAGCAGCTGTATTTGATATAAGTGGTGGTCGCTCAACTTATTAACTCTTGGGTTTTTGATCAATTATCTTTAAATTATTAATCTTAGCTCTACTAAACTTGATATCTTTAGACATAACTGGCGCAAAAATCATTATTGACCAATAAATAAGTAGTAAAAAAATTGAAATTGTCCTCATATTTTTAATATAAAAATGAATATTGAATTTTGGATGTTTAAATTTTGTCTAAATAATGTATTAACAAATTATTTTAATTTATTGATGAAACTTTTATTTTTTACTCTAACAACTCTTCTAATAACCACTAACATTTTATTAGCCGAGAAATTAAATGTATTCGATTTTACTGAGGTTGAGCTTTCTGAACTACAAGTTAGGAAGGTAAGGGGTGCAGACAATAAAACAATTTATAGTGTTGGTTCTAATGAAAATGGTAATTTTTTAAAATCGGAAGCTGATAATGCTGCCTCAGGTTTAGGTAAAGAAATCAAAATAGATTTAAACAAAACACCATTTATCAATATTACCTGGAAAGTAGAGAAAGACCTGTCTGGTATTAAAGAAAATTCAAAAAAAGGACATGATTTTGCAGCTAGAGTTTTTGTAATAAAGAAAACAGGAGCAACACCTCTTTCAAACAGAGCAATTAACTATGTTTTTTCAAGTAATAATAATATTGGAGTAAATTTCCCTAGCCCATATACAAAAAAATCTATTGATAATGTTTTAGCAAGTACCAAGAGTAATTTAAATGAATGGGTAACAGTTAAAGCCAATGTAAAGGAGGACTTTAAAAGGTTACACGATCTGGATGTCAATGAGCTTGATGGTCTTGCTATTATGTCTGATACTGATAATTCAAAGATGAAATCTATAGCTTATTTCCAAAATATTTATTTTTCATCTCAATAATTAGAATTTGAGATATTTTTTTAAATAAATATTAAACAGAGACAGAATAACAGCCACTAAAACATCTTCTAAAGGACTAGCTTGTGGATAGCCAAAGTTCCATGCGGTAACCATCACTAACCAAATCACAAATATATTCATTAAATACTTATACCTTAGTTTCTATTAAATAGTTTACTTTTTTGCTATGATTATATTATGCACGAAAATTTTATTCATACTTTAAAAGTTTATTATGAAGATACTGATGCCGGAGGCGTCGTATATTATGCTAATTATTTAAAGTTTTTAGAAAGAGCAAGAACAGAAGCTCTCCACTCAATTGGTTATAGTAATCAAAAATTGAAAAAAGATTTTGATTCATTAATTATAGTAAAAGCTTGCAACATTGAATATAAAAAACCCGCAAGTCTTGAAGATGAACTAACTATAAGATCTTTTGTTAAATCTATCACCAAAACATCTTTTTTTATGAATCAAATAATCACAAAGGGTGATGACACTATTGTTGAGGCACAAGTTCATTTAGTTTTTGTTAATGATTTAGTTAAACCAGTAAAAATACCTGACGAAATTTACTCACGATTTAAACCCTATTTTTGTGACACTATTAAAACTTAGCTATTTTCTTTGCTTTAATAAGTAATTGGTTAATCATAGTAGTTGTCACTAGTTTTGTATTTACATTTCTTGGACTTGGGTGATAACAAGCAATCAAAACTTTATTATCAGGCAATAAATATTTGTTTCCGTGTTTAAATTCAAATTTTTTGTGAAGCATAAACTTTTTTTTATAAATTTTTAAACAATTATCAAATGCAACTTTTCCTAGAGTAACGATCACTTTAAGGTTTTTTAAATTTTTAATTTCATTTTCAAAATAATTTGAACAGCGAATTAATTCTTTATTTTCTGGTTTATCACCTGGAGGAACACATTTAAGAATATTAGTTATGTAAGTATTATTTAATTTTAAATTATCATTTGCTTTTTCTGAAAAATCTTGATTTGAAATTCCTGTTAAAAATAAACTTTTGAATAAAAAATTCCCTGATTTATCTCCTGTAAATGCCCTTCCTGTTCTTGTTCCACCATGAGCAGCAGGAGCAAGTCCCAAGATCATCAATTTTGCTTTACTATCCCCAAAGCCTGGGACTGGTTTTCCCCAGTATTTCTCATTCATACTTTGTTTTCTTTTTTGTATTGAAATTTTTTGGATAAAACTAATAAGTCTTGGACATTTTTTACATTTAATAATTGTATTATTTATTTTTTTTAATTTAATAGTCATTTATGAAACTTATAAAATATTTTTTTATTATTTTTATAACTTTCCCCTCAACGATTAAAGCAGATTTAAATCAAGAATTATCTTTAGAACTAAAAAAAGGTGGTAAACTAATATTTATCAGGCACGCATATGCACCAGGTGGTGGAGATCCTGAAAATTTTGATATTAATAACTGTGATACCCAAAGAAATTTGAGTAAGGAAGGAAGAGATCAAGCTAAAAAAATCGGAAATTTTTTTAAGGAAAATGATGTCCCAATTTTCAAAGTTTTTTCAAGTGAATGGTGTCGCTGCAAAGAAACTGCCGAATTGGCTTTTACAAATTTTATAACAAAAGATTTTTTGAATTCCTTTTTTAGTAAAAAGTTTGCTAATAATAGAAATAAACAAATGTTTGATTTGAAAAATTATGTTGAAAAATTTAAAGATAATGAAAATTTAATTTTTGTAACACATTATGTAGTAATATCTGAAGCTTTAGATTATGCTCCTTCCTCAGGTGAAATAGTTATTTCAGATAAAAATTTTAATAAAATTGGTAGTATAGAAATAAATTTTTAATATTATGTCATCAAAGCGAGCAATGAAACAAGCCCAAAAACAAGCTTATGCAAAACATAGAAGTAATATTACAAATAACAGATTTGGAAATAGAAAAAAAAATTTTTCCAAGAGGAATAAAAAAAATTAACTCTCTTTTTTAAATTTTTCTATTTTTTTACAAGTAGAAATTTTTGATATTCCTTCCTCGTCATTAAGAACAGTTTTCATAAAAATTTCTTGTCTGTCTTTCTCAAAAAGGATTTGAGTATAAAATTGAGGATATCCATGTTTATGGGTAAGTATTTTACCATTTTCTTCATAAATATTTCTTACGTAAGAATTAGATCTTTTAATACTTAAGTCGGTCAATCGATATTTTTGATATGTTTTTTCCTTATAAACATAATTTCTAATCATGATTAATTCATTAAGATTTAAAATATATTCATTTTTTAAAAATTCATCTTGTTTATCATCACATTTACTCATAATGATTATTTCTGATTTGAGTTGCTGTAAGGGTAAAATTATCAATAAAAGAAAAATTAAAAATTTAATTTCTTTCATTTTTTTCAGCAAAAAATAAACCAATTAAAAGTAAAGCTGTCCAACCGAGCCCCACTAATCCCTTGATAATATTAGTGTCAGCACTCCATAAATCAAGAAATAAAGCCCCCAAAATAAGACCCAGAACATATACAACAATTACAATTGTAGTTTTACTCATTTAATAATTTTTTTTTAAAAAGAGAGATACCATTTTCAATTTTATAAGTATAGGACTCTTTAAAACTTTCTAATTGCCAACCAGTTAATCTCTTTTGAATAATTTCAAGATTTTGTTTTTTCCACTCATCAGTTGTATCTTCAGCTTTCCAGGTTTTTTTTTCCTGATTATTTCTTCCACAACCATAGCAATATCCAGTTTTTGGATCAGTTTTACAAATGCTTATACAGGGAGAAACAATCATCATATTATTATAGAGCATAAATAATATAATTTACAATAATTGTCGTTGGACAAATAGTTTCAATAATATATAAAACCACTTGAATTTGTTGGGCGAGTGGTGGAATGGCAGACACGCCAGTCTTAGGAACTGGTCTCGCAAGAGGTGAAGGTTCGAGTCCTTTCTCGCCTACCATAAATATATTATGAAAGTTACTGTAGAAAATAAAAAAGGTCTGAATAAAGATATAAAAGTTTTCATCGATAAAAAGACAATGAACTCTTATATGGATGAAAAATATGAAGAAATAAAAGGTACAGTAAATTTAAAAGGTTTTAGACCAGGAAAAGTTCCTGTAGAAGTTTTAAAAAGGCAGTTTGGTAAAGCAGTATTTAGCGAAGTTTTAGATAAAGTTTTAAAAGACACAACCACAAAGGCTTTAGAAGAAAACAAAATAAAACCAGCAGGACAACCAAAATTGGATCTTAAAACTTATGGTGAAGATAAGGATCTAGAATATATTATATCTGTAACAGAGTTTCCTAAGGTTGAATTGAAATCTATAGAAAATATTAAATTTGATGAGTATACTGTTAAAATTGACGAAAAAGAAACCGAAAAAAGAATTAAAGAGATAGCTAAAAATACACCAAGCTTTAAAGATGCTCCACCCGAAACAAAAGCAAAAGAGGGTGATTTAGTATCCTTTGATTATACAGCTACAGTTGATGAAAAATCATTTAAAGGAGGTGAGGGAAAAAATACTCAATTAACTTTAGGTAAAGATTTATTTTTAAAAGGTTTTGACAAACAATTGGTAGGTGTTAAAAAAGATGATCAAAAAATTGTTGAAGCTATTCTACCTGAAAATTTTCCTGAAAAAGAATTGGTAAATAAAAAAGCTATATTTAATTGTAAAATATTATCAGTCAAAATTTCAGAGGAAGTAAAAATCGATGACAAATTTGCCAAAAATTTGGGTGCAAAAGATTTAAAAGATTTAAAGGCTCTTATATCAAAACAAATTGATGATGAATATAAAAATTCATTAGATAGATTGTCAAAAAACCAAATTCTTAAAGAACTAGAAAAATTCAAAGTTGATGAAATTCCACAAAATTTAGTTGAAGAAGAAGTAAAAGCTCTTTCTCAAGGTATGACAGAAGAAGATAAAAAAAACAGTAAAGATAATTTTGAGGAGATAGCAAAAAAAAGAATTAAAGTTGGACTGATATTAAATGAGTTTGGTGAAAAGAATCAAATTAAAGTAACAGAGCAAGAATTACAGGCTGAGGTCCAAAAACAAATAAGAATGATGCCAGGCCAAGAAAAAATGGTAATGGACTTTTATCAAAAAAATCAATCAGCACTTGCTAGCTTGAGAGGTACTGTATACGAAGAAAAAATTTTAAGTCTTGTCAAACAAAAGGCCAAACCTAATAAAAAGGAAGTTTCAAAAGATGAGGCTGAAAAGATATTAAAACAATCTCAAAATCAAGATCTGAATCTCGAAAACGAGGTTAAAAAATATTCAAAGAAAAAAGTGGAAACTAAAAAAAAAGAAGTAAAAAAAATCACTCCAAAAATGAAGTCTCCTCCTAAAAAAATAAAAAAAGTTAGCAAAAAGTAATCCCAAGTTGTATAAGTAATACGAATCAATTTTTATGAATAATAAACTGTCAGAACATATGAGTAACTTAATTCCAATGGTTGTCGAGCAATCAAATAAAGGTGAAAGGGCTTATGATATTTATTCAAGGCTATTAAAGGAAAGAATAATCTTCTTAACTGGTCAAATAAATGACAATGTAGCATCACTTGTTACTGCTCAATTGTTATTTTTAGAAGCAGAGGATCCAAAAAAAGAAATATTTTTATACATTAATAGTCCAGGTGGACTCGTAACTGCTGGGTTAGGCATTTACGATACTATGCAATATGTAAAACCTGATATTTCAACTTTATGCATCGGGCAAGCAGCTTCAATGGGATCTTTCTTGTTATCTGCCGGAACAAAAGGAAAAAGATTCTCACTCCCAAACTCAAGAATTATGGTACACCAACCATCAGCAGGCTTTCAAGGACAAGCCACCGATATTGAAATTCATGCAAATGAAGTACTTTCTTTAAAAAAAAGATTGAACGAAATTTACTCTAAACACACCGGTAAGTCTGTAGATGAAATTAAAACTGCTTTAGAAAGAGATAATTTTATGACCGCAGAATCAGCCAAGTCTTTTGGACTAATAGACTCTGTGGTAGAAAAAAGATCTTAGAACACAATATATAGGTTATACAATCCAAAACTTGATTAATAGGAGTTATCTATATTAAAGTGATAATATTGATTCGTTAAAAATTTTATGAACACAAATAACAAAAATATTCTTTACTGTTCTTTCTGTGGCAAAAGTCAACACGAGGTTAGAAAGTTAATTGCAGGCCCAACAGTTTTTATCTGTGATGAGTGTGTTGAACTTTGTATGGACATTATTAAAGAAGAGAGCAAAGATACTTTTGTCAAACATCAAGATGGTTTACCTTCTCCAAAAGAAATTTGCACAGTTTTAGATGACTACGTTATTGGACAATCTCATGCAAAAAAAGTTTTATCAGTAGCCGTTCATAATCATTATAAGAGATTAAATTATGAAAATAAAACAAGTAAAAATGTAGAGCTTGCAAAATCTAATATTCTTTTAGTCGGCCCAACTGGATGTGGAAAAACATTATTAGCACAAACGCTTGCAAGAATTTTAGATGTTCCTTTTACAATGGCTGATGCAACAACTTTAACTGAAGCAGGTTACGTTGGAGAAGATGTAGAAAACATTATTTTAAAATTGTTACAAGCTGCAGATTATAATGTGGAAAAAGCTCAAAGGGGAATCGTGTACATTGATGAGGTTGATAAGATTAGTAGAAAATCAGAAAATCCTTCTATCACAAGAGATGTCTCAGGTGAGGGTGTTCAACAAGCTTTATTAAAGATAATGGAGGGGACTATTGCAAGTGTACCTCCACAAGGTGGTAGAAAACATCCGCAACAAGAATTCTTACAAGTAGATACTACAAATATTTTATTTATTTGTGGAGGAGCTTTTGCAGGACTTGATAAAATTATTTCTCAAAGAGACAAAGGGACATCTATTGGGTTTGGCGCAGATGTTAAGAATTTACAAGATAAAAAAACTGGTGAATGGATGAAGAATTTAGAGCCAGAGGATTTATTAAAATATGGATTAATACCTGAGTTTATAGGGAGGTTGCCTATGATTGCCACTCTTGAGGATTTAGATGAAAAATCTTTAATTAAGATACTACAAGAGCCAAAGAATTCTTTAACCAAACAGTATCAAGAATTATTCAAGTTGGATGGAGCTAAATTAATATTTAAAGATACAGCCTTAAAAGAAATTGCAATTAAAGCAATAAGCAAGAAAACAGGCGCCAGAGGTTTAAGATCTATTTTAGAAAATATTCTTCTTAAAACGATGTATGATTTACCGAGTCAAGAAAATATTGAGGAAGTAATTGTTGACGCATCTGCAGCAAAAGGTCAGTCTCAGCCTATTATCGTTCATTCAAAAAAGGATAGTAAATCCAAAACAAACAAGACAACAGCGGCTTAATAGCCCTAATAACTTGTAAAAAGGTATTGCAAAAATAATTTTAATATCCATATTTACAAAATGGACGTAAAAACTTCTTCACCACTACTACCACTTAGAGACATTGTGGTTTTTCCTAGCATGGTAATTCCTCTATTTGTAGGAAGAGATAAATCAATTTCAGCATTAAACGAAGTGATGAAAAAAGAAAAAAAGATAATTTTGGTAACTCAAAAAAATTCAGAAATTGATGATCCAAAAAAAACGGATATTTTTATGTATGGCTGTGAGTGTAGTATTTTACAACTTTTAAAACTTCCAGATGGAACAGTTAAAGTTCTTGTAGAAGGTGTTCGAAGAGTAAAAATTATTGATTTTAAAGACAATGAAAAATTTATAACTTGTGATTTTACAACTTACAATGATGTGATTGAAGGTGAAGATGATTTGTATCCATTGGCTGTTACAGCAATAAGACGAATGGAAAAACTGACATCAATAAATAAAAAAGTTTCAAGTGAAACAATCAATACAATCAAACAACTTAAAGATCCTTCTCAGATTGCAGATAATATCGCTTCCCACATCACGGCAACGATCTCAGAAAAACAACAGATTTTTGAAACTATAGATGTCAAAAAAAGATTAAATGCAATTATCAAAATAATGGAAAATGAGACAAGTATTATTGGAGTTGAAAAGAGAATTAGGGGAAGAGTTAAAACTCAAATGGAAAAAACTCAAAGAGAGTACTATTTAAATGAACAGTTAAAAGCGATACAAAAAGAATTAGGTGAGATTGAAGATGGTAAAGATGAAAATACAAGTTTAAACAAAGCAATTCTTAAATCTAAAATGCCAAAAGACGTTGAAAAGAAGTGTCTTCAGGAATTAAAGAAATTAAAAAATATGAGTCCTATGTCAGCAGAAGCAACTGTTGTTAGAAATTACTTAGACTGGATGATAGACCTCCCATGGCATAAAAAAAGTGATGTAGCAATAGATTTAAAAAAAGCTCTAGAAGTTCTCGATAAAGATCATTTTGGATTAGAAAAAGTTAAAGAGAGAATCATTGAATTTTTAGCTGTTCAAAAAAGAATGGAGAAAATAAAAGGTCCAATTCTTTGTTTAGTTGGTCCCCCAGGTGTTGGAAAAACATCTTTGGGCAAATCAATTGCAAAAGCAACGAACAGAGAATTTGTAAGAATGTCAGTTGGTGGTATGAGAGATGAAGCAGAAATAAGAGGCCATAGAAGAACTTACATTGGTTCATTACCTGGTAAAATTATTCAAATGATGAAAAAAGCAGGAACAAAAAATCCACTTATTTTGTTAGATGAAATTGATAAAGTTGGCAACGACTACAGAGGTGATCCTTCATCGGCTTTATTAGAAGCTTTAGATCCAGAACAAAATACTACATTTAATGATCATTATCTTGAAGTTGATTATGATTTATCTGATGTAATGTTTGTAACAACAGCAAATACACTTAATATTTTGCCACCATTGTTAGACAGAATGGAGGTAATAAGATTAGCAGGTTATACTGAAGATGAAAAAATCAACATTGCTAATAAGTATCTTCTTCCAAAACAAATTAAAGACAACGGTGTAAAAGAAAATGAGATGAATTTAAGTAATGATATTATTAAAGAAGTAATAAGAAGTTATACTAGGGAGTCTGGTGTTAGAAACCTTGAAAGAGAGATTTCCAAAATTGCGAGAAAAGTAGTCAAAAAGGTTGTCTCAGGAGAAAAAAAAGAAATAGATATTGATACAAAAAACTTATCAGATTTTTTAGGTGTACCTAAATTTAAATCTAGTGAATTAGAAACTGAAAGTAGAATAGGTGTAGTTACAGGATTAGCTTGGACAGAATATGGTGGAGAGATTCTAAAAATTGAGACTGTTACTATGCCAGGCAAAGGTCGTATGCAAATAACAGGTAAACTTGGTGATGTTATGCAAGAGTCTGTTAAAGCAGCAAAATCATTTGTAAGATCAAAATGTTTAGAATATGGAATAATCCCTCCACTATTTGAAAAAAAAGATTTTCACATTCATGTTCCTGAGGGGGCAACACCAAAAGATGGTCCATCAGCAGGAGTAGGTATGGTGACTTCAATAGTTTCTTCAATAACTAATATTCCTGTTAGGAAGGACGTAGCTATGACCGGTGAAGTTACTTTAACTGGTCAAGTATTACAAATCGGTGGCCTAAAAGAAAAATTATTAGCGGCTCATAGAGCGGGAATTAAAGAAGTCCTAATACCAAAGGAAAATGAAAAAGATCTAGTTGATATACCAAAAAAAATTATAGACGCTATTAAAATTACCCCTGTTGAGTTTGCTGACGAAGTTCTTAAAATTGCTTTAACAAAGGAATTAAAAAAAACCGAGTGGGTTGAGGTCGATTTGTCTAAAAAAGATGACAAATCACAAGCAAGTATTCAATAAGCATAGATTTCATCTAATTTTTCTATAATTATTTTTTAGCTAAGCTAATTTATTCACTAGAACTATATTCATATTTTAGGTAACCTATTTTAAATAAATAATAACTAGAGGGAAATAATATGAATAAATTAAGTAAAATAATCGTTGTATTGTTCTCATCTTTATTTTTGAGTTTTGCTGCAAATTCAGTGGAAGTGAAATTTGGACACGTAGGTAAACCAGGGTCTCTATTTTCTGCTTCAGTTGATGAATTTGCTAAACTTGCAAATAAGAGATTAGGAAACAAAGGTAAAGTAACTGTTTTTGGTTCATCGCAACTTGGAAAAGATAAACAAGGTATGCAAAAACTAAAATTAGGTACAGTTAATATGTGGTTACCTTCATCAGTAATGGCTTCTATTCATGATGAGTTTGGTGTTTTTGATATGCCTTTTATTATTAAAGATAGAAAACACATGGCTAAAGTTGAAAAAAATGTTTTACCAGGAATGTTTAAAAATCTTGAGGACAAAACAGGTTACAAAGTTATTGCTGTATGGGAAAATGGTTTTAGACATATAACAAATAATACTAGACCAATTAATACTCCAGGTGATTTAAAAGGAATTAAATTAAGAACTCCTAAATCAAAATGGAGAGTTAAAATGTTCCAATCATATGGTGCAAACCCAACTCCAATGTCATTTTCTGAAGTTTTTACTGCTTTAAAAACTGGTACAATGGACGGACAAGAAAATCCATATGCTCAAATAGCTAGTGCTAAATTTCAAGAAGTTCAAAAATACTTATCGATTACAGGTCACGTTTATACTCCTGCTTATGTAACTGTTCATAAGGATCACTGGAATAAACTTCCTGCTGATGTTCAAGATATTTTAGAAAAAGCTGCTAAAGATACGCAAAAGTTTGTCTATAAAGAAGCTGCTAAACTTGAAAAATCTTTATTAAAAGTAATTAAAGATGCTGGTGTCCAAGTTAATAATGCGGACAAAGGTGCTTTTATTGCTGCTAGCAAAGGGATCTATGATCAATTTGGATCAGAAGTTCCTACCGGTGGTGCCTTAGTTAAAAAAGTATCATCTTTAGCAAAGTAATATAATTTGGTTAATCTAATCAGGCCCTCATCCAGAGGGCCTGAATACAACATGAAACTACAAAATTTTATTAATTCGTACGAAAAAATACTAAAACTAATACTGTTTATAATGATGGTGGCTTTGGCGGTAACGGTTTTACTCGGAGTTACCTTTCGTTTTGCTGGTAGTGCTTTAGTTTGGTACGATGAAGTTGCAGCAGTCCAACTTGCATGGATAACATACTATGGTTCAGCCTATGCTGCATTAAAAGGTTCACATATAAGTGTCCCAAGTATTTTTAAAGCTTTTCCACTTGCTCTCAGAAAGATATTTTTCGTAATTTCCAAAATTGTTGTTTATGGTTTCTTGATATTATTGGCTTATTATGGATATTTAGTTTTAACTCTAATAACAGGTGAGACATTAGTCACACTGGAGTGGGTTCCTCAAACATTTGTTCAATCAGTTATACCAATTGCATCATGTTTATTTATTCTATCTGAAACCTTAAGAATTCCAGAAGACTATAGAAATTTAGTTCTTCAAAACACAGGCGAGGAGCAAACAGGGGATATTTAATGATTATTCTTACAATGTTTATGGTTTTGTTGCTTCTGCTGTCAATAAATGTGCCTATCGCGATCGGGCTTGCGGTAACAACTATTATTGCAATGGTGATGAAGACAGGTACAAGTTTTCTAATTGATACTGCAATTGTAATGTTTGATGGTTCAATGAAGTTTCCATTAATTGCAATTCCACTATTTATTTTAGCAGGGTCTATTATGAATAGTGCTGGAATTTCTAGAAGATTGATTGCTTTTGCCTCTGCTCTTGTTGGATTTATTAAAGGTGGCTTGAGCATGATAAATATTGCAACTTCCATGTTTTTTGCTGAAATTTCTGGGTCAGCTGTAGCAGATGTTGCTGCATTAGGTTCTATTTTAATTCCTGCAATGAAAAAGAAAGGATACCCAGGAGCATTCGCTGCTGCGGTGACATCATCTTCAGCATCTTTAGCAATTATTATTCCACCATCAATACCTATGATTGTCTATGCAGTTATGTCACAAAGTTCAGTTGTTCAATTATTTGTAGCAGGTATTGTTCCAGGAGTAATTGGTGGATTCTTTTTAATGTTAGCCGCTTATATAACAGCTAGAAGGAAAAATTTTCCTGTAGAAGAAACGTTTAATATTCCAAATGTTAAGAAGACCGCAAAAGATGCAGCATTAGCCTTTTTATTACCAGTAATCATTCTAGGAGGTATTTTTGGTGGAGTTGTAACTGCAACCGAAGGTGCTGGATTGGCAGTTGTAGCATCATTAATTATCGGTTTTATATACAAAGAAATAGATTTTAAAAGATTATACGAGTCAGCTACTGAGGGAGCAATACAAACAGCTTCAGTAATGTTATTAGTAGCAGCTTCAGTTTTATTAGGTGAATTTTTAACGATTGAGCAAATTCCTCAGAAAGTCGCCGGGTCAATTATTGATTTTACAAACAATAAATATGCAGTTTTAGGTATATTGAATGTATTTTTATTAATAATAGGTTTTTTTTTACATTCCGTAGCAGCAATCATTTTAACTGTGCCAATTGTTATGCCATTAGTTAATGCTGTAGGTATTGATCCAGTTCACTTTGGAATAATCGTAACTTTGAATTTAGCAATTGGACAACAAACACCTCCAGTAGCTAGCGTACTAGTTACTGCATGCTCTGTTGCTAAGGCAGATATTTGGGATGTTACTAGATCTAATATTTCTTTTATATGTGTGTTGTTAATATTATTACTTTTAGTAACATACGTCCCAGCCATACCAATGACATTAGTTGAATATTTTTATAGGAGTTAAATGAGTAATTTAATCAAACTAAATAAAATAAGCGGTCATTTATCAGAAGTAATAATTAATAGACCTGAAAAACTCAACGCCATGACTAAACCTATGTGGATTAAACTAGGTAAGATTTTTAAAAAGATTTCAAAAGAAAAAAAACTAAGATGTGTTATTATAAGAGGCGAGGGGGGTAAATCATTTTCACCAGGAAATGACATAGGTGAATTTAAGAAGGAAAGGTCTTCGTCAAAATTAGCTAAATCTTATGGAAAGTTTTTACATGGAACCCTAGGTTCAATTTTTAATTGTCCAATACCTACAATTGCTATGATTGAAGGAATTTGTGTTGGTGGTGGCTTAGAAATAGCTGCCTGTTGTGATATTAGAATTTGTGGAAAAAGTTCGAGGTTTGGAATTCCAATTAAAAGATTAGGTTTAACGATGGCTGCAAAAGAATTAGAGGTTCTGCTAAAAGCAACCACTTATTCAACGGCTATGGAAATTTTGTTTGAAGGGAGAGTTTTTGACTCTAAAGAAGCTTTGGATAAAAAACTAGTTAACAGAGTAGTTAATGACGAAGATGTTAAAAGTGAAGCATTCAAATCAGCAGAATTGATATGCGAAGGAGCTCCAAAAGTTGCGAGATGGCATAAAGAGTTTGCAAGAAATATTTTAAAGAAAGGTAAAGTAACTGAAAAGATAAATAATTTAGGTTATAAATGTTATGATACTGAGGATTTTAAAATTGGTTATCAGTCTTTCTTGAATAAAACAAAGCCAAAATTTAAAAATAAATAAATACTGAATGGCATCATCATTAAAAGGCGTTAGGGTTCTAGAAATGGCTCAAATTATGGCTGGCCCAACGTGCGGGCTTTTATTGGCTGATCTTGGTGCAGAGGTTATTAAAATTGAAAAGACACCAGGAGGAGATGATACAAGAAATTTTCTTCCTCCTGACGTAAATGGTGTATCAGCAGCTTATTTGATGATGAATAGAAATAAAAAAGGCATTGCCTTAAATTTAAAAGACAAGGAAGGAATTGAAATTTTTAAAACTATGGTCAAAAATTCTGACGTAGTTTTAGAAAACTTTAGAAAAGGAACATTAGAAAAATTAGGTGTGGGTTTTGATGAGTTATCTAAGATTAATCCTAAAATTATTTTGTGTGAAATTTCTGGATATGGAAGAACAGGTCCTTATGCAGAAAAAGGCGGATTTGATTTAGTTGCTCAAGGAATGAGTGGCTTAATGAGTATAACGGGGGAAGACAAAAATAAACCACCAATGAAGGTTGGAGCACCACTTACAGATATTACTGCTGGATTGCTTGCAGCGAGCGGTATTTTAGCAGCTTTAATTCACAGAGATAAAACAGGCGAGGGTCAAAAGGTAGATACATCTTTATATGAAGCAGGAATTATCCACACTTACTGGCAATCAGCTATTGCTGGTGCAACTGGTATATCTCCTGGTCCACTTGGATCTGCTCATCCTCTAACTGCCCCTTATCAAGCTTTTAAAACAAAAGATAAATGGATAACTATTGGTGCCTCAAATCAAAACACATGGTTAATGTTATTAAAAGCTATTAATCGAGAAGATTTAAATAATAATGAGAACTTTTCATCTAATTCAAATAGAAAAAAAAATTTAAAAGAACTTGTAGAAATATTAAACGAGGAATTAATAAAGAAACCATCTGAGGAATGGTTAAAAATTTTTGATAAAAATGGTTTACCTTGCGGACCGATCAATTCAATAACAGATATGTTTAAAGATCCACAAACCATTGAAAGAGAAATGATTATTGAGGTAAATAACACAAAAGCTGGCATTAGCAAAGCCGTTGGAATGCCCATTAAATTTTCAAAAAGTAAAACCGAAAAATCTACAGGCGCTCCAGATTTAGGTGAGCATACAAGAAAAATAATGCAAAATTTTGGTTATAAAGATGAGCAGATAGATGAATTTTATAATAGGAAAGTAATACTTTAATTTACAGTTTCAAAAATCTTAAATAATAATTCTGAAACGTGCTTACCTTTTTTTTCTGATAAATCAGAAATTTGATGCCTACAGCTAGTACCATTTGCAACTATAAAATCATTTTCATCACTATCATTAATAGCGGGTATTAGAGATAAATTAGCCATTTTTTTTGATGTTTCGTAAGTTTTACTATCATAACCAAAAGAACCTGCCATACCACAACAACTTGAATCAATCATTTTATTATTAATATTTAATTCAGATAAAAGGTTTTTAAGTCCTTTCATTCTGTCTTGAGATTTTTGGTGGCAATGTCCATGAATTAAAACATTTTGATTAAATTTATTTGATTTAATCTCTTTGTCTTTTTTGATTTGTTCTAAAATAAATTCCTCAAGCAAATAAAATTTGTTTCTTATTTTATCTCTATTTTTTACATCTTTAAGTGATTGATACTCATCACTAAAAGTGAGTAAACAGGATGGCTCTATACCTACAATAGGTAAATCAAAATAGTTATTTTTAATGATATAATTATTAAATCTATTCAATTCCTCTGCAGCTTTGTCTAGTTGACCGTATGATATATATGTTCTTCCACAACAAAGTGGTCTATCAAGTTTATCCCCACCAAAACTAGGAATTATGGCTTGGTAACCAAATTTATTTAACACTTTAATTGTATAAACTAAATTTTCATTCTCAAAATTAATATTAAATGTATCAGCAAATAAAATGACTTTATTTTCTGAAATTTCTTGATTGTTATATATGTCTCTTAAAGCTTTTTGATTTTGAACCTCAGGCAAACTTCTTTTAGTTGCAAAACCAAATTTTTCAATGATAGTCGAAATAATTGGAAAATTTTTAATTTTATTAATTATTGGATTGACTATTTTATATAACCAAATCAGTCTTGGCATGTCTGAGATAATTCTGTCTTTGACTCTCATGCTAAATTTTTTGTAATAATGAGAAAGAAATTCACTCTTCATTTTTGCCATATCTACAGACATTGGACATTCTCTTTGACAAGCTTTACAGCTCACACATAGTTCCATTGTTTCATACATTTCTTTAGATACAAATGAACCCTCAGGTAGTTGATTGGAAAGTGCCAACCTCAATGTATTTGCTCTTCCTCTAACCAAATCCTTTTCCTCTTTGGTTACTCTATATGACGGACACATCACGCCTGAGTCTAATTTTCTACATGCACCATTGTTATTGCACATTTCTATGGCGTCCGAAAATTGGCCCCAATTGGACCAATCATAATGTGTGCTTATATTTTCTGTTTGATAACCTGATTTGTACCTCATCAATGATCTATCATTTGATTTAAAAGGCCTAACAATTTTACCTGGATTTAATAAGTTTTTATTATCAAAAGTATCTTTAATTTCTTCAAATGCGTTAGTAATATGTTTACCAAACATCATCTCGTGAAATTCTGATCTAACTATCCCATCCCCATGTTCACCAGAATGAGAACCCTTGTAATCTTTAACCATTTCAAAAGCCTCTTCAGATATGGATCGCATATTTTTAATGTCCTGATCAGACTTCATATTCAAAACTGGTCTTACGTGAAGTGTTCCAACTGATGCGTGAGCATAAAACATTCCACTAGTATTGTATTTTTTGAATATTTCATTTAATCTTGCTGTGTATTCTGCCAAGTGGTCTAAAGAAACCGCACAATCCTCAATAAATGCTACTGGTTTTTTATCTCCCTTCATTGACATTAAAATATTTAATCCAGCTTTTCTAATCTCAAAAACTTCTTTTTGTTCAGATAAGTCAGTAAAATAAGAAAATTGATTTTTCTTATTTTGATTTAAAACTAAATATTCAAGGTCTTTTATTTTTTTTTCATAAACACTTTGATCTATATCTATAAATTCAACCATTAAAACTGCCTCTGGATTACCTTTAATATATTTTTTAATCCCACCAGCATACATTGGTATTTCTTTTGCTAAATTTAATAAATTTTGATCCATTAATTCTACGCAAGTAGGTTTTAGTTTAACAATTTCTTTCGTTAATTCCATTGCCTGGAGAAAATTATCAAAATAACAAACACCTAAAACTTTATTTTTAGGGATTTCAGATAATTTTAATTTGATCTTATTAAAAAGTGACAATGTTCCTTCTGAGCCAACTAATAAATGAGATGAATTAAATCCATTTTTATCTATCAAATCGATGTTATATCCACCAACTCGTCTTTGAGTAGTTGGCCAGTTATCATCAATATCCTTACTTAATTTTTGTCTCAAATGTAAAAACTTATCAATAATTTTATAAAAACGATCTTGGTTATTGGTTGTTGTAAGATAATTTTTATTAATTTCATTAAATGTGTGTAAGGAACCATCATCTAAAATAGCTTCAATTGCTAATACATTATGAACCATGTTTCCATAATACAAAGATCTTGATCCACATGAATTATTTGCTGACATACCTCCAATAGTTGCTCTGCTACTTGTAGATACATCTACTGGAAACCATAGACCATAAGGTTTTAAATATGAATTTAAATGGTCCAATACGACACCGGGCTGAACCCAAACATATTTTTCTTCAACGTTAAGCTCTAAAATTTTATTTTGGTGCTTTGAATAGTCAAGGACTAAACTTTCACCTACAGTTTGACCACATTGTGAACTACCACCACCTCTAGCTAACAAAGGAATAGAATTTCTTTGAGAATAGTCCATTATATTCAGAACATCATTAGTATCCTTTGGAAGAACAACTCCAAGTGGTTTTATTTGGTAAACAGATGCATCTGTACTATATCTTCCACGAGAGAATTCATCGAACAGAGTTTTACCTTCTACTTTATTACTTATTTCTTTACCAATTTTTTGTATTTGTTCAGAATTAAACCGCATTGAATAAAATTAAATGTTTATTTGTTTTTGTAAACTAATTTCCCAAACTTTTTTAACGCGGTCTCAGAAATTTCAAATCCTAAGCCTGGATTTTCATTTAAATATATCCATCCGTTGCTCATTTTATGCGGATTCTCAAATAATTCTGCCTGAAGTGGATCTCTTTCATCATCAAATGACTCAACTATTCTTCCAGATGGAGATGATGCAACTAAAGGAGCGTGAATATAACAATCATGATGTGGAGCAATATCTAAATGATTTAATTCACATAATGCAGATAGTTTTTTACCATTAGTAAAACCTCCAAACATAGTGCAATCAAACTGTAAAATTTGTATTGCATTTTCTTCTACCATAGATCTACACCCATAAATCGTAATCTCACTTTCTCCACCTGATAAAGGAATTTTAGTTTGTTGCGATAAAAGTTTTAAATTTCTTCTATCGTCTTCCCATCTCACAGGTTCTTCGATCCAAGTGGGATTAAACCTTTCAAACTCTTTTACTGCTTTAATCGCTGTTTTTAAGTCCCATGCTCTGTTTACATCAATCATTAAGTCTTTATCATCTCCAATCTCCGCTCTTATTATCTTTAATCTATTTGTGTCTTCTTTTACACTTAGCCCACCAACTTTAACTTTGAAACTTTGATGTCCGATATTTATTAATTTTTTTAATTCTTGTCTGAGTTCTTTTTCATCTTTACCATCTCTGTAATAAGCACATGTCACATAAACAGGAATTTTATTTCTATAGCCACCAAAAAGTTTATATAATGGTATATTTGATGCTTTTCCTATTAAATCCCAACAAGCAATATCTAAAGCTGCAGAAATTCTTATTAAAGCTTCTCTACTCCAACCCTTTTCATTACTAGTCCGAGTATCAGTTAATCTAAATATTTTTTCATATAACTTTTCTGGACAAAATGGATCTTCACCAATTATAAAATCTTGCAATCCACTAGAAAAAGGTTTGATTATGGGTTTTATATCTGTGTAACTTGTAGCCAAACCAAAACCTGAATTACCATCTTTATTTTTAATTTTTATCAATAATTCGTTAGCAGTTGGTACAATAAAATGACTAACCCAATGAGGTTTAACCTCTTTAGGATTATTTAAAATATAAACTTCTAAGCTATCTATTAAATTACTACTTTTTGTCATATAAAATAAGTTTGATTATATAATTTCTTTAGCATATACAGCAGAATGGCAATTTCAAATAATATAAGACCTGGTCGTCACTTTCTTCAAATACCAGGACCTACCAACGTCCCTGATAGAGTTTTAAGAGCTATGGACTATCCAACGATAGATCACAGAGGACCTGATTTTGCAGAATTAGGTTTAAGGGTTTTAGATAGAATTAAATTAATTTTCAAAACTTCTGAACCTGTTATTATATTCCCAGCATCTGGTACAGGTGCGTGGGAAGCAGCCATAGTAAACACACTAAGTGCTGGGGATAAAATTTTAATGTTTGAAACAGGACATTTCTCAACTCTTTGGTGGGATATCGCTCAAAAATTTAAAATTGAAGTTGACTTTGTCAAAGGAGACTGGAGGACAGGTGTAGATCCAAATATTGTAGAAAAAAAATTAAAGGAAGACACCGGTAAAAAAATAAAGGCAGTGTGTGCAGTTCACAACGAAACATCTACTGGTGTTACAAGTAGAATTGGAGAAATAAGAAAAGCTATGGATAATGCAGAACACCCAGCATTATTATTTGTCGATACAATATCATCACTTGGATCGATTGATTACAGACATGAGGAATGGAAAGTGGATGTAACAGTTGGAGGATCACAGAAAGGTTTATTATTGCCACCAGGATTATCCTTTAATGCAATAAGTTCAAAAGCATTAACAGCGTATAAGACATCTGAATTACCAAAATCTTATTGGGATTGGGGACCAATGCTAGAAAATAATAAAAAGGGTTACTTTCCATATACACCAGCCACTAATTTATTTTATGGTTTAGACGAAGCGATTAATATGCTTACTGAAGAGGGTTTAGAAAATGTATTTATAAGACACAAAAGATTTGCTGAAGCTACCAGAATCGCAGTTAATGCTTGGGGTCTAGAGATACTTTGTAAAAATCCTGAGGAATATTCTGATTCTTTAACAGCAGTAATTATCCCAGACGGGCATGACGCAGACGTTTTAAGAAAAATAATATTAGATCATTATAATATGTCATTAGGAACAGGTTTGGCAAAAGTTGCAGGTAAAATTTTTAGAATTGGTCATTTAGGTGATTTTAATGAATTAATGTTAGCTGGTACTTTAGCTGGAGTTGAAATGGGATTAATGAAATCTAAGATACCATATAAAAAAGGTGGGATACTCAAAGCACTTGATTATCTTTGTTAACTTACAAAAAATTTATTAATAAAAATAATTTTTAGGCCACTTTTCAATACTAATACAGCTTGACGTAATTTTTCCAAAAGATATAAATCACTTTATTTTGGTTAAGGGCGGTTAGCTCAGTTGGTAGAGCATCTCGTTTACACCGAGGGGGTCAAAGGTTCGAGTCCTTTACTGCCCACCAAAAGAATCAGAAGTGGGGGTGTAGCTCAGTTGGTTAGAGCGATCGCCTGTCACGCGATAGGTCGAGGGTTCGAGTCCCTTCACTCCCGCCACTTTACAAGTTAACCATTGATAATCATTATCAAATATGCTGTATATTTTGAATAATGTGACCTAACACCACTTCATCTAGCTATAAAAAATGATATATATTCCCACATGACTGCGGAATTTTTAAAGGATTATTTACCAATAATATTGTTCTTAATAATTGCACTAGGACTAAGCTGCGCATTTATATTAATCAACTATATTTTATCTCCAAAAAACCCGGATCCAGAAAAGTTATCGGCATATGAATGTGGCTTTGAACCATTTCAAGATTCAAGAATGGAATTCGATGTTCGTTTCTATTTAGTTGCAATTCTTTTTATAATTTTTGATCTTGAAATAGCATTTTTATTTCCGTGGGCAATATCTTTGGGAAATATAGGAATTTTAGGTTTTACCTCAATGATGATTTTCTTATTCATACTTACAGTTGGATTTATCTATGAATGGAAAAAAGGTGCATTAGACTGGGAATAAAAAATTTTTAGATGAACAATAAGTTAGATCAAGTGCCGGAAGAATTTAAACAGCTTGCTGATGATTTCAGTAAGAATGGTTTCATTACGACTTCTTTAAATAATTTAATAAATTGGTCAAGGTCAGGCTCATTACACTGGATGACATTTGGTCTTGCTTGTTGTGCAGTCGAAATGATGCAAACAGCAATGCCAAGATATGACCTTGAAAGGTTTGGTGCTGCACCTCGTGGATCACCAAGGCAATCCGATGTGATGATTGTTGCAGGAACTTTAACTAACAAAATGGCACCAGCTCTAAGAAAAGTTTACGATCAAATGCCCGAGCCAAGATATGTTATATCTATGGGCAGTTGTGCTAATGGTGGTGGCTACTATCATTACTCTTATTCAGTTGTAAGAGGTTGTGATCGTATTGTTCCAGTTGATATTTATGTCCCTGGATGTCCGCCTTCTGCAGAGGCTTTATTATATGGAATTATGCAATTACAAAAAAAAATAAGAAATAAAGGATCAATAAGTAGATAATATGAATAATTTAATAGATTTAGAAAAAAAAATTAATTCAGAACTTGGTACTAAAATAAATACTTCTGAAATTAAACATCATCAAATCTATCTTGAGATAGATAGTGAGGATCTAATTGATGTTGTTCTATTTGTTAAAACTAATAAAGATACAAAATTTAGACAACTTATAGATATTACGGTAGTTGACTATCCTGAAAGATCTAAAAGATTTAAAATTATATATTTATTCTTAAGTCATGAGTTTAATCAAAGAATGATCTTAAGCTACGATATAACTGAAAATGAAGTTATTTCATCATTAACCTCAATTTTTCCATCAGCTAACTGGATGGAAAGAGAAGTTTTTGACATGTATGGCGTGAATTTTAAAGATCATCCTGATTTAAGAAGAATTCTTACTGATTATGGTTTTGAAGGACATCCCTTAAGAAAAGACTTTCCTTTAACTGGCCTTACTGAAGTTAGATATAATGAAGATCAAAAAAAAGTTATTAGAGAGCCTGTTAAGCTCGAACAAAATTATAGAAATTTTGATTACGAAAGTCCATGGGAGGGAACAAAATACATAAAAGAACTTACAAATAATAATGACGAAAAAAATTAAAAATCTTAATTTAAATTTTGGACCCCAACATCCAGCAGCTCACGGAGTTCTTAGGCTTATATTGGAGTTAGATGGTGAAGTTGTAGAAAAAGCAGACCCACATATTGGTTTATTACACCGAGGTACTGAAAAATTGATAGAAAATAAAACTTATATGCAAGCAGTACCGTATTTCGATCGTCTAGATTATGTTGCTCCGATGAATCAAGAACATGCTTTCGCATTAGCTATTGAAAAAATTTTAGATATAGATGTTCCGATTAGAGCCCAATTTATAAGAGTAATGTTTTGCGAAATTGGTAGAATTTTAAGTCATATTTTAAATGTTACAACACAAGCATTAGATGTTGGGGCTTTAACACCGTCTTTATGGGGTTTTGAAGAGAGGGAGACTCTCATGACTTTTTATGAAAGAGCATCTGGATCAAGATTGCATGCCAATTATTTTAGGGCAGGTGGTGTACATCAAGATTTACCAGCAGGTTTGGAGACAGATATTGCAAAGTTCTGCGAAACTTTTCCAAAAATAATTAATGATTTAGAAAAGTTATTGACTGACAATAGAATATTCAAACAAAGAAATGTTGATATTGGTATTGTTACAAAAGAGGACGCTCTCGATTATTCTTTTAGCGGTGTTATGATTAGAGGTTCTGGTGTTCCATGGGATTTAAGAAAGTCACAACCATACGATTGTTATGATCAACTAGAATTCAAAATTCCTGTAGGAAAGAATGGAGATTGTTATGATAGATATTTATGCAGGATTGAAGAGATGAAAGAGAGTATCAAAATAATTAAACAATGTTTATCAAAAATGGAAAAAGGTCCAATCAAAACTTTTGATGGAAAAATAACTCCTCCATCAAAAAAGGATATTAAGCAATCTATGGAAGCTTTAATACACCACTTTAAATTATTTACTGAGGGATATCGTGTACCTAAAGATGAAATTTACACAGCTGTTGAAGCACCTAAAGGAGAATTTGGAGTTTATTTAATATCAGATGGATCAAGTAAACCTTATAAATGTAAAATTAGAGCACCTGGATTTTCACATTTACAATCAATGGATTACTTAATTAAAGGACATATGTTAGCCGATGTTCCTGCTGTTCTTGGTTCATTAGATATAGTTTTTGGTGAGGTCGATAGATGAGTTTAAAAAGACCAGCTAAAGATCAACCAGAGAATTTTGAATTTAATTCATCTTCATTAGAAGCGGCAAATAAAATTACTTCAAGATATCCTAAAGGAAAACAACAAAGTGCAGTTATGGCATTACTATATATAGCCCAAAAACAAAATAATAATTGGATTCCTTTAGCTGCAATGAAGTGCATAGCTAAATTCTTAGAGATGCCTTACATTAAAGTTTATGAGGTAGCAACTTTTTATAGCATGTTCAACTTATCACCTGTGGGAAAATATTTCATACAAGTTTGTACTACAACACCCTGTATGATTAGAGGTGCAAGTAAATTGGTTGAGGCGTGTAAAGAAAAAATTTCAGAAAACGAATCTGAATTATCTCCTGAAAAAAATTGTTCATGGATGGAAGTGGAGTGTTTGGGTGCTTGTGTCACCGCTCCAATGATGCAAATTAATAATGATTATTATGAGGATTTAGATAAAGAAAAAACTTTGGAAATTCTGGACAAAATTTTAAAAGATGAACCTCCTAGGCCAGGTTCATATAGAGGAAGAATAAATAATGAACCCGAAAATGGTAGAAAAACACTAATGGAATTAAAAAATGCTTAAAGATCAGGATAGAATTTTTCAAAATTTATACAATGATTTAGGTTCAGACTTAACCTCATCTCAAAAAAGAGGTGATTGGATAAACACAAAAGAAATTACCAATAAAGGTAGAGACTGGATTATAAGTGAAATTAAAGACTCTCAATTAAGAGGACGAGGTGGAGCTGGTTTTCCCACAGGTCTTAAATGGTCATTTGCGCCAAAAGAGGTTGGATCTAGATCTCACTACTTAGTTATTAACGGTGATGAGTCTGAACCTGGCACTTGTAAAGACAGGGATATATTAAGATTTGAACCTCATAAGTTAATAGAAGGATGTTTAATAGCCTCCTATGCAATTCAAGCTCATGTTTGTTATATTTATATAAGAGGTGAATATTTTGTTGATGGACAGAAACTTCAAGCTGCAATTGACGAAGCTTATGAAAAAAAATTAATTGGAAAAAATGCGGCAGGAACAGGATGGGATTTGGATATCTACATACATTATGGTGCAGGAGCTTATATCTGTGGAGAGGAAACAGCATTACTCGAAAGCATTGAGGGCAATAAAGGTCAACCAAGATTAAAACCACCTTTCCCAGCATTGATTGGTTTGTACGGATGTCCAACAATAATTAATAATGTTGAGACTATTGCTGTTGTACCAACGATTTTGAGAAGAGGTGGTAAATGGTTTGCATCCTTAGGACGAGAGAAAAATACTGGTACTAAAATATTTTGTATATCTGGAAATGTAAATAATCCATGTAATGTTGAGGAAGAAATGAATATACCTTTAAAAGAATTAATCGAGGTTCATGCGGGAGGTGTCATTGGTGGTTGGGATAATTTACAAGCTGTCATACCTGGAGGGTCTTCCATGCCACTTATTCCTAAGGAGAAATGTGAAACATTGACTATGGATTTTGACTCTTTAGTTGCTGAAAAAAGTGGCTTAGGCACAGCTGGAGTAGTTGTAATAAATAAAGATCAGGACATTATTAAATGTATGGCAAGAATTGCTCGATTCTATAAACATGAAAGCTGTGGCCAATGTACACCTTGTAGAGAAGGTTCGGGATGGATGTGGAGAATGCTTGAGAGGATGGCTAAAGGTGAGGCTTCAAAAGATGAAATTGAAATGCTAGGTGATGTAACAAAACAAATTGAGGGTCACACAATCTGTGCATTTGGTGAAGGATCATCTTGGCCTGTTCAAGGTCTATTAAGACATTTTAAAGATGAGATTAAAAAGAGAAATAATTTTGATCCAATTGTAAAAGAAACTCAAAATATTCCTTACCTTGTAGATCAACACTTATTAGATAAAAATGCTTAAATTAAAAGTAAACGATGTAGAAGTAGAAGTCGAGGAGGGTTTAACTGTTCTACAAGCTTGTGAAAAAGCTGGAGTAGAAATACCAAGATTTTGCTATCATGAAAAATTATCAATAGCAGGAAATTGTAGAATGTGTCTTGTTGAAATGGAAAAATCCCCAAAACCTATAGCTTCTTGTGCGATGCCTGCTGCTGAGGGAATGGTCATAAAAACAAATACACCTAAAATAGAGAAATCCAGAAAAGGCGTAATGGAATTTTTATTAGCCAATCATCCTTTAGATTGTCCTGTTTGTGATCAAGGTGGTGAATGCGACCTTCAAGATCAATCTATGTTTTATGGTATTGATAAATCTCGATTTAAAGAAAATAAAAGAGCGGTGCCTGATAAAAATATGGGTCCGTTAATTAAGACCCAAATGACCAGATGCATCCATTGTACCAGATGTATTAGATTCGCGACAGAAATTGCTGGTGTGCCAGAACTTGGTGCGATAGGTAGAGGTGAAGATATGCAAATTACAACATATCTTGAAAAATCAATACAGTCAGAATTGTCAGGAAATGTAATAGATCTTTGTCCTGTTGGAGCTCTTACTTCAAAACCATATGTATTTGAAGCAAGACCTTGGGAGTTAAAAAAAACAGAAACTATAGATGTAATGGATGCTGTTGGATCTAACATAAGGGTAGACACATATGACTGGGAGGTAAAAAGAGTATTGCCAATAATTAATGAAGATATAAATGAGGAATGGATATCAGATAAGACAAGATATGCTTGCGATGGCTTGTTAAGTCAAAGACTTGATACACCGTATATCAAATATAATAATAAATTTGAAAAAGCTTCATGGGATGAAGTTTTTAAAATTATAAAATCAAAAATACAAAATACTGATAAAGATAAGATAGCTGGATTTGTTGGCGATCTGATAAATATGGAAGCCAGCTACATATTTAAAGAATTTTTAGAGAGAACTATTGATACAAAAAATTATGAGTCTAGATCGTCTGATATTTTAATTGATAGTTCTAAAAGAGAAAACTATTTATTCAATTCAACTATTAATGGTATTGAGGAAACAGATTTAATTCTATTAATTGGAACTAATCCAAGGTTTGAAGCTACTATGCTAAATGCAAGAATTCGAAAAGCTTATCTAAAAAATAAAGTCAAAATTGTTTCTTTAAGTGATTTAGGTGATCTAACCTATCCTTATCAAATCCTTGATGGAAAAACCCAAACAATCAAAAATATTTTTGAAAATAAAAATGAGCTTTCAAAACAAATTATTGAAGCAAAAAAACCAATGATTATATTTGGAGAATCATTTTTAAAATCTAAATCAGCAGAATTTTTATCTAGTTCCTTTAAAAATTTTTTATTGAGTAACAATAAATTTACTGATGATTGGAGGCCTTTAAATTTTTTACCTTCCGACGCAGCTACAGTTGGAAGTCTAGATCTTGATATAATCGATAAAAAAAACGAATTAATAAAGAATCTTAATGAAAACAAATTTGATTTAGTTTTTTTAATGGGACAAGATAACCTTAAATTCAATAAAAAAAATGAGTTTGTTATATATGTAGGAAGCCACGGGGATAATGGCGCAGAACTAGCAGATATTATTTTGCCAGGAGCAGCTTACACAGAACAATCAGGTCATTACACTAATTTAGAGGGTAAAGTGCAAAAAGCTTATAAAGCGTCATATCCTCCAGGAGATGCTAAAGAAGATTGGGAAATTATAAATAATCTTGCTGAATTTATGAATAATAGAAGACTTTTTAACGATAGAGATGAATTAGAGAGCAGTATGTTTAACTATATAAACTTAAAAAAGGAAAAACAAGAAAGCCCCCTTAAAACTAAAGTAGATTTAGGTAATTTTGAGGACGAAACCCTTAAAATAACATACAAAGATTATTATTTTTCTAATGTAATTGCACGCTCATCAAAAACAATGTTGAATTGTAACAATTCTAAATTAGAAGTTAAACGAACTGGTACCGAAGGATAAATAATGGGATATATAAATTTAGTTTTTGAAGAGGTCTATAAAATCCTCTTTCTTCTTGTTCCAGTTTTAGTCTCTGTTGCTATGATTGTTTGGTTAGATAGAAGAGTTTGGGCTTTTGTTCAAAAAAGACAGGGTCCCAATGTTGTTGGTCCCTTTGGTTTACTACAATCATTAGCAGATGCATTAAAATATATTTTTAAAGAAATCATAATTCCAGCAAGTTCAAATAAGATTATTTTTGTTTTAGCACCAATTATTACAATGACTTTAGCCTTAATAGCATGGGCGGTTATACCTTTTGGAGAGGATCAGGTTTTAGCTAATATAAATGTTGGAATTCTCTATATTTTTGCTGTTTCATCTCTTGGAGTTTATGGAATTGTCATGGGAGGTTGGGCGTCCAATTCAAAATATCCTTTTTTAGGGTCAATAAGATCTGCTGCGCAAATGGTTTCTTATGAGGTTTCAATTGGCATAATAATTATCAATGTTCTTTTGTGTGTTGGATCATTAAATTTAAGTGATATCGTTTTAGCTCAACAAAACATCTGGTTCATAATTCCGTTATTTCCAATGTTTGTAATATTTTTTATTTCCTCTTTAGCGGAAACAAATCGACCGCCTTTTGATTTACCTGAAGCCGAAGCAGAATTAGTTGCTGGATATCAAACTGAATATTCTGGAATGATGTATGCAATGTTCTGGTTAGGAGAATATGCAAATATTTTATTAATGTGTGCTTTAGGATCAATTTTATTTTTAGGAGGATGGCTTTCACCAGTTGATTTATATCCATTTAATTTAATTCCAGGAGCTGTGTGGTTAATCTTAAAGATATTACTTTTATTTTTTTTATTTGCATTAGTTAAAGCAGTTGTACCAAGGTATAGATATGATCAGCTAATGCGATTAGGCTGGAAAATATTTCTTCCTTTGTCTTTAACATATGTTGTTTTGACTGCGAGTTATTTATTTTATTTTAACCTTTTACCTACAATTTAGATGAAAATTTCAAGATTTTTAAAAACAATATTTATGGTCGATTTTGTAACTGGTATGTTAATTGGTTTTAGAGAAATGTTTAAATCAAAAAAAACAATAAATTATCCTTTTGAAAAAGGAAAAATTAGTCCAAGATTTAGAGGAGAGCATGCACTTAGAAGATATCCAAATGGTGAAGAAAGATGTATTGCATGTAAGTTGTGTGAGGCTGTGTGTCCAGCACAAGCAATCACAATAGAGTCGGCTGAAAGATCTGACGGAAGTAGAAAAACTACTCGTTACGATATTGATATGATGAAATGTATTTATTGTGGTTTATGTGAGGAGTCATGCCCTGTAGATGCTATTGTTCAAGGCCCAAATTTTGAATTTTCAACAGAAACAAGAGAAGAGCTTTATTACACTAAAGAAAAACTATTGGATAATGGTGACAGATGGGAAAACATTTTAGCAGCGAATATAAAATCAGACAACCCTTATAGATAGATTTATGGCAGCGCATGCAATATTTTTTTATTTTTTTTCTATTGTCGCAGTCATCTCAGCTATCATGGTCACAGTTTCAAAAAATACAGTACATTCGGTTTTTTTTTTAATATTAGATTTTATAAGTATTTCATGTCTTTTTATAATGATTGGAGCAGAGTTTTTGGGAATGATAATGCTTATCGTATATGTTGGTGCAGTAGCTGTCTTGTTTTTATTTGTTGTAATGATGTTGAATGTTGCACAACAACAAAATCAATGGTTTAATTCTAAAGAAAATTCTGGCCATATACCAATAGGTTTAATTATAAGTACAATAATCTTTTTTGAACTAATTATTGTTGTAGGAGGATGGAAATATAAACCTGAATTATCAAAACAAAATAACACTCAACTTTCTAATGAAATAAGTAACACTCATTCGTTAGGTCAAGTTTTGTACACAGATTATATTCACGTTTTTCAAATAAGTGGAATGATATTATTAGTTGCGATGATAGGTGCAATTGTCCTTACTTTTAGACAAAGAGCAGGGGTTAAAACACAAAGTTATATAAATCAAATTTCTAGAGAAAGATCTGAAGGTATCGAAGTTTTAGAGGTTCCGTCAAATATAGGAGTTAAGATAGATGACTGAAATTGGTTTGGGACATTATCTTACTTTAGGAGCAGTTATCTTTTCCATTGGTGTCATTGGTATCTTTTTAAACAGAAAAAATATTATCGTTATTTTGATGAGTATTGAGCTGATATTATTAGCTGTGAATATTAATTTAGTATCATTTTCTATTTATCTTGATGATTTAACTGGTCAAGTCTTTACATTATTTATTTTAACTGTTGCTGCTGCAGAGGCTGCAATTGGTCTGGCAATAATAGTAGTCTACTATCGAAATGCAGGAACTATAAGGGTCGAAGAGATAGATAAGTTAAAAGGATAAAATGGAAATTTCAATTTTAGCATTACCTTTAATTGCTTCAATTATATCTGGATTTTTTGGAAAGTTTATAGGAGACAGAAATTCAGAAATAGTTACTAGTTTACTAGTATCTATTACAGCTGTTCTTTCAGCAATTATATTTTATGAGGTAATTTTTAATCAATACGAGGAAAATATCAAAATTGCTACATGGATCAATTCAGGATCATTAGAAGTAAACTGGTCAATGAAAATTGATGCATTGTCGTCAGTAATGTTAGTAGTTGTAACTTTTGTTTCTGCATTGGTTCATATCTACTCAATCGGATATATGTCTCATGATCCCCACAAACCAAGATTTATGGCCTATTTATCTCTATTTACTTTCGCCATGTTAATGTTGGTAACAGCCGATAATTTTATTCAATTATTTTTTGGTTGGGAAGGGGTAGGTCTTTGTTCTTATTTCTTAATTGGTTTTTGGTTTAAAAAGGAAACTGCAAATGCAGCCGCAATTAAAGCATTTGTTGTAAATAGAGTTGGAGATTTCGGTTTTGCTTTAGGTATATTTTTGATTTTTTATTTATTTGGTTCAGTAAATTACACAGAAGTTTTTAACCAAATTCCAACAGTTATAGATGAAAAACTTAATTTTTTAGGTATTCAAATTAACGCCATAGATTTAATCTGTATATTATTGTTCATCGGTGCTATGGGTAAATCAGCTCAAATCTTTTTGCATACCTGGTTACCAGATGCAATGGAAGGTCCAACACCTGTTTCAGCTCTGATCCATGCCGCTACTATGGTTACAGCTGGAGTTTTTTTAGTCGTAAGATGTTCTCCAATATATGAATATTCAGAGTTAGCTTTAAACATTGTTACTATAATCGGTATGAGCACTGCTTTTTTTGCTGCGAGTATAGCTTTAGTGCAAACAGATATAAAAAAGATTATTGCCTACTCCACATGCAGTCAATTAGGTTATATGTTTTTTGCGGCTGGCGTAGGTGCTTATAATGTTGCGATATTTCATTTATTTACTCATGCATTCTTTAAAGCATTATTATTTTTAGGATCTGGATCTGTAATTCACGCATTTAAAGATGAGCAAAATATCAATAATATGGGAGGGGTATGGAAAAAGTTACCTTACACATATGTTTTAATGATAATTGGAACTTTAGCATTAACAGGCTTCCCTTTGCTCTCTGGTTTTTATTCTAAGGATGCAATTATAGAATTTGCATATTTAAGTGGCACTACCACTGGGTACTATGCTTCTGGAATAGGTATACTGACTGCTTTTTTAACATCAATTTATTCATGGAGACTGATGTTTAAAACTTTTCACGGACAGTATAACAACAAGAAAATTAAGATCGAGGAGACACATGAGTCGCCATTAGTTATGTTGATACCTTTGATAATATTATCTATAGGAGCTATTTTTGCTGGATTTATTTTTAAAGATTTGTTTATAGGTTATGAGGGAATTAATAATTTTTGGAATGAATCGATTTTCTTATTAGAACCTTTAAGTACCGATCATCCACCATTATGGTTTTTAATTTTAACTCCAGCACTAGTAATTTTATCTATACCACTTGCTTACTATTTATTTGTAAAAAATAAGAATTTTCCAACTCAACTAGTTAATATCAATAAGCCATTATATGAATTTTTATTAAATAAATGGTATTTTGACGAAATTTACGACACCTTATTTGTAAAATCTTCAAAAAGATTTGGGCTATTTTTGTGGAAATTTTTTGACATTAAAATTATTGATGGCTTTGGACCCGATGGTATTTCTGGGTTAATTAAAAAATTTTCTATTAAAGCCAATAAATTTCAAAGTGGTTATATTTACCAATATGCATTTGTAATGTTACTTGGTTTTTCCGCTTTTTTAACCTTTTTAATCGTTAAATAATGGACTTTCCAATTCTTTCCTCATTAATACTTTTACCTTTTATCGGAGCACTCTTTTTATTTTTTACAAAAAGTAAAAGTGAAAATAAAATCACAGCAAAATATGTTGCCTTATTTACATCTCTAGTAAACTTTTTTTTATCTATTTATTTGTGGGTTTTGTTTGACCAAACAACATCAGCTTTTCAATTTGTTGAAGACAGAATTTGGATCGAAGGTTTAATTAACTATAAAGTAGGAGTTGATGGAATATCAATACTATTTATAATTTTAACAACATTTATTACACCTTTATGCATTGTCTCAGTAAATAATTCGGTAACAAAAAGATTAAATGAATTTTTAATAGCTATTCTTGTCATGGAAACTTTCATGATTGGAGTTTTTTGTTCTCTAGATCTTGTAGTTTTTTACTTATTTTTTGAGGCTGGATTAATTCCGATGTTTTTAATTATTGGAATTTGGGGTGGGGCCAGAAGAGTTTATTCTGCTTTTAAGTTTTTTTTATTCACACTTTTAGGTTCAGTTTTAATGTTAGTAGCTATAATTTCAATTTATTGGATCACAGGTACCACAGATGTTGTTAAACTTTATGAATTAGGTATAGACACGAAATATCAAAATTTATTGTGGTTAGCTTTTTTTAGTTCATTTGCAGTAAAAACTCCTATGTGGCCAGTTCATACTTGGCTTCCAGATGCACACGTTGAAGCACCTACAGCGGGATCAGTTCTTTTAGCTGCTATTTTGCTTAAAATGGCAGGATATGGATTTATAAGATTTTCTCTGGGATTGTTTCCTTCTGCCTCAGAAGTTTTTACCCCTTTAATTTACACATTAAGTGTTATTGCAATTATTTTCACGTCGTTAATCGCTTTAATGCAGGAAGACATGAAAAAATTAATAGCATATTCTTCTGTGGCTCATATGGGATTTGTTACTCTAGGAATATTTACCATCCAACAACAAGGTATTGAAGGAAGTATAATTCAAATGATAAGTCACGGTTTAGTTTCGGCAGCTTTATTTTTATGTGTTGGTGTGGTTTATGATCGAATGCATTCTAGATTGATCACAACTTATGGAGGTATTGTCACTATCATACCTAAATATGCAATTTTATTTATGGTATTCACTTTAGCTGCTTTAGGATTACCAGGAACAAGCGGTTTTGTTGGTGAGTTTTTAATTTTAATGGCTGCTTTTAAAGATAATTTTTTAGTAGCAGTGTTAGCGAGTTTAGGAGTTATTATTGGTGCCGCATATATGCTTTGGTTGTATAAAAGAGTTATTTTTGGAAAACTAATAAACTCTGATTTAAAAAAAATGATTGATCTAAATAAATCAGAAGCATTCATGCTCATCTGTTTAGTGGTTCCAACTTTATATTTTGGCTTTTATCCCGAACCATTAATTAATACTATTGAAGTCTCAATAAGTGATTTAATTGATACATATAACTTTAGTGTGGCAAGCAAAGAATGAATAATATTGAATTAATATTTCCAGAAATTTTTATTTCATTATCAATAATGTTTTTACTTATTCTTGGAGTTTTTAAAAAAAATAGTTCAAAAATAATTCATAATATTTCATTATTAGTTTTATTGATTACAGCAGTGATTATATATAATGAAACTTTTAGAATTAATCCGACAAATCTCTTTAACGAGAGTATTGTTATAGATTATTTGTCATCGTTTATGAAAATTATTACTTTAATAGCTGCTTTTGTAGTTTTGTTGATTTCAACAAATTATTTAAGGGTCTTTAAAATTTTTAAAATTGAATATCCAATTTTGATTCTAAGTTCTGTTTTGGGAATGATGATAATGATTAGTTCTAATGATTTAATTGTTTTTTATATGGGTTTAGAGCTTCAGTCATTAGGCCTATATGTTTTAGCGACATTTAATAGAGATCAATTGAAATCATCTGAGGCGGGATTAAAATATTTTGTTTTAAGCGCCTTATCCTCAGGATTGTTATTATATGGTTGTTCATTGATTTATGGTTTTACTGGTTCAACAAATTTTGAATATATTTCAACACAATTTAATGCAAGTGAATATGCTTTAACTTTTGGAATAGTTTTTGTATTAGTAGGTTTAGCATTTAAAATATCTGCTGTGCCTTTTCATATGTGGGCCCCAGATGTTTATGAAGGCTCACCAACATCTGTAACGTTATTTTTTACAATGGTTCCTAAAATAGCTGCGTTAACTGTGTTTATAAGATTTCTTTATGTTCCTTTTTTAAATCTTATTGATCAGTGGCAAATTATTTTAATTTTTATATCAATCGCATCCATGCTTTTTGGTGCAATAGCAGCGATCGGACAAAAAAACCTTAAGCGACTTATAGCTTATAGTTCGATCAGCCATATTGGATATGCTTTAGCAGGATTAGCGACTGGCTCGAATGATGGAATACAAAGTTCAGTAATTTATATGACTATTTATATAATTATGAACTTAGGTTTTTTTTCATGTTTATTAATGATGAAAAGAAATAATATTTATTATGAGCAAATAGATGATTTATCAGGATTATCAAAAAATCATCCTTTGCTATCACTTTCGTTATTGATTATTTTATTTTCTCTAGCTGGAATCCCACCACTTGCAGGTTTTTTTGCAAAATTTTATATTTTTAAATCTGTTATTGAACAGTCAATGTATTTTTTAGCTATAGTTGGTTTGTTATCGACCGTGGTAGCAGCATTTTATTATTTGCGAATTATAAAAATAATGTATTTCGATGAAGAAAAAGACAGTTATGATAATGACCATAGCCTTTGGCTGAAGTTCTCCTTAACGATCTCTACAATACTAATTTTAACATATTTCATTTTCCCAGGTGAATTGATTAATGTAGTTTCAAGAATCAATATAATTTGATGAAATTCAAAGTATTTAGATTTAATAAAGTAAAAAGTACCAACAATACCGCAATAAGAATAATCAAACATTATAAATATAATTTTGGTATGATTTTAGCTGATGTGCAAATCAATGGGAGAGGACAGTATGGAAAAAAATGGGTTTCTTATAAGGGAAATTTGTTCGTTAGCTTTTTTTATAATCTAAAAAACTTTAATATATCCTTAAATAAGTTGACTAAAATTAATTGTCTAATGGTTAAAAAATGTATTTCAAAACATTATAAAAAAAAAATTTATTTTAAAAAACCTAATGATCTATTGGTTCAAAAAAAAAAATTATGTGGAATTTTACAAGAAAAAGTGAGTAAATTTGATGATACTTACCTAGTTGTTGGTATTGGAATAAATTTGATAAAAAGCCCATTCATAAAGAATTACCCAACGACTTGTCTGAGCAATCTTGTTAATAAAGATATATCAAAGAAAAAATTTGAACTTGAATTAAAGAAGACTTTTGAAAATAATTTAAAGAGATTAATAAAAAAAGAGTATAAACATATATGCTAATATTAGGAGATATTGGAAATTCGGTTACTAAATTATTTTTAGTAAATTCTAAAGATAAAATTTTAAAAAAGATAAGTTTGCAATCAAAATTAATGACTAACTCTATTCTTAACAAAAAATTTAAAGTTTTAACAAAAGACTTTAAGAAAATTGAAAAAATTCTATTTTGTAGCGTTGTTCCAAAAAAATTTGATTTTATAAAAAGATTCATATCAAAAAAGACTAAAATTAAATGTTATGAAATAAAAGATCTCAATTTAAGATCTATTTTAAATATAAAAGCAAATTTCAAACAAGTTGGTTCTGATAGATTAGCAAATGCAATAAGTTTACTCAGTCCTAATAAAAATTTTATAATTTTAGATTTTGGTACAGCTACCACATTTGATGTATTGGACAATAATACTTATAGAGGAGGTGTTATCGCACCCGGTATAAGTATTTCTCTAAATACTTTGACTGATAAAGCTTCTTTGATTCCAAAAATCAATCTAAAAAAAATGAAAAAAGTAATTGGAATAGATACAAATTCAGCTGTGAGATCTGGTTTTTTTTGGGGCTACGCAGGTTTAATTGACAATATTATAAATTTGATTAAGAAAGAAACAAAAAAGTCCTATAAAGTTATTATTACAGGTGGCTTTTCTGATTTATTCAAAAGATCAATAAAAACGAAAGTTGTTGAAAACAAAAATATCACTGTTATGGGTCTTATAAAAATTTCTAAATTGATTAAATAAATGAGAGAAGAATTATTATTTTGTCCACTAGGAGGATCTGGTGAAATTGGGATGAACATGAATTTGTTTGGCTATGGTTTGCCTGGAGACCATAAATGGATCATGGTTGATATTGGAGTTACTTTTGCAGATGATACGCTTCCTGGAATAGATTTAATTTATCCAGATCCAGGTTTTATTGTTGAAAAGAAAGATAATTTATTGGGTATTGTTCTCACTCATGCTCATGAGGATCATATTGGTGCAATCGCCCATTTATGGCCAAAACTTCAATGCAAGATATACGCAACACCTTTTACTGCTGTTTTGATAAAGGAAAAATTTAAAGAAAAACATATTGATATTACCAAAGATCTTAAAATTGTTGAATTGAACGGAAATATCTCATTAGAAAAGTTTGAAATCGAATACATCACTTTGACCCATTCAATACTAGAACCAAATGGCTTAAAAATAAAAACTCCTGCTGGGGTAATTTTACATACAGGAGATTGGAAAGTTGATCCTAATCCATTAATTGGCGAAGAAATTAACTCTAAAAGATTGAAAGAAATAGGGGATGAGGGTGTTTTAGCAATGATTTGTGACTCAACAAATGTTTTTAGTGCTGGAAGATCAGGATCAGAATTAGATGTAAGAAAAAATTTACTTAACATAGTGAACCGGTTAAAAAAAAGAGTTATTATTACTTCTTTTGCTTCCAATGTTGCAAGAATGGAAACAGCATTTTACTGTGCTGAAAAATCTGGAAGACAGATATCTTTAGTTGGAAGATCAATGCATAGAATTTACAAAGCTGCAAGACAATGTGGATATTTAAAAAATACAATTGAACCTATTGATCCCAGAGATGCAAAAAATTTCCCTAGAGAAAAAATTCTTTATTTATGCACAGGAAGTCAAGGTGAACCAATGGGAGCGATGATGAGAATTGCGAATTATATTCATCCAGATGTATTTATTGAGAAAGATGATGCTGTTATTTTTTCATCAAAAATCATTCCAGGTAATGAGAAAAAACTTTATAAACTTCATAATCAATTAGTGAGGGATGGTATAGAAGTGATCTCTGAGGAAACTGAGTTTATTCATGTATCAGGCCATCCAAATCGAGAAGATCTTAAAGATATGTATCAATGGGTTAAACCACAATGTGTCATTCCTGTTCATGGAGAACATAGACATATGATAGAGCATATCAATTTTGCAAAAGAAATGCAGGTTCCTCACCCGGTTCAAGTTGAAAATGGAGATATTGTAAAATTATCTCCTGGAGATAAACCTAAAGTTTACGATAAAGCACCAAGTGGAAGATTATATTTAGATGGTAATGTTAGTGTTGAAGAGGACTCTCAGTCAATAAAAGATAGAAGAAATTTGAGTAGTAATGGATATTTGGAAATAACAATTTTAATTACTCTTAAGGGAAATATCCACAATAGTCCTATAATCACCTTTAGAGGATTGCCTGTTTATGAGAAAGAGGAGTTTCTATATGGACTAGAGGATGTAATTGAAAAAACAACAAGAACATTTAAGCTTGGTAGTAAACAGCAAGAGCACAATTTAATAGATGCACTTAAAATTGCGTGCCGCAAGTTTACAAAAGAAAAAACTGGAAAAAAACCTTTTGCCAATATTAACTTGGTGAAGATTTAATGAGCCCTACAGGATTAGCAATAATCTATATAATCATTTGGTGGATAACTTTCTTTGCAATTCTACCAATGGATGTAGAGAGAAATAAAGTGATTAAAATTGAAGGAGAAGATCCAGGTTCTCCAGAAAATCCAAAAATGTTAAAGAAATTCGTTTATTGTACTGGAATAACAACAGTTTTGTTTATAATCATTTACTTACTTATGAAATTTGAATATTTAAATTTAAGAAATATAATCACTTAGAATGTATATTTCACAATCATTTATTCCAATTTTAAAAAATAATCCCTCAGAAGCCAAAATAAAATCACATCAATTAATGTTACGTGTAGGGATGATTAAACAGTCATCAGCAGGAATTTACTCTTGGTTACCATTAGGTTTTAAAGTAATGAAAAAGATTGAACAAATTGTTAGAGAAGAACAAAACAAAATTGGAGCTCAAGAAATTTTAATGCCAACGATACAATCAAGTGAAATATGGAAAGAGAGTGGACGTTACGAGGATTATGGTGAAGAAATGCTTAGAATAAAAGATCGCCAAGATCGTGAAATGCTTTATGGACCAACTAATGAGGAACTTGTAACAGATATATTTAGAGCTTCAATTAAATCTTATAAATCTCTTCCACAACTTTTATATCATATTCAATGGAAATTTAGAGATGAGATTAGACCGAGATTTGGAATAATGAGATGCAGAGAGTTTTATATGAAAGATGCTTATTCATTTGATATTTCTGATGAGGAGGCTTTATTCTCTTATAATAAATTTTTTCTATCTTATTTAAAAACTTTTAAAAGATTAGATCTTACAGCAATTCCAATGGCTGCTGATACCGGTCCTATAGGAGGTAATCTTTCTCACGAGTTTATTATTTTAGCTGAAACTGGTGAAAGTAAAATTTATACGGATAAAAGAATTTTTGATTTAAAAAGTGAAGGCACAAAATTAGAGAAAAAATCTTTAGAAAATTTGAGAAAAAAATATGAAGAATTTTATTCAGTTACCGACGAAAAATTTAATAAGGATGAGTTTGAAAAAAAAGTTTTAGAAACTAATAGATTAAAAACTAAAGGTATTGAGGTTGGTCATATATTTTATTTTGGTGATAAATACTCAAAACCAATGGAAGCATCAGTAGACCTTCCTGGTGGTAAAAAAAATTTTGTTAAAATGGGCTCATATGGTGTAGGAGTTTCAAGGTTAGTAGGCGCAATAATAGAGGCAAAATACGATGAGAAAAATGAAGTCATGAAATGGCCAATATCTGTTGCACCATATGATGTTGGAATAATACCAATGATAAATAAAAATGATAATTCAGCTTTAGAAAAAGCAAATAAAATTAACTTTGAATTAAAAAAAGATAATATTGATGTAATAATTGATGACACTGATGAAAATTTTTCATCAAAAATAAAAAAGATGAATTTAATAGGTGCTCCTTACCAAATAATAATTGGTAAAAAGACCGATAGTGATTTAATAGAATTTAAAGAGGTTGGAAAAGAAACTCAAAAATTAAAGATAATTGAAATTATAAAAATAATTCAAGAACAAAAAGAAAAAAATTGATTTCTACTTTAGAAAAAGAAATTACATTCAGGTTTTTGAAAGCTAGAAAAAAAGATGGCTTTCTAAATGTTATTTCAATCTTTTCATTTATAGGTATCAGTCTTGGTGTTGCTGTTTTAATAATTGTTATGTCTGTTATGAATGGTTTTCGAACAGAACTAATTAATAAGATTGTAGGATTTAATGCGCATATAACTGTTAAACCATATGAAAATACTATTAAAGTTGAAAACTTAAAACAAAAAAATTTAAAACTCATTTCTAATGAATTGATTTTAAGTAATTCAGGTGAGGCTATAATAATTAAAAGTGAGACCTCAAAAGGAATAATGCTTCGAGGTTACTCAAGCAATGATTTTCCTAAACTTGAATTAGTGAAGAATAAAAATTTTTTAGGGAATAAAAACAATTTAAATAAAAATTTTATTTCAATTGGAAAAGAGCTAAGTTTTACCCTAAATCTTGAAATTGGGGATGATATTACAATAATGTCCTCAAGTGGAATTGAGACAATAATAGGTAACATACCTAAACAAAAAACCTTTACTGTTATTTCAATTTTTGAAAGTGGTCTTGTTGATTTCGATAATAATATAGCATTTATTAATTTATCAACTTTAGAAGAGTTTTTTAATTTAGATCAAGATGATAGAAATTTAGAAATTTATCTTAAAAAACCTCAAAAAATAGAAGGTCAAAAAGAGATAGTTCAGAAAATTTTCCAAAATGAATTTGTATATTCTTGGTCAGATATGAATAGTGCACTTTTTTCAGCTCTTAAAGTTGAGAGAAATGTAATGTTTATAATATTGTCTTTAATAATCATTGTGGCTGCTTTTAATATTATCTCTGGTTTGACAATATTAGTTAAAAATAAAACAAAAGATATTGCAATATTAAAATCAATTGGCGTACTTAATAAATCAATTATAAAAATATTTTTTCTAGTTGGAGTAATAATAGGAACCTCTGCTACAATTTTTGGTATTATCTTAGGAGTAACTTTTTCAATCTACGTTGAAAATTTAAGACAATTTTTAAGCACATTGTTTAATATAAGTTTATTTCCAGAAGAAATATATTTTTTAAGCACTATGCCCTCAGAAATAAATACACCATCAATTTTATTGATTTCTATATGCTCAATAGTCATTACAATTGTTGTTTCAATTTTCCCTGCTTTAAAAGCAGCAAAACTAGATCCTGTTAAAGCATTAAAATATGAATAATCTTATTAAACTTTCAAATATTTCTAAGTCTTTCACTCATCAAAAAAATTTAAAAGTTTTGAAAAAATTGACATATAATTTTAAACTTGGAAAAATCTATTCTCTTATGGGACCTTCTGGATCTGGAAAATCAACATTATTAAACTTATTATCATTAATTGATAGACCATCAGGCGGCATAATAAAATATGGAAATAAACAAATTGATTTCGAAAATTCCAACTATAATGATATTTTAAGAGCTAATAAAATTGGAATTATATATCAACAAGATAATTTACTTCCAGATTTTACGGCCTTAGAAAATGTTTATTTAGCTAATCTTGCAATTGAAAAAAATAAAGAAATTTCTGTAATGAAATCAAAACAATTGTTAAGAAAAGTTGGTTTATCAAATCGAATTAATCACTATCCAACAGAACTTTCTGGAGGTGAAAAGCAAAGAGTATCAATAGCTAGAGCTTTAATAAACGACCCCCAAGTTATTTTGGCTGATGAGCCAACTGGAAGTTTAGATCTAGTATCAGCAAAAAGTGTTTTTGATCTTTTAAAAAAACAAATAAATGCTAACCGACTGATTATCTTTGCAACTCATAATAGATTTTTTGCTAAAAAGTCAGATTGCATGTTGGAAATAGTTAATGGTAGTATAAAAACCATTAATGCGAGAGTCTAATTCTGAAAATTTTAACCACCTAAAAATACATTCCCAATTTTCTATTTGTGAAGGTGCAATCAAAATAGATGATTTAAAAGATATTTCTAAAGATAAAAAGATAAAAGCTCTAGGGTTATGTGATACTTCTAATCTAAGCGGTGCATTAGAATTTGCTGAAAAAATATCTAAATCTGGATCTCAACCAATAATAGGAACTCAAATTAATTTTAGACTAAATGATACAACAGGTTTATTACCCTTATTTGCTTTAAATGAAAATGGATACAAGACAATAATAAAACTGTCTTCATTATCTTTTTTAAAAAATGATGAACTTTCTGAACCTCATTTGGGTTTTGATGAATTATTAAATGAAAATAACGGTGTAGCAATATTTTCGGGAACAGTTAATGGTTTAATTGGACAATTATTTAATAGGGGAAAATTTTCAGAAATAAATGAAATTTATTCAAAATTAAAAGATATTTATAGAGATAGATTTTATATTGAAATACAACGTCATGGTGATCAAAATGAAAAAGAATTTGAAAAATTCAATTTAATAAATTCAAAAAAATTAAATATTCCTTTAATCGCAACTAATGAGGTTTTTTACATAAGTAAAGATATGCATGAAGCACATGATGCATTGATTTGTATAAAAAATAAGACTTATGTTAACGAAAAAAATAGAGTTAGATTTAGCAGTCATCATTATCTTAAAAATAGCTTAGAAATGAGTGATTTATTTGCTGATTTGCCAGAGGCATTAGAAAATAATTATAATTTTCCATTTCGATGTAATTTTAGACCTTTATCATCTAAACCAATGTTACCAAATATAAGTTCCGATAAAGGTATTAGCGCAGATGAAATTTTAAAAAAAGACTCACTAGATGGTCTTAATGAAAAATTTATAAAGATATTTAACCTAAATAATGAGGATTTTTCATCTGACAAAAATTATTTGATATATAAAGATAGATTAGATCATGAGTTAGAAATCATAACTAAAATGAATTATGCAAGTTACTTTTTAATTGTATCTGATTACATAAAATGGGCAAAAGAAAATGATATTCCAGTTGGACCTGGTAGAGGATCTGGCGCTGGTTCTTTAGTAGCCTGGTGTCTTTCAATAACTGATGTTGACCCAATAAAATTTAACCTAATTTTTGAAAGATTTTTAAATCCAGACAGAATTTCAATGCCTGATTTCGACATAGACTTCTGCGAAGAAAAAAGAGATTTAGTTTTTGAATATTTAACTAAAAAATACAAAAATAGTGTTGCTCATATAATCACTTTTGGAAAATTAAAAGCCAGAATGGTTATAAGAGACGTTGGGCGTGTTTTAGGATTAGCTTACGGTTTTGTTGACAGTATATCAAAAATGATTCCATTTGATCCATCTAGGCCACAAAATCTTACAGAATGTATTGCCGGAGAGCCAAGACTTAAAAAACTGATAAATGAGGATAGTAGAGTAAAAAAACTCACAGATCTCTCATTAAAGTTAGAGGGTTTAAACAGAAATGTTGCAACTCATGCCGCAGGTGTTGTGATAGCTGACAAAAAATTAACTGATATTGTTCCATTATATAAGGACTCAACTTCTGATTTATTGTTACCTTCAACTCAATTTGACATGTATTCAGCTGAAAATGCAGGATTAATAAAGTTCGATTTTTTAGGTTTAAAAACTTTAACAGTTATAAATAACACTCAGAAATTGATAAGAAAAAAAGATAAAAGTTTTAATATTGAGACTATAAATTTTGAAGATCAAAAAGTTTTTGATTTATTATCATCTGGTAAAACCGTGGGCTTATTTCAAATAGAGAGTGCTGGAATGCGTGAAGCTTTAATGCAAATGAAACCAAATCACATAGAGGATATTATTGCCTTGGTAGCACTTTATAGACCAGGTCCAATGAGTAACATACCAATATATAATGATTGTAAACATGGAAAACAGACACCAGATTATTTACATCCTTTACTTGAAGACATTTTACGACCCACCTATGGAGTAATAATATATCAAGAGCAAGTAATGCAAATTGCACAAAAACTTTCTGGTTTTACTGCTGGTCAAGCAGATATTTTGAGAAGAGCGATGGGTAAAAAGAAAAGAGCAGAACTAGAAAAGCAAAAACTAAGTTTTATTTCTGGTGCTGTAAACAATGGAATTAGTAAAGATGTTGCAGCTGGGATCTTTTTAAAAATAGAGCCATTTGCTGAATATGGTTTCAACAAAAGTCATGCAGCTGCATACGCAATAATATCGTATCAAACAGCTTATTTAAAAACTTATTATCCAAAAGAGTTTATTGCTGCATCAATGACAATGGATATATCTAATCAAAATAAATTAAGTGAATTTTATGAGGAATTAAAAAGATTAAATATTAAAATAGTAAGACCAGATATAAACGAATGTTATGCTGATTTTAGAACCGATGGAGAAAAATTTTATTATGCATTAGGTGCAATTAAAGCTGTAGGTTATGAGGCAGTTTCAAATATTGTCGAAGAAAGAATTGAAAATGGAAAATTTAGCTCTTTAAGTGACTTTTTAAATAGAGTTAATCCAAAAGATATCAATAAGTTACAATTAGAAGGTTTAGTAAAAGCAGGAGCTTTTGATAATATAAATTTAAATAGACAATCTTTGTTCAATTCAATACCAAAATTTATTATGAAATCTAAAAATATTTATGAAAATAAATCTGTTAATCAGATTGATTTATTTGGTGAAAATAATACACAAGATAATGAAGTAATAATAAATATTGATGACTGGAAGTTTGAAGAAAGATTATCTAAAGAATTTGAGTCAGTTGGCTTTTTTATATCCGATCATCCTTTGAATCAATTTAAAGAAATATTTGCAGATTATAATATAAAAGATTATCTCAACTTTAATAATAATAATGATATAAAAAACTCAAATATCGCTGCTACTTTACTAAAAGTACAAGAGAGAAAAACAGTCAAAGGAAACCCCTATGCTATTTTAAAATTAACTGATTTAACCAGTGTTTTTGAGTTATTTATTTTTTCAGAGGTTCTTGAAAAAAATCGTCATATTTTAAAGGAAGGATCTTCATTAATTCTTACACTTTTAAAATCAATTTCAGATGAGGAGAATCGTTTTAAGAGAGTTAATGTTCAAAAAGTTGCCTCTCTGTCAGATTTACTTAACAAACCTATTGAAGAAGTAACATTCAAACTAAAATCTTTAAAAGAACTAAAAGAAATATCTAAAATTATTCCTGGTGACGGAAACACCATTATAAATATTAGATTAAGTCATGAAAAAAATGATTTTATTTTTAAACTTAAAAATAAGAGAAATATTGACAGAAAAACTCTAAATGTCTTAAGAAGTAAAGAAATATCAGCATTTATTAGATAAATTTAAGCTTGTTAATTAAAAAAAATGTTTGTAGAAATTCACCTACTTTAAATTAATACGCACACAGTTATTGGTTTTATACCTCCGGTCCTTTTTTGGAAATTACTGTGGTGGCTTAACCGGGAATAAATATGAAGATACCAGATGTTACAATTCAACAACTTTTAGAGGCAGGTGTTCATTTAGGTCATAAAACGCTTAGGTGGAATCCAAAAATGAAAAAATATATTTTTGGAAAAAGAGACTCAATACACATAATCGATCTTACTCAAACTTTAGAACTCACAAAGATTGCACTACAAAAAATACATGAAGTAATTGCAAATAACGGAAAAGTTCTTTTTGTATCAACTAAAAAACAAGCTTCAGAGGCAATATCAGAAGTTGCAAAAGAAACTGATCAATATTTTGTCAATTACAGATGGCTCGGTGGAATGTTGACTAATTGGGGCACCATTTCAAATTCAATAAAAAAACTTAAGCAGCTAGAATTGAATCTGGCATCAGAAAACAGAGGATTTACTAAAAAAGAACTTCTTAAAATGAGTGTCAAAAAAGATAAATTACAAAGATCGCTTGGTGGTATTTCTGATATGAAAAAAATACCAGACTTAGTGTTTATCATTGATACAAATTATGAGTCTCTAGCCATTCAAGAATCGGTTAAATTAGGTATTCCTATTGTTGCAATATTGGACAGTAATTCAAATCCTGATGGCATAGATTACCCTATCCCTGGCAATGATGATGCCAGGAGAGCAATTGATCTATATTGTAACTTAATTAAAGAAACTATTGTTTCTGCAAAAAACTTAACTCCTGTAGTCGAAAAAAAAGAAAGCATAAAAAAAGAAACTAAATCATCTAAAACAATACAGGAAAAAGATCGAGAAAAATTAGAAAAAAAATTTAATGAAAAGAAGAAAGAGAAAATTAATTAATATGAGTATTGTTGAAAAAGTAAAAAAACTAAGAGTTGCTACAGGAGCCGGTTTTAAAGACTGCAACTTAGCGATAAAAGATGCTAATGGAGACTTAGATAAAGCAGTGGAAATTCTAAGAGTAAAAGGGATTTCTAAAGCCTCAAAAAAAATGTCAAGAGAAGCCAAAGAAGGTGTTGTGGCTATAAGCGGTGATGAAAAAAAAACATCAATAATCGAAGTTAATTGCGAAACAGATTTTGTTGCAAAAAATGATGATTTTATAAATTTTGTTAAGGAGTTGAGTGAATTGAATAATAAAAATAATTCTAACTTAGAGGAACTAAAAAAAACAAAAATGACAAACGGCTCGTCAGTAGATGACAGTTTAGTAGCATTAATTGCAAAGATTGGGGAGAAAATAACAATAGGACAAACAAAGACAATTTCTAACTCCTCATCAATAAATTACCAATATTTACATACAGTGGTTAAAGATAATTTAGCAAAACTTGCTGTAGTAGTCTCTTTAGAAACTGAAGATAATTCTGAGACTGTCCAAACATTTGGGAAACAATTATCTATGCATATAGCAGCTTCAAATCCTATAGCATTAGAGTCAAGTATGATAGATAAAAAAATAATTGAGAAAGAACAAGAATTGATAACTGAGGAACTTAAAAACTCAGGTAAAACAGAAGAAATTGCTAAAAAGATTAGTTTAGGCAAAATGAATAAATTTAAAGAGGAAAATTCTCTTTTGACACAACCTTGGGTAATGGAGCCAAAGAAAAAAGTTCAAGATATTTTAAAAGAACTATCTATCAACGATCTGAAGATTAGAGAGTTTAGTAGAATTAAAATAGGT
>CABXYE010000003.1 GCA_902516425.1 uncultured Pelagibacteraceae bacterium
CTCGCTTATAATAATTTTAGAGCCTTTTTTTATTGCAATAGAAATGAATTTATTTCCATCAAAATTATTCCCTTTTATAGCAAAAAAAATATTATTTTTTTTAATATCTTTTGAATTGAATGAAATCCCTGAGAAAAAAATTTTTTTTTTACTATTATCTATATTGGTAAAATAATTGCCTAATAACATTATTAATTAATTTGCGCGTATTTTGTGGCTAAAATAGGCCCAATCTTTTCTATAATTTGACCAACAACTTCAACTGAAGTCCAACCCGCAGTATTAAAAGGAGTTCCTTTGTATTTTATTCCTGATCCATCTCTATAATTATAAACGTACTCACTATTTGTTTTAGGCTCATCCAACATCACAACTAAGCTATACTTGGGATTTGAGGCTGGAAATACTGAAGCAAAAGTATTAATTTTTTTTCGGGAATATCCACCCTCTAAAATTTTTTCTGCGGTACCAGTTTTCCCTGCAACCTCATAACCTTCTACATTAGCTAGAGTTGCTGTACCTTCTTTTGTAGTTACAATTTTTCTTAATATTGAAACAAGATTTGATGAAACATTTTCCTCTAAAATTCTTTCCCCTTTGATATATTTTTTTTTTTTTATAAGAGTAGGATTAATTTTAAAACCACCATTAGCAATCGTGGAGTAAGCGCTAGTTAATTGTAAAATTGTAGTCGTAATTCCATGTCCATATGAAGTAGTTGCAAGCTTACATTTTCCCCAATTAAAGGATATTGGTTTGCCCATTTCCTCTATATCAAATTGTATTGAGTTAATTAAGTCGAGATCATTTAAAAATTTTCTATATTTTTCAATCCCAATTGCTTGGCCAATTCTTACTGAACCTATGTTACCTGAGCGGATTAATATTTCTTCAGCAGTTAAGTTGGAAGGAATTTTTTTGTCGTATTCATTTATTCTATTTTTTCCACAAGTAATACTTTTTTCTAAATTTTTAAATTCAGTATCTGACTCTATTATCTTTTCATTTAAGGCTGCTGCCAAGGTAAAAGTTTTAAAAACAGAACCTAATTCATAAACACCTTTTGTTGCTCTATTGATATAATTTACATCTGTAATATTTTCTCTTTGATTTGGGTCAAAATCAGGCAGTGAGATAATTGATAATATCTCACCATTATTAATATCCATTAAAATCGAGGCACTACCCTTAGTTTTAAATATTTTATTAAACCTAATTAACTCATCTCTTATTATAAACTGAATATCTTTATCAACAGTAAGCTGAATAGATTTATCATTTTTTTTTAAATCTAAATCTAATGATTTTTCTAACCCAGAAATCCCTAGATTATCGTCATCAATTTGTCCAATTATGTGACTAAATAAATTTTTTTGAGGATAAACTCTTGTAAGATTTTCATGTGATTTTATTGATTTATCACCTAACATCATAATTTTCTCATAATTCTCCTCTGAAATTTTTTTTTCAAACCAAAAAAATTTGTTTTTTAAAAGTTTGGAATTAATTAATTCAAAATCTTTATCAGGAAAAATATATTTTAGATTAAGTAACAATTTTTTTTTATCTATCGCTTCAATTGGATTTATTCCAATATCGATAGAATTAACAGTTTTTGCTAAAAAATGATTGTTTCGGTCTAAGATATTTGCTCTCTGAATTTTATTAAAAGACTTATAATTTTTTGGAATATTGGAGTTTAAATCTCTAGATCCTAGATGAGTAAGATGAATACAATAAATTACAGAAATAAGAAAAAAAATAAAAAAAATAAATGCAACTCTATTAAATCTAATATCAAAGTTTTTTTTGTCACTTTTAAATCCAAATTCTTCTTTGTTCTCTTGGAGAATAAACTTCATATTTTTATTCTTCGCTATCTATAATTTTGACATCATTTGTAAGAATTTTTCCTCTTGTGAAGTCAATAATTTGAATTTCATTTATATTCTTTCGGGTCAACTTATTTTCAAAATAAAGGTTTTGATAATTAATTAGTTTTTCTGCAGAGCTTAAATAATCGAATTCAAGTTTCATATTGTCTAATTCTAGATTTAGATCTGATATATTCTCTTTTAAACTAAATAGTTCCTCATCAATTTTCTTAGTAGAATTTTTTACAAGAGAAGTAATTACAATAAGTGAAAAAATTAGACTAATTGTTAAAATTTTTCTCATAAGTCAAGCCCAATGTTTTCAATTTCTATTAGATTTTTAAATTTATCTAATATATCAGTTTTAAAGTCATAAAAATTTTCTCTTTTAATTAAACATCTTAATTTTGCAGACCTAGATGGATAGTTTTCTTTCAGTTCTTGATTTGATGGAAAGATTGGTTTTTTTTGATGTAATTTAAATAAGATTTCTTCCTGTATTTCTTTAGGTTGGTATCTAGATACACTTTTATGTTCTGAGAGACTTCTAAAGAAATATTTTACAATTTTATCTTCTAAAGAGTGAAAAGTTACAACAACCAAAAGTCCGTCTTTTTTTAGAACTTTAGCCGCATGGATCATTCCATAGATTAGCTCGCTTATTTCTTTGTTAACAAAAATTCTTAAAGCCTGAAAAACTTTAGTTGCAGAGTGAGTTTTTTTATTATTTCTTTTTTTTGATTTTTCAATAATTTTTACTAAGTGAGGAGTGTCTATTTCTCTCCTTAACCTTTCTTTTAGAATATTTTTAACGATTAGTTTTGCATCTCTTTCATCACCAAAAGATTTGAAAATTTTAATAAGGCTTTTTCCATCCAATTTATTTACTGTTTCTTTAGCTGAGAAATTATTTAAACCCATCCTCATATCCAACGATCCACTAGAATTAAAAGACAATCCCTTTATTGGATCTTTAATCTGTGGAAATGAATAACCTAAATCAAATAATACACCTTTAACATTTTCGTTTTTGAGTTTTAAATTTCCTAATTTACTAAAATTTAAATTCTTAAAGATAAATTGGTCTGGAAATTCTTTTTCAATTTTTTTTGCAACTTTTAAACATTCAGTATCTCTGTCAATCCCAATAACTTTGTTATCTTTATTTTTGAGAATTTCTCTAGTGTAACCGCCTTGACCAAAAGTACAGTCAATAAATGTGCCACCATATTGAGGGGTAATAATGCTAATAATTTCTTTTAGCAGTACTGGATAGTGTTTAATTTTATCCTGTACTATGGTGGCTTCCATTTATTTTTTTGAAGACCATTAATTCTTTTGTCTTCTTAAAAATGCAGGTATTTCTAAATCATCTTCTTGATCTTCGCTTTCAGATGATAATCTCTCTTCGGAGTTGGTTTCACCTTCTGAATTAAATAAATCTGGTGTATCATTATCAACTCCAAATTCTTTAAGATCATTATCTGTTTTTTCTTCCTCATCTGGATTTTCCATTGCCTCTTTTGTAAAAGAGTTTTCATCATCCAGAATCGTATTTTCGATAATAGTCTCTACATCTTGGTTCTTTAAAAGCTCCTGATGGTACTGATCATTTATTTGACTAATATTTTCATTATTGACTGATTGGTGATTATTTTCACTCACTATCTCATTTTCTAATTTCAAGGCGTTTGCACCACTCGAAATTGGATTACTCATCGAAAAATTAAAAGAAGCACTAGATCCTAAATTTGAAAAATCAGAATATCCTGGATTTCTATTTTGAATCCTATGTACCATATTAATAACTGATTTCGTCTCAGGTTGTTGACCATCTAATGAAGTAGCAACAATTGAAACTCTTATTTTACCATCAAGAGAAGGGTCTGTTATTGCTCCAATTATAACCTCTGCGTCTGCTTCTACTTCTGATCTAATTTTATTTACAACTTCATCAACCTCAAATAATTTTAGATCTTTGCCACCAGTGATATTTACTAATAATCCTTTTGCACCTTTTAAAGTATAATCATCTATTAATGGGTTGCTAATTGCCATTTCAGTAGCTTTCATTGCTCTTCCCTCTCCATCAGCTTCTCCTGTTCCCATCATTGCCTTTCCCATAGATGCCATTACTGTTTCAACATCAGCAAAATCTAAATTAATAATACCTGGTCTTACCATCAGATCTGTTACGCTTTGAACACCATGCATTAAAACATTATTAGATAGATTAAATGACTCTTCAAAAGTAGTTTGCTCATTTGCTATCTTAAATAAATTTTGGTTAGGAATAACTATAATCGTATCGACATGTTTTCTTAGTTCCTCAAGACCAATTTGAGCTCTTCTCATTCTAGACGGACCTTCATATAAGAATGGTAGAGTAACTACGCCAACAGTCAAAATGTTTAGTTCTTTTGCGGCTCTTGCAATTACATGCGCAGCCCCAGTTCCAGTACCACCACCCATGCCGGCAGCTATAAAAACCATGTTTGCACCTTGTAAAACATTAATAATCTCATTTAAGGACTCATCAGCTGCTGCTTGACCTATATCGATTTTTGCTCCAGCACCCAGACCTTTGGTTAAATTTAAACCGATTTGAATTTTCGATTTCGCTTTACTATGTTTTAAATCTTGAGCATCAGTATTAACAGCAATAAATTCTACTCCTTGCATTCCATTTTCGATCATTTCATTAATTGCATTTCCACCCGCTCCACCAACTCCCATTACTAAAAGTCTTGGTTGTAACTCTTTTATCTCTGGTGCTTTAAAGTTAATTGTCATTTTTCCCCCTCTATTTATTTAATTGGTTCTCCCATTTAAGACTTGCGCGATACATATTTGCTTTTTTTCTTGCAGTTACCTTAAATTTTTCAAATATTGTTGGTTCCCAAATTTGGAAAGTCTTGCCTTGACCTACAAAAATCATGCTATTCCTGATTTTTGCATGCTTTAATAATTTTGGAGTAAGTGTAATTCTTCCCTCACTATCAAATTGTAAATTTATACTTTCAGATAGTATTGAAGTAGCAAAAAAATCTCTTTTTTCCTCAAAAGGATTTAAGGTGTCTATTGAACTTGAAATTTTTTCGATTCTATCTTGTGGCCAAGCCTCTATTGATTGATTATTAAATGATGGATAACAGATAGCCCCATTGTATCCGAGATTAGATAAATAAGATCTAAAGCTAGCTGGCACTGACACCCTTCCTTTTTTGTCTATCTTGTTTTGGTACGTAGATAAAAACATAAACCATAAAATCCAATATTCCCTTAATATGGGAATTTATGGGATATTATGGGTTTTTATTGTTACTGTCAATAGATACAATTCAAGGTTTAATAAGCTTAAATTTTATTATTCTAAATAACTTGGCGATAAATGAATTTTGTCTTGAGGAACTGCCAGATAAACTATAAGCCGGGTTCTGTCATTTAAACCTATCATTTCTCTAGGTTTAAGATCTCTCTTAAACTCAAGCGACTAACCCTGATGACTAGCCAAGGATGGCTTTTAGTTTTTAGCAATGTCACCTCTACTTAGTCTTGCTCCCAGTGGGGTTTTCCAGCGTTCATTGTTACCAATAGAACCGGTGCGCTCTTACCACACCTTTTCACCCTTGCCATGTTATGGCGGTTTATTTTCTGTGGCACTATCCCTAAGGTTTCCCCCGCCAGGTATTACCTGGCACTGTATCCTTGCGGAGCCCGGACTTTCCTCTTTAATTTTTTAAAGCGATAAGTCATTTATCTGGCATTAACAATTTATAGTTAAATAAATTTTTTTCAACAATTATAATTATGATCTCAATAAATTCTTGCTAATCATCAGGCATTCTTGGTCAGCTGTTCCATTTATTAACTTTTGCCGAAAATGTCTCTGAAAAGCCTTGATAATAATTCTTTTTTTTAAATTATAATTTTTTAGTGAAATTTTAAAATAACCAATCTTATTCAAATTCATCATAAAATTACGTTCTTCTGCTAAGCTTAATGAAATTAATCTTTTTCGTTTAAGTTTTTTTTCGTCCAAATTATGCCATTGAGACAATTTAGATTTTGCTAACTCTTTCCATGGAAATTTTTCTCCAGGATCTTTTTTACGATCTGGGGCTATATCAGAATGTCCTAAAACATTTTCTAAATTAACTTTGTATTTATATATTAAATATTTCAATAATTTTTTAGTTGAAGTGATTTGTTTTTTAGAAAAATCTTCATATTTATTATCATGACCAGAATTTTGTATTTCAATACCTATGGAATACCTATTCAGAGATTTTAAACCTTTCCAGCTAGACTTGCCCGCATGCCAGGCTTCATATAGTGGAGGAACTAGATTTAACACTGAGCCATTTTTTTTTATAAAGTAATGCGCACTTACTTTTGCTTTAATATCGCAAAGTTTATTCAAAGCCGATAATTCATTTTGCATGCCGGTATAATGGATAATTATAAATTTAATATTTTTTTTAGATCTTTTGATTACATTAAAGTTAGGTGAATAATTTAGTGATATTTTAGGCCACATTTAAGCTATAAAAATGATTTATTCCTATTTTAATTTATTTAACATTGTATTATACAGATCAATAGATGTTTAAGAAAATTATAGTAATTTTAATTACAACTTTCACGTTAGTTGCAAATGTTCATGCGGGTTCCGATGGAGAGCTTGTTTTAAAAAAAAATGAGCCGTCTAAAATCAAAGATTGCTCTGAAACTTTTAATAAGGCATCCTTTGCTCTTAATCAAGGTTTGGATAAAATTATTTTTAAACCAGTTTCAAGCGTCTATAGAGTATTACCATCCCCAGTCAAAACTGGTGTAAGTAACTCTCTAAATAATTTATCAAATGTCGTAACTATACCAAATAATATTCTCCAAGGTGAATTTGCTTTGGCCGGACTAAATACAGGAAGATTTCTAATCAATACAACGGTTGGAGTTTTAGGACTAATAGATGTTGCGACTTATCTTGGATTTAATGAATACATAAAAGAAGATTATGGACAAAGTCTGGCCGTTGCTGGAGTAGGTCCGGGTTGCTATTTAGTTTTGCCAGTGTTGGGTCCAAGTACTATGAGGGATACTGTTGCATCTTTAACAAATTTTGTTGGTGGTGATGCATGGTATAACGTAACAGTAAGAAATGACACACATTACTTCAGTGATGTGGACTATTATTCCTCAAAAGTTACGGGTGGGGTTGATTTTAGAGCTAAAAATTTTGACTCAATTGAAAACCTAGAAAAAAATTCTCTAGATTTCTATGCGTCAGTTAAAAGTCTTTATTTACAAGATAGACAACAAAGAATTTTAAATAGTAAAAAAATTATTGAAACCCAAGATGATAGTGATTGGGAAGAAATAGAAACGCAATAAACTTTAATTTCATTTATAAACAATGAAAAAATTGTTAATATTTTTAATCCTTTTTGTTTCGACATCATCTTATTCTATCTCTATTGAGCCTGATGTTTTTGTTCAATCTACAGTAAATAGAGCTTCAAAATTACTTGGTGAAAACATATCTAAAGAAAAAAAAATAGAGAAACTAAAATTAATCGCCAAAGATACTGTCGATATTAAAGGTATTGGTTTTTATACTCTTGGTGTAAAAAGAAAAAGTCTAAATGATGATGAAAAAGAAAGATATTCTGAATTATTTGAAGAATATTTTTTAAAGAGTTTTGCAAGTAGATTGGCTGAATATACTAATCCAGAAATAAATGTAATTAATAAAGAAAAAATAAATAATAACTATACCATTGTAAATAGTGTGCTAAAGGCCACCAGCGAAAGACCTGAGATTAATATTGACTGGAGAATATACACTAAAAAACCAGATAACCCTTTGATAAGAGATCTAATAATTGAAGGTCTAAGTCTGGCTCGAACTCAAAAAGAGGAGTTTGCTTCTGTTCTGAATTCTAATGAAAATAACATAGAAGCTTTATTTCTAGTTTTAAAAGAATTTTCAGACAATTAATGATTAAAAGATTTTTGAAGGTCATATAATGGTGGGCCCGCCAGGACTCGAACCTGGGACCAATACATTATGAGTGTACTGCTCTAACCAACTGAGCTACAGGCCCTTTGATAAATCTAGGTTTTATACCATTAAAAAAGTTAATCAAGCATCAATGTTTTTATTTTGTTTCTATTTATTTCCTATTGTAATTGCATTGGTTGGTAAATCCGTTGGTAAGTAATTTCTGTTAAAATTAAGATAAGTTGATTAGATTATTTAATATCTTTTTATAAAATACATAATTCATTCATTAATTTATTTCAGTTAACCATTTAGGCCAAGACCTTGATTTTAAATTTCTATCAAGTTTAAATTCATTGATTATCATTCTTAAAATCTCAGACTTTGAATACCCTTCTTTAAAAAGCTCTTTTGCTCTTTTGATTTTAGCATTTTTAAGTTTCTGAACTTCCGAACCATATTGAACTAAATTAGATTGATCTCCTCCAGAATTTCCTAGAGCTCTTTTATTTCCTTGCATAGATTTAACTCTTTTTTCTTCAAGAATTTTTGTAAGCTTTTTTCTTCTCCTTAAAGCCTCCTCAGCTAAAAATTTACTATTATAAATTTGTAACCCTCTGAACTCTATTGGGATATTGCTATTTTTAGTTTGAGGAGTAGAAAATAAAATCTTATATTTTCCATTTGGATTATTTTTATCGACAGGTCTGATTTTATTGTGATTGCTCATTTTTACTGTCTCTAACTTTTTTGAGCATTTTTATCTCTGTTTCAATCATTTCAAATTTATGACAATCACATCTATAAATAAAATACTTCATTGTATTATATGGAAGAAAATATAATTTTAGTATCAAATTTAACAAAGGCTTATCTTCATAGAACTTTTTCTTAGCATTCATATGAAGCTGCCTATGTGTTATTAACCATCCAAGATAATTTTTCCACTCCAGTCTATTCTCTAATCTTTCTTTTATTATTTCATCTAAATTATTTTTCATCCAGCAACTCCTGATAATAAAATTTGTTCTTTGGTGAAATTACAAAAGTTACACTTTGTATCAATTTTGGGTACAACTGGTTTTTCTAAAAGATCTATAAGGTTAGTTATGTAATCCTTAAAATCATCTTCATTTCTTTCAAGGGGTGAATAAGATATATTCATCTTAAAATCACAATCCTTTTCAGTATGACCAGTAATTTCCTCAGGATTAAATTGAAGTATTCCCATGTGTGATATTGGATTTAACTTAGGTGTAGGAGCAGTTTTTGTTGAACCTGGTGATGTAAAGATTTGAGCATAAGCCTCTAGTTGATATCTATAATCTTCCGCTTTATCGCTTTTAATCTTTGTAGTTTTAAAGTCTATAATTCCATAACCTCCTTCCTTAAACTTTACTACAATGTCTGGATTACCTTGTAATTTATATTTACGATTTTTATTATCAACTAACCCTTCAGAAACTATTTTGCCTGGTAATTCCTTGCTATCCATAATAGTTCCACTAGGTAAATCAGCTCCCCAATCTTTAGTATCTGTTGTTTTAAAATAAGGTTTTTGAACAGAGTCAAAAGTAGAAAAGACTGGTGGTGGTCTGTCACCTGAATTAATCTTATAATGTTTAGAGATATAATAACATCTTGGACATTTTTTAGCTTTGTAATCAAGTTCAGATGGTGAAAATAAATATTCTATATTTTTCATTAATATACCTCCGATACATATCTAACTAATTGAGGTTTTGTTTTTGACTCTCCAATAATTTTTATAGTTTCGTTAATTTCCATATAAACTCTATAAAAATGTTTTCCTTCTTCATTGTCATTCACTTCTTCAACTCTAATTTCATGTATCTTATTCATTAATTTAACCTCCTTCCAGTTTCATATGACTCATGTTCATCCTCTAAAAACCTGTTGTTAACTAATATTCTAACAACTTGAGCTCTAGATAACGTAATACCAGGAGATAGTGCTGTGGTTAGATCTTCGATTTTTTTATAACAATCATTGTCTATTGCTACAGATTTATACTTTGTTTTATCTGTCATTTTTATCTTTCCGAACTAATAGTTCGAAAAAGATAAAACTAATTTTACTGACTTTATACATTCATTTACCTCATTGAACCTTAGTTCATTGGTTAATTTACAGGTAAAATTTTATGATCGGGTTTGATGTCACCACTAACTCCTCAAGAGAACACTTACGCTCAGATATAAAATCCCAGTTCTCCCGCTAGCAGTGAAGGTATCCAACCAATCTGAGGGCTGCAAATACACATTTATTAAGTCAGTAAATTTATGTGTATATGTAGCCCTCGATAAATCAAAAATTCACCTGACAATAATATAGTGATTCTTACAAGCCTTTTCAATCTCAAAAAAATTATTTTCAGGGCTGTGCTCTATCCTATACTCTCCTATAAAATTTTGGAGCTTTTCAGGGCACTGCTCTTACTATTTTTTATTCTTAATTTTAAATCCATTTTTTTCTAAAACAGTTATCAGATTGTTGAGCCTTTCATCTCTTGTTGTGTTTTGATCTCCAATGCTTTCAAAAAATATAGGTTTTAAACCTTTTTTTTCTTTTGATTTAAAAAAGTCTCTTATTGATTGTATTTTTATTTTCATGTTTCTCCTTTAGCGTTTTGTTTATAGTCCTAGCAAGTAAAGTAATGTTGTAAATCAGGACTATCTAATTCTATCATACTTAAGACATAATTAAAAATTATATTATTAATTGTTAGTTAATTTTTTCAATTTAAATATCTCAAAAATATGCAACAGTTAGAACTATTTGATTACAGAAAAGATTATCTCTTTGATAATAAAAATCAGGTTGCTCACTGGTACGATATCCTTAAAGAAACTGAAGACACCATTAGTTATGCAGAACACATAGATCCTAATAAAGGCTATGCAATAGCTGGTATGGAATACGAGGAATATGTGGATGTGAAAAAAAATAGGTTGAGAGGACTAACATATGATCAAATCCTCAAATACTTAAAAAGTGCTAAAAAAGAAGACAGACTTAAAAAATATAAAGCACTATTGAAATTTAGAAATATTCCTTTTGAAGCTGATCTTTTTACTTGGCATAATGAGGATATTTAGCCTTGGATATAAAGGGTTTCAACATTACATAAATAAAGATCTAAAAATTTATTATTTTTTTATTTTTTTAAAATTATAGAAATCACTGATTTCTCTAAATTTATGTCTTTCTCTTCGCCACAAATAAAAAAAAATAGGATCAATAAGGGTTGCAAAATAACAAAAATAAGTATGTTAATTAATTCATAAGACATTCCAGTTAAATCAGCCATAATTTCAAGAACTAAAACACACCAATTAAAAAAATCATTAATCATAATTTTTTATGAGATATTTCTTTACATAGTTTGTTGGCTTCTAATACTGAGGGTACAAGTTCATCTAATTTCCAACTATTGGTTCTAATATCGAAATATTTTGATGATTTAAAATCAATCCCATCGACAATTTCAATTTCATATTTTTGAAATTCATCGTAAAATTCTTTAAGAAAATAAACATATTCCTTAATAGGAAAAGAACCTAAACTAAGATGAACACGGTAACCCATTAAAAAGGGAGATATATCTTGAACTTTTACTGTGAGTTCTGCACCATTTAATTTGATTGGAATATTCTTATTTATTAATTGTTTAATATCTCCTGGTTTCTCGTAGGTATAAACGGTAAATGTATTATAAACTTTTGCACAATTATCTTCTGCCCTAATCCAAAAATTGAGATTATCACCGTGGGTTACCTCCCCACTTACACGAGCATAAGATAATGTTTTATGTTTATCTATAGTCCATTCAGAAGCTTGAGCTTGATAAGCTATAACCAGCAAAAATAGAAATAAATGTAATGAAATAAAGATAAGAAAACGCTTCATGATTTAGGCTCCTTTAGTTGTTATTGTTAAAACGGTAGTAAACCCCATGCTTTTTGTGCATAAATGAAAGTATATGTTCCAACCACTTTTGTTTTATATATTAACCAAGACACAGTTCTCCTTTTTGTTGATTATTATTGAAAATGGTTTCACTCCTCTTCTGATAAAGAGGTCTACGTACCAAGGAAGATAATGAAAAAAACCGCAAACGTGAGAAAAGGAATGAAATCCAATGCATGATTTATGTTAAATCATGTTTGTTTGTTTTCTTTTTGCTTAAATTATGTTCTCAAAAAGAAAATAGATATGTTAAAATAAATAATAATGAAATTTATAGATTTATTTGCTGGATTAGGGGGGTTTCATGTGGCTTTAAATGCCCTAGGTCACAAATGTGTTTATGCCTGTGAACTCAATGATTCTTTAAGAAAAATTTATGAAAAAAATTTCAATATAAATATTGATGGTGATATTACAAAATTAGATATTAAAAAAATACCTCAACATGAAATATTATGTGCAGGTTTTCCTTGCCAGCCATTTTCCAAAGCTGGTAGCAGTCAAGGATTTAATCATAAAGTAGCTGGAAAAATGTTTTTTTACTTAATCAAAATAATAAAATTTCATAGGCCAAAATTTTTATTCTTAGAAAATGTTCCCAATTTATTAAATCATAGCCAGGGAAAAACATGGAATTTTATGAAAAAGAAAATATTAAAATTAGGATATGAAGTTGATCAAAAAATTGTATCCCCTATAGATTTTAATATTCCTCAGACTAGAAACAGAATGTACATAGTTGCAAAAAAAAATAAGCTTAATGGTTTTACTTGGCCCAAAAAACTTAAACCCAAAAATAATTTAAAAAAATATTTATCTAATAATCCAAAACTTATTAAAGAAATGAGCGAACAAAGGAAAAACGCTATAGAGACGTGGAAATTTTTTCTCACAAAAATGCCAAAAACTAAATATTTACCCAATCCATTATGGTCAATGGAATTTGGAGCAACATATCCTTTTGAAAATACCACTCCTTTAAAAATTAAATTAAAAGAGTTAAAAAAAATGAAAGGAAAATTTGGTGTTTCATTTAAAAATATGAATAAAAAAGAAATTTTAGAAAATCTTCCCAATTATTCAAAAGTTAGAACTGAAAAATACCCAGATTGGAAAATAAAAATGATAAAAAAAACAAGGGATTTTTATAAGGAAAATAAAAAATGGGTTGATAAATTAATGCCTAAATTAATTAATTTAAAAAGTGAAGCTTATCAAAAATTTGAATGGAATTGCCAAGGTGATAAGTTTAATTTTACAGGAAAGATTATATCTTTCAGACCGTCAGGTGTAAGGGTAAGAAGAAACAACAGCTCACCCACTTTAATTTCATCTACCACATCTCAAGTTCCATATTTAGCATGGAAAAAAAGATTTATGTCTTACGAAGAATGTTTAAAAATTCAAGGTATGGAAAAACTAAAATATTATCCAAAAACCAATGGGGTTTTTTTTCCAGCTATTGGAAATGCCGTTAATGTAAAAGTGGTATACAAAATTGGTAAAGAATTATTTAATTAGGAAAATGCAAATAGGACGTGAACTTATCTTTGCTTAAAATATCAACACTTTGTTTTTGAGATAAGTCCATTTTATATTCAATATCAGTTATTGATTGATCTTTATTTTTGAGAGTACTAATTTCTGAAACTTTAAAATAAAGTATATTTTTTTTTGCAAAGTCAAAATCATATTTAAACTCATTTAGTTTTTCTTCAGGCGTATTACCAACTATTTTATAATAAATTTTATTTACCTTATCTTTTAAATTTATGTCCATTTTATTTTTAATAATTCTTTTATATAAATCCAACACACTTAAACCCTTTGAGCTCTTTGGTTTTGTTAATATTGAAGCTACATAATGCCCCTCAATTTTACTTACTAATTGATGATGTCTAAATTGATGCTTTCTGTCTCCACTAGTTGTGCATTTTACCTCTATTGCCTCATTATCATCATAAAAATCATATTTGTCTTCAGCATGATTGTGCCAGGCCTCTAAAACTTTTAACTGATTGCTGCTACTTGCTATTAAAAAAAGTTCACCCCAAAGACCAATGTAGCCTTTCTTTGCGTCTGACAAATTTTTAAATAAATCTATTATACTCTCAGTCACATTTCTTATTTCAGTATTGCTAGGTTCATTGCCTATGTTTGAAAAGGTAGTTCCGCAAACTTCTAAAAATATTTTTTTTATTTCCTTATCCTCAGAAATACACGACAAAATAGTATAATTTTCATCTAGGATATTTTTACCTTCAGTGATTTTACAAGGAATATCAAATCTTAAGTATATATTCTTGCCAAGGTAATTATTATTTATTGCTCTACTTTTTTTTGTTTTAAAAAGTAAAGATGGTTGATCTTTAAAATTTTTTCCAATTCTATGATCTTTTTTAAATATTTTTTCTGTAACATATAAATCTTCTTTTTCACTGTCTGGCACATCCAGATTATCGAAAATTTTTTTTAACATTATTTGTAGACACCTTTTATATATTCTTGCCAAATTCTTACAGATGGTACGAAGTGAAAATATGGAACATCATTTTTAATCACATTACCTTTTTGATCTCTTATCTCATTAAACATATTAATTTTAAGAGTTAAATTATCTAATCCAACACTTTCTATTGTTGCTCCAGTTAAATAATCATAATGTAAAATTGAATCCCCCGGAAAATTATCTCTCCCATATTTGTCTCTTCCAATCCATGGGTTAATTGAGCCATTTGCTATTTGTGTTCTATAAGTATTTTTTGCATCACTGTCATTTATATACATAAATAATATTGGAAATAGTCTATCAGGGAACTTTTTTGAATATGTGGCTAAGTTTTGAAGAACAACTTCAAAATTAGTTTTTTCATTTTCATGAAAATTCAACTTAGTAAAATAATTTTCAAAGATTTCTTTAATACTAAATTTATCAGAAATCATAATATTTCTATTACCACACCATTGCTGATAATTGTTTTTCAAAATATCCATTTGGCTTATTTGTTTGAGATTTGATAAGGATTGATTATATAAATCATTATATATTGTTCTATTTTCGTTGAGTAAGTTAGAGGATAGTAAATGTGACCACTTATTAATTATTTGTTTATTTCCTCTATATCTTTTCAATGTTATGTCTCGCATTATACCGTTTCTTGTGAGTTCATGATCAGCCGCATTGGTACCCCACCATTCACGAGGCCATTCCTTAAAACTTTTACCAGTATTTTGAAATTTTTTAACTGAGTTTATGAAATTAGTATTTATTTCAGATATTTCTTTATAATAATCTTGAGAATTTCTAGACAAAAATACTCTTACAAATTCATTATATGCTTTGTGGTAACCAAAAAATCTTGCTCTTTGTAAAAGAGTATCATCTTGGCGAGCTCTACTTCTTGACAAATAACTAATTGTTAATCCCTTAATTGTATATCCTCTTTCTAAACCAACACCACCTATCAAAATTCTTGCATAAGCCTCTGTCCAATTCTGATGTGGTATTTTACCCCCTCTTGCATTAAAAATTATTGTGTTTGGATATATTTTTTCTACAGCATCTTTAATTAATTCTATAAAATTATCGTTGAATTCAGGATACTTAAATTCATCAAATCTATTTTTAAACAACTCATAATCTTCATTTAATTTTTTGAATGTTGTAGCATATGCACTATCATCTTTATTTTTTAATCCTTGTTTAATTGAATTTAAAATACCTATGGTGAAACCATGAAAATCCCCATGTCTAGCAATTAAGTGGTGTGGGTGTACAATCATTGATCTATTTTTTTTCTTATTATGATGTTCCTTGTTTAATATTCCTATTGCTACACCAAATATAAAAAAATTAATTGCTTTCTCTAAGCTGGGAGGTATTTGTCCATCTGATATTAGATCATGATACTCATTTTCCTCTTCAATATTTTGAATATGCTTGCTACAAATATTGATTTTATTCTCTGGAGCAGGAAAGAAAAAATCTAGTCCAGTGTAATTTTCACCTGTATTGATTACATGAGCAAAATCAGGTGATAGTTCATTTACTCTTGGAATTAAAGATATTGCTTGTGGGGTTGCCGTATAACCAAGATATGTATTAAATTTGAAAGTAGACTTTAAATCATTTATGGATGCGTGTGTAACAGTTTGGATGTATTCAGTTAGAATATAATTTCCTGTACTTGGTAAATCCTCAAAATTATTGATTTCTTTTAATTCTTCAACAGTTGTATCATAATTTTCAGCAATGCTTTCTAAAGTTTCACCGTCGCTAATTTGATGGATTTCTCTAATTCTCCTCCTTCTTCTTTCAGTTAAACTATCAATATCATTTAAATATTCTTTACTATTTAAAGAATGATGGTCCGCTTCATCATCTATTATAAGAGTAGGAATATTATCTTTTAATGTACCTACACTTTCAAACAACTCTGAAACATCATCAACTCTTGCTGGGTTTTTATGAGCAATAATTAATAAAGTTAAACGGTCTTCTGGGTTTTTTGTATTTTTAAAATTTTCTAAAACTGCCCGCGCCTTCAATAAATGATCTTCTGGAGACCAATTTTCAGAAGGATTATTCTTTATTTTTACTGTATTTCTTCCATCTAAAGCCTCTTCAAATCTTTCGGCAGTTTGTGAAGAAAGTGAGGTTACATTACCTGATAATACTATTACAATTCCAAAACCATTATCTTTAGCCATAGCAGATACTGCTGTCATTGATAAAGTTTTACCACTCTGAACTTGACCGATTACTAATCCTGCTGAATTATTTTTTTGTAAATCATTTTTTTTTGGGTCTATACACTTTGATAAAATTTCAGATGCTTCATCTGAGACTTTATTTATTAGATTTTCATCAACTTCATAATCACCCTCTTTCCATGTTGCTATAAATTCTTTAAATATCAGACCTTCTCTAAATGGCGTCCATCTTCCATTATTTAAATTTCCATTTTTACCATCAGAATTATTCTCCGTAACAATAGTACTCATATTTAATAATCTAAAGCAGGTGGTTGAGATCTTAATATTTCATTTAAGTAAGATCTTACATTGTGAGCTTTGCTATCACCTCTATTTCTTGCTACAACCTCGCCTAAAGCAATATATGAGGCTAATAACAGCATACCTTCAATTTCATCAGGCTGATCTCCAAAGTATTGAGCTGTAAAGCCCATAGTCATTGAAATTTGTATTTGAATTTCCTTTTTTCTTTTTCCTATTTCAGAAACTTTTAACCATTCAGTTTCGTCCTTATCATAATTTAATATTTGCTCCACAATCCAATCGTTTCCTTCAAATCTTATAGTTTTTCTTTTTCTTTCTTTTGTTTTTGCTTCAGGTAGTTTTTGAGAAATTTCTGGTTGTTTAGGTGGTTTATAATCTTCAAGAACAGCTATACCACCTTGAATTTTTTTAATTGAAGCATTTAAACCCTCTTCAGATTGAATTCTCAAATCTCTGCTTCTTCTGTCTTTTCTAAATCTATCAGCTTGACTTAAAATTGCTTTAGGCTCCTTCTCTAATTCATCTTTAAGTTTTTTTAAAAATTCACCCTCTTCATCTGGTGTCCACTGAAAATTATCTTTTGTATGAGTTACTTCTTCATCATCTAAGTGTATTTCTCCAAATACTCTTTGATATATAAAACTATTTGGAGCTTTAAAAATTTCTAAGGGTCTATAACCTTCATTTTCACCTACTCCCATAATTAATCTATTTCTTCTAAATAATGCAAACCCAGCATCTTTGGTTGAAGCAGTTTCTCTGATATTTACACATCCTGTTGCTGTTCTTCTTTTTTGTCCATATTTAAATTCAAATTTTTTTTCCCAAGTTATTTTTTTTGGATTTTTCTTTTGTTCATCAACATCTCTAAAGTATGGAGCTTGTAATACGTTTGGTTTTTCATATTTTAATTTTTCATTATTATATCTTATTTCAACTTCATTTTTTTCAATGAAGCATCTATACATAGATGCAAGATGATCTTTTATTTTTTTTATAGTTTGTCCTCTTGGAGTTCTATTAAGATTTGTTAAAGTTATATCTGTATAGTGCTGATTTATTGGGAGTTCTGATTTTTTAACATCTAGTTCTTCAATGTCATCTTTGACAATATTTTTAATATCCCATTTTACAATTTTTAATTCCTTTTCTCTAAAAGGTTTTGTTTTTACTACCCAGTCCTGGGAAAACCAAACAGCTGCGGTTTTCATTCCCATTCCAAATTCAGACAGGCCCTTTCTATTTTCTGGTCTAGCGGCTGCTCTGAAAGCTCTCGAAAAATCCTGTTTTGTAATACCAGCTGCATTATCAACAATTTGTATTTTTGAAGGTGTTACATAAATTGCAATTTTTAATTTAAAATTTGGTCCGTGAAACTTTCTTAATTTTTGTTTATTTTGCAAATAGCTTTGTAAAGAGTTATCAACAAATTCAGCCATAGCATACCAGGCTCTATAATTTATGGCTTGTAGAATTGATAAATATCCTACTGAAGGCCTTATGCTAACTGTTTCTTTGGTCATTAATTAAATCTTTCATTTTTGTCTCAATATCATTTCTTATTCTTTGGGCTGTTTTTTTTAGTTTATCTAAATTCTGATATCTTTCCCAAATTTCATGTTCTAAGTTTCCACCTGCTCTTAATCCAGTACCTTTAAACTTTGGATCAAATCTCCTAAAATTTTGAAGCTTCATAGCAACACCATTTTTATTTCTAAAAAACTTATTCAAATCAATGCCATTAGACAAGGCATTTAATCTTAACAAATTACTCAGAATTTCTACTTCCCTCGAATTTTTTCCAGGAGGATTTGGTCTAAATAACATATATAATTCTAATGCTAAAACTAATTCTGAATATTCCCATTTGGGATTTCTAATCATTTTGATGAACCCAATCCGTATTAATAACCATATCTGAATAATAAACTACGTTATTAAAGTTAACTTTTGTCATGCCTATTTTTTTTGAAATAATCTCAAAATTTTCTTTTTTGCTTAAACTTTCATCATAATTTTCTTTTATGTAATTTTCAAAACTTTTTTTTTTTTCTAATTTTTTGCTTAAATAATTACTACTATGATACCAGTTATTTTCTTTAGCTAATATTCTAGAAAGAGAATCATAATACAAATTAGATAAATGAAATCCCAATTCATTGTTTATTTTTTCTCTGATAAAGCCATTTGTAATAAATTCATAATTATTAAGTTCTCTATCTAAAACTATTTTAACTTCATCTTTATCACAGAGTTTAATAGCATCATTATAATTTAAATAAGTGCCGGGACTAATTCTAAATATTTTCAATTCATTAACTAAATCACTTAGGTGGGTCTCTAAAGGTAAGTCTTCGTCAGTTTTTTGAAGTTTTTCAATTAGATCATTTCTATTAAATTCAATATTAGAACTATCAATGATTTCTTTAATTTTAGTTTTTAACGAAATGAATTTTATATTTTTATCTAAACTGACTGTATTGGTTCCAGATCTGCCACTATGAAAAATACCTCTTTCTTTACCAAAGATTTTAATAATAGCTCTTACATCATAAAAATTGATATTATTGAAATCTCCTTCCTTAATTAAATCTTTATACACAATTTCCATTGCCATCTGAACTTTGTTGTTATTTTTTAAATAATTTATGAAGAAGTCTATTATTTTTTCTCTATTACTTATTTCAGGACAAAATTGAAGCAACCTATAAGTACCTCTTTCACACAAATAAATTTTTGAATTTGATGTCATATTAAGAGAAAAATCTCCCATTATTCTTTTTGTACTCCAACTATTTCTTGTATAAGAATTACTTCCAATTTCTGCAATTTTTTTCCAATGTAGGCCATCTGGATAATTTAATAATATATTCACTACTTCTGAATTTTTTTTTAAGTCTTTGGGATAAATTTTATTGTCTACTATTTTAATTAAATTTTTTTCTGTCATAAATTCAAGAGCAGGCTCACAAGTAAAATCATCATAACCAAAATTGTCCTTAATGATTTCAATAAAGTTATCTCTTGATACACCGGAGGAAGTAAATTCAAAAATTTCTTTTAATTTTTCTTTATCAAAGTGCCATAGTTCTCTTTCAGGTGTTGTAAAATAATTTTCTTTAACCCCACAGTAATTTTCCATGAATACAACCAATCTATCTCTTGTAATGTCACCTCCTGAATTGCTGTGTGAAGTATTGGTAAAATTTTTATCTAATAAGGGGAATAGTTTGTGAAAACTAATAGAATTGTATTTATTAAAAAATTCTACTAGTGAATATTTGTCAATTTTGCCAATTTTTATCAATGCTTCATTAATATCTCTTTCGTTTTGTCTTATTCTTTCCCTTGTCACTTTTAATTTTTCTCCTAAATTTTCAAGAGTTTCAAAATTTTGCATATAGGCGTATCTGCCTTTAAATATAAGTTTCATCTTGTCGCTCAATAAAGATTGAAAATAATCAATATCTTCTAAAATTAATCTTTGTAATTCATCACTTGCAATATCTTTTTTGATTATAATTTTTTTTTGGAGGAAATAGTTTTTTTTAAATTCATTAAAATTATTAAATAATGTTTTTCTTATACCTCTTAAATTATTTTCAATATCAATTTCTAATATTTGTTTATTTTTATCTTTTAAAACAAGATCTTCTCTTATTTTTGCCCATTCTTCTGCATCTACAGAAAAATCTTTAACGTTTTCCTTGTCTATAAATTCTCTTATTTCATTAAGAGACTTTCGACCAAAATTCCTAAATTTTAGGAGTGAATTAAGACCAAAACTTAATAAATCTCCAAGATAAATAATTTCTTTATTTTTTAATACGTTATAAGTTCTTTCTGATAAAGGCCAATCATTAAGAATATTTATTCTTATTTTTTTTTCATAGTCCTCTGGTTTATTATTTTTAATTTCTTCTGTGAAACTTGTAACTGTAAGGTCGCCTAATATATCTTGAATTTCTTTAACCGTTCCCTTTCCTGCTCCAGGAAAAGATAATATTTTTTTTTCGTTACATTGGATCAAATCTTTTATGAAAATAATACCTTGATTTTTAAGTATGTTGCTTGTTCTTACTGAAATTGATAAATCTTTATGAATATTTATAAATAATTTATTGTTTTCTTTTTTTTCCATTAACCTATTTAGATTTTTATAAATTGATAATAGTTTCAATCATTATTGATGTCTGGGTTTGAGAGTACTAGAAATTGATTAGTTGGTAAATAGTTGGTAAATTTTTGTTGTAAAAATAAACCTCTAATTAAGCTTGGTTTTAAATAGTAATTTAAGATATTTTTTTGAACAAGAAATTATGAGTGTACTGCTCTAGCCAACTGAGCTACAGGCCCTTTAAATATACGAATGTTTATAATGTTTTTCTTTGCTACGCAAGTTAAGATATTTTAGTATTAATTTGTTATAATTTTTCTTACCTATTAAAGTAAATGAATAAAGATACAAAAAAACTTCCTATTTATAAATTTTTTAATAGCTCAAAAAAATATTCAATTAAATGGAGTAGTTACTTTCAAGTTTATGAGAAAATTTTTTCAAGTTACAGAAATAAGAAAATAAAATTTGTTGAAATAGGCGTAGCTAACGGTGGTTCATTATTTATGTGGAAGAATTACTTTGGTAAAAAAGCTAAAATTATAGGTGTTGATCTTAATCCTAAAGCTAAAAATTTAGAAAAATATGGTTTTAAGATTTATACTGGCAGTCAAAGTGATAAAAATTTTTGGAAAAAATTTTATAAAAAAGAAGGTAAAATCGACCTGATTTTAGATGACGGTGGACATAAAAACTTACAACAAATTAGTACTGTTCACTTCTCTTTAGCACATGTTAATGATGGAGGGAAAATTGTTATTGAAGACACGAGCACAAGTTACTTAAAAAAAGAATTTAACAATCCATCAAAATATTCTTTTATAAATTTTGCAAAAAATATAGTTGATATTATTCATTATCGATCGCCATTATTAGGAAAAAATTTAAACCTTTACGCGAAAAAAATTCATTTAGTAGAATTTTTTGAGTCTATAACTGTATTTTCTATAGACTCCAAAAAATGTTGGATGAATCAAGAAATTTCAAACAAAGCTAAAAATGAGTGGGCAGCCGATTTTAGGTATAATGAGTATTTTGGACAAATAAAAAATAAACTAAATAAAAAATATGGCAGGCTTAATAAAAGAAGTTTTTTAAGGAGATTAATAAGAAAATTATTTTACAGAAACTTCTTATTTAATATTTTTGATAATATAAAGATTAGAAAAATTTTTAAAAAAATCCAGAATTAGATATTTGGTGGTGGGCCGTGTTGGTTACGCTCCAACTACCCCTGCAATGTCAATGCAGTACTCTACTATTGAGCTAACGGCCCAAATTAACTTTCTAAGAAACTTTTTAACTGTTTAGATCTACTAGGATGTTTTAGTTTTCTTAAAGCTTTTGCCTCTATTTGTCTTATTCTTTCCCTTGTAACAGAAAACTGAAGTCCAACTTCTTCTAACGTGTGATCTGTATTCATTCCAACTCCAAACCTCATTCTTAAGACTCTTTCTTCTCTTGGTGTTAAAGTTGATAAAATTTTAGTTGTGGCCTCACCTAAATTAGATTTAATTGCTTGTTCTAATGGTGCCAACGCTTTAGTGTCTTCAATAAAATCTCCTAAACTACTATCTTCCTCATCACCAACAGGTTTTTCTAGTGAAACTGGTTCTTTAGAAATTTTAAGAACTTTTCTAACTTTATCTAGAGGCATACGAAGTTTTTTCGCTAATTCCTCTGGTGTGGCCTCTCTTCCAAATTCACTTAAAATAAGTCTTTGAGTTCTGACAATCTTATTTATTGTTTCAATCATGTGAACCGGAATTCTAATTGTCCTTGCCTGGTCGGCTATTGATCTTGTAATTGCTTGTCTGATCCACCAAGTTGCATAAGTCGAAAATTTATAACCTCTTCTATATTCAAATTTATCCACAGCCTTCATCAAACCAATATTTCCCTCTTGAATCAAATCTAGAAATTGAAGACCCCTATTTGTATATTTTTTTGCAATGGAAATAACCAATCTCAGGTTTGCTTCAACCATTTCTTTTTTAGCAATCCTCGATTCTTTTTCGCCTTTTTGAACTCTACTAACTAATTTTTTAAAATCAGTTACAGACATCCCAAGTTTATGGCTTATTTCAATCAATCTTTCTCTTATATTCTTAAATTCCTCCTTGTTTTTATCGAAGAATTGTTTCCACAAAGTATTTGTATCCAGAAACTTTTTTAAATTAGGGTTAATTTCATTACCTATATAAAATTTTATAAATTCATTTCTTGGAATTTTTTGATCCATGGCTAATCTTAATAAATTTCCTTCTAATGAAATTATTTTTTTATTTTCCACATAATGTTTTTGCACAAGTTCCTCTAAAACAGATGGAGAAAGTTGAAGAGACTTAATATTTTTTAAAATATCATTTACAATTTTCTCATAACCTTTTTCTTTTGATGATGAGAAAGTTTGTGAATTTAAAACACAATCTAATTTTTCTTTTTGATACTTAATTAATTTTTTATAGTCTTTAGTAAGTAAATTAACAGTTTTTAGTACTTTTGGTTTGATTTCTGACTCCATTGCTGCAAGTGTCGGATTAAAATCATCATCACTATCATCGCTATTGTTTTCCTCTTTATCTGCCTCACCGGAATTCTTTTGTTTAGCGCTAGGCCCTGTACTTTCGTCCTCCATATAATTCGTGTCAATATCAATGATTTCTCGTACAAGTATTTCATCATTTTGTAATTTTGTGTCCCAGTCAAAAAATTGTTGTGCAGTAATTGGGCTTTGCGCCAATGCTATTAGCATAACATCTTTTCCAGCTTCTATTCTTTTTGCAATTGCAATCTCCCCTTCTCTAGAGAGCAATTCAACACCACCCATTTCCCTAAGATACATTCTTATTGGGTCATCACTCTTTTCAATTGTTTTTCCTTCTTCCTTAGATGAGTTTTCTTTTTTTCTAAGAACTTTGAAATCTGATTTTTTTTCAACTAAAATTATTCCCTCATTTAAAATGTGAATAAACGCTTGAGATAAATTTTCATCTGAAAGATTTCTTTTGCCGAGAGATTTACTTAATTCCTCATGTGTAATGAAACCACGATGAGTTCCGCGACCCATCAATCTAGCAAACGATTTAGTAATTATTCTTTCCACAGCAATTTAAGTTTGAAAGACTTATATAATATCTAATTGGCAAAAATCCATTGCTAATTTATTCAGATTAGTTAGTTTTTCTTTCATTTTTAAGCTCTTTTAGCTCATTAAATGTTGTTTCACTTAAATCTTTTGAAAATTTCGATTCTAATTCTTGTATTCTTAGCTCCAAATCATAATTGAATAAATCCTTTGAAATATCATCAAGTAACTCTATAGCTTGATTTTCATTTTTGGGTTTATTTTTAAGAATATGCTTAATCGGTGCAAATTTATTTATCTTATCAAGCAATTGTTTATCAAGATTAAGATTTTCAACATCAATATGGTCATTTGATTTCAACTTATAAATTACAGAGTTAAAAATCTGCTTATTAATTTCTGTGAATAATTTAATATTTTCAACTAGATGAATATTTGACTGAAAAAGAGATAAATTATTTAGAAGTAAATATAACAATGAAAACTCCTTTAGTTCTACACCAGTAATACCTTGGCTTTCATTGTAAAACTTTTTTGTTGATTCAAGTGATTTTGTTTTTTTAATTAAATATTTATTTGTATTTTGATTAGAAAGGGGTGTTAATTCTTCAATTTTTTCTAAAAAATACTCAAGAACATATTTCTTTATAAAATTGTCTTTAATTGTATTTGCAATAGATCTTAGTTTTTTTTCAAATATTGCCATGGATGAAGGATTATTTTTAGTTTGTTTTTTGTAATGACCAAAAATAAACTGATGGATTGATAATTTGTTATGTTTTGTAAAATCTAAAAAATAGTTTTTGCCGTTTTTATTTACAAAACTATCTGGGTCTTCTTTATCTGGTAAAAATAGAAAAGATATTTGTTTTTCAGGTTTCAATTCTTTTATAGAATTTTCCGCCGCTCTTAAAGCAGCTTTATAGCCACTTTCATCTCCGTCAAAACAAATTATAATATCTTCAAAAAACTGATTTAGTGCCAAAATTTGTTTATCAGTCAAAGAAGTGCCGAGATTTGCTACTACATTTTCAATTCCATTTTTACTCAGTCCAACTACATCCATGTAACCCTCAACTAAAAAAATATGATCTAACTTGTTAGATAATTTTCTAGCTAAATCTAAATTATAAAGATTTGAACCCTTTTTAAAAAAATTTGTCTCTGGAGAATTAATATATTTAGCTAAGTAGTCTAAATTTTCTATTATTCTTCCGCCTAAGGCAATTGGCTGACCTGAAATATTTTTTATTGGGAATATTAATCGTCCTCTAAATCTCTCTACATAAGTATTCTTCTTTTCATCAAAATAAAATAAACCACTTTCTAATAGAGTATTTTCGCTAAACTTCTTTTTTAATTTATCAAAGTAACTCGGGTTTTTTTCAATAAAACCAATCTTGAATTTTTTAACTTCTTCTTTGCCCAATGATCTATTTTTTAAATAATCTCTAGCATTAGAGTACTTTTCATTTTTTAGGATTTCATTATGATAAAAATCAACATACTCATTATAAATTGATAAATATTCTTTCCATTTTTTTTCTCTTTCTTCATCTTGTTTTGTAAACATGTATGGTTGCATTCCTGCAATATTTGCAAGATATTTAACAGCTTCTCCAAATCTTAAGTTTTGGGTCTTCATAACAAAATCAAAAATATTTCCATGCTCTGATGTTGCGAAACAATGGTAAAATTCTTTATCATCATTTACTGTAAAAGATGGAGTCTTTTCATTTTTAAAAGGTGATAGTCCAACAAACTCCTTCCCCCTTTTTTTCAAAGTTACAACTTTTGAGACAACACTAGAAACTTTTAGACGAGTTTTGATTTCATCCAGATATTCTTTTGGATATTTCATTATTTGTTTAATAATTCTTTCAATAAAGTTCCAGCTTTTGAAAAATCAATTTCGTCAGCATGCTTTTTTTTTAATTCACTCATTACTTTTCCCATATCTTTAATTGTGTTTGCACCTAATTTAGAAATAATTCCCTCACATATTTTTTTAGTATCTTCGTCATTAAGTTGTTTAGGAAGAAAACTTGATAAAATATTAAATTCGTTTTGCTCTATTTCCAACAAGTCGGAGCGGTTATTTTTTTTATAAATATCAATTGATTCGGCTCTTTGTTTCATCATTTTTTTTAATAATTTTTTTATATCTTCATCATCTGTTACTTTTTTGTTTGGGCCAGACCTGTTTGAAATATCGAGATCCTTAATTGATGATAAAATTAACCTATAAGTTGAGATTTTAATCCTATCTTTAGATTTTAAGGCATTTTTGTATTCTGTTTCAATTGTTACTTTTAATGACATGATTTTTTAATCTACTTTAATGAAAAAATTCTTCAAAAGAAAAATTGTTTTTTTACAATTTTATAATACATGTCTGTTGCGATAATAAATCAATTATTGTATTAACCTTTAACTTATGAGTTGTAATTGATCAAAAAAGTAAAAAAAGCTCACTTAAAAAATTCACAAAATAATACAGGTATTTTAGTTCTCGAAAATAAGAAGATTTTTAGAGGTATTGGGATTGGATACCAGGGAGAGGCGACCGGTGAAGTTTGCTTTAACACTTCACTAACGGGATACCAAGAAATAATATCAGATCCATCTTACGCAGGACAAATAATTAATTTTACCTTTCCGCACATTGGAAATGTAGGAACCAATAAAGAGGATTTTGAGTCTGATAAAATATGGACTAGAGGGGTTATATTTAACTCTGAGATAACATCACCATCAAACTATAGGTCCTTTCAACATTTAGATGCTTGGTTAAAAAAGAATAGAATAGTTGGAATCACTGGGCTTGATACAAGAAGTTTAACAAATTTTATTAGAGACAAAGGTGCTCCAAAGGGAACCATTGGTTACTCGAAAAAAGGCAAATTCAATATAAATAAACTTACTAATTCCACAATTAAATGGAGTGGATTAAAAAATTTAGATCTTGCAGAAAAGGTTACCACACAAAAAAATTATATTTGGAGAGGACTTAAAACCTGGAAAAAAGAATATGGATATAGAAAGAATAATAAAAATTCATTTCATGTAGTTGCTATTGATTATGGCATAAAAAAAAATATTTTGAGATATTTTTCTGATTTTAAATGTAAAGTTACTGTAGTTTCGTGTAAAACATCTGCAGAAAAGATTTTAGCTCTTAAACCAAATGGGGTCTTTCTATCTAATGGACCTGGAGATCCAGCAGCAACAGGAAAATATGCAATTCAAATAATTCAAAATCTTATTCAAAATAAAATACCATTATTTGGCATTTGTCTTGGTCATCAAATACTTGCACTTTCATTAGGTGGTAAAACAAAAAAGATGAAATTGGGACATAGAGGAGCAAATCATCCTGTAAAAAATTTAATCAATGCCAAAGTAGAAATTACTAGCCAAAATCATGGTTTTGAAGTTGTGAGGGAAAAACTACCAAAAAATATACAGATTACACATAAATCTTTGTTCGATAACAGTATCGAAGGAATAAGATTAAAGAATAAACCTGTTTTCTCAGTCCAATATCATCCAGAGTCAAACCCGGGGCCACAAGATAGTGTCTATTTATTTCAAGAATTTATTAACGCCATGAAAAAAAATGCCAAAAAGAAAAGATATTAAAAAAATATTAGTCGTCGGTGCTGGACCTATTATCATTGGCCAAGCTTGTGAGTTTGATTATTCAGGAACTCAGGCTTGTAAGGCATTAAAAGATGAAGGTTATAAGGTTGTTTTAATTAACTCAAATCCAGCAACAATTATGACAGATCCAGATGTTGCTGATAAAACTTATATTGAGCCTATAACTTTAGAAGTCTTAGAAAAAATTCTTAAAAAGGAAAAACCAAATGCAATTCTACCAACCATGGGTGGCCAAACTGCTCTCAACCTTGCAATGGAGGCAGAGAAAAAAGGAATTTTAAAAAAATATAAGATTGAATTAATTGGTGCAAACTCAAAAGCTATTTCTAACGCAGAAGATAGAAAGAAATTTAGAAAAAATATGATTGATATTGGATTAGATCTCCCAAAGTCTCAAATAATAAACAATATAAATCAAGCCTCAAAAGTTTTAATGAAAATCGGTTTACCAGCAATAATTAGACCAGCTTTTACTCTTGGAGGTTTAGGAGGAGGAATAGCAAAAAATAAAAAGGACTTCGTAAAAATTATTAAAAATGGATTGCACGAGTCACCTGTAAGCCAAGTTCTTGTAGAGGAGTGTTTAGAGGGTTGGAAAGAATTTGAAATGGAAGTTGTGCGGGATAAAAAAGATAATTGTATAATTATTTGTTCAATAGAAAATGTTGACCCAATGGGAATACATACTGGCGACTCAGTTACAGTTGCGCCTGCACTTACATTAACCGATAAAGAATACCAAGTCATGAGAAACGCCTCCATCGCATGTTTAAGAAAAATCGGGGTTGAGACTGGCGGTTCAAATGTTCAATTTGCAATAAATCCTAAAAATGGACGTATGGTTATAATCGAGATGAACCCTAGAGTATCAAGATCATCAGCACTTGCGTCAAAAGCAACTGGGTTTCCCATTGCAAAAGTTGCTGCTAAACTTGCAGTTGGCTATACATTGGATGAATTAAAAAATGAAATTACTAAAGTTACTCCAGCATCATTTGAGCCAAGTATAGACTATGTAGTAACAAAAATTCCAAGATTTACTTTTGAGAAATTTTCAGCTTCTCCAGAAATTCTGGGCACATCAATGAAATCAGTCGGAGAAGCAATGGCAATAGGAAGAAACTTTAAAGAGTCTCTTCAAAAAGCATTGATTTCTCTAGAGACTGGTTTTTCAGGATTAGACAGAATATTCAATTTAAATAAAATTCAAATTGAAAAAAAGCTTAAACAAAATATTCCAAATAAGATCCTTCTTGTTGGTGAAGCAATAAGAAAAAAAATAAATCTAAAGAAAATTTATAATTTGTCAAAAATTGATCCGTGGTTTTTAAACCAAATTAAAGAAATAATAGATTATGAAATTAAGATCAAAAATAAAGGATTACCAAACAATTTTAGTGATTTTAACCACGTTAAATCGATAGGTTTTTCTGATAAAAAACTTTCTGAATTATCAAATTTATCTGAAAATATTATCAGAAGAAAAAGAATTGCGCTTAAAATTTTACCAGTATTTAAAAAAGTTGATACATGTGCAGCTGAATTTAAATCCTTTACACCTTATATGTACTCAACATATCAGAGAAATTTTTCAATAAATTCAGAGTGCGAGGCTGATCCTTCAATTAAAAAAAAAATTATAATATTAGGAGGAGGACCTAATAGAATAGGACAAGGAATTGAATTTGATTATTGTTGTTGTCAAGCAAGTTTTGCTTTGAAAGCTGCTGGTTTTGAGACAATAATGATTAACTGTAATCCTGAAACTGTCTCAACAGATTATGACACTAGTGATAGATTATACTTTGAACCTTTAAAAGAAGAGTATGTTTTCAACATTTTAAATAGGGAAAAAGATAAGGGAAATTTAGTTGGTATTATTACACAGTTTGGTGGTCAAACTCCAATTAAATTAGCAAAATTTTTATACGATAATAATTTTCCGATTTTAGGGACTCAATACTCATCTATTGATCTTGCAGAAGATAGGGATAGATTTAGAAAACTTTTAGAAAAATTAAATTTGAATCAAGCAAAAAGTGGTATTGCTAAAAGTTTCAAACAGGCAATTGAAATATCTGAAAAAATAGGTTTGCCTTTAATGGTTAGACCTTCTTATGTTCTTGGAGGAAGAGCAATGGAAATCGTTTATGAAAAAAGTCAGCTAAAAAATTTTGTAGAGGAAGCTTTTAAAGCAGCAGAAAAGAATCCAATTCTTATCGACAAATTTATTGATCATGCAATGGAAGTAGATGTGGATGCTATATCTGATGGTGAAATAGTACATGTTGCCGGGATAATGCAACATATTGAAGAAGCGGGAATCCACTCAGGAGACTCGGCTTGCAGCTTGCCTCCAGTTTCAATAAAACCTTTTTTAATAAAAGAAATTGAGAAACAAACAAAAAATTTAGCTTTAGCACTAAAAGTAAAGGGTTTCATGAATGTTCAATTTGCAATTAAAAAAGATAAAATTTTTGTAATTGAGGTAAACCCAAGAGCAAGTCGGACAGTTCCTTTTGTCTCAAAAGCAAAAGGATTACCATTAGCAAAAATAGCCTCGAGAGTTATGGCTGGTGAGAAACTCTCAAAATTTGATTTAAAAGATAAATCAAAGGGGATGTTTGCAGTTAAAGAGTCTGTTTTTCCATTTAATAAATTTCCTAAAAGTGATTTATTGCTAGGACCAGAAATGAAATCTACTGGAGAAGTGATGGGATTTGATAAAAATTTTGGAATGGCGTATGCCAAAAGTCAAATAGCTTCTTCCAATTCATTGCCAACAAAAGGACTTGCTTTTTTATCATTAAAAGACTCACACAAAGATGAAGGCATAGGACTTGCAGCAGAACTTATTAAACTAAAATTCAATTTGTGTGCCACAAGAGGAACTGCTGAATATATTAAAAAACATGGAATAAAGTGTAAGATTATTAATAAAGTAAGTAGTGGATCACCTCATATTGTTGATGTTTTAGATTCAAAAAAAATAGCTCTAGTAATAAATACCGGCGGCGGTAACACAGAACACAGGTTAAACGACGCAATCGCTTTGAGGAGGGCAACACTTAAAAATAAAGTGCCATACTGCACAAATATGTCAACTGCTCTTGCTTGCATTGAGGGTATCAAATCACTTAAAACAAAAAAATTAGAAGTTACATCTCTTCAAAATATTTAATCAACCTTCCAATCAGTTTCAAATGTAACGTAATTGACTTGGATACATCTTCTTTCCTTTACAATTCTTTTCTTTTCCATGCCATGCCATGTATTTGGTCCACTTGTAAATAAGTAGCCATAATTATGTTTGTAAGGAACTGTTTTAACTTTTTCTAGTTTTTCATTATAAAAATCAGTCCCTAAATCCTCTGACTCATTAGCATTGTTAACAAAAATAAGTCCTGACATTATTTTTTCTTTAATGTCACAATGTGGCTTCAACCAAAAACCTTCACGATCACATATAACTTCAAGTCTTACATATGAACCAGACAAATCTTTGTTGATCATTTTTGAAATCGTCGCACAGGTTTCTCTAGATTGAAGTTCATTAATAAATTTCACTAAATTTGGAAATTGAGAGGCATTATTTTTTGTAACAAAACATCTAAATTTTATTGCTTTTCCACCTGAGGCAATACCTTCTCTGAATTCGGCAGCACCACCATCAATTGCTCTGGTACCATCATAATTGAGGTTGTGTTTGCTCACATCAGGAATGTCTGCACCCTCTATTTCTTTGATTGCCTCTTCACTTAAAACATTATTGTATTCCCAGTGATTAAACGGAAATTCATACTTTTTAGAATTTTTTAATATAGAGTTAAGAAAAGTCATAATCTTTAAAATGTTTCTCTATATATCCCGATATTCTATCAGTTTCATTAAGTTTTTTATAATTCCATTCTTGTACTGTGTCCTCAAGGTTTTTGATTATATCTAGGGATTTAAAAAGTTCAAAAAATTTTTGAAAACGAATATTCTTTTTAATAGCTGGCATTTGAGCCAAATATATAGGCTTTCCTGTCATAGCTGCTTCGGATATCATAGACGTAGAGTCACAAGTTACGATGATATGATCAGCTAACTTTAGTGATGACAAATAGGCTTTCTTATCAACATCTGGAATAATAATCTGATCATCACCAAAAAAATTTTGTGCTTTATTTATTATTCTTTGTGGAGTTCTCATTGAGGGTATAAAAATTAGTTGATAACCTTGGTTAATAAAATTTTTTTTAGTTTTATTAAAAATTTTATTAATTATTTCATCATTAAAATCATAATACTTGTTTGGGCCTCCAGCAATAAACACTATTACTCTTTCCTTTTTAATTCGAGGTTTTAGATAATCGATATTCTCCTCTAGCTCTTTTTCAGTAAGATAATGAATTGCTCCTTTGCTTTTCAAAACATTTTTGCCCTCGAGACCATCGTGCTCTGGCGCAATTACAAAATCAAAATTATTTAATATTACTTTTGGATCCTGAATATGAATATTCATTATTTTATTTCCAAATTTTTTTTTTAAAAAAATGGATGGAACTACACTTTTTCTTCCGCATGAAATTACTACATTGAATTTTTTTGACATATCGTTTTTGAAAACAAAATTTTTCACAGGAGTTAATTTTGGAGGAATCATTTTCCAAAAATTATTTAGTTCAATTTTCTCGTGTATAAATTCGAGATTAAGGGCTTTGGCAAGCCCTTCAACTTGGCTAATCATGCCATGCATACCCTCGGTCAATAATAAACCTTTTAATTTAGTCATTTATCACTATATAGCTTTCATATGAGTCAAAATCCAACTAAACACACAAAAGTGTTAATAATTGGGTCAGGTCCAGCAGGATACACAGCCGCGGTTTATGCGGCGCGTGCAATGTTAAATCCAATTTTGGTTTATGGATCTGAGCCCGGAGGACAATTAACAACAACAACAGATGTTGAAAATTTTCCTGGATTTGCTGATGTTATCCAAGGTCCATGGCTGATGGATCAAATGAGAGATCAAGCAAAGGCCGTTGGAACAGAAATGATTGAGGATCATATAAGTTCAGTAAATTTAAAAACAACACCCTTTGAGGCTGTAGGTGACACTGGTCAAAAATATACGGCTGATAGTATAATAATTTCCACAGGGGCCCAAGCTAGATGGTTAAATATTAAATCTGAACAAGAATTTAGAGGATTTGGTGTATCGGCATGTGCAACTTGTGACGGTTTTTTCTTTAAAGATAAAGAAGTTGCTGTTGTAGGTGGAGGTAATGCGGCTGTTGAGGAAGCAATGTTTCTTACAAAATTTGCATCAAAAGTAAAATTAATTCATAGAAGAGATAGCTTAAGAGCTGAAAAAATGCTTCAAAAGAAACTTATGGAAAATAAAAAAATTGAAATTATCTGGGATACTGTTGTTGAGGATGTAATCGGGGATAAAGATCCAAAAAATGTAAAAGGAATAAAAGTCAAAAATGTTAAAACGAATAAAATTGACGAAATAAAATTAGACGGTGTTTTTATTGCTATTGGTCATGACCCTGCAACTCAACTGTTTAAAGATCAGCTCAGTATGGATAATGAGGGTTATTTAATAACAAAACCAGATTCAACAGAAACTAATGTACCAGGTGTTTACGCAGCTGGAGACGTAAAAGATAAAACATTTAGGCAAGCGGTAACCGCTGCTGGCATGGGATGTATGGCAGCGCTAGAGGCTGAAAAGTTTTTATCTCATTAAAGTGAAAAATAATCTCCATGTTTTATTAGGTGCTACTGTTGCTGATGCAGCGGCAAGGCCATTACATTGGGTATATGATCAAAAAAAATTAAGCAATTATATTAAGGGTAAAAAAGACTTTTCTTTTTTGAAAAAAAATAAAAGTCCTTTCTATGATATAAAAACCGGAAAAGTATCTGGTTACAACGAAATTAGCCAGGTTATGTTTAATACACTGCTAGAGGAACACGAAAATATAGAACAGCGTTTTAAAAAAAATATCCTTAAGGACTTTGGCCCTGGAAGCAAATATTGGAAAAATTTAAAATTGAGATCTAAATATAAAAAAGTCAAAGACTGGCGTGGTATGATCAAAGGACCATGGATACATCAAAATATTATAGAGACGGTAAATAATATCAAATTAAAAAGAAAGATTACTGGAGGTGTAAAAGTTAATGAGTCAGATGGTTTTTGCGCTACTCTTCCATACTATCTATATGGCTTTGATTTTAAAAGTTTAGAAAAAATTTTTAAAATTGTAACAGTTTCAAAGATAAGTTTTAAATACGCGCTTGCAAAATTTTACTTAATAGATTTTGCATTAAAGGGCGCAAAAGACCCGGTCAAAGAATTCATCAAGAAATTTAATAGAAATTCTTTTTTTAAGATAATTGTTAATGACATAAAAAAAATAAAAAAATTTAAATCAAAATTTAATCCAACTGTTATAAAGAAGTTGGGTATGGCTTGTAGCTATCCAGGAACTTTTAATAGTTCAATATATACAATCATTAATTCAAAAAATTATAAAGATGCTATATTAAAAACAATAAAAGGTGGTGGTTGTAATTGTTCAAGAGCAAATTTTACTGGAGCATACTTTGCCGCTTTAGAAGGTGAAAATTCTATTCCAAATTATTGGATAAAAAAAACAAAGACAGCAAAAAAGATTTTAAATCAAAAATAATTATTTGTTCAGGGAATTACAGAAAGATTTAATTCTCAACATTGCTTTTTTTAAATTTTTCATTGATGTAGCATAAGAAATTCTGAAATAGCCATCTAATCCAAAAGCAGAACCTTGGACAACAGCAACATTTTCTTGCTCAAGCAATCTTTGAACAAAATTAGTATCAGTCTTTAATCTTGTTTTTTTATTTAACAATCCTTTGCAGCTTGGAAATACATAAAATGCTCCATTAGGTTTAAGACAACTAATACCTTTAATGCTATTTAAACTTTTAACTACAAAATCTCTTCTTTGCTTAAAAGCATTTGATCTCTTTTTGATAAAACCCTGCTTTCCATTTAATGCTTCAACAGCAGCTGCTTGACTAATAGAGGAAGGGTTTGAGGTTGACTGTGATTGAATTTTTCCAATGGCTTTAATTATGTCTTTTGGTCCTGCTGCGTACCCTATTCTCCATCCAGTCATCGCATAAGATTTACTAACACCATTCATAGTGAGTGTTCGATCTTTGAGTTTTGAAATTTGAGCAATTGTAAAAAAATTAAAGTTATCATATCTAACGTGTTCGTAAATATCATCACTTAAGATATAAACTTTTTTGTTTCTAGTTAAAACTTTCGCAAGGTTTTGAATTTCTTTTTTTGAATATCCTGCTCCAGTAGGGTTTGATGGTGAATTTAAGATGATCCATTTAGTTTTTTTAGAAATTGCTTTTTTAAGTTTTTTTGTTGTTAATTTAAAACCCTCTTTTTCTGTACATTTTATTATTTTTGGTTTTCCTCCAGCTAAAAGAACCATGTCTGGATATGAAACCCAAAATGGCGCTGGAATTATAACCTCATCACCTTTATTTAATGTTGCCATAAAAGTATTATAAAGAACTTGTTTGCCCCCGGTGCCTACTGTAATTTGATCAGTTGAATAATTTAATTTGTTTTCTCTTCTAAATTTTCCAATAATTGCCTTTTTTAATGATGGGGTGCCATCGACTGCAGTATATTTAGTATCTCCTTTTTTAATTGCTCTAATCGCTGCATTTTTAATGTTATCAGGAGTATCAAAGTCTGGTTCACCAGCGCCTAAACCAATCACATCTTTGCCTGCTGCTCTCAGTTCTCTTGCTTTCTGGGTTACAGCAATTGTTGGCGAAGGTTTAATTCTCTTTAAATTGTCTGATATAATGCTCATTGAAATATAATTTTATTCTACTACTTTCTTAATATATGGAAAATACTTATCAAGATTTAATTACAGATATTCAGAGTAAAAATCCAAAAATCAGTGGAAAACTTGAAGGAGGAAAAAGATTCAAAATTAAATCAGATTTTAAACCGGCAGGAGATCAGCCTGAAGCTATCAAAAAATTAGTGAATGGAGCTAATAAGGAGGCATTTAATCAAGTTCTACTTGGTGTTACAGGCTCTGGGAAAACATTTACAATGGCAAAAGTTATTGAGGCCACAAATAGACCAGCTTTAATTTTGGCCCCAAATAAAACTTTGGCAGCTCAACTTTATGGGGAGATGAAAACTTTTTTTCCAGATAACGCAGTAGAATATTTTGTTTCCTATTATGATTATTATACACCAGAGGCATACGTTCCTAGATCAGATACCTATATTGAGAAAGAGGCATCTATCAATGAACAAATAGATCGAATGAGACATTCAGCAACGAGATCTCTTCTTGAAAGAGATGACGTACTAATAGTTGCAAGTGTGTCGTGTATATATGGTTTGGGTTCAGTTGAAGCATACAGTAAGATGACCCTAAGCCTTCAAAAAAATTACGATTACAATAGAGAACAAATAATTAAATCTTTAGTAGCACTTCAATACAAACGTAACGATCAAAATTTTTATCGGGGCACATTCAGAGCTCGAGGTGAATATCTAGAGATTTTTCCATCACATTTAGAGGATAGAGCTTGGAGATTAAGTTTATTTGGAGATAAACTTGAAAAAATAGAGGAGTTTGATCCTCTAACTGGTGATCAGGTTAGAGAATTAAGTTTAGTTAAAGTCTATGCCAACAGTCACTACATTACTCCTAAGCCAACTATCGAACAAGCAGTTATTAACATTAGGAAAGAGTTAGAAATTACTCTGAAGAGACATAAAGCAGAAAATAAATTACTTGAAGCACAAAGATTAGAGGAGAGAACAAAATTTGATCTTGAAATGATAGAAGCAACAGGATCTTGTGCTGGAATTGAAAATTATTCTAGATTTTTATCTGGAAGAAAACCGGGTGAACCGCCTCCCACCCTTTTTGAATATTTTCCAGACAATACATTAATTTTTGTTGATGAATGCCATGTTACAGTTCCACAACTTAATGGAATGTACAAAGGTGATAGATCAAGAAAAAGTACTCTGGCTGAATATGGTTTTAGACTTCCATCGTGTATGGATAACAGACCATTAAAATTTGAAGAATGGGATTTAATGAGAACTCAAACTGTATTTGTCTCAGCTACACCTGGCCCATGGGAATTGGAGCAAACTAAGGGGAAATTTATCGATCAAGTAATTAGACCTACTGGATTGATTGATCCACCAGTTGAAATAAGACCTGCAAAAAATCAAGTGGACGATCTAATGCATGAGTGCAAAAAAGTAATTGAAAAAAATCATAGAGTTTTAGTTACTACTCTAACAAAAAAGATGGCTGAAGATTTAACAGAATACCTTCATGAAAATGGGGTTAAAGTTAGATACCTTCACTCAGATATAGATACATTAGAGAGAATAGAAATCATGAGAGACTTAAGAATGGGAGTTTTTGATGTTCTTGTTGGTATAAACCTATTAAGAGAAGGTTTAGATATCCCTGAATGTGCTTTAGTAGGGATTTTAGATGCAGACAAAGAAGGTTTTTTAAGATCAGAAACCTCTCTAATTCAAACAATTGGAAGAGCTGCAAGGAATGTTGAAGGTAAGGTAATTTTATATGCTGATAAGGAAACTAAAAGTATTAAAAAGGCAATTCAAGAAACAGACAGAAGAAGAAAAATTCAATTAGATTATAACAAAAAACATAAAATAGATGCTAAGTCAGTCAAAAAAGAAATTAGTGATATCTTGCAAAGTGTTTATGAGAAAGATTATGTTAAAATTAGTGAGGGCTCAAATGTTGGTGGAAATTTAAAGAAACATCTTAAAGCTTTGGACAAAAAAATGAAGGAAGCTGCTTCTAATCTGGAGTTTGAAGAAGCTGCAAAAATAAGAGATGAAATAAGAAAATTAGAGAGCACAGAATTAGAAATTACATTAAATCCAAAAATAAGACAGTACGATGTGAAAAATAAACTTTACCCAAAAGGTAGATCAACCATGGGTATGCCTGGCACTAAAGTAACAAAAAAAAGAGATAAAAAATGGAAGCACGGAAAATAATTATTACTGGAGGAGCGACCAGAATAGGTGCTGCAATAGCGAAAAAATTATCAGGCCCAAAAATTGAAATTGTAATTCACTATAATAAATCTAAAGCTAAAGCAGAAAAGCTTAAAAAAGAATTGAAAAAGAATGATACTATTGTTTATTTAGTAAAAGCAGATCTAGGCAAAGAAAATGATGTTGATAAAATTATTAAATTTTCAAAAATAAAATTAAAATATTTTGACTGTTTAATTAATAATGCCTCCTTATTTGAAAACGATAAATTGGAAAATTTTTCAGTCAAAAGTTGGGATCTTCATTTAAATGCAAATCTTAAAGCCCCTGCATTGCTATCAAAAGGTTTTGCCAAAAATACTAGAGGAAAGAATAATAATATAATTAACATTATTGACCAAAGAGTCTTTAAATTAACACCTTACTTTCTTTCATATACATTAAGTAAAACGGGCCTTTATACTTTAACTAAAACAAGTGCAATGAGTTTAGCACCTAAAATACGTGTCAATGGTATAGCTCCAGGTCCAACAATTAAAAATAAAAGACAAACTGAAAAACACTTTAAAAAACAGTATTTTGCCACGCCGTTAAAACAACAAGTTAATGTTAATGAAATCTGTAGTGCTGTTGACTTTTTTATAAAAAACAGCTCTATTACAGGTCAGGTTTTAGCAATTGATAGTGGACAAAGTTTAAACTGGCAAACACCGGATATAATGGGTGGTAAAGAATGAAAAAAAATAATCTTAGAATAATAAAGATTGATAAATCAAAAAGCCTGTTTAATTACGAGAAAAAAATTTTAATTAATGAACTTATTTTAGATCTTAAACTTGGTTATTATGATTTTGAAAAAGAGAAATCCCAAAAAATTAAATTTAGTCTTGAAATTGACTATGAGGATAAAAAACCTACTAACGATAAAGACATTAAGTCCATAGTAAACTATGGAACAGTGGTTAAATTAATAACAAAATTAGTCAAAAAGAAACACTACAATTTTTTAGAGTCCCTTGCAGAGGCAGTTTTTGATGAATTATTTAAAGACAAAAGGATTGGTAAGATAATGTTAAAAATTGAAAAATTAGAGATTTTAAAAGACTGTTCATCAGTTGGTATTCAAATTACCAAAAAAAGAAGTCATGATAAGTTCTGAAATAGGAAAAGAAGTAATTAAAAAAGAACTCGCTCTTATTCCTAAATTACCTGGGGTCTATAGAATGCTAAATGATAAAGGAGATATACTTTACGTTGGTAAAGCAAAAAATTTACCAAATAGACTGAAAAGCTATGTAGCTGAAAAAAATCATATTATTAGGACTGAGAGAATGCTCTCACAAACTAGAAAACTAGAGATAACGACTACATCAAATGAAAGTGAAGCACTACTTCTTGAGGCAAATTTAATTAAAAAACATAAACCTAAATTTAATATTTTGTTACGAGATGATAAATCTTTTCCATTTATCTTTATTAGTAATAAAGAAAAATGGCCACAGATAAGAAGACATCGTGGAAAAAAAACAAATGAGGGTTTTTACTTCGGACCCTTTGCATCTGCAGGTTCAGCCAATTGGACAATTAAAATGATACAAAAAATTTTTCACTTAAGAGTTTGCGATGATACAGTTTTTAAAAATAGAGAGCGCCCATGTATTTTATACCAAATTAAAAGATGTTCAGGACCTTGCGTTGGTTTTATAAAAAAAGAGGATTACAAAAAAACAGTAGATGATGCAATAGAATTTGTATCTGGCAAATCAAGAAAAATACAAAAAAGTCTTTCTGATCAAATGGAAAAGGCAAGTGGGGATTTAGATTTTGAAAAAGCAACAATTCTAAGAGATAGGATTAAATCTTTAAATATTATTCAATCCTCACAAAGAATTAATGAAGCAAACTTGATCGAGGCAGATGTAATAGCAGGGTATAAAGAATCGGGCAAAACTTGTATCCAGGTCTTTTTCTATAGATCAAAACAAAACTGGGGTAATCAAGCTTTTTTTCCAAAACACGACCCTGATGAAAGATTAAGTAATATAATAAATTCTTTTGTTTCACAATTTTATGAAAATAAAAGTGTCCCATCATCAATAATTTTATCTGAGGAAATTAAAGAAAAGGTATTAATTGAAAAGACACTTTCACAAAAAGAAGGTAAGCAGATTAATATTTCTGTGGCTAAAAAAGGCTCCAAGTTAAAAGTAATTAATCAAGCTGTTAAAAACGCTAAAGATAGTTTGAATAGAAAACTTTATGAAAGCCAGAATAACCGAGAATTATTTGAAGCGGTAACTACTAAATTTAATTTGGAAACAAATATAAATCTAATTGAAGTTTATGATAATAGTCATATCCAGGGAACCAATAGTGTTGGTGCTTTAATAGCTTATGGAGATGAAGGTTTTATAAAAAAAAGATATAGAAAATTTAATATAAAAAACAAGAAAAATGAACAAGATGATTATGGAATGTTGCGTGAAGTATTGAGTAGAAGGTTTAAAAGAGCAGTCCAAGAGAAAGATAATTATTTGTCATTTCCAGATTTAGTCATGGTTGATGGTGGAAAAGGACAATACTCTGTAGCAAGAGAAACCCTAAATGAATTGGGACTTCACGACATTCCTATTATTGCTATAGCAAAAGGTAAATTTAGAAATAGTGGAAATGAAACTTTTTTTCATAACGGTAAAGAGGTCAAATTTACAAAAAATGATCCTACTTTATTTTTTCTTCAAAGAATTCGTGACGAATCCCATCGATTTGCAATTAGCGCTCACAGGTCAAAAAGAAAAAAAGGAATGAGTAAATCTTTGCTAGATCAAATAGACGGGATTGGTTCTATTAGAAAAAGGGCACTTTTAAACCATTTTGGATCTGCGCGAGCAGTTGAATCAGCTAGTCTTGATGAAATAAAATCTGTAGATGGTGTTGAAGTAAAAGTCGCAAAAAAGATATATAATTTTTTTCATGAATAAAAAAAAATATGCTTAAAAAAATACCCAACATACTTACTGTGGGCAGGATTTTAATTGTTCCTTTTTTTGTATTGGCTTTTTATTTACCTGGTTTTTATGGAGATTTAACAGCATTAATCTTATTTATAGTTGCATCTTTTACAGATTTTTTAGATGGTATGCTTGCTAGATTTCTCGGTGAAGAATCTAAACTTGGCGAATTACTTGATCCCATAGCAGATAAAATTATTGTTGCGACTGCGCTAATACTTTTGGTAATGGACGGGACTATTAAAAATTATGAAGTTATAGCAGCAATCATAATTTTAACCCGAGAAATTTTGATATCAGGATTAAGAGAATTTTTAGCTAAAGGAAAAATTAAATTACCAGTTTCAAATCTTGCAAAATTAAAAACTGTATTACAAATGGTTTCTATTGGACTTTTACTTTCTGGAGAAACCGGGAATAAAATCATAGATTTTCAAGATTATAATGCTCAAACTATAGGGATAATTCTATTGTGGCTTTCTGCAGCCTTAACACTTTTTACAGGATATGAATATATGCGAAAAGGAATTGATCATGCTATTTCAGAGGATAAAAAAGATTAAGCTGCTTTTTTCTTTCTAACTAATTCTTGATAACTCTCGTTAAGACCAATTATTAAATCGCAAACTTTAAATTGATTTTCAGCAATACATGACACTGGGGTCACCTCTGCTGCAGTTCCGGTTAAAAAACATCCAACAAAATTCTTTAATTCTTCGGGACTAATTTTTCTTTCATGAACTTTTATTTTTTTTGATTTTGCAATTTCAATCACAGTTCGTCTTGTAATTCCATCTAAAAAAGAGTCTGGAGTTGGTGTGTGCAGCTCTCCATTAGTATCTTTAAAAAAAACATTTGCTCCAGTTGCTTCAGCAATATTACCTTCGTGATCTAACATTAGAGAGTCAGTAAAACCATTTTTTTCTGCTTCATGTTTTGACAGTGTGCAAATCATATAAAGTCCAGAGGCTTTAGTATCCCATGGTATCGTGTTTGGAGCTGGTCTTCTCCAATTTGAAATATTCAATTTAATACCTTCAATTTTTAATTTTGGATCAAAATAAGAACCCCATTCCCAAGTTGCTATTGCAACGTGAATTTTAGTGTGTTGAGCTGATATTGCCATCATCTCACTTCCTCTCCAGGCGACTGGTCTTACATACCCATTCTCAACTTTTTGATTTTTAATGATAGTATTTGATGCAGCATTAATTTCCTGCTCAGTGTAAGGTATTTTAAAGCCCATTCTTTTTGCAGAATAAAAAAATCTTGAAGTATGTTCCTCTAGTTTGAAGATTGAGCCATCATAAACTCTCTCTCCCTCGAAAACGCAGCTGGCATAGTGTAATCCGTGGCTCAAAACATGTACTTTAACATTCGACCAATCTACTAATTCGCCGTTGTACCATATTTTACCAGATCTTTTATCGTAAGGTATCATGTATGAAATTTAAAAATATTACTGAAAAATATCTGTGTATATATAATATGTCAATATAACTTACCTGTGATGAAAGAGCTTTTATATTTAAAAGATGAACAATTAAAACATTTAATTGAAAAATTATTTATAAGTTATAGAGAAACCTTTGCGGACTCAAAGGGAGTTCTTAGTAAATACCAAATTGGGCTGGCCCATCAAAAAACTATTCATCTAATATCTATGTATGAAGGAATTTCTATATCAGAACTTTTGAGGAAACTTAAGGTAACCAAACAAAGTTTAAATAGAGTTTTGAAAGACTTAATCAAACTCGAAATAATTTTCTTTAACAAAGACCAGAATGACACAAGAGTGAAACATGTTTTTTTAAATGAAAAAGGAAAAAAAATTTTTAAGGAAATATTTGAGGTACAAAAAAAAAGGATCTATAAAGCTCTTCTTAGTTCAAGTTCACAAGAAGTTTTGAGCTTTGATGAAGTTTTAAACAGAATAATAAATGGATAAATTTATTGCACATATTTTGATAGTAGATGATGATGAGGGGATTAGGTCATTGTTGAAAAAATATTTAAATGAAAAAAAATACTTAGTCACGACTGCAAATACAGCTGAAGATGCATCTAAAAAAATAGAAATCATAAAATTCGATTTAATTATCTTAGATATAATGATGCCTGGCAAAAGTGGTCTTGATTTTTTAGAAGAATTCAAAAAAACTATCAATACACCTGTAATACTATTAACCGCTAGGGGAGAGCCAAGTGAAAGAATCGAAGGTTTAGAAATGGGAGCAGATGATTATTTGCCAAAACCATTTGAACCAAAAGAACTTGATTTAAGAATTAAAAACATAATAGATAAAACTAAGCAAAATAATTTAAAAAGAATTATTGAATTTCAAAACATAAAAATTGATTTAAACAAACAAATAATTTTTCAAAATAATTTAGAATATAAGATTAATAATACCGAGAAAATTATATTAAAAGAAATGATTAATAACCCAGGCAAAGTATTTGCAAGAGAAGAAATAGGTAAATTAATTGATTTAGAAAAAGAAAGATCAATCGATGTAATCATTACAAGATTAAGAAAAAAAATTGAAATAAATCCAAAGAATCCGAAGTTTCTTCAAACAATTAGAGGTGCAGGCTATGTTTTATGGATTGAGTAAATATTTTAAAAGTTTATTACCAAAAAGATTGTTTTATAGGGCTCTTCTTATTGTTGCTATACCAGTAATTTTAATTCAATTAACAATCACTATTGTTTTTTTTGATAGTCTTTGGATAAAAACCAATAAAGGTATGACCAGAGCTTTGGTAGGTGAAATACAAACTTTTATTGAGGTATATAAAAATGATATTTACGAAAAAAATGAAATTACAAACATCTTTTCTTTATATCAAGATTTAAATATAGAGTTTGTTGAGGACAAAAATTTTAATTTTTTTTTCAATGAAAGATGGTTTAGTCCAATAGATAGAACATTAAGGAGGGAATTAAAATCAAAATTTGGATCGGAAATTTTTTGGTTTAACACAACAAACTACAAAGAACTTGTTGATCTTAGAATTAAATATAAAAATGGATATTTTAAGTTCATAATTCCTAAGGATAGGCTTACAAGCACCTCAGCTAGATTGTTTGGATTATGGATTACTGTACCAGCTTTTATAGTTGTAATAATTTCTTTAATCTTTCTCAAAAACCAAACTAGGCCGATAACAGCTTTGGCAAAAGCTGCCGCAAAATTTGGAAGGGGTGAAAATGTCGACGAATTTAAACCCTCAGGAGCAGCAGAAATTCGTCAAGCTGGTTATGAATTTGACAGAATGAGAAAAAGAATAGTAAGACATCTCAATCAAAGATCAGAAATGTTATCTGGAATTAGTCATGATTTAAGAACTCCTTTAACGAGAATGAAATTACAAACAGCATTTATAAAAGATAAGTCTTTAGCTAATAAATTAACTGAGGACATTAATGAAATGGAAAAAATGCTGAATGAGTATTTACAGTTTACTAGTTCGTCATTTATTGAGAAAGATGAGCTTTTTGATCTTGGTGAATTAATTATAGAAATTATAAAAAAGTATAATAATAATAACATAACCAAAGAAATTCCATCAAGGGTTTATTTAAATGGAAGAAAAAACTTAATTAAACGATGTTTAAATAATCTCATTGAAAACTCGATTAAGTATGGAAATAAACTAAATATAGAACTCTCAAAGAAAAAAACAAATTTAGTTATTAAAGTTGAGGATGACGGACCAGGTATACCAGAAAATGAGTATGAAAATGTTTTTAAACCTTTCTATAAAATTGATAAAGGAAGAGCGGATTCAAAATCAAGTGTAGGTTTGGGTCTTTCAATAGCCTCGGATATTATTAGATCTCACGGTGGAAATATAAAATTAAGTAAATCATCTTTGAATGGTCTAGAGGTTAAGATTTTTTTACCTGTTTAGATTTTTTTGTTTTAACTTGATTTTTTTCTATTTTCTTTTCTAATATCTCCACTCTTTTCGATAAGACATCAAATTCATCTTTGCTAGTTAGCTTCATCTTAAATACAATTTCATCTCTTTTTGATTTTAAAACGTTAACCATCTCATTAGTTAGATCCCTTGAGGAAATTAAACCTTGTTCTAACAGTTTTGTTATTTTATCAAATACAAATTTTGAATTTTTCATATATTTATTAATTAAGTTATTATATCTATATCTTATTATTATAATTTAAAATGTTCATTAATAATTTTGACCCAGTCGCTTTTAGCATATTTTCTTTAGAGTTTAGATGGTACTCAATGTCATATATTTTTGGAATTTTAATAGGTTGGATAGTAGCTAAAAAATTTTTAATTGAAGATTACGATTTAAAAGTAAAATTTGATGATTACATAACTTATCTTATTCTTGGTATAATAATTGGAGGAAGAATTGGGTACGTAATAATTTACGACTTTAACTATTATTTGAATAATATATTGGAAATTTTCAAAATTTGGCAAGGGGGCATGTCATTTCATGGAGGACTCATAGGAGTTATTATTGCCAGCTTTTGGTTTGCAAAAAAAAATAATGAAAATCCTTATACTTATCTTGATGTTGTATCAAGTGTTGCTCCAATCGGAATTTTTTTTGGAAGAGTAGCTAATTTTATTAATTCTGAACTATACGGCATTGAAACCAGTTTGCCTTGGGGAGTAAAATTTTTAAAAGTGGATAACTTGTATCGTCACCCTTCCCAGCTTTATGAAGCTTTTTTTGAGGGAATTTTGTTGTTTATAATACTTATGTATTTAAAAAGTAAAATGTCATTAAAAATTCCTGGCATAGTTTCAGCAATGTTTTTGATAATTTATTCTTGTTTTAGATTCGTAATTGAATTTTTAAGGGTTCCGGACCAACAGTTAGGTTATGTCTTATTAAATTTAACTATGGGGCAAATTATAAGTTTAATATTTTTAACAATTGGGTGTTATTTAATTTTTACAAAATATGAATTCAAAAAAAAATTATAGTATTCCTCTAGACAAATTCATTAATCTTTCTTTATACGATAAAAAAATCGGATATTATATGAGAAAAAATCCTTTTGGGAGTGAAGGAGATTTCATAACATCTCCTAATATATCTAGAATGTTTTCAGAGATGATTGGTATTTGGATTATAGGTTTATGGAAAAATTTAGGTTCACCAAAAAAATTCAATGTGGTTGAACTTGGAGCGGGCAATGGTTCTATGATGAAGATTTTAATAGAAACTTTTGGGAGATTTCCTGACTTTTTTAAAACTTGTAATATTATAATTCATGAAAAAAGCCCTAAACTGATTAAAATTCAAAGGAAAGAACTAAAAATAAAAAAAATAATTTGGATTTCGAATTTAAAAAAAATTGAAAAAATACCAACAATTTTTGTAGCAAATGAATTTTTTGACTCAATAGCAATAAAACAATTTATAAAAGATAAAAACTTATGGTTCGAAAGACACGTAAAGATCCAGAGAGATAAAAAAGTGTTTTTTTTTAATAAAAAATTTAATATGAAAAAATTCGAAAAGAAAATTAATTTTAATATCTCTAAAAATCAAAACTTTATCGAATACTCTTCACACGGTTTAGAATATCTTAAAAATATCACTAAGTTTATTAAAAAGAATAATGGTGGAGTACTTATTATTGATTATGGATATTTTGAAAAAAAAATGAAAAATACACTTAGAGCAATATCGAATCATAAATATTCTGATATGTTAAAAAACATAGGGAAATCTGATATCACACACAACATAAATTTCTCTCTATTCAAAAAACTAATTAAACAATTGGGGGGTGTGAATGATAAAATAACAACTCAGAGAGATTTTTTAATGAAAATGGGTATTGAAAAAAGAGCTGAAATTATATCTAAAAATCAAAGTTTTTCAAAAAAAGCAGACATATACTATAGATTAAAAAAGTTAATTGATGAGAATCAAATGGGCAAAATATTTAAAGTAATGTTTATAAAAAAACAAAATAATAATTATAAGTTAGGATTTTAATTGATCGTCTCAAAAAAATTATCGAAATTTAATAAAATTAGACATGGTTTTTTTAATAGAGTTGGAGGAAAATCTAATGGTATTTACAAAAGTTTAAATTGTGGACCTGGATCAAAAGATAAAAAAACAAATATAATCAAAAATTTGAATATTGTTAAAAAAAGGATTTGTAAAAGTTCAAAGAATATTTTTTTACTTCATCAAAAACACAGCAATAAATTTGTTTTTTTAGATAAGTATCCTCATAATTTAAAAAAAGTAAAAGCAGATGCAATTATTACAAATCTCGTTAAATTACCAATTGCAGTTTTGACCGCAGATTGTGCACCAATATTGCTTTACGATAAGCAAAAAAATATGATAGCAGTAATTCATGCTGGTTGGAAAGGAGCTTTCAAAGGAATTGTATCTAAGGTTATAAATTTTATGATTAAGAAAGGTTGTAAAAAAAATAATATAACTGCTGTTATTGGTCCATGTATCTCCCAAAAAAGTTACAATGTTAGAGAGGACCTTAAAAAAAAATTTCTTAAAAAAAATAAAAAAAACTCAATTTTTTTCAAAAAAAAAAAAGGTATAATATATTTTGACTTACCTAATTTTATAAAGTTCCAAATAAAATTGATGAATATTTCGAAAATTGACATGATAAATATTGATACTTTTAATAAAAAAAATAATTTTTTTAGCGCAAGACAGTCTTTAAATTCAAATTATGATGATTATGGTAGAAATATTTCTTTAATTATGATTAATTAGGCTTTTCAATGAAGTTATTAACTGGAAATAGCAATAAAATATTGAGTAAAAGTATTGCTAAGTATTTAAATACAAGATTAGTAAATTCTAGTATTCGGAAATTCGCAGATGGTGAAATTTATACCGAGTTAAATGAAAACATCAGAGGGAATAGTATTTTCATCATTCAGTCAATTTCATCTCCGGCAAATGATAATTTAATGGAGTTACTGTTATGTATTGATGCACTTAAGAGATCTTCAGCAAAAAATATAACTGCTGTCATCCCATATTTCGGATATGCTAGACAGGATAGGAAAGTTGTCCCAAGAACTTCCATCTCTGCAAAACTTGTATCAAATTTAATTACAACTGCTGGAGCAGACAGAGTTGTTACTGTAGATTTACATGCTGGACAAATTCAAGGTTTTTTTGATATTCCTGTTGATAACCTTTTTTCTACCCCAATTTTTGCTAGACATGCAAGAAAGAAAATAAAAAGTAAAAAAATAATTTGTGTGGCTCCCGATGTTGGTGGGACTGAAAGAGCTAGAGCTCTAGGAAAACTTTTAAATGTTGGATTGGCTATTGTTGATAAAAGAAGGCCAAAACCTGGTCAATCGCAAGTAATGAATGTTATCGGTGACGTAAAAGATCAAACTTGCATTATTGTTGATGATATAATTGATTCAGGGGGTACAATTGTAAATGCGGCGAAAGCTTTGAAATCAAGAGGTGCAAAAGAAGTTTACGTTTATATCACTCACGGAGTTTTAAGTGGAGAGGCAGTAAAAAAAATAAAAAATTCAGTTATAAAAAATTTAGTTATCACTGATACCATCGATAATGTCACAAAAACTAAAAATGTTAAGAATATTGAGGTTTTGTCAATTTCAAGCCTTATGGGTGAAGCAATAAAAAGAATTTCTAATTCAACTTCAGTATCAGATTTATTTAAATAAATTACTTGATTATTTGTTGTCATAAGTTAAAAAGCTTTTCTTTATGAATTCACTTGAAGTAAATATTAGAAATAATTCTACAAAGGGACAATTGAACGCGATAAGAAATAGCGGTCAAATTCCTGCAATAATTTATGGTGGAAAAGAAGATAATCAGAAAATATCAGTATCAAAAAAATTACTTAAAAATTTTATTGAAAAAGAAAATTTTTTTTCAAACATTATTTCGTTAAACGTCAATGGGAATCAACAAAACGTATTACCAAGGGAAATTAAGTATCATATTTTAAATGATGAACCTATTCATGTTGATTTTTTAAGAGTTCTTCCAGGAGTAAAAATCAAAATCGAGATACCAGTAAATTTTATTAATCATGAAAAATCTCCAGGATTAAAAAAAGGTGGTGTATTAAATATTGTTAGAAGAAAAGTAGAGTTAAAATGTCCAAGTGAAAAAATACCAGAAAATTTGACGATAGATCTTGAAGGTGTCGATATTGGAGAAAGTTTTAAAATTTCTTCAGTTAAACTGGACCCTGAAGTTATTCCAACTATTCAAGGAAGAGATTTCGTAATAGCAACTTTGGCAGCTCCAACGGTAATGAAAGAACCTGAAAAACCCGCTGAAGCTGAGACTGCAGAGGATGGAGAGAGCGCAGAAGGTGCAACTGTATCTGCGGCGGATGGAGATAAAGCTGCCTCTGAAGGTGAGAAGGGTAACAAAAAAGAAGGTGATGATAAAAAACCTGACGATAAAAAACCCGCTGAAGAAAAAAAATAATCAACTAATTGAAAATTAATCGATAAATCTATGCTTTTATTTGTAGGATTGGGTAATCCAACGCCAGACAGTGAAAACAATCGACATAATGTTGGATTTAAAATCATAGACTCTATTAATAAAAAATTTAGTTTATCGAAACAAAAACCAAAATTTAAGGGATTATTAACTACTGGTAATATTGGAAATGAAAAAGTTTATGCCATAAAACCTCTGACGTTTATGAATAATTCTGGAATTTGTATAAGAGAACTTATTGAATATTTTAAAATTGATGCTCAGGATGTAATAGTTTTTCATGACGATCTTGATGTAGAATTTGGAAAAATCAAAGCTAAATTTGGAGGATCAAGCGCAGGGCATAATGGAATTGCATCGATCGATAAATTTATTGGCAAAGATTATTCTAGGGTAAGGATAGGTATTGGTAAGCCAAAAGGAAGTATTGAGGTTGCAGATTATGTTTTACAAAATTTTGATGAAGATGAAACTTTAGGTATCGAAAGAATATCTACACATATTAACGACTCGATTTCTTTTCTTGTAGAAAAAAAGTTAGATCTTTTTTCAAGTACAGTAAATAACAAATAATGAGTTTTAAATGTGGGATAGTAGGGTTGCCGAATGTGGGTAAATCTACTCTCTTCAACGCATTGACTAATTCAAATAAAGCTCAAGCAGCTAACTTTCCATTCTGCACAATTGATCCAAATATTGGTATGGTGAGCGTACCCGATTATCGATTAGAAAATTTAGCTAAAATTTCCAAATCATTAAAAATTATTCCTACCACTATTTCTTTTGTTGACATAGCTGGTCTAGTAAAAGGTGCATCGAAAGGTGAAGGTTTGGGAAATAAATTTTTATCTCATATAAGAGAAGTAGACGCTGTAATACATATGATTAGATGTTTTGATTCCAATGATATACAAAATGTAAATCCTACAGTTGACCCTGTCAGAGATCTTGAAATAATTGAAACAGAAATGAAGCTAGCAGATTTAGAGTCTATTCAAAAAAGGCTTGAGAAGAATAACAAGAAAAATATAAACGACGATCAAATTAAAATTTTAGAAAGCTCGTTGGACTTAATTAATAATGATCAAGATTTAACAGTTTTAAAATCTGAATTTAGCAAAAAACAACTAAATTTAAGTGGTTTATTATCTTTAAAGCGTAAAATATTTGTTTGTAATGTTGATGAGAAAAGTATCCAAAACGGAAACCATTATACTAAGTCATTTGTAGAAAAATTTGGTTTAGAAAAAACTTTGATTATATCGGCTGATATTGAAAATCAAATTAATGAATTAGATAGTGATGAAAGAAAAAATTATATGGAAATGATTGGTTTAAGGGATACTGGTTTAGATATGTTGATTCAAAAAGGTTATGAAATTTTAGAATTAGACACTTTTTTTACCTCAGGACCTGAGGAAACAAGGGCCTGGACTATTCAAAAAAATTGTTTAGCGCCGAAAGCTGCAGGTGAAATACATACGGATTTTGAAAAAGGATTTATTAGAGCTGAAACTATTTCTTATAATGATTTTGTTGAAAATGATGGATGGGTAAATTCTAAAACAAACGGAAAAATGAGATTAGAGGGTAAAGAATATATTGTTAAAGACGGCGATGTTTTAAACTTTCGTTTCAATACGTGACCAAATTCTCTTCATACTAAAATAAACTAAAACTGTTAAAATAATTAAATAAACTATTGCTTTAAAACCCATTTTATGACGTGTTTCTAAATGAGGCTCTGCTGTCCACATTAAAAAAGTTGTGACATCTTTTGCCATTTGTTCCACAGAAGCATTAGTGCCGTCTGAGTAATCTACTAAACCATCAGAAAGTTGATTGGACATTTTAATCTTATTTCCATACATGTATTTATTATAATAAACACCATCATCTAAAGTCACTCCAGCTGGTGGGTCCTCATACCCCTGAAGAAGTGAGTAGATATAATCAACTCCGTCACCTCTGGCTTTTACTAAAACAGTCATATCAGGTGGATATGCACCACCATTCGCAGCTTGAGCGGCTTTTTCATTATCGTAAGGCATGACAAATTTATCTGATAACCTTCCTGGTCTCATAAACATTTCACCATCTGCATTTGGTCCATCTTTTACTTCAAATGAAGCTGCAATAGCTTTTGCTTGCTCTACCGAAAATTCAGGCCCACCCTCTTCTACTAAATTTCTGTAACTCAAATATTTCATTGAATGGCATGAAGAACACACTTCTTGATAAACTTGGTATCCTCTTTGCAGTGCAGCTCTATCAAACTTTCCGAAAGGACCCTTAAAACTCCAATCTGTTTTCAAATATTCAACCTTTTCGGCTGCAATAGAATTGAATTGAAATCCAAGAAATAGTGCTAATAAAAATGATATTCTAAAAAAATTTTTCACTACTTTTCAAAACTGTCCTTTTTTTTCACCACAGCAAGATTTGGTGATCCACCCAAAATAGGTTCTGTAATACTCAAAGGAACAGGCGTTGTCCTCTCCTTAAATCCTAAAATCGGTAGCACAACTAAAAAATGAAGGAAGTAATACGCAGTAGCAATCCTCGCAACTAACAAATAAAGGCCCTCTGCAGGCATAGCTCCAACGTATCCTAAAATTAAAACATCAGCCACTAAGATCCAATAAAATTGTTTATATAAAGGTCTAAAAACTGCAGATCTAATTTTTGATGTATCCAACCAAGGTAGTGCAGCTAATATAAGAATAGCAGATAGCATCGCTATAACACCTAAAAGTTTATCAGGAACTGATCTCAGAATTGCATAAAAAGGTAACAGATACCACTCCGGAACAATATGAGCTGGTGTTACTAAAGGATTTGCTTCAATGTAATTATCAGCGTGACCTAAGATATTTGGCGTATAAAAAACAAAAAAAGCGAAAACAATCATAAACATTAACAGCGCAAAACCATCCTTGATAACTATGTAAGGATGAAATGGGACTGTATCTTTTGATGGTTTCTTTACATCGATACCAATTGGATTATTATTTCCTGGCACATGAAGAGCCCAAATGTGTAAAACAACTAATCCTAAAATTAAAAAAGGTATTAAGTAGTGTAATGTGAAAAATCTTGTGAGTGTTGGATTATCGACTGAATACCCTCCCCACAACCATGTTACTATTCCTTCACCTACCAAAGGAATTGCGCTAAATAAATTTGTAATAACTGTAGCTCCCCAAAAACTCATTTGTCCCCATGGTAAAACATAGCCCAAGAAAGCTGCTGCCATCATCAAAAGATAAATAATTATACCAATAATCCATATTACCTCTCTAGGCGATTTATAAGAGCCATAAAATAAAGATCTAAAGATATGAATATATACTGCTAAAAAAAACATTGAAGCTCCATTTGCATGTATATATCTTATTAACCAACCATAATTCACATCTCTCATTATGTGTTCGACACTTTGAAACGCCATATCAGCGTGCGCAATATAATGCATTGCTAAAACTAATCCGGTTACAATTTGGGTAATCAAACAAAATGTGAGAATTCCACCAAATGTCCACCAATAATTTAAATTTTTTGGTGTTGGGTAATCTGATAAATGGTTTGCTAAAGTTAAGAGTGGTAATCTATCATTAAACCATTTCCCGACTTTTGATTTTGGTGTGTATTCGTGATCACTCATAAAAAATTATCCAATCTTAATTGTGTTGGCATCAACAAATTTATACTCTGGAATTTCCATATTTGTTGGGGCTGGACCTTTTCTAATTCTGCCTGAAGTGTCATAATGTGAACCATGACAAGGACAGAACCATCCGTTGTAATCTCCTTTTTGATCCAACGGCACGCAACCCAAATGTGTACAAACTCCTAGCATAACAAGCCACTCTGGATTTTTTGCTCGATCTTCGTCTTTCTCTGGGTGCTTTAAATCATCTATCTTTACAGATTTAGCTTCAGCTATTTCCTCTGGAGTTCTTCGTCTGATAAAAACTGGTTTGCCTCTCCATAACACAGTTATGGTTTTCCCTGGATTAACAGCACTTACATCGACCTCAGTACTTGCTAATGCTTTTACTGATGCGTCTGGGTTCATTTGATCTATCATTGGCCAAATTACTGCCCCTGCTCCCACAGCTCCCACAGCATAAGTAGCTGTAAATAAAAAATCTCTTCTGTTACTCTTTTTTTCTGACATTTAAATTATTATGCTAAAATCAATCATTATTACTTAATATATGGTTTCATATAATATAAAATACTAAATTTACTACTGTTAGAATGACACAGAAATCAATGAATGATGGGCCAAAAATCGCGTTATTTGAGCCAGATATTCCACAAAATACTGCCGCTATCATAAGAACGTGCGCATGTTTAGGGGCGAAATTGGAAATAATAGAGCCTTGTGGATTTTTATTAAATGATAAAAGATTTAAAAGGGTTGTAATGGACTATATGGACGAAAAAGAAATTAAATTTTATGAAAGCTCCGATCAATTTTTTGATGAAAAAAAGAATCAAAGAATTATACTTATGACTACAAAAGCCTTTGGCTCATACACAAAATTTAAATTTAAAAAAAATGATACAATCTTATTTGGGAGAGAAAGTGCAGGAGTGCCTCAATATGTGCATAAAATGATAAACAATAGACTAAAAATTCCAATGAAAAATAATAGGCGCTCTCTAAACATCTCTTCTTCTGTTGCCATAATATTGGCCGAGTGCTTAAAGCAAAATAAATTAATTTAAATGGATTTAGAAATAAAACAAAAATTAACAAGTAATTGGTTTAAATCATTGCAGGAGATGATTTGCAAAACTATCAGTGATTTTGAAAAAAACAAGATCAATTTTATATCGACCGAATGGAAAAAAAATTTAAAAAAAAATGAAGGTGGTGGCGAATATAGAATTTTAAAAAATGGAAAAATTTTTGATAAAGTGGGAGTAAATTTTTCGAAAGTTTATGGAAAATTTCCAAAAAAATTTCAACAAAATGTGCCTGGCGCTCAAAAAGATCCCAGGTTCTGGGCATCAGGAATATCTGTTGTTATGCATATGAAAAATCCCTTAATCCCTGCTATGCATTTTAACACTAGATATATTTGTACTACTTTTGATTGGTTTGGCGGAGGTATTGATGTCACGCCATCTAAAAAAGATAATAAAGAAAAAGATGAATTTCACAAAACTCTCAGGGATATGTGTAATCGACACGACAAAAAATATTATAAAAAATATAAAAAGTGGTGTGATGAATATTTTTATCTACCCCATAGAAAAGAGCCACGCGGAATTGGTGGTATTTTTTTTGATTATAAAAAAGATGATTTTGAAAAAAATTTTAAATTTGTCAGAGATGTTGGTGTTACATTTGAGTCTATTTTTCAAAAAATTATAAGTAAAAAAATTAAAAAAAAATGGACTTCTCGAGATAAAGAAAATCAATTTATTAAAAGAGGAAGATATGCAGAATTTAACTTGTTGTATGATAGGGGTACGAAGTTTGGTTTACAAACAGGTGGTAATGTTGAAGGTATATTAATGTCATTACCTCCTTATGCAAAATGGAAATAAAATGGATAAAGAACCAATTACTTTAAATGGATTAAATAAATTAAAAGAGGAATTAATTTTTCTTAAAGAAAAAAAAAGACCTGAAATAGTTGCAGCAATTGCTGAAGCAAGGTCCCACGGAGATCTGAAAGAAAATGCTGAGTACCATGCTGCAAAAGAGGAGCAATCTCATAACGAGGGAAGAATAACAGAAATAAATGATATTATAGCAAGGGCAAATGTAATTGATGTTACTAAAATAAATAATGATGGCAAAGTAATTTTTGGTGCCACAGTTTTTCTAGAAAATTTAGATACTGGTGAAAAGATAGATTATAAAATAGTTGGAAAAGATGAGGCAGACTTAAAAAAAAAATTGTTATTTTTTCAATCACCAATAGGCAAAGGTCTTATTGGGAAAAAAAAAAATGATCTTGTAGAGATAAATACTCCTGCTGGAGTAAAAAACTTTGAAATAAAAAACGTCAAATATCTTTAACCTTTAACAATATTATCGATTTGTTTATCTGAAATTTCAAAATTATTCCTTATCCATTCCTCTTCAATTAATTTAAGCGTACTCCCTAATTGCCTTCCCTCTGGTATTTTATATCTAGCCATTAATAAATCGGCACCAATAGGTAAGCTAGGCGTAGTCTTACTTTTATATAGTTCTAGTAAATTTAATAACTTCTTATCTGCTTTCTTTGTTTTTATAATTTTAAAATATAAAATATCTAATACTGCTTGCTTACCATTATAATAAAAAACTCTATTTAAATTAGCTTCGTTCAAAATTTTCGACTCTTTTTTATCATTATAAAAGTTACTAATTACGTTAGCTCTTTTTTGTTCTTTTTTTGAAATATTATATTTATATAAAAAATATTCTAAATTATCTGTTTCATCTATTATCATTAAAAATAAAACAAATATTAAATCTAATTCAACAAATAATTTTTTCTTAACTTTGATTTTATCAATGATAGTTTTTAAGTTTTTAAGTTCTGGAAAAATTAGTAATATTAAATCGATGCTGAATCTATCTTTGGATAACTTTTCTAATTGGTCTGATTTTAATAATTTTTTTAATTCATCTAACAACCTCTCTTTAGATATTAAGGAAATACCATTAATATTTGTTTTTATTATCTTTGTTACTTCTTCTTTGTGAGGTTGTTTAGAATAATTTAAAAAGAATCTTAAGTATCTTAATATCCTCAAATAATCTTCTTTAATTCTTTTTTCAGCATCGCCAATAAAACTAACCTGCCCTATTTCAATATCTTTTTTTCCATTAAAGGGATCAAATAAATTTCCATCTAAATCAGAGTATATAGAATTAATTGTAAAATCTCTCCTAAAAGCATCTTTTTTCCAATCTTTAGAAAATTTTACTTTAGCGTGTCTACCATCTGTAAAAATGTCTTCTCTTAGAGATGTTATTTCAAACTTATGGTCATCTATTATTGCTGTAATCGTTCCATGTTCAATTCCTGACTCATAAAAATTAATATTTTCTTTTTTTAAGATTTTGGAAACTTCAAAAGGATTTAAATTTGTTGCTAAATCTATGTCGTCTACTTTCTCATTATTTAAAACTTTTCTTAAACAACCTCCAACATACCTAATTTCGCTTTCAGATGAGTAAGAATTAATAGCCTCAAAAATTTTTTTAATTGGAGTTGTAAGTTCAAGTTTTTTGATATTATTCTTAAATGAGTTAAGATTTTTTGAGTTCGAGAAAATTTTATTAAAAAAGTTTTTCATATTTGGCTGGGGCGCTAGGATTCGAACCTAGGATGCAGGTACCAAAAACCCGTGCCTTACCGCTTGGCTACGCCCCAATCTAATTTCGTATAGCACAAAAAAAAGAATTTATATAGTTTTTGCAACTTTACACCAGCAGTTTTTATATTTTCTACTAAATTTTTTTTTAACAAAATGGCATAACTTTTCAGATTTGAAATATGCGACAATTGCTGAACCTGATCCAGTCATTCTTACAAAACTCTTATTTGAAGATTTTTCTAAAAAATATTTAATATTTTTTAATTTTGGAAACTTGAATAGTGATATTACCTCAAGAGAATTATCAAGTTTTTTTAAATAATCAAAACTAAGCATTTTCTTAGAGGGTTTGTTAAATTTGGGCTTTGAGAATTTTTCAACGCTCGAATATATCTCTTTTGTTGAGCAACCAAAAATAGGTTTAACAATTAGGGCATAAAATTTTTTACAATTCTTAAACTCTTTAATATGATTATTAGATTTTAAAACCATAAAAGTAGAATTGAGACCCAAAGCTACATCTGAACCTATTGATTTGCAAATTGAGATTAATTGTCTTTTACTGGGATTTATAAACTTTTTCTTGATTAAATATTTTAATATATTTGCAGCATTCATTGATCCACCTCCCAATCCGGATTTTGTTGGTATATTTTTTTTTATTCTTATCTCAAATCTATGACCTGCAAGCAGCTTTTCTTTCTCTAAAATTTTTAACAACTTTGATATTGTATTTTTTTTGTAAATATTTTTTGAATATTTCCCATTAAATGAAATTAAATGTTTTTTAGATTGAATTTTTTTAATTAAAATAACATCATGTAACGAAACAAATCCCACAATACTCTCAATTTGATGAAGTCCAGAAGTTTTTCCAGTAACATTTAGAGCTAAATTAATTTTAGCATATGACTTTATTCTAGAGTAGTTCATTTTAGAGTCCTTTAATCATTTTTGAATTTATTTTTTGTAATAATTGTTCATCTACATCTTCCATTTTAAATACACTTTTCCAGAAATATCTTGCTTGAATTTTTCTTCCTAACTTCCAAAGAATATCTCCATAGTGGTCATGCACAATTGCGTCATCTGGCATTAACTCGACAGCTCTCTTTAAATATGTCTCTGCTTTTACATAGTCATCAGTTAGATAATAAGCCCAACCAATTGAGTCTATTATGTAAGGATCATTTTCTTTTAAAGAATATGCTTTCTCTAACATTTCCATAGCCTCTTTAATTTTATAATCTCTCTCTAACCAAGAGTATGCCAAGTAATTAAGGACATACGCATCATTAGAATCAATTTCTAAAGATAAAAGCATATCTCTATCTGCCTCTTCGTAGTTCCCCATTCGTTCGTTACTCGCACCTCTCCTATAGAATAAATCTGATTTAATTTCTAAATCATCTCCAACTATTCCTAAGACTATTGTGTAATATTTTATTGCTTGTTCATATTCTTTTGCATTTCTGTAGAAATTAGCGATATCAAACAATATTTTTTCATTTGGTTTTTCAATTTTTTCAAAACTAGACTTAATGAATTTTAACGACTCCTTTTGACCAATATCTTTTGAAATCATTTGAGCCTCTTTTTTTAATCTATACCAATAATAAAAATCATCCTCTTTTTCAAATTCTCGTAAAATCTTTTTAACTCGATCAAATTCTCCATTTAAATATTGGTTTTCAGCGATTAATGATAAATTATAATGAAATTTTGGATTTAAATAGTTGGATAAAGACAAATAAAAATTAGATTTGATAAAATCGTCTTGGGTAGAATATAAATTGGATATTAAAAACAAAAATTCACTTATTAAGTCATTATGGTTTTTACATGAAAAAACATCATTAATTTTTTTTTCATTTCCATTTTCAATCCAACTTTTTCCTTGAGACAAAAGTAACGATGTGTTGATAAATTTAATGCCCTCAGTTATTTTTTTGGCTTCATCTATTTGATTATTTTCAATTAGATATGCCAAATAAAAAAAAGTGTACCTAGTTAAGTCTGCATCATCATTATTAATTAAATTAGAGAAATAAGTTTTTGTTTTTGGATCTTCTAAATAGCAACTTTGAAAGGTTGATGAAATTATTGATAAATTACCATAATTTTTAATATTATCTGGCAGTCTTTTTTCATTGAATACGAAAATGTAGTCTCCCAAAATATCTAAAATTGCTGAGTTAAATTGGTTAAGCTTATTATATTTTTTAGTCTCAGATATATAATCTAATGCTTTTGAAAAATCATTTCTTCTTAAACTGTCTATTGTTAATAATAAGTACTTTTCGAAAAATTCGGATTTATTCTTATTTTGTTTAACAACATTAATGGCTCGATTTACCTTATTTTCTAAAACTAAAGAGTAAACATATCTCTTTAAATAAGGTTCGTGCCTTTTTAATAAAACTTTAGAAGTGTTAAAAAAATTTAATGCCTCTGAATTGTCGTTATTTTCAAATGCTACAATTCCAGAAAAATATTTTGATAAATTTTTGGAGTCAAAATCATTAAAACTAGGACTTTTAGAATACGAAGGATTTTGATAAAGTAACAGGAGTATAAATAAAAATTTTATATTTTTGACAAACATAATTGTACTTTATGACTAAAAAGATGTTAAATCAAAATGCCAAATATGATCAAAAATTTTTAGATAAAGTAGAGCCAAAATTTGAATTTAGTAATAAGCCAATTAATAGACTAAAAGTTGTTCAGGAAAATAGCATTAAAAATAAAACATCAAAAGCTGAGAGAATATTAGGGCTAAAGAAAGAGATCAATTCAATTGAAGATTGTAATTTAAAAAATAATTCTAAAAATTTGGTAATGGGAGATGGTGACATAAATAGTCCTATAATGTTAATTGGAGAGGCTCCTAATGAGAAAGAGGACTTGGAAGCTAGAACATTTTGTGGGGATGTTGGCGTACTTTTAAACAAGATGCTTTTAGCAATTAAAATCAAAAAAGAGAAGGTGTACTCTACTTACTCAATAAATTTTAGACCGCCCAATGATAGAAAGCCCACTGCTCAAGAAATAAAGAGATATTCAATTTTCCTAAAAGAACATATTTCAATTATTGATCCTAAAATTTTGATATTAATGGGCACCACTGCAATGGAGGCGGTGACGGGTCTTAACAATCAAATTTCAAATGAAAGAGGAGATTGGAAAGAAATTATAATTGGAAATAAAACAATTCCTGTAATTATCACTTTTAATCCATCTTATTTAATCAGGTATCCAGATAAAAAGAAATTCTCATGGGAAGACCTAAAAAAAATAAGAAAAAAAATAGAGGATTTGAATATTAAAATTTAATGAAAATAATTGCTGGGGTAGATGAAGTCGGTCGAGGAAGTTTGGTTGGACCAGTCTATGCTGCTGCAGTGATTTTAAAAAGATCCATAAATACAAAATTACTAAAAGATTCAAAAAGTATATCGAGTTCAAAACGTAAAGTTTTATTTGAACACATTAAAAAAAATTCAATTTGGGCAATTGGAAAGGCATCGTTGAAAGAAATTGAAGAGCTAAATATTTTAAATGCCAGTTTATTAGCAATGAAAAGAGCAATAAAAAAACTGAAGAAAAGGCCCTCACACGTTTTAATTGATGGAAATAAACTTCCTGATATGAAAAATTACAGACTAAAGTCTATAATTAAAGGTGACCAAAAAATTCCTTCAATTTCAGCAGCATCGATTATTGCAAAAGTTGCACGTGATAAAATGATTTCAGATTTAGGAAAAAAGTTTAAAGGCTATAATTGGCAAAAAAATTTCGGATATGGCACCTATCATCATTTAAAAGCCATAAAAGTTTTAGGAGTTACAAAGCATCACAGAAAAACCTTTTCACCTGTAAACAAATTGAAATAGTTTTCACGTAAAAACACCATATGTAGTTATCGCTATTCAAAGTCATACAAATTCAATCTAAATAATTCAATCCTAGGTTGACCCGGGAATCTTTTTGGAGTCTAATTTATTTTTTCAAAATGAATTTAGATTTTAAAAATAAGCTAATTAATGGAGATAGCCTTCAGGAGCTAAAAAAAATTCCCGATGAGACTTTTGATTTAATTTTTGCTGACCCTCCTTACAACCTACAATTAAAAAGTGAATTAACGAGACCAGATAGATCTAAAGTAAGTGCAGTAAATGATAAATGGGATCAATTTGAAAATTTTAAAAAGTATGATGACTTTACCTATTCCTGGTTAAATGAATGTAAAAGAATTTTAAAAAAAAATGGAGCAATCTGGGTAATTGGAAGTTACCATAACATTTTTAGAGTTGGGACAGCTATTCAAAATTTAGGTTTTTGGATTTTAAACGATGTCATTTGGAATAAAAAAAACCCCATGCCAAATTTTAGAGGAACACGATTTACGAACGCACATGAAACTTTAATTTGGGCATCTAAGTCTGAAAAATCAAAATACACTTTTAATTATCAATCATTAAAGTGTTTGAATGACGATCTTCAAATGAGATCTAATTGGGAATTACCGATTTGTAATGGTTCTGAAAGACTGAAAAAGAATGGTAAAAAAGTGCACTCTACTCAAAAACCTGAGGCTCTACTGCATAGAATTTTATTAGCAACTTCAAATAAAAGTGATTTAGTTTTAGATCCTTTTTTAGGATCAGGTACAACGGTAACAGTTGCAAAAAAATTAGGTCGAAATTATTACGGAATTGAAAAAGAAAAAACATATTTTAAAGCTGCTGAACACAGACTAAAGAAAACAAAACCTATAGAAGATAATAATTTAGATACTCTTCAGAATGGCAGATCTAAACCAAGAATACCTTTTGGTTCTTTGGTTGAATTAGGAATAATAAAACCAGGAACTACTATTTTCGATAATAAAAAGAAAATTAGCGCAAAAATTAGGGCTGATGGCAGTATCAAACATGCTCAAACTGAAGGCTCAATTCATAAAGTAGCAGCCACAATCTTAGGGACTGAAAGCTGTAATGGATGGACCTATTGGCATTATAACTTGAATGGTAACGCAGTTCCTATCGATCATTTACGACAACGATTAATTTCTAATACTTAGTTTTTATATATTTTACCAAGATAACCTTCTAAAAACTTTTTGTTTTTTACTAATCTTTTCAAAAAAATATTTCTTAATAATGTTGTTAAAGGATTAGATAAATGAAAAACAAATTGATTAAATTTTGAGCGATTATTAACCATTTTTGTTTTATTAACTCTATTTCCAAAAAAATTACTTTCAGTGTTATTCTCTATGCTCTCAAATAAATCATATGCACCTTCTATTGATTGTGATGCACCTTGAGCAAATGATGGTGGAAAAGCAAAAAAAGCATCTCCAATTAAATGAATATTATTATTTTTAACTTTAAAAAAATCACGGCTTATAAATATTGGGTATATCTTTAGATCCTTAATATTATCAAAAAATTTCTTATTCACGTGTGGAACTTTTTCTAAAACCTTTCGAATAAAAATATTTTCATTAAACAACGAGTAATCTTTTTGCTCATCCTCTAAAAGTTTAAATTTCATTACAGCTATAAAGTTTAAATCTCCGTCAGGAGATACCGGATAAGTAACATAGTGAAAATTTGAACCTAAGAACAATGAGATGTTTTTTGTATCAGCCATGTTTGAGGAGCTTGGTATTATTCCCCTAATAGCCAACGTATCATTAAATTTTGGTTCAATTTGATTTTTTGATAACAAATTTTTACTCTTTGAAAAGACTCCATCTGAAATAATTAGATAGTCAAATTCATAAATTTTATTATTTTTAAAAGTGATCTTAATGATCTGATCTTGTTGTTCTATCTTTGAAATAGTATGGTCAAATTTTATTTCTTTTTCCAAGTCCTTTTTTAAAAAATTAACAAGCGATGATCTTTTAAGCGTAGTATATTTACAATTTTCAGTGTTAAAATCTGATATATTTAACTCACATATCTTATTAGAATTTTTAACTGAGTAAAAATTGATTTTATCTGGATTAAATTTCTCATTATTTTCTAATTTATCAAACTGAATTTTATTTAAGAGTTTGATGCTGTTGACAGATAATTGAATACCGTAACCTTCTTTTAAATTTATTAAGCTATTTCTCTCAAAAATAGTTACTTGATACTTTTTGTTTCTCTTAAATAAATTGGCAATGAACAGTCCTGAAATACCAGCACCAATTACAGCTACTTTTTTCATTAATTTTTTTCTAAATATTTGACCACTTTTTTCGTGAATGTTGGAAGCATATAATTATCTAATTTGCTTTTATCAAACCAACAAGACAAGGGAAATCTTTTTGCATTTTTGAGATATTGAATTTTTATATTCATATTCATGTTTGACATTTTAAAATTAAGACTTTCATTAAAATTTTTTGGGTTAGACAGTTCTTCCATCGGAAAAATTACTAAATTTTTAAGAAAGTTAAATTTAGTATTTTTAATTAACAAGTATTTTTGATTTTTTTTATAAACTTTAAGAATAAAATATTTTTCTTTATTCTTCTTCGTAATTTTAGCTAAATCAAAATCTTTCTTTTTATAAGACTCACAACTTTTTGAGATTGGACATCCACTGCATTCAGGATTTTTTGGTTTGCATATGATTGCGCCTAATTCCATTAAAGCTTGAGCATAATCGCTTGATCTTGATGAAATTCCAAAAATAGATTTTTTTTGTATTAGATTATCTTTTTGTATTTCTTTATCTTTTTTTAGATAAAGATATCTTTTTAAAACCCTTTCAATGTTTCCATCTAAAGGAATGTAAGGTTTGTTAAACGCAATGGCTAAGATTGCATTTGCAGTGTAATTGCCGATACCAGGTAAAGATATTAAATCCTCATAATTATTTGGAATTTTTCCATGATATTTACTTATTATAATTTTAGCAGTTTTTTTTAGATTTCTTACTCTTGAATAATATCCGAGACCCTCCCAAAGTTTTATCAATTCTCTATCTTGGATTTTCGAAAGTTTCTTAAGATTTGTAATTTTATTTATAAATCTATTAAAATAAGGGATTACGGTTACAACTTGTGTCTGCTGCAACATAAATTCACTTACTAATGTATAATAATGTTTTTTTGATTGTGAAACATTTTTTCGCCACGGTAATGATCTTTTATTTAAATCATACCAATTAAGAATTTTTTTTGTTATTATTTGATTTTTCATATGCAATTTAAAAAATATACTAAGCAGAGAAATAGCATTCAAGGGTTAAGATCCTTCAAAGACACTTTGCCAAAAAATGTCAAAAAAGTCATTAACAAGAAAGGGCATGTATATTCAGAAACTATTAACAATTGGAAATATATTGTTGGAGAAAATTTATTTAAAGTTTGTTACCCAAAATCATTCAAAACTTCAAACAAAGTAGGTGTTAGCACTTTGTTAATCAATGTAAAAAGAGGGCACGAGGTAGAACTAGAATATTCAAGAAAGAATATCTTAGATAAATTAAATAATTTGTTTGGTTACTCTGTAGTCAAAAAAATCAAACTTACAAGTTTTAATGATGAAAAAATTGAACCCTCTACAAATGATGGAAATTCCTATAATGTGACAAATTATGATTATCAAAAAAAAATAAATAGTATTAAAAATGAAAAAATAAAAAAATCTATAATTAAATTATCAAAAGTATTTAGAAAAAAATGAAAAAATTAACTTTAATATTAATGTTATTTTTTGGATCAATAAATATTTTAAATGCTGATATAAATAGAATTATAGCTGGAAATAAAAATGCAAAGATTACAATAATTGCTTATGAGTCTTTAACGTGTAGTCATTGTGCAGATTTTCACAGAAATATATATCCACTACTAAAAAAAGATTACATCGACACTGGTTTAGCTAAAATTGAATTTAGACATTTCCCTTTAGATGTGACTGCTTTCAATGCTTCAAAAATTTCTCAATGTAAAAATAATGAGGGTCTAAAAATTTTAAATAGTCTTTATTCAAATCAACAAGAATGGGTTAGAGGAAGCACGGTAGATGAGATTAATAATAATTTGAAAAAATTTATTGAAAATCAAGGTTTTAAAATAAACTTTGAAAACTGTATAAGTAATAAAGAAATAGAGGATTATGTATTAAATGATCGAATCGAAGGTGTCAAAAAATTTAAGGTCAATGCTACTCCTACGATTATCATAAACGACGAAAAATTTGATAAAACTCTCAATTATAAAAATTTAAAAAAATCTCTAGAAAAACTGATATAAACTCCTTATGGAGTTTAAAAAAATCCAATTGAATGGATTTAAGTCTTTTGCCGATAAAACTAATTTCTTAATAGAAAATGGTTTGACTGGGATCGTTGGTCCTAATGGATGTGGAAAATCAAACATTGTTGAATCTTTAAGATGGGTTATGGGGGAAACATCAGCAAAAAGTATGAGAGGATCTGGAATGGAAGATGTAATATTTTCTGGAACGTCAAACAAAGCATCCAAAAATATTGCAGAAGTATCTGTAACCGTAACCAATGAAAAAAATGAAGGGCCAATTCAATATAGAGAATTAGATGAGGTGAACGTCAGAAGAAAAATAGAAAAAGATAAAGGCTCAAAATTTTATATAAATGATAAAGAGGTAAGAGCGCGTGACGCGCAAATGTTTTTTGCAGATCTATCAACTGGGGCACACTCTCCATCGATGATAAGCCAAGGTCGTATAGGTGCAATCGTTACAGCTAAACCAACTGATAGAAGAGCTATCCTAGAGGAAGCTGCTGGAATTTCAGGGTTACATGTAAGAAGGCACGAAGCAGAGTTAAGATTAAATGCTGCTGAAAATAATCTTAAAAGAGCAGACGAATTAAGACGCCAACAAGAAAAACAGCTTATTAATCTACAAAAACAAGCTGAGGAGGCCGCTAGATATAAGAATATGTCCGAAGATATAAAAAAAATAGAGGCAGGCTTATATTATTTAAAATTATTAGAAATTGACAAAGAGATAAGAATAGAAAATGAAATTAATGTCGAGGCAGGGGCTGAAGTCGCAGACTTTAATAATAAGATCGCAGATCTAGAAAATTTAATAAAGTCCGAAACTGAAAAGGTTACGCCATTAAGAGAAAAGAATATTGAAACTTTATCAAAAATACAGAGACTCAATCTTGAACTGCAAAGTCTCGATAAAGAAAACACAAGAATACAAGATGAAATTGAAAACATTAAAAAAACAATTCAAACGTTTGAGGAAGATATTGAAAGAGAAAAAGGAATAGTAATCGATGCAAATTCAAATGAGAAAAGATTAAAAGAAGAAAAAAATGAGTTGATAGAAATTGACTCCAAATATTATGATACGGAAAAACAATCTAATGATGACTTGAACACCTCAAAAGAGAAATTACAAATCGAAATTGATAAAGTTAAAGAGTTTATTAATTCACAACAAAATCAAGAAGCTATATCAGTGCTTGACAATTGCAAACTGTTAATTGAAGCATACGCGGAGAGTTATAGTAAAAATGAAAATATAAAAAAAGAGTCTGTAAAAAGAAATGAAAGAATTAAAATAATAGATACTGAGATAGAAAGTTGGAAGAACTTATTATTAAACTCTGAAAAAATGGTTACACAGCTTACCGAAAGAAAAAATAAATTGAGCGACCAACTGGGGAAATTAGATAATCAACCAAAATTACAAGCTGAAAAAAAAGGTCAAATAACAGAAGGTTTAAGAATTTCTAAAAAAGAAAAAAACGAAAATGAAGAAATCATTAATTCAACAGATGAAAAAATTGAAACCTTAAGATCACAGTTGAATGGAATTCAGGAGCAGTCAATTCAAATTAGAGAGAGAAAAGCAAGTTCAAGTGCAACAATTGAGGGATTAAGAAAAAGAAAAAATGATTTAATTGATAGAATAAATTCAGAATTAAATTTATCTGAAGATAATATATTGGAAAATTCTAATCTTTTTGGTATTGAAGAGTTGCCAAATGCTGTAAATCAGGAGGATTTATTAGATAAGAAAAAACAAGAGAGAGAAAAACTTGGATCAGTAAACTTAAAAGCAGATGAAGAGACAAATAAGTATAAAACAGAAATCCAAAAAATGGAAAGTGACCGTATCGATTTAGTTACCGCGATAGTAAAACTAAAAGAGAGTATCAATGAGCTTAATCAAAAAGGTAGAGAGAGGTTAATAGAAGCTTTTGATAAAGTTGATAGAAAATTTAATGAGGTTTATACGAAATTATTTAATGGTGGAAATGCTAAACTTGAATTAGTAGATGCTGATGATCCATTAGAGGCTGGCTTGGAAATGTTGGTAAGTCCTCCCGGCAAACGTCTGCAATCAATAACTTTGTTATCAGGTGGAGAACAAGCGCTTACAGCACTTTCATTAATTTTTGCAGTTTTCTTAACCAATCCGTCTCCAATTTGCGTATTAGATGAAGTAGATGCACCTCTTGATGATGCAAATGTCACAAGATTTTGTAGTTTGCTTGCAGAGCTTACAAAAATCACCGATACTAAATTCATAATTGTTACCCATCACGCTTTAACAATGTCTAAAATGAATAGATTATATGGAGTTACAATGCCTGAGAAAGGTATTAGTCAACTTGTGGCTGTTGATCTTCAAAAAGCAGAAAGTATGGTTGCATAATAAAGTTTTTATTACATGTCCAAAGATCCATTCAAAACTCGCTTAGAAATTGCAAAAAAAAAGGCTTTTAAGGAAGAAAACAACAAAAAGCCTGATCCCTCTCCTATTGGAAATGCTTTTAAACTGAGCACCGAGCTTGTTTCCGCTGTAGTTGTAGGGACAATTATTGGGTTTATTTTAGATAAGACCTTTGGTACTAAACCCTGGTTAATTTTAATATTTTTTTTTGTAGGTGTTACTGCCGGAATAGTAAATGTAATCAAATCTGCAAAAAAAATGCAAAAATAGATCGAAAAAAATATGGCTGCAAATCCAATGACACAATTTGAGGTTTATAGAATTGGACCTGAAATAAAAGTAGGTGCTTTTGATATTTCATTTACCAACGCTAGTTTATTTATGGTTGTAAGTTCATTGGCTATTTTAATCATCTTTAATTTTGGATCAAAAAAAAACTCATTATTACCCACTAAAATTCAGTTGTTAACTGAATTAAGTTATACTTTTGTGTCAAAAATGATAAGTGACACCGCGGGTTCTAAAGCTAAACCTTATTTTTCCCTTATATTTTCTTTATTCATGTTTGTACTTTTTTGTAACATGTTTGGGATGATTCCTTACACTTTTACAGTCACGAGTCACATTATTGTTACTTTTGTGTTGGCGGCTTTCATTTTTATTGGAGTGACAATAATTGGTTTTATAAAACACGGTTTCGGTTATCTTAAATTATTTGTACCAAGTGGAGTTCCTGTGGTTCTCTTACCGTTAATTGTGATTATTGAAATAATTTCATATTTAAGTAGGCCTATAAGTCTGTCCGTCAGGCTCTTTGCTAACATGATGGCAGGTCATACAATGATGAAAGTATTCGGAGGCTTTGTAATAAGTCTTGGAGTAGTCGGTGGATGGCTTCCACTGAGTTTTTCGGTTGCTTTAACTGGCCTGGAGATATTAGTTGCTTTTCTTCAAGCATATGTTTTTGCAATCTTAACCTGCATCTATTTAAATGATGCATTAAACTTACACCATTAATTAACAGAGGAGGATATAATGGAATTAGAAGCAGCAAAAATGATCGGAGCAGGTTTGGCAGCTATTGCTCTGGCTGGTGCCGGCGTAGGTATAGGTATAATTTTTGGTAATTATCTATCGGGTGCAATGAGAAATCCGTCTGCAGCTCAAAAACAATTTCCTAACTTGCTTTTAGGATTTGCTTTAGCTGAAGCGACTGGATTGTTTGGATTAGTGGTAGCGTTAATTATTCTTTTTGCATTTTAAATAGATGATTAAAAAAATATTTTTTCAGTTAATATTTTTTAATCTCTTTTTTTTAAGAGAGGTTTTTGGAGCTGAAAGTGGAGGTATGCCTCAATTAAATCCAGAGTTTTGGATTTCACAAATTTTTTGGCTCATAATTACTTTTGGTTTTCTTTACATTTTATTGTCTAAACTAATACTACCAAAAATAAGTCTAAACCTTGAGTTAAGAAAATCTCAGATTCAAGAAAATATTGAGGCAGCAGAAAAACAAAGAGAAAGCAGTGAAGCTAAGCTCAAAGAGTATGAGAATATTATTTCAAAAAGTAAATTAGAAGCAAATAATATTTTAAAAGAAGCTAGAAAAAATGTTCTTAAAGAAATAAATGCTAAAAAAAAAACTTTGGATAAACAAGTAGACGAAGAAATTAAAAAAGTAGAGCAGGAAATTAATTTACTTAAAAAAAGTGCTTCAGAAAAAATTAATAAAATTGCAATTGAAACTACTTCAGAACTACTAGTCAAATTAATTGGTGCTGAGGTTAATAGCAGTAGTATTTCTGCAATCGTTGATGACTTATCTAAAAAAAATGGAGCTAAATATTATGGTAATTGACTCAACATTTTGGGTTGCTGTATCGTTTATCATATTTTTTGGAATTTTAATTTATCTGAAGGTTCCACAAAAAATAAACGAAATACTAAATAAACTAATTTCAGATATCAAAAATGAGATTGATGAAAGTGAAAAACTTAGAACTGAAGCTAAAACCTTATTAGAAAATGCCCAAAAAAAACTAGATACAGTACATTCACTAAGTAATGAAATATTGGAACAAGCTAAAAAAGATAGTGATAATCTTATTATTGAATTTAACGATAAATTTCATAAAGCCTCAGAAATTAAAAAAAATTTAACAGAAAATAAGATTAATCAAATGAGAGATTTGGCTATAAAAGAAATAAAAGATGCTTCAATAAAAATTGCTTTAGATTCTGTAAAAAAAATAATAACGACATCAGTCGATAAATCTAAGCTTGATAACTTGTTTCAAAAAAATTTGGATGAAACAAAAGCAGAGTTAAAAAAAATCAACTCATAATATCCTTACAATTTCACAAAAAAGACTATAAATTATAAAAATGAATTCTGTTGTTATAGGTTCTGGGTTTGGAGGAATAGCTGCAGCTTTGCGTCTTAAAGCTAAAGGACATAAAGTTACATTAGTAGAAAAACATGCAGATCTCGGAGGTAGAGCTAGAGTATTTAAAAAAAATGGTTTCATTTACGATGGTGGTCCCACAGTAATAACTGCTCCATATTTGATAAATGAATTATTTGAATTATTTCAAAAAGACCCTAAAGATTATATAAAACTTACTTCTCTAAAAGTTTGGTATCAGTTTATTTTCGAAGATAAATCAAAATTTAATTATTCTGGTGATGAGTTAGAAATGAAAAAACAAATAAAAGAGATTAATGAAAAAGATGTTGAGGGGTATGAAAAGTTAGTCGATTTTACAAAAAAAATTTTTGATAAAGGTTTCACAGAGCTTGCTGACGTGCCATTTGATAAACCTTTTGTAATGATGCAGCAATTGCCGGCTCTATTAAAACTTAAAAGTTATAAATCTGTATATTCTTTGGTTTCCTCGTATATTAAAAATGAAAAATTAAGAAGAATGCTAAGTATGCATCCTCTCCTTGTTGGAGGGAATCCTTTCACTACTACCTCAATTTATGGATTAATCTTATACTTAGAAAAAAAGTGGGGTATCCATTACTCAATGGGAGGAACGGGGAATATAATTAAGGGTTTTGAAAAATTGATGAATGAAGTTGGTGTCAAAATAATCAGAGGTCATGAAGTTACTAAAATTATTTCAAATAAAAAAGAAATAACAGGCATTCAATTGGATGATCAGACAATAATACAATCTAACAATGTAATTTGTAATGCTGATCCTCCCGCTGTTTATGAAAAAATGTTAAATGGGAGTAAAAGTAATTCATTCGTATTTAATTGGAAAAAAAGCAGAATGGAGTATTCAATGGGATTATTTGTTTATTACTTTGGTACTAAAAAGAAATACGAGAATGTTGAACACCATACTATTAAGTTTGGAAACAAATACAAAGAACATTTAGATGATATTTTTAATAATAAAAAATTGAATGATGATATTAGTTACTATCTTCACAGACCCTCTGCTACTGATAAAGCTATGGCTCCCGAGGGTAATGATTGCTTTTATGTTTTAGTTCCGGTGCCAAATAATCAATCAAAGATTGATTGGTCTGTGGAGGGAGAAAAAATGAAAAATTTAATTATTGATAAAATGCAAAAAGATTTAATGCCACATCTTAAAGATAATATTGTAGAGGATTTTTATTTAACGCCAGATTACTTTGAAAAGGATTTAAATACAAAATATGGTTCAGGTTTTTCGATCCAACCAAAATTTTCACAATCTGCGTATTTTAGATTCCACAATAAATCAGAAATATATAAAGGACTTTATTTTGTTGGTGCAGGAACTCATCCTGGAGCAGGTGTGCCTGGGGTACTTTCATCAGCCAAGGTATTAGATAAAATTTTATAATGTCTAATAAAAGTAACTTATCAGTTTACGCTAAATCTTTTAATTGGGCGGGTTTTTTTTTACCTAAAAAAACATATAAAAAATGTTCTGCACTGTATGATTTTTGTAGAGTTGCTGACAATATTGCAGATGATAAGGAAAAATTAGAAGTTAAAGAGATAAAATTTAAACAATTTGAGGAAGATTTCACTCAAAAAAACTTTGATAATCCAATTGTTAAAAATATGTGGGATCTTATTGATGAATTTAAGATTTCCGTAAAAATTGTCGAAGATTTATTAGATGGTATAAGATCAGATATTAAAGATAAGGTAATTTTGAATTCAAAAAAAAGTCTTTTGATTTATTCTTACAGAGTTGCTGGAACTGTTGGCTTAATGATGGCAAAAATTTTAAAAGTTAATAAAAAAAGTTCACTCAAATCAGCTATCGACTTAGGTATCGCAATGCAACTTACAAATATATCAAGAGACGTAATTGAAGACTCAAAAATAAATAGATTTTATATAAATAAAAACTTTGAAGATATTTCATCAACTATAGATCTTGCAGATACTTTTTATAACAATTCTTTTTATTCTATAAAAGACATTCCAATTAGTTTTAGACTTTCAATTTTAGTTGCCAGAAGGATCTACCGAAAAATAGGCTATAATATTCTAAATAAAAAAACATTTGAAAACTATAAAAATTCTGGAAAAATTCACGTATCTAATGTTGAAAAAAGTATTGAGACTATTTTTGCAATTTTTGATCTTATGAGATTATCTTTAATTAATATTAAAGAAGATCGAATTCAGCATGATCACTTTTTAATTAATGAGGAAATAAATTTAAATGAAAGAATTTGACTTTGTCATCATTGGTGGAGGCTGTGCTGGTTTATCTTTAGCATATGAACTAGAAATTCACGAAAAACTTAAAAATAAAACTTTAGCAATAGTAGAACCAAGAGATAAATACAAAAGAGACAAAACTTGGTCTTTTTGGAGAGTAACATCTCACAACTTTGATGATTGTGTTAAAAAAAGTTGGACAAATTTTTCAATAAATGTGCCCGGTAAAACTAATCATATAAAGTATAAAGATTATCCATACCAAAGTATTGATAGTGGTCTATTTTATGAAAAAATAAATAATAGATTAAGAGAAAACAAAAATATTTATTTTTTTAAGGACATTAAAGAAATTAATACAAGAAATTCATTCATTTTTAATAGTGTTCCAAGCATTAAGAAAAATTATCTTAATCTTTGGCAGCATTTTTGTGGTGTAGAAATTAAAACTAAAAATAATTTCTTTGATGAAGAAATCTTTAATCTTATGGATTTTGATTGTGAACAAAGGGAAAGTGTTCATTTTTTTTATACACTTCCTTATTCTAAAAATAAGGCTTTAGTTGAGACAACCTGGCTGTCAAAGATGAATGACAACTCACAAAAAGATTATGACCAACAAATTAAAGATTACATTAGTAAACATCTTAAAATAAAAGAATACGAAATTACATATAAAGAAGTAGGTGCAATCCCTCTATTCTATCCATTATATGAAAAAGAAAGAAATAAAATCAATATTGGAACTGCTGGAGGCATGACAAGATTAAGTACTGGCTATACTTTTTTGAATATTCAAGAACACAGCAAATACATCAGAGAAAACATTGAGAATATCTCTGACTCTAAAAGGTTTAAAATCAATAAAAAATATCAATTATTAGATGAAATTTTTCTTCGCGTTTTAAAAAAACATCCAGAAAGAATGTCCGATATATTCTTTAACATGTTTAAGACATCGCCAAAGACTGTTATAAAATTTTTATCAAATAAAAGTAATTTTTTTGAAGATTTAAAAATAATTTTTAGAATGCCAAAATGGACATTTATTAAAGCTTTATTTTATTGATGGGTAATTTTGAATTAAATAATTTAGAATTTAAACACAGTATCTTATTTGCTGTATTAGTTATTATTTTACTTGGTCTTTTTGTTTTTGATTATCAAGGACCCGAAATGGCATCTAAAATAATTAAGAATAATCCTATAATTAGTAATAACACAACAAATATAATATGTTTTTTTTTAATTGCGACAATTGGTGTTTCACACGGATCTTTAGATAATTATAAAGGTAAAAAACTTTTAAAATTTTACTCTTTGAAAAATACAATTATTTTTTACTTAAGTTATATATTGATTGCTCTTTTTATAATACTTTTATGGAAAGTTTTGCCAGCAGCAACTTTACTTATTTTTTTGATTATCGCGGCTTACCATTTTGGTAAAGAAGATAGTCTTGAGAAAACCAAAAAATCAAATTTTTACTTGCTTTATTACTTTTCCAGAGGTTCAATTATTATTTTGGCACCTTTGGCGTTCCATGCTAATGAAACGATTGAAATCTTTAGAGTAATTTCTAGTGCTGCTTTTACAGATAACCTTTTTTACTTAGAAAAATTTTATCTTTTCAAATTAATGCTTAGTTTCTTTATTTTATCATCTTATTTTATTTCTGGAAAAGAATCTGCCGCTTTTTACTTTGAAGTTCCATCGATATTGGCAATAAATTATTTTTTCACACCATTTTTTGCTTTTACAGTTTATTTTTGTTTTTTACATTCTGTAAGACACATTATTTCTCTTAGTTCAGAGCTCGATAAAGAAAATATTAAAAAAGGTTTAAATATATTTTTAAATAAAGCTTTACCACTCTCTCTAGTTACAGCTATTCTTTTCATTATAGCTCTATATTTCTTGCTTAATATGAATCAATTAAATGAGGCTATATATAAAGTCATATTTATAGGTTTGGCGTCTTTGACCTTTCCACATATATTGCTTGAGTACCTGATTGAGAAAAATGAAAAATAAACAATTGAAAATATTACTTTCTGCGCCGAGGGGCTTTTGTGCGGGTGTTGAAAGAGCTATAGAAATTGTAGAAAAATCAATTAAAAAATATGGTGCTCCAGTTTATGTTCGTCACGAAATTGTACATAACAAATATGTGGTTGATGATTTAAAAAATAAGGGTGCAATCTTTATTGAGGAGCTTGAGGAAATAGAAGATAGAACGAGACCAGTTATTTTTTCAGCACATGGTGTTCCAAAAAAAATACCAGAGGATGCTAAAAATTATAATATGACTTACGTAGATGCTACATGTCCATTGGTATCTAAAGTGCACAGGGAGGCTGAAAATTTACATAAAGCTGGGTATCATTTAATTTTGATAGGACATCAAAATCACCCCGAGGTTATTGGCACTATGGGTCAACTACCTAAAGGATCAATTGATCTCGTTCAAAATGAGGACGAGGCCAAAAAATACAAACCTCAAAACAATAAAAAAATTTCATATGTAACTCAAACAACGTTATCGGTAGATGATACTAAAGAAATAATTCAGATCTTAAAAGATAGATTTCCTAATATAAAAGAACCAATGAAAGAAGATATTTGTTACGCCACAACAAATAGACAAATGGCTGTCAAAAATATTGCAAAAAAATGCGATTTATTTTTTGTAATTGGAAGTAGAAATTCGTCTAATTCAGTCAGATTAGTTGAAGTTGCAAAAAAATCTGGTTGTTCTAATTCACTATTGATTCATTCGCAAAGTAAAATACCGTTCGATTTAATTCAAAACTCAAATATAATCGGTATTTCCTCTGGAGCTTCTGCGCCTGAAATTTTGGTTGATAATTTTATTAGTCAGTTGAAAAAGAAATTTATGGTTAGTATAGATGAAGTGGAAATAATTAAGGAAAACGTTGTTTTTAAAGCTCCAAAAAAACTAAATTAAAATGGCAGTTTATACAAAGATAAGTAATAAAGATATTTCTTATATTAATAGAAAATTCAATATAGAAAAAATTTTAAAATTTGAGGGTATAAAACAAGGAATTGAAAACACTAACTATTTACTTAGATCGAAAAATAAAAAATTTATACTGACACTTTTTGAAAAAAGAGTTTCTAAAAAAGAAATTCCATTTTTTATAAAGCTAATGGATGAATTAAATAATTCAAAGATAAATTGTCCAAGACCACAAAGAAAAAAAGATGGAGGCTATTTAATAAAAATAAAGGAGAAAACAGCATGTATTGTTTCTTTTCTCACAGGAAAAGATAAAAAGTCACTTAATTTACAAAATTGCTATGATGTGGGCTTAATGATTGCTAGGATTCATTCATCTACAAAAAGAAGCAGCCTCTCTAGAAAAAACTCAATGGGTATCAAATTTCTAAACCCATTACTAAATAGTATTAAATTTAAATCAAAAAAATTTACTAATTTAGAGAAATTCTTAAAAATGAATTTTAGAGATATAAAAATGAAATGGCCAAAAAATTTACCTAATGGTGTAATTCATGGAGATTTATTTATAGATAATATCTTTTTCAAAAATAATAAATTATCAGGAGTAATTGACTTTTATTTTGCAGCAAATGACTACTTTGCTTATGAAATCGCGATTTGTATAAATGCTCTTTGCTTTGATAAAAAAAAATCAAAGTTCTTAATAAATAAAAAGAAGATTAAAAATTTAATCAAAGGTTATGAAAAAATTAGAAAAATTTCAATTAAAGAAAAAAAATCATTGAATATTTTATGTCGTGGTGCTGCAATAAGATATTTTTTAACTAGACTCTACGATTATACAAATACACCTAAAACAGCATTAATAAAGATTAAAGATCCTAGAGAATATTATCAAAAATTAGTGATACACAATAACTTAAAAACTTATAAAGATTATTTGGATTAATGATTAAAATATATACTGACGGTTCATGTATTGGAAATCCAGGTAAAGGTGGTTGGGCAGCAATAATATTAGATGATAAAAAAAAAACTGAAATAAAAGGATGTAAAAAGGATACTACAAATAATCAGATGGAGTTATTAGCACCTATAAAAGCCCTTAAAAAAATTCCTAAAGGGAGCAAGGTTCAAATTTTTACAGACTCTAAATACGTAAAGTCTGGAATAACTGAATGGATACATAAATGGAAAAAAAATGGATGGAAAACTGCAAACAAAAAAGAGGTCAGCAATAAAGAACTTTGGACAGAACTAGATCTGCTGAATAATGAATTTGAAATAAGTTGGAATTGGGTTAAAGCGCACTCCACAAATGAATTAAATAATGAAGTCGATTTACTTGCTCGATATGCTGCTAATTTATAATAGATTATTTAATAAATTTTCTGCTGATGTTAAACCACATTCTTTAGTTTCTTTTTCAACATGGATATTAATAACTGTGAAATTTTCGATAACCATCAAATAACGATTTGATCTAATTCCCATTCCTTTTGCATTTCGATCAACTTCTGCCCCAATTGCCTTTGTAAATAACAAATATGGATCTGATAACATTTTTATGTTATTTCCAATGTTATTAATCTCTCCCCAGCCATTCATTACATAAGGATCATTTACTGATAAACAAAAAATTTTTTCTATTCCTTTAGCTTTGATTTTATCAGCATTTGCTACAAAACCTGGTAAATGAAGTTTTGAACAAGTTGATGTGAATGCTCCTGGTAAACCAAACAAAATAATTTTTCCATTTCCTGTGATTTCTCTTAAGTTACTTTTTTGAGGCTCTCCATCAACGAGTTGAAAAATCTCTGTGTCCGGTATTTGATCTTTTATTTTTAGTTTCATATTGAATTCATTACGTATTTTTTAACTTTTTCAATATCGTTTGAAATAAGCTCGTATCTTTCTTTTCCATCTTTAATATAATTAAGGCTATCTGGTAAATTTTCAGTTTTTGAGATTGCATCTTTTATTGCTTTTGGGAATTTACACGGGTGTGCAGTTGCTAATACAACACAATTTTTTTCCAATCTTAATTTTCTCACAGCTCCAATGCCTACTGCGGTATGTGGATCAACTACCATCTGATATTCATCATTAATTGATTTTATCATTTCAACAGTTTCTTTTTCATCAAGTGTCTCAGATATAAAATTTATTTTTATTTTATCTAGGTCAACTTTATCAATCTTATAACTATTATTTTTTATTTCAGTCATTATATTTTTTACATCTTCAGAATTACTGTCTTTAATATCATATAAAAGCCTCTCAAAATTACTTGCTATTTGTATATCCATGCTCGGAGTATTTGTTTCCTCAACTTTCTTTTGACTATAGTCACCACCTGATATGGCTCTATGAAGTATGTCATTTTTATTTGTAGCTACAATTAGCTTATCAATTGGGAGACCTAATTTTTTTGCTAAATAACCTGCGTAAATATCACCAAAGTTCCCTGTTGGAACAGAAAAAGATAAAGGCTTATCATTTGCAACTTTAAAAAAAGCGTAAAAATAATACACAGATTGAGCAATAATTCTTGCCCAATTAATTGAATTTACACCTGACATGTTAATTTCTTTTGAAAATTTTTCATCATTGAACATTGTTTTTACTAAATTTTGACAATCATCAAAGTTACCATCTACTGCAATATTAAATACGTTACTCTCTTCATGTATAGTCATTAACCTTCTTTGTACTGGTGAAATTTTATTATTTGGGTGCAATACAAAAACATTTAAATTACTTTTTCCTTTTAAAGCATCTATCGCAGCTGCGCCAGTATCACCAGAAGTTGCCACTATTATGTTAATTTTTTTCTGATCACGACCTAAATGATATTGATAAAGATTACCTATTAATTGCATTGCAATATCTTTAAAAGCAAGTGTAGGGCCATGAAATAGTTCTAAAACTTTTAGATTTCCTAGATTGGAGATTTTAACAACATCATTAGATCTAAAATTAGAGTACGATTTTGAAATTAAAGAGATTAGATCATCTTTAGACATAAAATCTCCTATAAATGGATGAATTATTTCAGCAGCTAAATCATTGTAACTAAGATTTTTAAAATTATCTAATTCTTCTTTTTGAAATTGTTTAATTGATTTAGGAAGAAAAAGTCCGCCATCATCTGCTAAACCTTTTAGGAAAACATCTTTAAAAGTAAAGTTTTTCTGATTGTTTCTTGTGCTAACGTAATTCATTTAATAATTTTTTTTTCTAAAATATAAATATAGCAAAAGAATTGAAAGCGCTAATGAAAACCAAGTAATAGCATATTTTTGATGATTATTAGAAATATTTGCAGTAATTTTTTTTGGTCTAGGAAACTGATAATTTCCGTCTAAATAAATAATATATTTCGAAAAATTTTTACCTGTAAATTTTAAGATATCTTCTCTATTTAAACTAAACCAATAATTTTCATTTAAATCATTAGACGGCTTAAAAATATTTTTTCTTCCCTGCAATTTCAATGTTCCAATAATATTTTTTTGATTGATTATGTCTATTTCTTGAGTACCTTTCTTTTCGAATGGTATCCAACCTCTATTTATTAAATAATTTTCACCTTCAATAATAATTGGACTTATTACCTCAAATCCTGGCGTCCCTGACTCGTTCAAATTATATAAATAAATTTGTTTATCAAAATCTATAGATCCAGAAGTTTTAATTTTAAGAAAATTTTCTTTGTTTGATTGAGCTAATTCTACTGGAGGATTCTTTAATGAATTTTCAATCTCTAAAATTAAATTATTTTTCCAATTTAGACGAATAATTTGCCATGTACCAAGTCCAATAAAAATAAAAATAAAGAAAATTATAAAAACAGAAAATAAAAACTTATTTTTCAAAAAACAAATTAACTTCCCCAAATATATATTGCAGCGAACAAAAATAGCCATACTACATCAACAAAATGCCAATACCATGCTGCTGCCTCAAAACCAAAATGATGGTCTTTAGTAAAATGACCTAGTCTTCCTCTCCACAAACATACTGCTAAAAAAATTGTTCCAACAATTACGTGAAAACCATGAAAACCAGTTGCCATATAAAAGACAGAACCGTAAATGTGATCTGAAAAAGCAAATGTCGCATGGTGGTATTCATATGCTTGAAGTGCTGTAAAAAATGCTCCAAGAATTACTGTTAGCACCAATCCTTGTATAAAACCTTTCCTATCTCCTTCTAACAATGAATGGTGAGACCAAGTAACTGTTGTGCCTGATAACAGTAAAACTAATGTGTTTATTAGAGGTATATCCCAAGGATCAAAAGTCACAATATCGTTAGGTGGCCATACGTTTCCTACAAAATCATTTGGGAAAAGACTAACGTCAAAGTAAGCCCAAAACCAAGCAACAAAAAACATTACCTCAGATGCGATAAATAAAGTCATTCCATAACGGTGATGAATTTGTACTACAGGGGTATGGTGACCTTGATGTTCCGCTTCTATAACGACGTCCCTGAACCACATATATGCACCGTAAATTAGAAGAGCTAATCCAAGATACATTCCCCATGAAACATCTGAATGCATATAATACACAGCACCTATGGCTAAAACTAAACAAGAAAAAGATACATAAATAGGCCAAGGACTTGGGTCTACTAAATGGTAATCATGTTTTTTTTCAGCTGACATAATTTAATTATGATTGTTTATAATAATCTGTCGAGAAAAAAGTATACGACATAGTTACATCCTCCAAGTTTTTTACACTTGGGTCATTGACCATTTCAGGATCCAAATAAAAAGTCATTACATAAGTCGCTTTCTCCCCTGCTTTCAATTCTTGTTTTTCAAAACAAAAACAACCTAATTTACTATAATATTTTCCAAAACTAGCAGGTGAAACGTTGAAGCTTGCTACACCAGCTGTAGGTTCACTACCATAATTTTCTACTTCAAATTCTATTTTATTTACCTGCCCAACTTTTACATCAATTACATTTGATTTAGCCTTAAAATCCCAAGTTAAGTTGTTCACATTAGTATCGAATCTTACACTAACTACTTTATTCAAAACTAATTTTGGTGCACTATTTGAAATTTGGGTTGTCCCACCGAAACCAGTTACTCTACAAAATAAATCGTATAACGGAACAGCAGCGTAAGATAAGCCAAGCATAAATACAAATATACCTATTAGAATAATGGGGGTTAATTTCTTTTTTTGTATCATATTGTTCTGTCAAACACCCCGGTATTATATAAAGTAAATAAAAATAAAAATATCATAAAAGCTATGATTGCTAGTGCGGTAATAACATTTTTTTTCTTTGTTTTTTTATCAGGAATTATCATATTATCTTATCTATCAAAAAAAGTACAAAAATCAAAAACAAATACAAAATTGAGAAACTAAATATAGATCTCGCTTTTTTAGAATTAAACTTATTCTTTTTATAATTGAATAACTCATAACATAAAAAATTATAATAAATGGTTAAAAATAATGACGGAATTAAAAAAGTTAATCCTACGAAATTTATCAAATATGGAAATATGATAACAGGAAACATTAATAGAGAATAAACAAATATATTTATTTTGGTGCTTTCAATTCCATTTGTTAAAGGGAGCATTGGTATATTTGCTTTCTTGTAATCTTCTGATTTGTATAAGCTTAAAGCCCAAAAATGAGATGGAGTCCAAAAAAATATTATCAGAAAAAAAGATAATGGCTCAAGAGATAATGAGCCTGTTGCGATAGTCCACCCGATCACTGGAGGAAATGCTCCAGCTGCCCCACCAATTACAATATTTTGTGGAGTTCGTCTCTTTAACCAAATTGTATAAACTAGTACATAAAACAAAATTGTTAAGAGCAGTATTGCTGCAGAAATTCTATTAGTAAAATAATCTAGAGCTATTACTGAAATAATTGAAAGAGTAATTCCAAATATCAAAGCCTGATTTCTATTAATTTTACCAGAGGGTATTGGTCTTAGACATGTTCTGGACATTAATGCATCAAGATCAGACTCATACCACATATTCAAAGCACCAGCCGCGCCAGCACCTAATGAAACTAGCAAAATCCCAATGATTGCTTCTTTAGTAGAAACAAGATTTGGAGCGGTTAACAAACCAACTGCACAGGTAAAGATTACTAAAGACATCACTCTTGGTTTCATAAGTTTAAATAATTCAGAAAAATTAAATAAATCTTCTTGTGATAAACTTCTTTTCTTTAGCCTTATATTATCCATCAGTTTTTCTTTATATTATTCTTAGCTAGGAGTTTTTTCCGTTTCTTGATCATCAACAAACTTTGGCAGTTCCTCAAAAGTATGAAAATTTGGAGGAGATGGAACTGTCCACTCCAAAGTCGTTGCTCCTTCACCCCATGGGTTTTGAACAGCAGCTTTCTTTTTTGCAAAAGCGAATATTAGGTTTATAAAAAAGACTGCTAAACCCGCAACAGCAATATATGATCCTATTGAAGAAATATAATTCCATCCAGCAAAAGCATCTGGATAATCAGCGTACCTTCTGGGCATTCCAGCTAATCCTAAAAAATGCTGTGGAAAGAAAATTAAATTTACACCAACAAAAGTTAACCAAAAATGTAATTGACCAAGCCACTCAGAATATTCATATCCAGACATCTTTGAAAACCAATAGTAGAACCCAGCAAATATTGCAAAAACAGCTCCTAAAGATAAAACATAATGAAAGTGAGCGACTACATAATAAGTGTCATGCATTGCAGTATCTACTCCAGCATTAGCTAAAACTACTCCTGTTACACCTCCAACTGTGAACATAAAGATAAAACCTAGCGCCCACATCATAGGAGTTTTAAATGAAATTGATCCTCCCCACATAGTTGCTATCCATGAAAAAATTTTAATTCCAGTCGGGACCGCAATAATCATAGTTGCTGCTAAAAAATAAGCTTTAGTGTCTGTACTTAATCCTACTGTGTACATATGGTGAGCCCAAACAACAAAACCTACTATACCAATCGCAACCATTGCATAAGCCATACCTAAATAACCAAAAACCGGTTTTTTTGAAAACGTTGATACAACATGACTAATCATTCCAAATCCTGGAAGAATTAAAATATAAACTTCTGGGTGACCAAAGAACCAAAATAAATGTTGAAATAAGACCGGGTCTCCTCCAGTTTGTGCATCAAAGAATGCGGTTCCAAAATTTCTATCAGTTAATAACATTGTTATCGCTCCTGCTAATACCGGTAAAGATAAAAGCAATAAAAAAGCTGTCACTAAGATTGACCAAGCAAATAATGGCATCTTATGTAGGGTCATACCAGGAGTTCTCATGTTTAAAATTGTGGTGATAAAGTTTACAGCTCCCAAAATCGATGAAGCGCCTGCTAAGTGTAAGCTTAATATTGCTAAATCCATTGCTGGTCCTGGTTGACCTGCTTTGGAGGATAATGGAGGGTAAATAGTCCATCCACCACCAACTCCTGTTTGTCCTGGAGGACCATCAGCAAAAACTGATAGTATTAATAAAGTTAATGAAACTGGTAATAACCAAAAGGAAATATTATTCATTCGTGGAAAAGCCATATCCGGCGCACCAATCATAATTGGAACAAACCAATTTCCAAAACCACCTATCATGGCCGGCATCACCATAAAGAAAATCATTATTAATCCATGGCCAGTTACTAAAACATTATAAAGATGATAATTACCACCTAAAATCCCATCTCCTGGGTGCATTAACTCCATTCTCATTAAAACTGAAAATGCTGTACCAATCACTCCTGCAGTAATTGCAAAAATCAAATACATTGTTCCTATATCTTTGTGATTTGTGGAATATGCCCAACGTTTCCAGCCTGTCGGAGTGTGGTTGTCGTGTGATGCAGTTTGTGTATACATATTTATTTACTCACTAATTTAAGATTATTATTCTCAATTTCCTCTTTTGCAAATTTTTCTTTTGCCTCAGATAACCACTCCTGGTAATCCTCTTCAGTCACAACTTTGACAGTGATCGGCATAAAAGCATGTTTAATCCCACAAAGTTCAGAACATTGACCATAATAAGTTCCGACTTTTTCAGCTTTAAACCAAGTCTCATTAATTCGTCCAGGGACAGCATCTCTTTTAACACCAAACGAAGGCAAAGCCCAAGCATGTAATACATCGTTTGCTGTTATTAAAACTTTTACAACCTTATCAACTGGTACAACAACTTCATTATCAACCGCAAGAAGTCTAGGTTGATCTGGTTCCAAATCTTTATCTTCTATCATGTAAGACTCAAAAATAATATTTTCATCAGGATATTCGTATCCCCAGTACCACTGGTAACCAATAGCTTTAATTGTTAGATCTGCTTTTGGTATAGCGTCCTGTTTATATAAAATTTTAAATGATGGCACTGCCATTACAATCAATATTAAACATGGAATTAAAGTCCACAAGACTTCTACTGCAACATTATGGGTTCTTTTAGACGGGTTTGGGTTTGCTGAAGCTCTAAATTTTACACATGCATAAAGCATCAAAAATAATACAAATACACTTATCGCAATTATTATTGGTAATAATAAATAATTATGGAAAGAAACGATCTCTCGCATAGACTGTGAAGCAGCATTTTGAAAACCTAACTGCCAATCAACAGGCTGATTAGCAAATGCATCTTGTGATATAAACAAAATCGAAAATATAAATAAAAATCTATTCATTATATCTAGCTATATAAAGCTCTTTTATGAAAATTACACTTTAGTTTTCGCGACAATTTATCAATTAATCACATAATTTATGATCGAAATTGCCGATATGACAGCTGTTTCTGACCTTAAAATATTTTCACTAATTTTCATCGATTGAACTCCTTTGAAAGAAAGAATTTTTTGTCTTTCGACCTCTGAAAAGTCACCTTCTGGACCTATAATTATACAAACAGGCTTATTGGTAAATTTTGATTTATCAACTTTTTTATTATCCGAGTTTAAATCTGTAAAGATTAAATCGATTGAATTTTTTTTCAAAAAATTATCTAAGTTTTGAATAGGCTCAATGAAAGGTATGTTGATACGATCTGACTGTTCACTTGCCTCTATAACTATTTTGCTTAAACGTTCTTCGTTAACTTTTCTAACAATTGTTCTATCAAAAATAATTGGTAAAAATTTTGTAATTCCTAATTCTGTTGCTTTTTGTATCATAAAGTTTTGATAATTCGATTTAATTGGAGAGAATGCTAACCATATTTCTTTAGTATTTTTTTTTTGTCTAATTTTTTCTATGGTTTCAAATTTAACAATACTTTTAGATACTCCCAAAATTTTTGCTTCCCACTCTCCTTCTTTATTAAATAAGGAGAAAACCTCACTTTCTTTAACTCTCATCACTTTAGTAAGATAATATGATTGAGACTTATCTAATTTACCAGTCATGTTAGCAGATAGTGTGCTTGAAAAAAATAATCTAATATTACTCATATATGTTAAGTTAAATTATGAAAAATATTAAAGCAATAATTTTTGACGCTTATGGCACATTGTTTAATGTAAATTCCGCTGCTGAAAAATGTAAAGATAAAATTGGAGATAAGTGGGAAGGTTTTGCAAACTTTTGGAGAACGACTCAACTAGAATACACATGGCTAAGAAGTTTGATGAAGAGACATAAGGATTTTTGGCAAATTACAGAGGATAGTTTAGATAAATCTATGAAAGCTTTTGATATAGACTCTTCAATGAAAAATGAGTTACTCAATTTGTATAAAGTTCTTTCACCTTTTGAAGAAGTATATGAAACTCTTAATATATTAAAGAGGAAAAATTTTAAATTAGCGATACTTTCAAATGGAACTCCTTCTCTATTAGATGATTTGGTTAAAAGTAATAAATTAGATAATTTATTTGATGATTTATTTTCTATTGAAGAAGTAGGAATTTATAAACCAGACGCAAAAGTGTATGATCTTCCAATTAAAAAATATAAAATTAAAAAAAATGAAGTTATTTTTTTAAGTGCAAATACATGGGATGTTTCTGGTGGAGGAAATTATGGTTATCAATCTATTTGGGTGAACCGAAATAATAACATTTTTGACAATCTTGATTATAAACCTGATAATCAAATAAAAAATTTGAGAGAACTTATCGATTTAATTAATATTAAAAAAACTGGAGAACATGAATAAAGGGGAAAGAGCGGGAGAAGGTGCATTGGCAATAAACGTTGAGCAGGGAAAAACTTATTATTGGTGTAGTTGTGGTAAAAGTTCCAAGCAGCCGTTTTGTGATGGTTCACATAAAGGAACGGAGTTTAAACCTTTAATTTATCGGGCTAAATTGACTAAAAGAATGTTTTTTTGTGCATGCAAACAAACAAATGATCAGCCTTTATGTGACGGTTCACATAACAAAAAGTAACATTGCAAATCAGAATATAACAACTATTTTAATTTTTATGAAAAATATTGAAGTGAGTAAAATTATTAATCCTAGTCCAGCATCAGATGGGGCTGGTGTTAAATTAAAAAGAAGTATTGGTGTTGATCCTAATTATTTTGATCCTTTTTTGATGTTAGATGAATTTGGTTCAGAAAATAGTGAAGATTATATCGCTGGCTTCCCCCCACATCCACATAGAGGAATTGAAACAGTTACTTATATGCTTGCTGGCGAATTTGAGCATGAAGATAGCACTGGTGGAAAGGGTAGAATGACTGCTGGTGACGTTCAATGGATGAAAACAGGTAGTGGTATTATTCATTCTGAAATGCCTGCAATGAAAGAAGGTAAACTTCACGGTTTTCAACTTTGGATAAACATGCCTGCAAGATTAAAAATGACTAAACCAGAGTATATTTATATTGATGCAGATAAAATGAATATTCACAAAGATGATAACAAACAAGTTAAAGTCATAGCTGGTAAATTTGAAAATGCTGAAGGACCAGTAAAAGGACACAATGTAGAACCTGTTTATTTCGACGTTGAATTAAACAAAAATAAAGATTTTAAATTTAGTTTGCCTTCAACGCACAACACATTTATTTATCTTATAAAAGGCGAGATTAAGATTGGTGAAAAAGAACATGAGAAAATTAAGGATAGTACTTTAATTTTGCTTTCAAAAGGTGAAGATTTAAAAATCAAAGCACAATCCAATGCAAAATTCTTAGTTATTTCAGGTAAACCTATAAATGAAGAAATAGCTAGAGGTGGACCATTTGTGATGAACACTAAAGCAGAAATCTTGCAAGCTGTTCAAGACTACCATAAAGGTACATTTGTAAAGTAACAATGAAATCAATTCAAATAGATAAGTTTGGTGGACCAGAAGTTTTGGTCACAAAAGAAGTAGAATTAGGAAAACCTGGACCAAAAGAGGTTTTAATTAAAAATTTATCAATCGGTCTCAATTATATAGATATTTATCACAGAACAGGCCTTTACCCAATTCCATTGCCTAGTGGAATTGGACTTGAAGCTTGTGGAGTAATTGAAGAACTTGGATCTGAGGTAAAATTATTCAAAGTTGGTGATAGAGTTACACACGCTTCAATGCCTATTGGAGCTTACTCGGAAAAACAAATAATGCCTGAGGAAAAGCTTATTACTGTGCCTGATGGCATTTCTGATGAAGTGGCTTCTTGCATTACATTAAAAGGAATTACGGCAGAATATTTATTGCATAGAGCATATCCATTAAAAAAAGGTGATAAAGTTTTGTATCATGCTGCGGCTGGAGGTCTTGGTCAAATTTTATGTTCTTGGGCTAATGCATTGGGTGCTGAATTAATTGGAACTGTTGGTTCAAAAGCTAAGGAGGAAATAGCGAAAAAAAATGGTTGTCATCACGTAATTAATTATTCTGAAAAAAATTTTGTTGAGGAAGTAGAAAAAATTGTAGGTAAAAACGGGATTGATGTAGTCTACGATGGTGTAGGTACGAAAACATATAAGGGGTCAATTGAAACATTAAAAATTAGAGGAATGATGGTGGCATTTGGTAACGCTTCAGGTTACGTAGATACAATTGATGTAAAAAAAGATATAAATGCAAAAGGACTGTTTTTCACAAGACCATCTATAGCTCATTATACTATTAAGAGAGATGAACTTGTAGAGTCAGCAAAAAAAGTTTTTGATGCAATCTTGTCAAAAAAATTCAATGTTGAAATTTCAAAAAAATATTCACTTGAAGATGCTGCTAAGGCACACAAGGATCTAGAGTCAAGATTATTGACTGGTCCAGCGGTGATAATCCCTTAATCTACATCTACATCCATATCCGACATATGGAGCTTAAGAGCGTTAGTTGAAATATGAATTTCTCTAATAAAAAATAGTATTGAAATAATCATAGATAGACAACATGAGCCAAAAATTATTCTCGCCAAAAAAACTTCGCTTAGATAAAGGGCAAAAACAGTCAACATATTAAATAAAAAGCCAAATGCAGCAAACAAGATTGTCCATCTCAAAAGGGTTATTCTTCCACTCAAATTTATAAACTGTTTTTTCCACTCAGGAGGTATATGCTTTTCATACACATGTTCATCATGTAGCTGTCTTATAAGAATGCTTAATGAATGAAATCTATTACTATAAACTGCCATCAACAATGGTATTGCAGGAAACATCAGGGCTGTCACAGTATAATCAATATTCATACGAATCAGTTTGATTATCAATCTTGCCTTTGTTATTTACAAGTAAAATCTAATGAACCAATTAAATCTTTTTGTGGAACTTACCAGACTAAAAAAACCTATTGGGTTTATGTTGTTATTTTGGCCATGCTCATGGGGGCTTACAATGGCATATGATTTCTCGTCTAATTTAAATATTTATTTTTTCTACTTATTACTATTTTTTTTAGGATCTGTTCTAATGCGGTCTGCAGGATGTATAGTAAATGATATTCTAGACAGAGAGATTGATAAAAAGGTTAGTAGAACTAAAGACAGACCAATAGCTTCAGGAAAAATATCTGTCAAGCTTGCTCTTATATATTCGGGAGTTTTATGTTTGATTGCTTTTGCAGTACTAATTAATTTTAATTTTTTTACAATTGTAATTGCTTTAGCATCTATGCCGCTGGCCTTCTCCTATCCATTGATGAAAAGGCTTACCTACTGGCCCCAGTTGTTCTTAGGTATAACTTTTAATTATGGATTATTGCTAGGGTGGACATCTATAAATGAAGAAATTAGTCTTATTCCAATGTTATTTTATCTTGGCGCCATATTTTGGACATTGGGTTACGACACTATGTATGGATTTCAGGACATTGAAGATGATGAAATTATAGGAGTTAAATCAACATCAATTAAGTTTAAAAAGAATCCGATAATATTTTTATCCCTATGTTATTCAATATTTTTATTAATTCTTATTTTGATTGGATACTTAGCTGAATTTAAGTATTTATATTTTATGTGTTTTGGATTGATAGTTCTACAAATGTATTTTTTTCAACTCAAAGAATTTAACTTAAAAGATCCATCAAATTGTTTAAAAATATTCAAATCAAATAATTTTCTAGGTGCTTTAGTTCTAATATTAATTTTGATTGGGAAGATAAACTAATGAATAATGTTAAAACTTTAAAAAGACTTTATAAGGATTACACAAAAAAACATTTAAAGAAAATAATATTATCAATTTTACTCTCTTTATTAGTGGCGGGAAGTACATCGTCTATTGCATATCTTTTAGATCCTGCGATAAAAGAAATCTTTTTAAATAAAGATCAGTCACTAATTATTATAATACCAATTTTTATAATTCTTGCATTTTCTGTAAAAGGTTTATCGCTTTATATTGCTAAAGTTTTAATGATTGGTGTTGCGGCAGAAGTCAGAAAAGATGTCCAGGTTCATATGATTAACAATTTGATTGATGCTGATACAAAGCTTATCGATGATAAACATAGCGGAAAATTCATTTCTAATCTTACTAATGATGTAAATCATTTAACAAATTTAATTAGTTCAGGGATTTTAAACTTATTTAAAGATTCTCTCACACTAATTGGTTTAATGAGTGTCATGTTTTTTCAAAACTGGAAACTATCTCTAATTGCAATAATAATGATACCGCTTGCGTCGATAGCTGCTAGATCACTCGGAAAAAGGATAACTAAAGTATCTTTTGAACAAATGGATAGGGCTGGGATACTAAGTTCATATTTAATCGAAATGTTCAAAAATCATAAATTGATCAAGATATTTCAAAAGGAAATTTACGAAAAAAACCGAGCTGAGGACTTTCTAAATAAAGCTAAGGAAAAAGGAAGAAAAATGCAGGTAGTTTTTGTCAGAGCGTCTCCAATTATGGAAACGATGACTGGAATAATGATAGCAATATTAATTTATTACTCTGGAAAATTGATTATGAGTGATGAAATAGATATAAATAATTTTTTTTCATTTTTAGCAGCTATGATGCTTGCATACCAACCGGTAAGGTCTTTAGCTACCCTAAATATTGTGATTAATCAAGGAATAGCCTCAGCAGAAAGAATACTTCCAATCATTGACGAAAAATCAAAATTAAAATCAAATACAGATGATAAAGAATTAAATCTTACTAAAGGAAATATTGAATTTAAAAATATCAAGTTTTCTTATGACAAATTAAATGATGATAAAAATAAAATAATAACTTTAAATAATATAAACTTAAAAATGCTAGGAGGTAAAATAACCTCCTTAGTTGGCCACAGTGGAAGTGGAAAATCAACAATATTAAATTTAATCCCAAGGATATATGATTCTTACGAGGGTGAAATAACTATTGATAATCAATCAATATATAAAACCAAAATTAGATCACTAAGAGATAACATTTCATTTGTTAGTCAAGATACAAATCTATTTGACGATACTATTAAAAAAAATATTGCATATGCAGACATGGATGCATCCGATGAGGAAATTTATACTGCTGCTAGACTTTCTTATGCATCTGAATTCATTGAAAAATTGAAATATGGATACGATACAAAAATTGGTGAAAATGGAATTAAGTTATCAGGTGGTGAAAAGCAAAGATTATCAATTGCTAGAGCAATACTGAAAAAGAGTAAAATAATTTTACTTGATGAAGCAACTTCCTCACTTGATGCCGAAACTGAGGATAAAATCCAAAAAGCGATAACTTATCTAACAAAAGATAAAACAACGATAGTAATAGCCCACAGATTATCAACAATTTTAAATTCAGATAAAATTTATGTAATTGATTCTGGTAGTGTTGTTGCCGAAGGTAATCATGATGAATTAATGGAGAATTCTGAGACTTATAAAAATTTTTACAATAAACAAATCAAAACTTGATGTTTATAGTTTATAAAATTCTAATAAATATAGTTTTAGTATTTTCTCCCCTAATAGTGTTGATTAGGTTGATTAAAGGAAAAGAGGACATTAATAGATTCCAAGAAAAGCTTGGTTTTTTTAAAAAGAAAAAAAAGAATGGTAATCTTGTTTGGTTACATGGAGCAAGTGTAGGTGAAATTCAAAGTATAATTCCTTTAGTTGAAAAATTTGAAAAAGATATAAAAATAAAACAAATTTTAATTACATCTAACACATTAAGTTCATCGTTTATTATCAAAAATATTAAATTAAAAAAAACAATTCATCAATATTTTCCAATTGATTGTAATTTTATATCAAAAAAATTTTTGAATTATTGGAAGCCAACAAAGGTCTTTTTTGTAGATTCAGAAATATGGCCAAATACGCTCAATAATTTATATAATAAGAATATTCCAATTATTCTTCTTAACGGTAGAATAACAAAAAAAACATTTCGTAAGTGGGTTTTCTTTTCAAGCTTTTCGAAATTAATTTTTAGTAAATTTGATTTATGTTTGTCATCTAGCTATGAGTCAAAAAGGTACTTGAAGAAACTAGGAGCAAAAAAAGTAAAATTCATCGGAAACCTAAAATTTAGCCAATCTGAAAATAAAGAAAATAATTTAGACAAACGTTTGATCAAATTAATAAATTCAAGGAATACTTGGTGTGCATCCAGCACACATCATAATGAGGAAAAATTTTGTGGATATACACACTTAAACTTAAAAAAAAAATATAAAAACATTCTCACAATTATAATACCAAGGCATATTAATAGGACTGATTTTATTATTTCAGAACTAAAAAAAATGAATCTTAAAGTGCATTTGGATTTTCCTAAAAAAAAAATTGATTCTAAAACTGACATTTATTTAGTTAATTCTTACGGAAAAACAAAAAAATTTTACAAAGCATGTAAAAATGTTTTTCTGGGTGGATCTTTAATAAATCATGGTGGACAAAATCCATTGGAGGCTGCAAGGTACGGTTGTGAAATATTACATGGTCCTAATGTATCAAATTTTACAGAAATTTATAAATTTCTGAATGAAAGAAAAATATCTTTTAAAGTTTCTAACCAGTTTCAATTAGAAAAAAAGCTTGAAAAAAATTTAAGGAAGAAAAACCAATCCAAAAAAATAATTAATAATCTAAAATTCATTGGAATAGATATCCTAAAAAAAACATACAAAGAAATTTATAAATGAACTTAAAAAAACCAAAATTTTGGGACTTAAAAAAACCAAACTTAAAGGCTTATCTACTTTTGCCTTTAACTTTTATTTTAAGAATAAGTAATTTTGTTTTAAAATTTACAGATAAAAAAAAGTTCAGAGATATTAAAACTATATGTGTCGGTAATATATATGTAGGAGGCACAGGAAAAACACCAACTACTTTATATATCTACGAAATGATGAAAAAATTAAATTTTAATGCTGTAACTGCTAAAAAATTTTATTCAGATCAGCTTGATGAAGTAAAATTACTTCAAGGGAAATCTGAATTTATTTCCTTGAAACAAAGAGTAGAAATAGTCAAAACTTCAATAGATAAAAATTATGATGTGATTATTTTTGATGATGGTCTACAGGAAAAATTTTTAGATTATGATATCAAGTTTGTTTGTTTTGATGCAAGAAAATGGATAGGTAATGGATGCTTAATACCATCGGGTCCGTTAAGAGAAAACATTGAAAGCTTGAAAAAATATGATGCAATATTCATTAAAAATACAAATAAACGCAATAACTTAACTAAAATTTATTCGAAAGTAAAAGAGATAAACCCTAAAATTGAAATTTTTAATACTTATGTTGAAATTAAAAATATTAAAAAATTTAATCTAAATCATAATTATTTGATTTTTTCTGGTATTGGTAATTCAGAAAGTTTTAGAGAAACACTTAAAGAAAATAAATTCAAAATAGTTGAAGAATTAATTTTTCCAGATCATTATGAATACAAGAAGGAAGATATAAATAAAATTCTTAATAAAGCAAAAATTAAAGGATTAAAAATTGTTACAACAGAAAAGGATTATATAAAAATAGTCTCTAATATTAAAGATAATATAAATTTTATAGAAATTGACTTTAAAGTAAAAAATAATGATAAACTTGAAATGTTTATAAAATCAAAAATTAATGAAACAAATTAAATACTTTTTACAATTTATTATAATTTTTTTTTTATTTATAATTTTTAAATTACTGGGTATAAAAATTTCACTCTTGATCTCAAGTTTTTTGTTTAAAAACATAGGGCCGTTTTTTAAATCAAGATCAGTTACAATCTCAAACCTATCAATAGTTTTTCCAAGATTATCTGGAGAACAAAAAAAACAAATAATTAATAAGATGTGGTCAAATTATGGAAAAATTTTTGCAGAATATGTATTCATTAAAAAATTTAGAACTTCTTCTAAATATCAAAAAAAAATAACTGTAGAAAATCAAGAACTGTTAGAAAAGATTAAAACTCAAAATAAGCCAGTGATTTTTATATCAGGTCACTTTAATAATTTTGAACTAATGGCGATGCATATCGAAAAATCAGGTATTAATTTAGCTGCAATTTATAGGCCGCTAAATAATAGGTTTCTTAACCCTATAATGGAAAAGATAAGAAAAAATTATATCTGTAAAAAACAAATAAAAAAAGGAATTTCAGGTACCAAGCAGCTTCTTAAAGAATTTAAAAATGGAACATCACTAGCTTTAATGATTGATCAAAGGGTTTCTGAGGGTTTAAAATCTAATTTATTTAATCGAGAGGCATTAACAACGACAATTCCTGCGCAATTTGTAAAGAAATATGGGGCTTCAGTTGTTCCTATATATATAGAGAGATCTATTGATAATAATTTTAAGTTAAAAGTCTTAAATGAGGAACGATTTTCTAGGGATGAAACGATTGAAAAAATTACTTTAAAACTTAATAAAATTTTAGAAAAAATGATTGTCACAAATCCCCATCAATGGATTTGGACACACAATAGATGGAAAATGTAGATTAATTTAAATCCTCTTCTTTTTTTAAAAAAGCCTCTTTATATGAATAATAAGCCTCTTGAGACTCAACATTCCAGTAGTTCAAATTTTCAAGAGGAATTTTTTTTCCAGAAACAGCACACAATACGTGATCTCCATTTTCTAATATTTTAAAATTATTTGGCAAATATTTAATTTTAGCTAATTTTTTCATGATATAGTTTTTATATTATATGAAAGTAGGAATAATAGGAAGTGGAGGCAGAGAACATGCTTTTTGTGTATCTCTTAAAAACTCAAACAAAATAGATAAGATTTACTGTTTTCCTGGTAATGCCGGTACTAGCTTAATTGCTGAAAATATAGAGACTGATTTAAATAATTTTGAAAAACTTAAAGAAATCATTCAAAAACTTAAAATAGATATAATTATTGTTGGACCAGAAAAGCCTTTGGTTGATGGAATCGTTGATTTTTTAGAGAAAAATCAAATTAAAGTTTTTGGTCCAAATAAAATTTCTTCTCAATTAGAGGGATCAAAAATATTCACAAAAAATTTATGTAAAAAATACAATATTCCAACTGCAAACTTTGGGGTTTTTAAGAATCAAGATAAGAGTTTATCATTTTTAAAAAAATGTAAATATCCTGTTGTTGTGAAAGCTGATGGTTTGGCGGCAGGCAAAGGTGTTTATATATGCGAAAGATTTGATCAATCATCAAATGCAGTTAAAGAAATTTTTAATGGCAAATTTGGAGAAGCAAAAGAAGTATTAATTGAAGAATTTTTAAAAGGTGAAGAAATGAGTTTTTTTATAATTTCTGACGGAGAGAGTTATAAAAAGTTTGGGACTGCGCAAGACCATAAGAGGGCTTTAGAGGGAGATAAGGGACAAAATACAGGTGGTATGGGTGCATACTCCCCCTCACGATTGGAAAATTTAAAACTAGAGGAAAAAATATTAAAAAGAATAATAGATCCAACTTTAAAAGGTTTGAAAGATTTAAATACAGATTTTAAAGGTTTTTTATATGCTGGTTTGATGATTTTGAATGGTGATCCATTTTTAATTGAATATAACGTAAGAATGGGTGATCCGGAGTGTCAAACTATACTTCCTAGACTTAAAACTGATTTTGTGGAAATTTTAAAAGCTTGTGTTGATAAAAATCTTAAATCAACAAGAATAGATTGGTTTGAGGAAAAAAGCTTATGTGTTGTTTTGGTATCGAAAGGATATCCGGAAAAATTTCAAAACAATGTTGAAATAAAAGAAATATCGGCACTCAAACTTAGAGAAAATGAGTATATTTTTCATGCAGGAACAAAAATTATGGAAAATAGAATTTACTCTAATGGTGGAAGAGTTTTAAATTTTGTAACTAAGTCTCACAATTTAAAAGAAGGAAGAAATGATTTAATAAAATTGATTGATAATTTACATTGGGAAAATGGATACTTCAGAAAAGATATTGGCTTTAAAATTATCAACTAATGAGAATTATATCTGGAAAATTTAAAGGAAAAAAACTTTATTTACCTAAGGATAAGGAAACTAGGCCTCTAAAAGATTTAGTCAAAGAGTCAATATTCAATCTTTTATTTCACTCAAAAAAAATCTGTGTTGATATAAAAGATTCATCAGTTCTTGATTTATTTTCTGGATCAGGTTCTTTTGGCATGGAGTGCATATCCAGAGGATCAGAAAGTGTATTTTTTTTTGAGAAATACTCAAAAGCAGTGCAAGTATTAAAAAAAAACCTCGATTTAATTAAAGGGAATAAAAAAAATAAAATTTTTGAATATGATTGCTTTACTTTTTTTAGTGCAGAAAAAAAGATTAATTATAAGTTCGATATTATTTTCATAGACCCCCCTTATAAAGAGCTTAAAATTAACGAGTTATTAGAAAAAATAATTGAAAAAAAAATTCTCAAAAAAAATGGAATAATGATAATTCATAGGCACAAAAGAGATAAAATAGAAATCACTAAAAAAATTAAAATTTTAGACATTCGTAACTATGGAATTTCTAAAGTATACTTTTGTTACTAATAACTTGCTAAAATTTTTTTTGTTTCAGTTTTGATTAATTCAACAGAAGGCTGATCATAAGGATTAATCTTCAGAGATTTTGCTAATAAAATTGTTTCTAAAATAAAAAAAGAAAATAATTCTCCCAATGTTTCCTCACTTCTATTTTTAATAGAAAAAGTTCTGAATGGCATATTTTTTTTTTTAAAAACATTTTGGGTGGCAAGAATTTGAGAAAATGTAATTTCGTTTAAATCCTTATTAATTAAAAATTTTTGTGAGTCGGGAATAATACTTGATTTTATTTTTGGTGAAAGCTTATTAGAAGTGGTAAAGAATGTATAAAAATTATTTTTTTTTCCATCCAAATATAATTGCATTAAACTATGATTATCTTTTGGCATTGTTGAGATAATAGGAAAAATACCTTTTCCTTTTTTTCCTAGACTTTCGGCTACTAATTGTTGATACCATTTTAGGAAATTATCAGCAGTTTCATCATAATTTAAAATTACAGAATTAAATTTTTTTCTTCTGATTAGTATTAAAATATTACTTACATTATTTATAATAGAATTAAAAAAATTTTTATTTTTAATGAGGTTATTAAACTGCTTAAATTTAGACTCATTTAAACCCATTAATTCAGCTGGAAGCATTCCAACCTCGGATAAAACTGAATATCTGCCTCCAATATAATTATTATGATCAATAATTTCTGCTTTTAATTTTTTGGAAATCGATTTTAAATTACTATTTTTTTTATCTGTAATAAGGATATTTTTTTCATTTTTTTTTATATAAATATTAGAGTTAACAATTGTTTCTAAAGTATTGCCAGACTTAGAAATAATTATATTTAGATATTTTTTTTTAGGGAAAAAATCAATTCCACTAAGATTTGACACAAAATAAAAATTTTTTTTTATTTTATATTTTAAAAAATCATAAATTGCATTACCCCCTAGTGAGGATCCGCCCATTCCGAAAATTCTTATATCTTTAAACTTTTTAAGTTTTCTAATTCTCTGTTTATTATAACTATACTTATAATTCTTTTGTAAAGATTTGATTACCTCATCTTTAGAAAAAATAAGTTCACTTAGATATTTTCTTAATTTTTTACTTTTTTTTTGATTTTTGAAATCCCTAAAAGAAATATTTTTAGTTAACATTATTATTGAATTTTTTCCAAAATACTCTTTGTGATTTCAGACTCAGAAGAGTCTTCTTCATTTTGATTGTTTGAGTTATTATTATCATCACCATTAAAAACTTTTTTTAAATCAATATCTTCAGTTTCTTTTTCATTTACATTATTTTTTTTTATCCGCTCATTCGGTTCTGGCATCTCAGAGAAATCAGGAGGTAGTATTAATGGGTCCTTTTTGTCAATTAGAAATTCCTCTCCTGAGGAGGATTTTTTTTTTAACTTAAAGCCTCCACAAGAACTTAAAAAAAAACCAATCAGAAAAATTATAAAAATATTACTAACGTGCTTCATCTTTTTTTTTACTTAAAATCTCTAACATTATTAAACAAAATATACCTAGAGTTATAAATATATCAGCAACATTAAATATAAACCAATGAAAATTGTTAATATGTATATCTATAAAATCAGGGACAGCTGAGTAAAATACTCTATCAAAAATATTTCCAAAAGAGCCTCCAATAATCATTAAATAACTGAATTTCTCAAATCTTTTAGATCTAAACATCAGCCAAATAATTACGGCCGTTATTATACAAATAAAAATTGTAAGCAAATTATAGTATAATTTATCATTAAAAGAAAATAAGCCAAAAGCGATGCCTTCATTCCAAATCAAATTAAAATTTAAGAAATGTGTAATACTGATGCCATTTTGCTCGAAAGTTTCTGGGGAACTAATGATCAATAGTTTACTTGCTCGATCTATTAAAAAAATAAAAATGATAATAGAAAAATCTACTAAATGTTTTTTTAACATTTTATTTACAATTTGTGTCTTTCACAGGGTGTGCTGCTAATTTTCCAACATACTGGACATTTTTCACCTATTGCTTTCGTTGTCTCAACAATTACTTCATTTGTATTACTATTCTCAATTTTGACTGAAGAAGTTATACAAAGTTCTGAAAGATCAATATTTTTTAAAAATTTTTGATTCTCATTATTTAATTTAACGATTATTGCCGCTTCTAAACTAGATCCAATATCTTTACTTGCTCGTTTTTGCTCAATACTAAGATTACAAATATCTCTTATTTTGATTAATTGTTCCCATTTAGAATTAAGGTTTGAATTATTAAATTTTTGAGGAAAATTTAAAAATTTTTCAAGATGAATACTTTTTTTGTTTTTTGAAACAAGTTGATAAATCTCCTCAGTTGTGAAAGATAATATTGGTGCAAACCATCTTATTAAAGATTTAAGAATAACGTTTAATAATATAAGAGTAGATTTTCTTTTTTCAGAATTTATTGGATCACAGTACAAAGTATCTTTTCTTATATCAAAATAAAAAGCAGATAAATCTACAGTGCAAAAATTCAATAATTCTTTATACAAATTATGAAAATCATAATCTTTGAAATACTTGTTAAATTTAGAATTTAAATTGTAAATTTTATGAAGCATAAATTGCTCTAATTCAGGTAAATTCTCAATTTTAATTTTTTCTAAATCTATTTGTTCAAAATTATCATTAAGATTTCCAAGTAAATATCTAAATGTATTTCTTACTTTTCTATAAGACTCAGCATGCTGATCTAATATTGAATAGTCTATTCGAAGATCCTCGGCATAATTTGAGGAAGCAACCCAAATTCTAAGGATATCAGCTCCATATTTTTTTAGAATATCTTCAGGTGCAATTACGTTTCCTAAAGATTTCGACATTTTCAAACCTTTTCCATCAACTACAAAACCATGAGAAAGAATAGATTCAAAAGGTGCTCGATCTCTTGTTCCACAGGATTCTAAGAGAGATGAATGAAACCAGCCCCTATGTTGATCAGAGCCTTCTAGATACATAGATGCAGGCCATTTTAAATCTTTTCTTTTTTCCAATACGAACGAATGTGTTGATCCGCTATCAAACCATACTTCTACGATATCACTTAACTTTTCAAAATCTTCAGCTTTATAATTTTTTCCTAGAAACTTTTGTGGATCATCTGAAAACCAACAATCTGATCCTTCTTTTTCGTAAATTTTTGCTATATTTTCAAAAACTTCATCATCTACTAAAATTTTATTCGTTTTCTTATTAATAAAAATTGGTAATGGAACTCCCCATACTCTTTGTCTGGAAACACACCAGTCGGGTCTTGTTTCGATCATCGATTTTAATCTCTCTTTTCCTTTACTTGGATAAAAGGTTGTTTCATCAATCGCTTTTAAAGCTTTTTTTCTAAGTTTATGACTGTCCATAGAAATAAACCATTGGGGAGTTGCTCTGTGAACTAATGGTGCTTTTGACCTCCATGAGTGAGGGTAAGAGTGGACAAGTTCCCCATTTGATAATAATTTTTTTTGATCTTTCAATTTTTCAATAACAATAGAATTAGATTTAAAAATATGTATTCCCTCAAAAAGTGCTACATTTTTTGTATATCTTCCATCACCATCAACTGTCTCGATTGCTTTAATTCCGTTATTAATACATAAATTAAAATCATCAGGACCATGACTTGGTGCACAATGAACAATTCCAGTACCTTGTTCTGTAGTAACAAAGCGTGCCTCCAGCATGGGAATGTCATAGTCATAACCAAGTTTAAAAAAAGGATGATTGCATATTGTTCCTTTCAAATCTTTACCTTTGAAATTTTTTAATTTTTTGAAACTTTTAATTTTAGAGTCTTTTATAACTGAGTCTAATAATGCATCTGCAATGACAATTTTTCTATTTTTAAAGTCTCCTTCGTCGTTTACTTCAATTAATAAATAATCTAAACTCTGATTATAAGCTAAAGCTTTATTGGCTGGAATGGTCCATGGAGTGGTAGTCCAAATTACGATCTCACTATCATTTAAATCTTTAATATTTGAATATTTGACTGGGAAAGATGCATAAATTGTATCTGACTTATGATCTTGGTACTCAACTTCTGCATCTGCTAAAGCAGTTTTTTCTACAGTAGACCATAAAACAGGTTTGAAACCTCTATACAAACTTCCTTCTTTTAAAAACTTTCCTAATTCTCTTACTATCTGAGCTTCAGCGTCAAAACTCATTGTTGAATAATAATTATCCCAATCACCTATGACACCTAGTCTTCTAAATTGATCTTTATGAACATCTATCCATTTTTCTGCAAAGGCTCTACATTCTTTTCTAAATTCAACAATTGGAACTTCATTTTTATTTTTTTTATTTTTTTTGTATTGCTCTTCAATTTTCCATTCTATTGGTAGTCCATGACAGTCCCATCCTGGAACATAAACAGAGTCTTTGCCATCCATTTGGTGAAATCTTACAATAATATCTTTTAAAATCTTATTTAAAGCTGTACCCATGTGTATGTTACCATTCGCATAAGGTGGACCATCATGAAGAACAAATTTTTCTTCTCCTTTTCTTGATTTTCTTAACTCATCATAAAGATTTATGTTTTGCCAAAGTTTCAGAATTTCAGGTTCCCGTGTTGGCAAATTTGCTTTCATCGAAAAAGAAGTTTTAGGAAGATTTATTTGAGATTTGCTCATTTTATTTTTTTGCTGCCAATAAGTCAGTTTTAATTTGTTTTTTAAGTTGGTCTACGTTTTTAAATTTTTTTTCTTTTCTAATAAATTTTTTAAATTCTACTGTTAAATACTTATTGTAAAGATTTCCAGAAAAATTAAATAAATGAACCTCTAATAATATTTTTTTTCCATTAAATGTTGGTCGATAACCTAAATTTGCAATTCCTTTCATGTAATTATTTTTACCATATTTTTTTACATTTACTGCATATACACCGGGGCATGCTAAAATATAATCTTTGATATCGATGTTCGCGGTTGGGAAACCAATTTTTTTTCCTAATTGTCTTCCTTTTTGAACCTTTCCAATAATTGACCAATTTCTATTTAGTATTTTATTAGCTTTTTCTAATTTCCCTTTTTGTAAAAATTTTCTAACCAATGAAGAAGAGGCTATTTTTTTATTACTAAACAATGGTTGTGGTTTAACTACCTTGTAATCACATATTTTTTCAAAATTAATCAATTGTCTAACATTACCTTCCCTCTTATTTCCAAATCTGAAATTGTTGCTTACAAAAATAAATTTTGGTTTTAACTTTTTACCCAATATTTCTTTAATGAAAGTTATAGATTTTATTTTTGAGAATTTTCGATCAAACTTTTTTATTACTAAAAAATCTACATTAAGATCTTTAAGATTTTCAATTTTTTGCTGTAAACTAGATATTCTGAAATTAGTTAAACTTTTATTAAAAAACATTTTTGGCATTGGTTCAAAAGTCAATACACCAATTTTTGAGGAATATTTTTTTTTATATTTTTTAGCTAATAAGAATAATTTTTGATGTCCTTTGTGAACTCCATCGAAGTTTCCAATTAATATTATTGATTCTTTATATCTTTGATTGATATTAAAATTTTTATATATTTTTTTTGATTTTACCATTTCAATTCTGATTGAATATAATTACAAATTACTTCGTAAGATTTTGCGACTTTTTCAATTCCTTTTTCTTTAATCTCATGCTTATGAATTCCATTTGAAATTATCAAAGAGTCATAATCTAAAAAGTTTGCTCCTTTTATATCAGTATTTAAATTATCACCTATGGAAAGAATTTTTTTATTTTTGTTATTGATAGATTGATTATAAACTTCAGGATAAGGTTTTCCAAAGTAAACAACTTGTCCACCCATTTTTTCAAAAACCATTGCAACTGATCCAGCACAAAGTTCTCTAGTACCTCCTCTATCAACAATTAAATCAGGGTTGGTGCAAATCATTTTTTTTTTAATATTTTTTTCAAATAAATTTTTATAGTATTTTAAATCTTCATAATGATCATCAAATAATCCTGTACATAAAATATAATCACATTCGTTAATTTGATCTAGTTTCATTTTTTCAAAATCTTTAAATAAATCAAAATCCCTTATTGCACCAACATGAAAAAAACTTTTATTTAATAAATTTTTTTTCAAATAAACTAAAGCTGCTTCACCAGAAGAAAAAACATGATCTCTAATTTCTTTTTCCATGCCAAGCTTTTCTAAAAAAGATTTCACAGCATGATTAGGCCTAGGTGCATTCGTAAGCAATACATAATCCTTCCCCTTTTTGCTTATTTCTTTTAAAGTTTTTATTGCTTTATCATGCAGGGAAACCCCATTATGGACTACTCCCCATAAATCGACATAAAATAGTTGATAGCTGTCTACGATGGAGCTTAAACCCTCTATGTCTAAATTTTTAGTCATTAAATTAATCTATAAACCATAAAACCCTTAAATTCCTTTATTTTTTAACTAACTAATTTTGAACTATATCTTGAAATAGTAATGCCAATCTCTATATGAAGTCCATATTAATAAGGAGAATTTATGAAATTTAGACCATTACACGACAGAGTTTTAATAGAAGTTTTAGATAGCAGCGAAAAAACTGCAGGTGGAATAATCATACCTGATACGGCTCAAGAAAAACCTCAAGAAGGTAAAGTAGTTGCAATTGGTGGAGGAGCAAAAACTGAAGACGGGAAAACAATTCCTATGGATGTAAAAGTTGGAGATAAAGTTTTATTTGGTAAATGGTCAGGAACTGAAGTTAAAATTGATGGTAAAGAATACAGTATCATGAAGGAATCTGACATTATGGGTATTTCAAATAAGTAATTTAATTTAAAGGAGAAAATAAGATGGCAAAAGTTGTAAAATTTGACGCAGAAGCAAGAGCGGCAATGATTAGAGGAGTAAATATCTTGGCTGATACAGTTAAAGTTACTCTTGGACCAAAAGGAAGAAACGTAGTGATGGATAAGTCCTATGGTGCACCAAGAATTACAAAAGATGGTGTTTCTGTTGCTAAAGAAATTGATCTTGAGGATAAATTTGAAAATATGGGTGCTCAAATGGTGAAAGAAGTTGCTAGCAAAACGAATGATGAAGCAGGTGATGGAACAACTACAGCAACTATTCTTGCGCAAGCTATTGTAAGAGAAGGTGTAAAATATGTAACTGCAGGCATGAATCCTATGGATGTAAAAAGAGGAATAGATGCGGCAGTAGATGTTGTTAAACAAAATCTCGTATCTTCAGCAAAAAAAGTAAAAGACAGTGATGAGATTGCTCAAGTTGGAACAATTTCCTCAAACGGTGATAAAGAAATTGGTTCAATGATTTCTAAGGCAATGCAAAAAGTTGGTAATGAAGGAGTTATTACAGTTGAAGAAAATAAAGGTATCGAGACAGAATTAGACGTTGTTGAAGGTATGCAGTTTGATAGAGGATATTTATCCCCGTACTTTATCACTAACAGTGATAAAATGACAACTGAATTAGAAAATCCTTTTATTCTTTTGCACGAAAAAAAATTAACAAACCTACAACCAATGGTTCCTCTTTTAGAGGCAGTTGTTCAAGCTGGGAGACCATTGATGATTATTTCTGAAGATGTCGAAGGAGAAGCATTAGCTACTTTAGTTGTAAATAAATTAAGAGGTGGTTTAAAAGTTGCAGCTGTAAAAGCACCAGGATTTGGTGATAGAAGAAAAGCTATGCTTGAGGACATAGCAATCCTTACTGGTGGTTCGGTTATATCTGAGGATTTAGGTATTAAACTTGAAAATGTTAAACTTGACGATCTTGGTTCTTGTAAGAAAATCAAAGTCGATAAAGATAACAGCACTATAGTAAATGGTTCTGGTAAAAAATCAGATATAGAAGCAAGATGTTCTTCAATCAAACAACAAATTGATGAAACCACTTCAGACTACGACAAAGAAAAATTGCAAGAAAGATTAGCAAAATTAGCTGGTGGTGTTGCAGTGATTAAAGTCGGTGGTGCAACAGAAGTTGAGGTAAAAGAGAGAAAAGACAGAGTTGAAGACGCGTTAAATGCAACAAGAGCTGCCGTTGAGGAAGGTATTGTGACTGGTGGTGGTTGTGCATTGTTATATGCTGCTCAAGACCTTGAGAAAGTTAAAGCTAAAGGTGAAGACCAAAAAGCTGGTGTTGATTTAGTAAGAAGAGCATTAGAAGCTCCTATAAGACAAATCACAAAAAATGCTGGTGTAGACGGATCGGTGGTTGTTGGTAAGCTTTTAGAACAAAATAAAAAGACACACGGATATGATGCACAAAATGAGGAGTATTGTGACATGTTTGCTAAAGGTATTATTGATCCTGTAAAAGTTGTTAGAACTGCTCTACAAGATGCAGCCTCTATTTCTGGATTATTGGTGACTACAGAAGCCATGATAGCCGATAAACCTGAGGAAAAAGATGCAGCTCCTGCCGGAATGCCTGGAGGAATGGGTGGTATGGGAGGAATGGGTGGAATGGGAATGTAATCCCCATTGTTCTCAAACAAAAATTCAAAAAGGGCAGTTTTTACTGCCCTTTTTTTTTGCCTGTCTTAAAAGTTTTGCAATATTTTTGCAATGTCTAAACAATGTTCTTTGCTTCCGTGAATTCCCATTCCAATTATTTTCTAAATTAACTTTGACATAACAAAAAATAATTAATAAGGTTTTGTTATGAATTTAGGTCAGTCTATTTCACATTGTTTTTCAAATTACTTTAACTTTAATGGAAGAAGTTCTCGTTCTGAGTTTTGGTGGTTTGAATTATTTGCTATTTCATTAAGCGTTCTGGGAAGTGTATGGGATGCTTCGATGGGAGATACTAGCGGCAATGGAATGATGTATTTGTTATTTACTGCTGCAACTTTTTTTCCAATAATTGCGGTTGGTGCAAGACGTCTTCATGACGTTGGTAAATCAGGTTGGTGGCAATTAATTATGATTACCATAATTGGATTGATACCGTTGATTATTTGGTGGGCAACAGAGGGAACTAAAAAAAATAATTCCTACGGAAAACCAATTAAATTAAAAAAATAAATTAATATATTGCAGCAAATGGGTGGAATGGGCATGTAATACGATTCCCGTTTAGAACACTCTAAATACATTCACTAAACAAAATTAGAACCCTCGGAACGAAAGTTTCGAGGGTTTTTTTTACTTTTATTTTCTTTTGTATTTAAAACCAGTCACTTTTGCAGCAAGTTTATTGATTGGCGTTGGTTTAGAATTTGATGACCTTAACAATTGAAAACTTCCTTTTACATTAGCAGGTTTAATTTGACTTGAGCGTCTTGTTCCTTTTGGTCTTGGATTTCTCTTAATTTTAATTTTTTTTCTTTTTGGTTTATTTTTTGAGATTATTTTTAACTGATCTAGTATTTTTTCTCTTTTATTCTTTAATCTATATGTTTTCTTAAGGAATAATTGGTCTATCTTTGATTGTAATGATTTTGTCCTTTTCTTAATTTCATCATAGTTTTTCCAAAGAGGATCTTCTTTGATTAGAGTTTTAGAATTAGTAGGAGATTTAATAACCTGATTTTCACGAGTTTTAATTTTGTTTATAATTATATCTTTTTGTTTAATTAATTTTTCTCTTCTTTTTTCAAGTAAATTGTTAAATTTTAATCTTACTTTTTTTAATTCAATATTTATTTTTCTGAGTGTTTGATTTAATTCTGAGATTTTTGATTTATCAATCATTTGATAATATAGTTTTTGAAAGGTAGGTTTTATAAAGAGTTACCGCTTCCTCTCTTAACTGAACTGGAAATATCTTTTCTTCTTTATCTTGCTCAAAATCTTTTCCTACTTTTCTGTAATGAACTTCTAAGTATGGGTCTTCTTCAGGAGTTTTTTGAATATACGCTATAGCAGTAGAATAACCCTTGTCATTTTTATAAGAAATATAATGACATACGAACTCTTTACCACTAATCATGCTTCCACCTGCTTTAACCTTTGTTTTAACCTCATTGTTTGACCAATTAAATTCTTTAAGTAAATCAACCATTACTTCCTCAAGTAATTCTTTTGCTTTTTCACTTTTACCACCAAGTATTTTTTTTGCTTTACTAGGAAATTCAACTCTAATTTTTTTTTCAACTATCTCTGTTAAAAATTCTTTTTCATATTCAGAAATTTCTTTTGAGTTATTAATATTTATATAAAAGTTCTGTAATTCTTTTATTTTGTATTCTTTAGTTTCAATGGTTCCTTTAATCTTTAAAACTTTTTCTGAAATTTTTTTACTATTTTCCATATTTAATTTTAACACTTCTTACTGAAATCATCTTTCAAATTTTATTCAAATAATTCTAAATTCTTTGATTCTTTGATTTCTTTTATTTATAAATTCAATCATATTTTTTCTATACAATTTGTATTCTATTATATCATTTGGAATAGGTGAATTTTGAAAATCATCAAATGGTAAGAAATAATTTATATTAGAGTAATTTTCTTTAACTAAATCTTGGAGAAGAAAGAAATCTACATATCCTTCAAAATTGTCAAATAGTTCAAAAAAAGACCTATATCTATTTAGAGTTTCAGTTAATGGACTTTTATCATTTAGATAAAATCTTTTAATGCACTCAAGTGTTAAATCAAATCTATCTTTAATCTTAGTATTTATTCCACGAGAACCATTAATTGTCATTTTATTATCAACTCTGTTAGAAGGAAAAATTATATATCCCCCAATAGTACAACCAAGATTATAAAAAGATTCTATTTCTTTTTTAGGAATTTGTTTAATAATTTTTTCTGTTCTTTTCCATTTACTATAATCGTGGGCAAGTGAATCGCTGGATAAAAAAAACTCTCCTAAATCAGATTTATGATGTAGAATTTTAGGTATTTTAATATCCAGTTTAAAAATTGATCCATTTGGTAAAGATTTACTCCAGAGAAATTGGTGATACTTTCTTAAAGTTTCACTATATGTATCGGGATCTTTTCCTTTGGGTGTATCAGAATAAAAATTAAAATTAATATCAATATTCATTTTTATGATGTTCAATCATACCTTTTAAATAAATTCCCGCAGGAGTACCAACTAGTAAGGAGTATAAATAATCAGAGGAATTTTCAAATTCAACAAATAAACATCTTAGTACTGGGAAATCTCTTTTTAATTCTTCTAAACGTGATATCTGATCATCTGTCAATTTTCTCAATTCATCACTTATCTCATTGACAATTTTTCTTTGTAGTTCTTTTTCTAAATCTAGGTACATTGGAGCAATAAACCTTTTTTTTTCATTAGTTTTTGATAATTTTGTAATGTTTGGAATCTTGCTATAAATTTTTAATTTAGAAATAAGAGTTGCTCTAAATTCAGTTGCACCACATGTTGTACAATGACATTGCGTACAAAAATCTTTTTTTTCAATTACATCCAATAAAAACTTATACAACCAACTCATTTTACTATATTATTAATTTACTATGTTTTTTCTATGGCAGTTACTATCAGGTGCTATTTTATTCATAATATTGTGCTTTGGACTATTCTATATTGTAAAATTATTCTTAGGTTTATAGTTAATTAATTAAATCGAGTTGCCCTTCTCGTTTCCTTCCTGTTTCTACTGACTCTTCAATGAAGTCATCTTTTGAATTGCTTTTGAATTGCGTTTGAAAAGTGATGAATGATGATGAATGTTTCTCTAATAAGTCAATAAATAGTAGTATTTTTGAAACCAGTATGAGAATGTAACCCGATCTCAATATAAAAAATTTTAAAGGCCATCTTTTGATGGCCTTTTTTTTTGTTAATATTAAAATTATAAAATGTCAAAAAGATACAGTGGGAAATCATTTAAAGATTCAAGTGTAAGTAAAAAACCAAAATTTACTCTGAAAGAAAAAAGAAGATTAAAAAAAGAAAAGGCAAAAAAAACAAAATAAGTCGTTATTTTGTTTAAAATCTTTATATTTATTGAGTTTTTTAAAGTTTTCAAAAAAAAATTTTAATGTATAAGAGCCAGAATTTATGAACAAAAAAATTAGAAACATCACTATTATTGCACATGTCGATCATGGTAAAACTACATTAATCGATAATCTTATGAAGCAAAGTGGTTCATTTAGAGAAAATGAAATTATTGATGAAAGATTAATGGATTCTGGCGAACTTGAAAAAGAGAGAGGAATAACAATTTTAGCGAAACCAGCATCTATTAATTGGAAAGATTCTAGAATAAATATTATTGACACACCAGGTCACAGAGATTTTGCTGCTGAAGTTGAAAGAGTTTTAAGTATGGCAGATGGTGCGTTACTTTTGATTGACTCTGCTGAGGGGGTTATGCCTCAAACAAAATTCGTTTTATCGAAAGCATTAAAACAAGGATTAAAACCGATTGTTGTTATAAACAAACTAGACAAATCAGATCAAAGAGCTAATGAAGTTTTAGACGAAACTTTCGATTTATTTGTAAGTTTAGATGCAAGTGAGGAACAATTAGACTTTCCTGTTTTATATGCAAGTGGAAGATCTGGTTGGGCAGATAAAGAAATTGATGGTCCAAGAGAAAACTTAAATTCTTTATTAGATCAAATTATTGATCATGTAAAACCAGCTGAATTTGATAAAACAAAACCTTTTGCGATGCTATCTACTCTACTTTATGCAGATAATTTTTTAGGTAGAAGCTTGGTTGGAAGAATTACTCAGGGTACTGCAAAAGCCAATCAATTAATTAAAGCAATAAATTTAAAGGGTGAAAAAGTCGATGAAGGAAGACTTACTAAAATTTTTAGATATGAGGGCACAAAAAAAGTGCCAATTGAAATTGGTGAAGCTGGAGATATTGTGGTTGTTGCTGGTTTAGAAAAAGCAAATGTAGCGGACACAATTTGTGATCTAGAAGTAAATGATCCTATTAAAGCAACTCCAATCGATCCTCCAACTATGTCGATTACAATTACTGTTAATACATCTCCTCTTGCTGGAACTGAAGGTAAAAAACTCACGAGTACTCAAATAAGAGACAGATTAGTTCAAGAGGCTCAAAATAATGTTGGGATTAATTTTGCAGAAAATGAAGGTAATGACTCTTTTGTTGTAAGTGGACGAGGTGAATTAATGTTGGAAATTTTACTTACACAAATGAGAAGAGAAGGTTTTGAAATGACTGTAAGTCCTCCAAAAGTTCTCTACAAAAAAGATGAAAATGATAAAAAACTTGAACCAGTAGAAGAAATAACTATGGATCTAGATGAGGAATATTCATCAAAAATAATTGACTCAATGAATAGAAGAAAGGGCAAATTAATAGAGTTGAAAGATACTGGTAAAAATAAAAAAAGATTAATATTTCATGCACCAACAAGAGGTTTGATGGGTTATACTAGTAGATTTTTAACCCTTACAAAAGGTAATGGTGTAATTAATAGAATATTTCATGGCTATGGTCCATTTGAGGGTGAAATGGAAGGTAGAAGGAATGGCGCACTTATTTCTATGGAAAAAGGAAAGGCAGTTGCATTTGCAATATTTAATTTACAGGCTCGAGGTGAAATGTTTGTGACTCATAATGATCCTGTTTATCCAGGCATGATTGTAGGCTTGTCTCCTAAACCAGGAGATATGATAATTAATGTTATGAAAGGTAAAAAATTGACTAATATGAGAACACAAGGCACAGATGAAAATATTGTTCTAACACCAGTAAGAAAAATGTCCATTGCAGAACAATTAAGTATTTTGAATACAGACGAAGCTTTAGAAATCACTCCAGAATCCTGTAGGTTAAGAAAAGCAATACTTGATCCGCATGAAAGAAAGAGAAGTGAAAAATCTGGTGCTGCAGCCTAACCGAAAATTTTATCAACTAAATACAAACCTAAAGCAACACAAGGACCGATTCCAAAAGCAAATAATAAAGTTCCGACCCCGACTGTTCCACCTAGGTACCATCCAATACTAACGACCGAGATCTCTAAAAATGCTCTAACAGCAGCCACTGGTAAGTTTGTTTTTTTTTGTAATCCTATCATCAGTCCATCTCTCGGTCCAGCTCCGAGATTAGAGACTAAATAAATACCACCCCCAATACCAACTGTTATTACAGAAATAATTGCCAAAATTAATTGATATTGATAGTTATTTGGAGTTGGAACAAATTTAATACAAAGATCAATCATTAATGCAATTATGATTGCATTAAATATTGTTCCCATGCCAGGTTTTTGACCAAGTGGTATCCACAAAATTAAAACTGCAACACTGATCAAAAAAGTTATTATTCCAATACTTAAATTAACATTTAAAGAAATACCTTGTGCTAAAACACTCCATGGAGAGGCGCCTGTGAAAGATACAATTAATAACCCTTCTCCAAGTCCGAATAACATCAGACCAAAACATAAAAAAAAGACCGTAGAAAATTTAGGTTTAAAGTTATAAGGCTTATCGGAACTCCAATTGACTCTTGGTATTTTCTTAATTTTTAAAAACATTTTAATAAGTTATTTCTATTCTTAATAAAGTCTATTAAACTAGTTGTTAAATGAAAAAAATTATACTCATTTTATTTCTTCTAATTTATTCAACAAATTCAATTGCTCATATTGGACATTACATTAAATACAAGAAAATTGAGATGGAGATTTTTCGAAATGGTGAGCTTATTGGCTATAATCATTATTTTTTTAATAGAAATGGAGCAGAAACTACTGTTACTAATCAAATTAAGTTTGTAGTGAAACTTTTGGGGGCAACGGTTTTTCAAGTTGAGGCATATAGTGAGGAAAAATATGTCAAAGATCAATTGATATCTTATAATTCTAAAACTTTACAAAATGATAAAAAAAAATTTGTAAATTTAAGATTCAATCAAAAAAATAAAAAATTTGATATTAAAGGCTCTTCTTATAACGGAGAAGCCTCAAGAGATAACGTGATTGGAAATTGGTGGAATCATAAAGTTTTACAAGCGAGTTCTCAAATAAGTCCTATTTCAGGAAGTATTAAGGATCAAGTAGTAACTTTTTTAGGTAAAGAAAAAATAGATCTTTATGGAAAAGTTTATGATGTTGATCATTTTACACTGAAATCTAAAGACATGACTATACCGAAAGATAAAAGATTAGATTTTGATATTTGGTATGATCGTAAAAATTTAATGATACTAAAAGTGTCCTATTCAAGAATGGGTAACTGGGAATATAAAGTTAAAAGTTTTAATTAATTTATCTTGAGATTTTTTTAAATAAATCATGTGCACTTATCCATCCTGACTCTAATCTAGGTCCTACAAACCAGTCAGCACAAACACCTAATCTTTTCCTGGGATCCCAATAGCTTTTAATTTCAAATGGTCTTGAATTTGAAGAAAATCTCCAACCGTGATTAAGTGAATAATAAATTTTTGTTTTTTTGATGTTTGAAAGTTTAAAAAATTTATCAATCATAATTTTTGAATTTTCTTTTTTGTTATTCTTGTTTTTATTAATCTTTTTATTTGCCCACTTAAATGTACTTTGAAGAGTCCATAAATCATACTTTGATTTAAACCTTTTTTTTGAATTTTCATTTCCAGCCCAACCGAGAATTGGATCTTCAAAAAGATAACTGCTATTTGAATTCTTAATCTTTTTTATAGCAATCATAGTAGTAATATTTGCATCCATTTTTATAGATTTTCTTAAAAAAGAATTATTTATGAATTTTTTAGAAAGTTTTTTTAATTGTGGAAAAGGACAAGTCAAAATTAAGTTTTTGAAAGATTTGTATTTTCCATCATCAAATAACAAATACCAAAGTTTATTTTTATAATAGATTTTTTTTAATTCACTGTGGTAGTTACAATTAATTTTCTTTAATAGATATTTGCTAATATCATTGTTCCCATTTTTACCAATTATTTTCAGATGTTTTTTATCTTCTTTTTTTTTTGAATTAAGAAAAACGTGTTTACCGCTCCACACCTTTAAAATTCTTTTTTTAATTAAATTTTTAGTAAATTTTTTAAATTCTGTAGTTTTTGGTGAGATATATTGGGTACCATGATCAAATCCTGTTTTACCTTTAATTCTTTTAAAAGATGCACGACCTCCCGGGCCTCTTGCTTTATCGAACAGAATTACTGAATATTTTTTATTAAGAAGACTTGCAATTGTGGCTCCAGAAATTCCAGAACCAATTATACAAAATTCACTCATTTACCAGCAACAACCATTCCCTCTATCAACATAGTCGGTGAATTAGTTGCATATTTGAACTCCAAGTCATTTGCTAAAGTAATATTTTGAAACATGTCTTTAAAATTACCTGCTATGGTAATTTCATTAATTGGATACTTAAACTCTCCATTTTCTACCAAGAACCCAGTTGCACCTACTGAATAATCTCCAGTAACAATGTTACTTCCATGGCCTATGGTTTCGGTAATATAAAGACTTTTTGAATTTAAATTTAATAAATCTTCAAAATTAATGTTTCCATTTTCAAAATAAAGATTACTTGTCCCCCCACATCTTCCATTAGATTTGAGATTTAATTTTTTTCCATTGTAGGTATCAAGAAGATAATGTTTTAAAATTCCTTGATCCACTAGTTTAAGTGTATCAGTCTTTACTCCCTCGCTATCAAAATTTCTTGAGCCTAAACCTTTAGGCATATCAGGTCTATCAAATACATTAATTTTATCTGAAAATATTTTTTGATTAACTGTATCCTTTAAAAAAGAAGTTCCTCTTGATATAGCTGATGAAGAAATAGCACTTGCAAAAGTTTTTAACATTCCCATGGCTATTCTTTTATCAAAAATTATTGCAATTTTTTCACTCCCAATTTTTTGTGGACTTAATTTTCTAATAGTTTGGTCAGCGGCTAACTTGCCTAATTCATCTGCATCATCCAGGTCTTTAAGAAAACATTTGCTAGAATATTCATAATCTCTCTCCATACTTTTTTCATCTTTAGCAACCGTTACACTTGATGCTGTATATGAAGATGTCTTGTAACCATCGCAAAAACCTTCTGTATTAGCTAAAACAAAATTTGATTTATTTTGAGTAAAACTAGACTCGGTATTGACAATTTTTTTATCGTGGGAAGCAGCATCCTCTAATTTTTTTAGGTAACTTATTTTTTGATCATTCTCTATATGAGTATTATCATAGAGATTTAGATCTTTAACTTTTTTTGCTAATAAATCTCTGTCTGGTAAAGAATTAAATTCATCCTCAGGAGTATTTTTTGTGGTCTCAACACATTTTTCGATCAAAACGTTTAAATTGTCATTAAGCAAATTTGAAGAGGATATTGATGATTTTTTTTTACCAATATAAGTAGTGATACTTATTCCCAGATCATCTGACCTATTAGACTCATCTAATTTTTTGTTTCTAAAATTTACAGTTTCAGAAACCGAATTCTTTACAACCACACTTGACCCTGTTGCACCTAGTTTCTTCGCTAAGTCTAAACAATATGATGCTTTTTTCTCTAAGAATTCTTGTTCTTTAACCATTTAAAGTTTGGTACCACCTACTGTCATCCTATTGATTAATATAGATGGTTGCGCAACACCTACTGGAACACCTTGTCCGGCTTTACCACATGTTCCAATACCAGGATCCATCATCATATCATTCCCTACCATAGAAACTTCTTTTAAAATTGAAGGACCATCTCCAATTAACGTTGCACCCTTTATTGGTGATCCAATTTTACCATTAACAATTTCATAAGCCTCTGTACAATTAAATACAAATTTTCCCGACGTAATGTCAACTTGACCTCCACCGAAACTAACTGCAAAAATACCTTTATCAACAGATCTGATCATCTCATCTTGAGTTTGATTACCGCTCTGCATCATTGTGTTTCTCATTCTTGGTAAAACAATGTGTCTATAATTTTCTCTTCTTCCACTGCCGGTAGATCTGGTATTCATTAAACGAGCATTTAATCGGTCTTGCATGAAATTTTTCAATATTCCATTTTCAATTAAAACAGTTTTTTCTGTTGGTGTTCCTTCGTCATCAATTGTAAGACTACCTCTTCTATTATCAATAGTACCATCATCAACAATTGTGACTCCCTCGCTCGCAACCCTCTGGCCCATCAAATTGTGAAACGCTGAAGTTTTCTTTCTGTTAAAGTCTCCTTCTAAACCATGACCTACAGCTTCATGAATTAATATTGCTGGCCAACCAGGACCTAATACCACTTTCATCTCCCCAGCCGGTGCTGGTTTGCTCTCTAAATTTACTGTTGCTATTCTTAAGGCCTCATCACAAACACTTTTCCAATTATCATCTTTCAGATATGAGTCGTAAGATTGTCTTCCACCAACACCATATACGCCTGATTCTTTTCTGCCATCTTTCTCAAGCATAACTGATACGTTAAATCTTATTAACGGACGAACATCTGATAAGGTCTCTCCACCCGATCTAATTATTTCTATAGACTTTTGCTCACCCAAAAAATTAGCTGTGACCTGTTTAACATTGCTATCTTTAGAGCGTAAATAATTATTTACATCATTAAGTATATCAATTTTTTCTTTAAGAGATTTTTGTTCAATCGGATTAATATTGTCGTAATATTTTTTATTTGATTTCGGGATTTCATGATTATAAGAACCTCTGGCAGACTTTAGTGTTGACTTTAGATTTTCTGAGGACTGCTTTAAAGAATCTTTTGAAATTTCATTAGAGTGAGAATAAGCAACTACTTCACCTGAAATAGCTCTAAATCCAAATCCTAAATCTGAATTATAACTAGAATTTTTAATCTTATTATCGTCTAATAAAATTGTTTCAGATTTTGAATTTTCTAAGTACAACTCGCCATCATCACATTTTTGTAAAGTGTCTGAAATAATGTTTTCAGCCTCATTTCTAGATAGATCAGATTTTTCGAAGAAATTACTCATAATTAACATTTAATAGATTGTTTTATGTAATTTTCAACTAGCGTATTTTACGCATGTACATATATTAACCAAATTAGTAGTAAATTGTCTTATTACAATGAAAGTTTATTTTAATAATTCTTGTAAAATTTGTAAGGCTGAAATTGATCTTTATAAAAAACAGAAAATAAATGAGATCGATTGGGTTGATATTACAGACAATGAGTTAGCTGAAAAGGAAACTTCTAAGGATAGTAAACAACTTTTAAGACGACTTCATATTAAAGATGGTGAAAAAGTTTTGGAGGGTGCAGAAGCATTTTTATTATTATGGAAAAAAATGCCTAAATATAAATTTCTCTATAAATTTTTTAAGCTACCAATAATTTTTAGCATATTTTCAATTGTTTATGAAATAGTGGCTTTTTTTCTTTATCTTAAAAATAGGAAACAATTAAAAAAGACTAACTAAAGAAAAACAATAAAAACTTACTTAACAAAGACATAGAAGATACAAACATTGCTAAAACTAGAGAATACATTAATAAGATAATCTTATTTTTTTTTCTTCTAAGCCTAACAAAATCTTTGTCATCTAAATCAGAAATATCTCTTTCGCCAGCTACTGGATAGTCATAAGTAAATCTCCACGTACTATCACCAAGTCTTGGATCTAAATTATTAAAATAAGTAATCCAGGCAATAATGTATCTAAAAACTAAATATAAAATTATTAAAAAAATTGAACCCAAAATCATTAAATATAATACCCAATTAAATCAAAATGTTTAATTATCATTTTTAGCTCTTTTTCTAGCAATGAGTTGCGTTAAAGAGTCTACCATAGTGTCAGAAGCTTTAAAGATATCCACATTTCCAAACTCATGAGAAAAATTTTTTTCTGGATTTGTTTTATCTTCAATAACAATTCCTTCATCCGGAGAATTATTTTTGATATAAATTAGTAGTAACCAATCATCATCTGATGACTCATCCCATTTTATAAAAACTTCTCCAGTTTCAAATCTCCTGTCTATACATCGAAAAATAGACATGTCTCGTGTAATATGTCTTTTATTGAGTTGAAATACTAAACTGCTGGCACTTCTATAAAAACTTTCAAGTGCGAATTCAATTTTTTGTCTTCCTAAAGTATATTCCTTTTCTTTTTCTAATAAAGTTTCTCTATCTTCATCACCTTGGAGTTTAACACCTAGTGCCTCAACCCTTTCTTTAATTTTTTGATCTCGAAGTAGTCTGTATTTCTCTTTTAGTTTGTCAATTCTATCCTGTAATCCTGAATAATCTTCTCTTTTTTCTTTTAATGAAATTTTCTCAAGTTTTTCTAATTCTTTGACTTCTCTTATTCTGAATTTTTCAATTTGTTTATCTAGTCTTAATTGTTTTAAAAATTGTTTTTGCTTTTCTGCTTGTTCAATTCTTAAAAGTGCTTGCTCTTTTCTCAAAAATATTTTTATATCTTTTGTTCTTTGTTTTTCTAATCTTTGCTCTTCAATAAGAGTTTGTTCCTTCAACTTTAATCTTAAGATTTCCTCCTCTTTTTTCCTTTTTTCTTGAGCTATTTTTAGCTCTCGTTCTTTTTCAATTTTTTCAATCTTTATTCTTCGTTTTTCGTCAGTTTTTAAAACTTTATAATTTGAAATCGTTTCTGAGATTTTGTCAAAAAAACTTTGAATGTATTTTTCCAAACCAAAGTTTAATTTGAAATTAAATTGAGATTTTAGAGATAATTGAAATTTAATTAATTTTAGAACTAAGCTATCTTTATTTTTTTTTTTTATTCGAGTTTGATAACTTAATTTTTTTATTTTTTTGTATTTATTT
>CABXYE010000004.1:5000-63317 GCA_902516425.1 uncultured Pelagibacteraceae bacterium
ATGCTTTCGTTCCTCAGTGTCAGTAATGATCCAGAAAGCTGCCTTCGCAATTGGTATTCTTTCTAATATCTACGAATTTCACCTCTACACTAGAAATTCTGCTTTCCTCTATCATACTCTAGCTGAAAAGTTTTGATGGCAGTTCCAGAGTTAAGCTCTGGGATTTCACCACCAACTTTTTCAACCACCTACGAACTCTTTAAGCCCAGTAATTCCGAACTACGCTAGGTCCCTTCGTATTACCGCGGCTGCTGGCACGAAGTTAGCCGGACCTTCTTATTCGGGTACAGTCATTTTCTTCCCCGACGAAAGAGCTTTACAACCCAAAGGCCTTCTTCACTCACGCGGCATCGCTGCATCAGAGTTTCCTCCATTGTGCAAGATTCCCCACTGCTGCCTCCCGTAGGAGTTTGGGCCGTGTCTCAGTCCCAATGTGGCTGATCATCCTCTCAAATCAGCTATTGATCAAAGTCTTGGTAAGCTATTACCTTACCAACTAACTAATCAAGTGCAGGCTCATCCATTGGTGCATAAAGCTTTCTCCGTAAAGACTTATCCAGTATTAGCACAAGTTTCCTCGTGTTATTCCAGGCCAAAGGGTAGATACCTACATGTTACTCACCCGTCTGCCACTAAGTATTGCTACTTCGTTCGACTTGCATGTGTTAGGCGTGCCGCCAGCGTACGTTCTGAGCCATGATCAAACTCTCAAGTTTAAAAACGGCGCACACTAGCTTCTATATAAATTCTAAGAATAAAATTTATATAATGTTGAAGTGTGTACGACAAATTTTGGTAACCTTAACCGTCCACACTTCTCTTCTTAAAATATGTACTTTTTAAATAGCTAATTGGGAATTCCCAATAACTTTCACTAATTATTAGATATAACCTACAAACTAGTTGAGAAAGTTTGTTGCTTATAGGCTAAAATTATAGGAAATCAAGCATATAACATTAAAAAAAACTCAAAAAACCCTTATTTTTGGGGTTTTTTTTGATTTTTTTTTAGTGTTAAGCTAGTAATTGAAAATTTAAAATTTTTTAATGTTCAGTAAATTTAAACTCAAAATAAAGATTAAAAATGAGGTAACAGCACTAGGTGTATTGTTGATTATTACTATAGTTTTTACCACTTACTATAATTTTACAAAAAAAAAAACCCACGACAATTATAAAGATATAATCAATAATATTTATTTTAAAAAAACAGTTAATCATTTTTTAAACAAATTAGAGCCAAGATTTAAAAAAATAACTCACGAAATTAAAATTGGTGAAACTTTTAACAATATATTAGAAAAGTACTATATTGATAATAAAGAAATTTTAGTAATTAATGAAAAACTTTCAAAAAAAATAAATATAAACAAGTTAAAAACAAATCAAAAAATTTATTTGACAATCGATCAGGCTAATAAAACGGTAAAAAAACTTATTTTTCAAATTTCAAATAAAGAGAGAATTATTTTAACTCAAGATCTAGAGAAAAATACATACAATCAAGAAATAGTTCTCACTAAACTTGAAAAAAATATTATTTATAACGAAAATATTATTCTTCAAAGCTTGTATAAATCAGCAATTGATAAAGAAATTCCAGCTGGTGTAATTGTTGAATTTGCGAGAATTTATGGATTTCAGGTTGATTTTCAAAGAGATATTAAAAAAAGAGATAGATTCCAAATAATGTATGAAGTCTTTATTGATGAAAAAAATAAAATAATTGAAACTGGAAATATATTATTTGCTAATTTAATTTTAACAGGTAAAGAAAATTCGCTTTATTACTTCGACAAAGAGGGAAGTAATGGTCATTATGATAAAAACGGAAAAAGTGTTAGAAAAGCTCTTATGAAAACACCAATTAATGGTGCAAGATTATCATCACCTTTTGGTATGAGGAAACATCCGATAGATGGTTTTAATAAAATGCATAAAGGAACTGACTTTGCTGCACCAATGGGAACACCTATAATGGCATCAGGATCAGGTGTTATTAAAAAAGCTGGTTGGTGTGGAGGTGGTGGAAATTGTGTTGTCATAAAACATAATTCAACTTATCAAACTGTATATGCTCACATGTCTAAATTTGCAAAAGGAATTAGAGGTGGCGTAAGAGTAAAACAAAGTCAAATCATTGGATATGTTGGATCAACTGGGAAATCTACAGGTCCACATTTACACTACGAAGTCATTGTTAATGGAAAGAAAATAAATTCACAAACTCTTAAATTGCCATCTGGAAAAATTTTAAAAGGAAACGATCGAAAATTATTTGAAACAAAAAAAATAAGGTTGGATGTTTTGAAATCTGAAAAAATAATAGGCCTAAATTAATTAATTTTTTTCTGGTTGAGTTTCTATCTTTTCACTCTTTTCTTCTATTAAAATTTGTTCATCACTATCAGAAGACTTTTCAATAATTTTATTTCTCTTTTTTAAATCTTGATCATTTAAAATCCTCATAAAATGATCTGCATGTTGAAAATAGTTTTCAGAGAGTATCTTATCTCCATTTGATAAGGCTTCTCTAGCAAGATTATTGTATTTTTCTATAAGCTTTGATGCGTTATGATTATTTCTACCAGGGATTTTTCTTTTAAAATTTTCATTATTATTAAAACTTGTTCCAAATTTCGAACGATCAGCGTTTGGTTTAAAACCCCTATCATTTCTTCGAAAATTGTTTCTTCTAAAATTATTATTGTTTCTAAATGTTACCATATGAAAATTATATTTTTGTACCAACTACGCAACGATCATTTTTAGCTAAGTCTTTTACAATTTTGTTAATGTAAAAACCATTTTGTTTTAATATTTTTTTTACCTCATTTTTTTGATCATAAGCAATTTCTAAAATAAGTTTGCCACGACATTTTATCAGTTCAGATGATTTTTTTACTGTTTTTCTGATTTCTGATAATCCGTCTATTCCACCGTTAAGAGCTACATGTGGCTCAAAATCCTTTATTTCCCGATTTAAATTATTTAAATTAAAAAATTTAATATAAGGTGGATTAGATATAATCAAATCATATTTGCCTAAAATTAAATTGTCAACATCTGATTTTATTAATTTTAATCTATTATTTACTTTAAGCTTTTTTGCGTTAATTTTAGTGATTTGAAGACATTCCTTTCGAATATCAACTCCAGTTCCAAAAAAAGATTTTTTTTCTTTTAAAACTGATAAAATAATACATCCACTTCCAGTCCCAACTTCTAAAAAATTGATCCTTTTTTTGTTTTTATAAATCTCTAAAACTTGCTCAATAATTAATTCAGTATCTGGTCTTGGAATTAATACATTCGAATTTAAATCGAAATCATATTTCCAAAAAGATTTGGATCCAATCAAATACGCAACTGGTTTACCTTTCAAACGATTTGAAATTAGTTTTCTAAAATTTAAATATTGCTTATTATTTAATTCATTTTTGGAGTTAACAATTAAATATTTTCTATCTTTTTTTAACACTTTTGACATTAAAATTTCACTATCTAACTGAGCAGAATATATCCTATTATCTTTTAATTCAGAAACTGCGTAATTAATTGCCTTACAAATATCCATTTAATTTAAAGTATTTAAACTTTCCTCTTGAGCTTGCAAGGTTAGAGCTTCGGTCATTTCATCAAAAATTTCTCCCTCTAAAAATTCCTCTAATTTATGTAATGTTAAATTTATTCTATGATCAGTGACTCTTCCTTGTGGAAAATTATATGTTCTAATTCTTTCTGATCTATCGCCTGAACCAATTTTACTTTTTCTATCTTTGGATCTTTCTTTATCTAATCTTGATCTTTCGAGCTCGTATAGTCTAGATCTGAGTATTTTCATTCCCTTAGATTTATTTTTATGCTGAGACTTCTCATCTTGTTGGGAGACTGATAACCCGGTCGGTATATGTGTTATCCTTACTGCGCTATCTGTTGTATTCACTGATTGTCCTCCTGGTCCCCCTGCTCTAAAAACATCTATTCTCAAATCAGACTCGTTTATCTTAAGATCTACTTCCTCAGCCTCTGGCAACACTGCAACTGTTGCTGCCGACGTGTGAACCCTGCCTTGTGTTTCAGTATCTGGTACTCTTTGCACTCTATGAACTCCACTTTCATATTTTAATGATGAATAAATATTATCTCCTTTAATTGATGCAATTACCTCTTTTAAGCCACCTGCCTCACTTCTAGAGATTGATATTAATTCAACTATCCATTTTTTTTTATGACTAACTTTTTCATACATCTTAAAAAGGTCCGAAGCAAATAAACTTGCTTCTAATCCGCCTGTCCCAGCTCTAATTTCAATGATTGCATCTTTTTTATCAGCCTCATCTTTTGGCAATAAAAATAGCTTGAGCTTTTTTTCATCATTTTGATTTTCTAATTTAAGATTGCTTAATTCTAGCTCAGCCATTTTAATCAGTTCAAAATCAGAGTTTTTATCATCTAAAATTTTCTGTAACTCAGATCTATTTTTTTCATAAGAAATATATTTTTTTGCATTATGAATAATCTCATTCAAATCAGCATATTCTTTTGACTTTTCTGCAAAAATTTTTTTGTCAATTTTACCTAATGATAAATCCTTCTCTAGTAATGAGTGTTTACTAATCAAATCTTCAATTGTCTTAAATGGTATCATTCTGACTATCTTCTATTTCTGAGACTTTTCTTTCAACCTCAGTTATTATCTTTTCAATCATTTCACTGGTTAAAACTTTTTCAGATTGTATGCCTGATAAATACAGCATATTATTTCCTTTTTGACCCCCAGTTATTCCTACATCTGTCATTGCCGCTTCACCAGGTCCATTTACCACGCAACCTATTACAGATAGAGTGATTGGTGTTTTTATATGTGAAAGTTTTTTTTCCAGGACTTTTACGGTTTCAATTACCTGAAATCCTTGTCTAGCACACGAAGGGCAAGAAATTATTTTAACTCCTCTTTCCCTCAAACCTAAGGATTTTAATATCTCATTTCCAATTTTTACTTCTTCAACTGGATTATCTGATAAAGATACCCTTATCGTGTCACCTATTCCATCTAATAGTAAAACGCCTAATCCAATTGACGATTTAATACTTCCAGGTAAATAACTCCCTGCCTCAGTAATGCCTAAATGTAAAGGGTAGTCTGTAACTTTGGATAATTGACGATAAGCTTCAATTGATAAAAAAACATCTGATGATTTTACGCTTACCTTTAAATTATCAAAGTCCTCATCCTCTAAAATTTTAATATTTCTTAAAGCACTTTCGACTAAAGCCTCAGGACAAGGTTCTTTGTATTTTTCTAAAATATCTTTTTCTAGTGATCCTGCGTTAACTCCAACTCTGATAGAACAACTATTATCACGCGCAGCTTTAATTATTTCTTTTATTTTATATATACTTCCTATATTACCAGGATTTATTCTTAAACAACTTGCGCCATTTTCTGCTGCTTCAATTGCTCTTTTATAATGAAAATGTATGTCAGCAACTATGGGAACATCAACATGCTTAGTTATTTCTTTTAAAGCTTTTGATGATGCCTCATCAGGGCAAGAGACTCTTACTATATCTGCCCCTTCGCTATAAATTTCATTTATTTGTTTAATAGTCCCTTTTATATCTGTGGTAAGAGTATTAGTCATCGATTGCACTGAAATTGGATTATTTCCACCAACTTTAACTTTTCCTACTTTTACTTCTTTTGTTTTTCTTCTTTTTATATCTCTAAAAGGTCTAATACTCATTTTTTTTGACTCAATTTAAATTCTTTATGCAATGCAATTAATGCTTTTTGTGTATCTTTTTTATCAATCAAAACAGAGATTTTTATTTCAGATGTTGAAATTACTTTTATATTAATTTTTTTATTACCAAGTGTTTGAAACATTCTAAAAGTTACTCCAGGTGTTGTTATCATACCAACACCAATAATTGAAATTTTTGAAACACCTTTTTCAAACAATAATTTTCGGTAATTAATACTATTATTATGATGGATAATTTTTTTTGTTTTATTAAGATCTTCTGTTTTAATTGTAAATGTTAAATCTGTTTCCTGTCCATTAGCAGAAATATTTTGAACAACCATATCCACATTAATCAAGTTTTTTGATAAAGGTTTAAATATAGCTGCAGCAACACCAGGCTTATCTTTAACACCTATAAGTGATACTTTAGAATCATTTTGAGTTGATGAAATCCCTGTCACTATTTTATTATTAAATATATTTGATCTTTTGGTTATTAATGTTCCAGATTTTTTTTTAAAAGACGATTTTACTTCTATATCAATTCTATTTAATCTTGCATCTTGGATTGAAACTGGTTGCATAACCTTGGCACCAAGTGAAGCCATTTCAAGCATTTCTTCATAAGAGATAATTCTAATTTTTTTTGCCTTTTTTAATTTATTTGGATCAGTTGTGTATACTCCTTCTACATCAGTATAGATTATACATCTTTTGGCTTTAAAAAATTTAGCAACCATGATTGCACTCGCATCAGACCCGCCTCTTCCAATGGTTGTAATTCTATTCTCGTTATTAATACCTTGGAAACCTGTGATAATTGGTATACCGCCCTGATCTAGAAATTTAATTATTTTATTTTTATTTATTTTATTAATCCTTGAGTTTTTATATGCTCCAGTAGTTAATATTGGAACTTGCCAAGACAACCAAGATCTAGATTTATAACCTTTGTGGATTAATCTCCCTGCAATTAGAGAACAGGCTACCTGCTCTCCAGAGGAAACTAAAACATCATGTTCAGTGTCGCAAAAATTATTACTTATTTCCTTAGATTTCTTTATCAACTCATTTGTCACACCACTCATCGCTGATGAAACAACAATCACCTTATAATTTTTCTTTTTATAATCAGTAATTATTTCAGCAACTTTTTTAATCTTTTTGATCGTTCCAACTGAAGTGCCTCCAAATTTTAAAACTACAATTTTCATGGTAAACTATTTATTTTAAGTTAAAAAAATATTGAATAAATACATGTTGAATATAAAGTCAACTTACTAATGAAAAATAACACAATTAATAAAAAAGAAATAGAAAAATTTTCTAAAATTGCTGAAGAATGGTGGAATCCTGAAGGTAAATTCAAGCCATTACATAAATTCAACCCTGTAAGAATTTCGTATATAAAAGATAATATAATTAAAACATTCAAACTAGATAATAATAAAATTCCCTTAAAAAATTTAAGAATTCTTGATGTTGGTTGTGGTGGAGGTTTACTTTCAGAGCCAATGTGTAAATTGGGTGCTAATGTTACCGGAATTGATGCGTCTCAAAAAAATATTAATGTTGCAAAATTACATTCCAAAAGAAATGATCTCAGAATAAATTATTTTTGCTCATCTCCTGAGAAATTCAAAGTAAAAGAGAAGTTCGATGTGATATTAAATATGGAAATTGTAGAACATGTTGAAGATGTAAATCTTTTTTTAAATTCTTGTAGTAAACTTTTAAAAAAAAATGGCATAATGTTTATAGCTACTTTAAATAAAACTTTAAAATCCTATATATTCGCCATAATAGGAGCTGAATACATTTTAAGATGGCTCCCTATAGGAACGCATGAATGGGAAAAGTTTTTAAAACCTGAGGAATTGATTTCAATATTAAAAAATAATGATTTAAAATTAGATAGGGTTGATGGTATGAATTTTAATATCTTCACAGACAAATGGAACGTTGGTAAAGATAAGTCAATTAATTACATTGCCAAATTTATAAAAAATTAATTATTTTCATTTTTAACCCAAGGAATCATTCGCGCATCTATACCTTCCTCTTTAAGTTCTTTTAAATCTTTTTTTGATGCAGTTCCATATATACCTTTATCAATTTTTTTATTATCATAATGAATAGATCGAGCCTCGTACGCAAAATTTTCACCAACATAATTAAAGTTACTTTTAATAAATTTTTGATATTCGTATATAGTTTCTTTAATTTTTTGATATTTCTGTAGACTCATTTTTTCGTTCTTTTTACTTGAAATTTTATTCACAAATTTAGGGGCCATTAAATTTTTTTCTACCTTTAATGATCCACAACTATGACAATTGATTAACTTTTTCTTTTTAAGTTTGTCGTATTCTTTTGAAGATGCAAACCAACTATCAAAAATTAAGTCACATTTATTACAAAGTAAATTATATTTAATCATTAAATCTTATATAATACTAACAAACTAAATATCAACATAGCTAGCTTCTATAATCTGAATTAATTTTAATATATTCGCTTGTTAAATCCATACTATAAACAGTAAAGTTTTTCTTTCCATTCCCAATATCAACGCTAATATTTATGTCAGAATTTTTCATATAATTGGCAGCGTCATTTTCATTATATTGACTATTAATTTTTCCTTTATTTACAATCATAAGGTCACCAAATTTTATAGATAGTTTATTCAAGTTAATATCAACCTCAGATTTTCCTATTGCCATAATTATTCTTCCCCAGTTGGGATCTTCTCCAGCAATAGCTGTTTTAACCAATGGAGAATTAGCGATGGTAAAACATATTTTTTTTGCATCGTACTCAGTTTTAGAATTTGACACATTAATTGTTATAAACTTTGTGGCTCCTTCCCCATCTGCTACAACTCTTTTAGCTAAATTTAACAATAAACTATTTAAAGACTCATCAAAAGGTTTTACCTTCTTGTCATTGATACTTTTAATTAATGAATTTTTTGCTTTACCAGTTGAAAAAATTGAAATCATGTCATTTGTGCTTGTGTCACCATCACAAGAGATTGCGTTGAAAGTATTTTCAATATTCTTTTTTAATAATTTTTTTAAAACCTCGTTAGAGATATTTGCATCAGTAAAAATGTAGGCTAAAGTTGTGGCCATATTTGGCTGTATCATGCCTGATCCTTTTGCAATTCCATAAATCTTCACTGACGTATTTCCAATCTTACATTCTTCCATTGCCATTTTTGGTTTTGTATCAGTTGTCATTATTCCTAAAGCTGCTTTCATCCAAATATATTTATTTTGTGTATATTTTATATTTTTTATAAGATCTGGTATTTTAAATTTTATTTTTTCTTCAGGAAATTTTTCTCCAATTGTTCCTGTACACCCAAAAATAATATTTTTTGATTTTATTATTTTTGGTTCATCTTCATCTTCTTTCTGCTTGTCGTTTAATAATTTTGAAACTGTATCTGCTACGTGTTGCATACTTCTATAGCCTTGATCACCTGTAAATGAATTAGCGTTCCTTGTGTTAATTATAAGTGAGAAAATTTTTTGAGTTTTTTGATTGAGATTCCATTTGATATTTTCTGACAAAATTTTGGACTTTGTGTAAACTGATGCAAAATTGGCTCCATCACGAAAATAGAACATTACTAAATCATCTCTTTTAGAATTGTATAAATTGGCACTTACTGAAGATATTGATAGGCCATCAATATGATCAAGATCCTGAAATTCCCCCATTTTTCGACTAAGAGATTTTGAGGCTAAAAAGTTTGATATATTAATTCCCACGATATTTAAAATTTTAATTAAATGACTATATTAAAAGTTGTAATTAAAATGTATATCAAAAACAAATGTTTAATCCCCTAAGCTTTATTTCTAAATTCATTAAATCTGGTAATAAGAAAGAGCTAGAAAGAATTGGTAAAATTGTAAGTCATATCAATATTTTAGAGCAAAATTACAAAAAACTTAATGATGATGAATTTCCTAAGAAAACTAATGAATTAAAAGAAAAAATCCAAAAAGGTCTTTCGCCAAAGCTAGTTATGCCAGAAGCGTTTGCCCTTTTAAGAGAGGCCTCATTCCGATCAAGAAATGAAAGACATTATGACGTTCAATTAATTGGGGGTATCGTTTTGCATGAAAATAAAATTGCAGAAATGAGAACTGGTGAAGGCAAAACTCTTACAATTGCGTTAGCTGCATATTTAAATGCTTTAGTAGGTAAAGGTGTTCATATTGTTACTGTGAATGATTATTTGGCTAAAAGGGACTCAATTGAAATGGGAAAAATTTTTAACTTTTTAGGTTTAACATCTGGTTACATAAACAATGATCAAAATGATCAAGAAAGAAAACAAAATTATGAATGTGACATTACCTATGCAACCAATAGCGAGTTAGGATTCGATTATCTTAGAGATAATATGAAATACTCAAAAAATGAAATGGTTCAAAGAGGACATCATTTTGCTATTGTAGATGAAATAGATTCATGCCTAATAGATGAAGCTAGAACACCTTTGGTGATTTCTGGGGCAGCAGAGGATAAAGCAAATCAATATATTGCTGTAGATAAAGTAATTAAATTATTAAATAAAAATGATTATGAAATTGATGAAAAAGATAGAAATATTTTATTAACTAACGAGGGTATTAATCATATTGAAAATTTATTTTCAAAAGCAGGGATATTAAAAAATAACAATTTTTATGATCCTGAAAATCTAGATTTAGTTCATTATGTAAATCAAGCTTTAAGAGCAAACCATTTATTCAAAAAAGACAAAGATTATCTTATAAAAGAAAATAGCATAAAAATTGTTGATGAATTAACTGGCCGAATTTTAGAAGGTAGAAGATTTGGTGATGGTCTTCATCAAGCCATAGAAGCCAAGGAGAAAATAGAAATACAGGCTGAAAATCAAACATTAGCATCTATTACCTACCAAAATTATTTTAAGCTCTATGAAAAAATATCTGGTTGTACAGGAACAGCTGCCACAGAGTCCGAGGAATTTTTTGAAATTTATAACTTAAATGTAATTGTAATTCCTACAAATAGAGAAATGATCAGAAAAGATTTTAATGATCAAATATTCCGTACCGAAAAAGAAAAAAATATTGCTATAATAAAAAAAATTAAAGAATGTTATGAAAATAGTCAACCACTCTTGATCTTTACGTCAAGTGTAAGTAAATCTGAAGTTTATTCAAAACTACTAGACCAGCAAAAAATAAAACATATTGTTTTAAATGCAAAAAATCATGAAAATGAAGCTCAAGTAATAGCTAATGCTGGTAAAGCTAAGTCTATAATTATTACAACAAGTATTTCTGGAAGAGGTGTTGATATTCAACTAGGTGGAAAAAAGGGATCTACGGAAAATCAACAACTTAAAAAAGATAAAGAATATATTAAATCTTTGGGAGGATTATTTGTAATTGGGACTGAGAGAATGGAGTCAAGAAGAGTAGATAATCAAGCTAGAGGAAGATCAGGTAGACAGGGAGATGAAGGTAGTTCTATATTTTATGTAAGCTTAGAAGATGATTTAATGAGAATTTTTGGATCGGAGTCTATGAATAGTATTCTAAAAAAACTTGGGCTCAAGGATGGTGAAAGTATAAATCACCCTTGGATTAATAAGGCACTTGAAAGAGCTCAACAAAAAGTAGAGGCAAGAAATTTTGATATCAGAAAAACTTTGATAAAATTTGACAATGTTTTAAACGATCAGAGACAAGTAATATTCTCTCAAAGAAAAGAGGCAATGAATAGTGAAAAAATTTTTGATTACTCAGATAAATTTTTATCTGAAATAATAGACAACTTAATAACGCTAAAAATCAAAAAATTATCAAGTCCTAAAAACAACGAGTTTAATAATAAACTAAAGACTATTTTTGGCAAAAGTTTAGATGAAGATGAATATGAAAAATTGATTAATTTAAACGATATTGAGTTAAAAAAAAATATTTTTGAAAAATTTAGACTAGCTAGAAATGCTAGATCTGAGGTTCTTGGGGAAAATCAATCAAAAGAAATCGAAAAAAGAATTCTTCTTCAATCTATTGATTATAACTGGAAATCACATATTCAATACCTAGAACAATTAAGACAAGTAATAGGTCTTAGGTCATACGGTCAAAGAGATCCGCTCATAGAATATAAGAAAGAAGCATTTAATTTGTTCTCAGATCTTCTTGAAAAATTGAAATTAGATTATGTAAAAATATTAATAAACCTAAAAGTTTACAACGAGCCTACTGAAAAATTAAATCAAAAAATTTCTAAAGAAAAATATAAAAATCTTGGTAAGAAAATAAATAGAAATGATCCTTGTCCTTGTGGGTCAGGTAAAAAGTTTAAAAAATGCTGTGGAGTTTTATAATGTCAAAAAAATTATACCTAATAATATGATCATAACAATAGTTGTTATTAAAATGTTTTTTTTTGATTTTACTATTTCTTGAAGATTGTATCCTGTTGTTCGCACTGCACTTAAACTTTCAGGATTAGTTACAAAGCCCTTATTTCGTCCAATTTTTAAAAATTTATTTTTTCTATGATTAAGAATATCTTCTGCAGTCATTGTTTTAAACAAATCTAGATTTTTCGATATAGAGTTTTTAATATTTTCTAAAATTGTATCTCGATCTCTATGAGCGCCGCCCACTGGCTCAGTAATTATTTCATCAATTATGTTCAATTCTAATAAATCTTTTGCTGATAGTTTCATTGCCTTTGCCGCATCTAGCATTTTCTTTGGATCTCGCCAGAGTATAGTTGCACATCCCTCAGGAGAAATAACAGAATATATTGCATTTTCTAGCATTAAAACTTTATTTGAAGAAGCAAGAGCAATGGCACCACCTGACCCTCCTTCTCCTATCACTATTGCTAAATTTGGAACTTTTAATTTCATGCTGCATTCAATTGATCTCGCGATTGCCTCTGCTTGCCCTCTTTCTTCCGCACCTACACCAGGGTAAGCGCCCGGCGTATCTATAAATGATATAATCGGTATATCAAACTTGTCTGCTAATTTCATGAGCCTGATAGTTTTTCTATACCCTTCTGGTCTCATCATGCCAAAATTTCTTTGTATCCTGGTTTCTAAATTTTCACCTTTTTCTTGTCCAATAACTAAAACTGATTGTCCGTTAAATCTTGCCAAGCCAGTTATAACTGATTGATCTTCACCGTAATATCTATCACCTTCTAAAGATATAAAATCATCAAATAAATTATCTATCAAATACTTTGACTTCGGTCTGTCTTCATGTCTTGCAACTAAAGTTATTTGCCAAGGGTCTAGATTGGAATAAATATTTTTGAGTTTTTTTTCTAATTCTACCTGAGTTTTAGAAATTTTTTTTGTATCCACTTCTGATAATCCTTCTTGGTTAAAAGGATCTTTTAATTTTTCCAATTCATTCTCAAGATTTTTTATATCTGACTCAAAATTAAGGTAATTTTTCATTGGTCGAAATTATTACATAAATAAAGAAAATAACAATAAAATGTGAATGATACCATTATGTATTTGACTTAAATTAGCTAGAGTTTAAATATTAAATTATGACCTCTAAATATCATTCTGTAAACCGATTGAAAGTATCAGAGGAGTTGTTTTTATTCGTAAATACTGAATTGCTAGAAGGAACTAATATATCTTCAGAGGAATTCTGGAAGGGTTTTGATGAGACAATTCATGAATTAGCAACAAAAAATAAAGAACTTATTGAAATAAGAGAAAACTTACAAAAAAAAATTAATAAATGGCATATAGATAACAAGGGTAAAGAAATAAAAATTGATGAATATAAAAAATTTTTAAAAGACATTGGATATCTTAAAAATGAAGGTCCAGATTTTAAAATTGAAACTAAAAATGTGGATGAAGAGATTGCCTCAATAGCTGGTCCACAACTAGTTGTTCCTATAATGAATGCAAGATACGCACTGAATGCCGCAAATGCTAGGTGGATGAGTATGTATGATAGTTTGTATGGCACTGATGTGATTGAGGAGTCTGAGGATAGCACCTCTCAGAGATATGATCCAGAGCGTGGAGAACTTGTGATTAGATATGGTAGAGAATTTTTAGACAAGTATTTTGCTTTAAAAGATTTTAGCTGGAAAAAAATTACAGGAATAGCAATTCAAGATGGTGAATTAAAAGTTTTAAAAGGTGCTGATGTGACAAATCTTAAAGATAAAGAAAAATTTATTGGCCACCGCGGAGAAACTGATAGTCCCTCAGCCATTATATTAAAAAATAATAATTTGCATATTGAAATTTTAAAAAATCAAAGAGCATTTAGTGCTCAACAAGATCATGCAGGTATAAGTGATATAATATTAGAGTCTGCTATCTCTACAATTTGTGACAATGAGGATAGTGTTGCTGCTGTAGATGCTGCAGACAAAGTACTTTGCTATAGGAACTGGCTTGGACTTATGAAAGGTAATTTAGTAAGTCAATTTGAAAAAGAAGGTAAAACATTCGAAAGAAAGCTTAACCCCAATAGAAGCTATATTTCACAAGATGGAAAACGTTTGAAATTACATGGTAGAAGTTTATTGCTAATAAGGAATGTTGGCCATCTGATGACAAATCCATCAATAATTTTAAAAGATGGCAGTGAGATTCCTGAAGGTTTAATGGATGCTTTCATAACAAGTGCTGCAGCTCTTCATGATTTAAAAAAGAAAGGTAACTCAAGAACTGGTTCAATTTATATTGTAAAACCAAAAATGCATGGGCCAGATGAAACTGCCTTCACTAATGAAATTTTTACAAAGGTTGAGAAAGTATTGGGTTTAGAAAAATACACGTGTAAGATTGGAATCATGGATGAAGAAAGACGTACCTCTTCAAACTTAAAAGAGTGTATTAGATCTTTAAAAAATAGAGTTTTTTTTATTAACACTGGTTTTCTTGATCGGACTGGTGATGAAATGCACACATCAATGGAAGCTGGTCCAATGATCAAAAAGGGTGATATGAAGTCATCAAAGTGGATTGACGCATATGAAAATAATAATGTTGATGTAGGATTATCTTGTGGTTTTTCTGGCATAGCACAAATAGGAAAAGGTATGTGGGCTATGCCTGATAAAATGAAAGATATGCTTGAACAAAAAACCAGCCACCTTAAAGCAGGTGCAAATTGTGCTTGGGTTCCATCACCAACTGCTGCAGCTCTCCATGCTCTTCATTACCATGAAATAGATATTTTTTATGTTCAAAAACAATTAATTAAAAGAGATAAGGCCAAACTTGATGACTTATTAAATATTCCCATTGCAGATAGGCCTAATTGGTCAGTAGATGAAATAAATAAAGAAATATCTAACTCCGCTCAAACATTATTAGGATACGTAGTAAGATGGATTGATCAAGGAGTGGGTTGTTCTAAAGTTCCAGATATAAACAACATTGGACTAATGGAGGATAGAGCTACTTTGAGAATTTCTTCTCAACACATAGCTAATTGGGTTCATCATGGCGTTACGACTAAAATACAAGTATTAGAAATAATGAAACAAATGGCAAAGATTGTTGATAAACAAAACGAGAATGATCCAAAATATATTAAAATGAGTGATGATTATGAAAGATCTGTTGCATTTCAAACTGCTTGTGAACTAGTTTTTAAAGGTAAAGAACAACCATCAGGATATACAGAACCACTACTTCACTTCAATCGATTAAAAAAAAAGCTATCTAGAATTGGAATTTAGTTTAGATCTATGCTTAAATGCAGAGAGAAGTGTGCCATCATCTAAACTTTCTATTTCACCACCTATAGGCAAACCTTGAGCTAACTTTGTTACCTTTACGTCAACATTTTTTAAACTATCCTGTATGTAAAATGCTGTTGTTTGACCTTCAACTGTAGCACTGGTTGCTAAAATGATTTCGTCAATTTTTTCTTTTTTTACTCTCTCAACAAGTGAATTAATCAACAAATCCTCTTTTCTCTGTCCAACTGAAGAAATAGTACCACCTAAAATGTGGAAATAGCCTTGAAAAACATTTGAATTTTCAATTGACCATTGATCAGCTATATTTTCAACTACACAGATTTGGTTATACTTTTTCTCTATGATCTTACAATTATCATAAGAACAATCGACAGCAGATGATTTTAAAATACCACAAATTTTACATCTAGAAATATTTTTATAAACCTCTGCAAGGGTTTTTGCCAAAGGCTTTACAAGTTCATCCCTATTATTTATTAATTTTAAAACTATTCTTTTAGCTGATTTAGGTCCTAAACCAGGTAGTTTTGATATTAATTTAACGAGTTCTTCGATCTCAGAAGTATTTTGCATTTACTATAATGGCCATTTAAATCCAGGTATCCCAAGTCCACCTGTTGCTTTTGAAATTTCTTCAGCTGTTTTTGTTTTGAGTTGTGACTTAGCGCTGTTATGGGCAGCAACAATTAAATCTTCAATTATAGTTTTATCCTCTCTCATAATTTCCTCTGATAATTTGATTGATTGCATCTCTCCCTCTCCATCAAGTTCTACTTTAACTGAATTCGAGCCTGAAACTCCTTCCACTTTTATTTCCTTAATTTTTTTCTGACTTTCTTTCATTTTTGATTCAAGTTCTTTTGCTTTATCTAAAATTTTTGTAAAATCAGTCATTAAGCTCATCCTCTCCGGTTAGATTTATGTCAATTAATTCTGCATCAGGAAAATTATCTAATACATCTTTATAAACTTTTGAACTTTTTACTCCATCTATCAGGGATTCCTTAATTTTTTGTTTCTTCTCCTTCACTGAAATCTCACCTTTTGATTGACTTAAAGTAATTATCCATCTTTCATTCGTCCACTCAAATAATTTTGAAGAAAGCTCTTTAATGAAATTTTTATCTAATTTTTCATTAAAAGATATCTCAATTCTATTTTTTTCGAATTTTACAAGATTTACATTTTTCTCCAATTCATATTTTAATTTAATTTCTTTTTTATATGAACATATCTTGATTAAATCATCTAATGATTGAACGATCATTTTTTTTTCTAACTTTGTCTCGGTTTGAAATTGAGGGTTACTTTTTTCTTCTTGAGATATATTCTTAATTTGATTGATAACTTTAGATCTGTCATCAATTTCTAATTTTTGAAACGAAGATTTATTTTTCAAATCATTTTCAATTGTATTTTTTGTTTTGATTGAATTTAAGTAAATTAATCTTATTAAAAACATCTCAATAGATATGTGTTGATTGGAGACAATGTTTAATTCCTCAAGAGAAGAAATTGTAAATTGCCAAAATAGAATAAAAATATTTTGGTCTGTTTGAATTGATATATTTTTAATCTTTTCGAAATCTTCATCGTTTAGAGAAAAATTTGTACTTTCTAATGTCAAAGAATTTATATTCTTGAAATAATATAACAACTCTAAAAATTCATTTATAAAAACTTTTGGATCTACACCCTTGTCATAAATATTTCTGTAAATTTTTATGACACTAGACTCATCTCCACGTAAAATTAATTCAAATAAATCTATTAATTGTGTTTTATCAAAAAAACCAAAAATTTTTTGTGCTGATTTTAAATCTAATTCAGTTTTTAAATTTAGAGTTAACAAAGCTCTATCTAACAAGGATAGTGCATCTCTCACCGAACCCTCAGAAATTTTCACTATTAATTTTAATGCATCATCAGTGATTTTACCCCCCTCTTTATCTTTAATATTTTTAATGTAAGTAAATAATTCTGATGATCTAATTCTTGATAAATCAAATCTTTGACATCTAGATACGACAGTAACTGGGATTTTTTTGATTTCAGTTGTTGCAAAAATAAATTTTAAGTATTCTGGTGGTTCTTCAAGAGTTTTCAACAAAGCATTAAATGCTTGTTTGCTTAGCATGTGAACTTCATCGATGATAAAGATTTTATACTTTGAAGAGGTCGGTCCATATCTAGAAAATTCAATTAATTCTCGCACATCATCAACGCCTGTTCTACTGGCAGCGTCCATCTCTAAAACATCAATATGATTTGAACTAGTTATTGCATCACAATTATCACATTTAGTTTTACATTTATTTTCAATTCCATTTAAGCAATTAAGTGCTTTTGCAACTATTCTTGCAATAGTAGTTTTCCCCACCCCTCTTATCCCGGTAAATAAATATGCATTAGGAACTTTATTAGACTTTATTGAATTAGTTATGGTTTCTGCAATTACATCTTGACCAATAAGATCGTCAAAATTTTGTGGTCTATATTTAAGTGCTAATACTTTTGAATTATTACTCATATTTTTTTAGGAGACTAGAACCTGAAAAACTGTCCCTACGACTGCTTCCGTTAAGATCTGGTCGGATTCAAGCAGCATTCACCTCTAGCCTCCACAATCTATTATAACAGTAATAATTTCTGTACCACAAGAAAAGTTTACTTTTTTATTTGTCTTTGCTTGTCAGCTTCGAAAACACCTAGGACGTGAAAATCCTGACAGTGTAGTCCAAGATCTTCCAATGATTTTTGAACTTTCGGATCCTCTATATGGCCATCAAGATCACATAAAAAGAAAAAAGAGTCGAATGAATTTTTTTCAGGATAGCTTTGCAACTTTGTTAAATTTATTCCATTAATAGCAAATCCACCTAAAGATTGATATAAAGCAGCAGGTTTGCTTTTAAGCTTAAATAAAAATGAAGTTATATATTTTTTTTTACCAAAATTCGGTTGTGATATATTTTTACCCATAACTAAAAATCTTGTTAAATTTTCACTCTCATTCTCAATATTTCTTTTTATTATTTCTAAATCATATATTTTTGCACTTAGTGAAGAAGCTATAGCTGCTTTATCTTTATCTTTACTTTTTGATACCATTTTCGCTGAACCTGCTGTATCTGCTCTCACATGCTCTATCAAGTTATTAGTCTTTATAAATTTTGAGCACTGAGAAATAGCTTGTGCATGAGAATAAATATTTTTAATATCCTCAACCCTAGTACCAGGTAAGCCTAATAGGTTATGTTCTATTTTTTGAAAATACTCAGCATAAATATTTAATCTGTATTTAAAGATTAAATATTCAATACCAATGTTTCCCGTAATTCTATTTGATTCTGGAATTATAATTTTTGAATTTGCTTCTTTAGAAGCATTTATAAAACAATCATCAAATGTTTTACAAGGAATAATTTCAGCATCTTTTTCTAATGATAAAGCTGCTAAATGTGAATATGCACCATATATGCCCTGAAAATAAATTTTACTCATTATGATTTATATTCCATTATTTTTTTTATGGCTATAAAATCTTCTTTTGTATCTACTCCAATTGGTGAAGATTTTGCTAAAGCGACGTTGACATGGATGTTATTATCTAGTGCCCTTAATTGTTCTAATTTATATTTAATTTCATTTGAAGACTGCTCATAAGAAATAAATTTTTTAAGTGTCTCTAATTGATAACAATAAATTCCTAAATGATGGTAAATATTCTGTTCATTACCATCAAATTTTCTTAAAAAATTTAATGCAAGTGGGAATTGAGAGGTTTCTAAATTCTTTTCTGTAATTACTTTAACTATATTCTCATTTTTATATATTTTCTTATCGTCAATTTTAGATGCTAAAGTTCCTATATTTGATTTAAACTTTATCATTTGTTTTTGCAAATTTTGAATATCCTCTACTTTCATCAATGGCTCGTCCCCTTGTAAGTTCATTACTAATTCTATATCAGTTCTTCCAATTTTCTTTATAGCTTCAAAGACTCTATCAGTTCCTGTTTTATGGACATTACTTGTTAAGATTGCCTCACCGCCATTTTTCTTTATATCATCTACTATCTCTTGGTCTTCTGTGGCAACATAAACCTCTCCGATATTCGAGTCTCGAGCTTTTTGAAAAACATGTGATATAATGGATAATCCTTTGATTTTTAACAATGGTTTTCCTGGTAATCTCTTAGCTGATAATCTGGATGGAATTATGATAAGTGTGTTCATTGATATTTTTATTTAAGTCTACAATATAAACAGAGGCAAAATTGTACATTAAAATATAAGCAATTTCATATTTATAATGTTATACGTTCAAATAATTTTTAAAAAATGGATTCTTTCGAGTTAAACAAATTAATTGCTGCGGTATTAATGGTAGCACTTCTTATTATTGGTATTGGTAAACTATCAAATGTTATTTTTCATGTCGAAAAACCTGAAACACCAGGATATTCGGTTGATGTTGGTCAGGTAGTCACAACTAGCACTCAATCAATATCTGAAACTAGTGAGGAAAAAATTGACATATCTGCTTTAATGGCGCTAGGAGATATTAAAACTGGTGAAAAAATTTTCAAAAAATGTGCTGCATGCCATTCAATTGTTAAAGGTGGAAAAAATAATATAGGTCCAGCTCTATATAATGTTGTTGGTAGAAATGTTGCAGCTGTTAGTGATTACAAATATTCAAAAGCGCTGATCGGATATGATAAAGAATGGACTTTTGAGGAACTTAACGGTTACTTAATAAAACCAGCTAAGTGGATTAAAGGAACTAAGATGGCCTTTGCTGGATTGAGAAAAGAAAAAGATAGAGCATCAGTTATTTTATATTTGAATCAAAATTCTGACAATCCGCTGCCATTACCTTAATTTACCAAAGCAATAAAGTAATATAGATTTTTGAACGTGAACTCTATTAAGTGCTTGATGCCAAACTTTAGATTGTTTGCTTAAAAAAACTTCATCATTGACCTCACTTCCTCTTGGTAAACAATGAAGAAAAATACAATCTTTTTTAGCAAAACTCATTAATTTTTTATCAATCGTAAATTTTTTAAAGGAGTTTAATTTTTTTCTTTTATTAACTTTATCGTTCATAGAAATAACCTTATCTGAAAAAATAACATCAGCACCCTCAGCTGCTTTTTTTGGATCATAGAAAATAGAAACTTTATTTCTTTTTTTTTTAATATAATTGATAATTTTTTGATCAGGTTGATAATTTTTTGGACAACCAATTTTTAGTTTAAAGGAAAATTTAGTTGAAGCAGCAATCAAAGAGTTTAAAACGTTATTTGAGTCCCCAATCCAAGAAATGCTTAACTTAGATATTGCTTTCTTTTTTATTTCTTCAACTGTAAATACATCAGATAAAATTTGTGTAGGATGTGAAGATGGACTTAATCCATTTATAATTGGAATTGATAAATATTTACCAAATTCCTCTAACATAAAATCATTACCTGTTCTGAACATAAAAGCGTTTCCAAAATTTGACAATATTTTTGCTGTATCCTCAATACTTTCGCCTCCTTTCGATAAATGAAGTTCATCTGGTCTTAGTGTTAAGGTACTTCCACCCAGTTGTTTGATTGCTAAATAAAAACTTAATCTTGTTCTTAAACTCGATTTTTCAAACATTTGTATCAGTAACTTGCCTCTTAAAGGTGCGCCTTTATCACTTTCAAGATTATTAAGCTTTTTTCTTGCCTTCTTTCTTTTTTTAGCATCAATTAAAATTTTTCTAAGATCTTTGGCTGGAATATCTTCAAGATTGATAAAATGTTTCATCTTATTTTAGCTCAGTACAAACCTTATTTATAATTTTTAATGCTTGATCTAACTCACTTTTTTTTACATTTAATGGAGGTAAAATACGCACTACATTTTCAGCCGCTCTTATTGTTAATAATTTATTGTCCATCAGTTTCTTAATAAATCTTGATTGATCTTTATAAAGTTGAACCCCAACTAACAAACCTCTTCCTCTTATTTCTTTAATAATTCTTGGGTATTTTTGTTTAATGAAATTTAAATTCCAAAGAAAATATTTTGATAACTTCTTAACATTATTCAGAAACTTCCTATTAGAAACTATATCCATAACTGTATTTCCTACCGCCATGGCTAACGGGTTGCCTCCAAATGTAGATCCATGAGTTCCCGGCGTCATTCCAGCTGCAACTTTTTTATTCATCAAAACTGCACCAATTGGAAATCCACCTCCAATACCTTTGGCTATAGGCACTATATCAGGTTTAATTTTAGACTGATCAAATGCAAAAAAATCACCTGATCTTCCAACACCATCTTGGACGGAGTCCGCTATTAGTAATATTTTCTTTTTGTTGCAAAGTTTTCTTAATTCTCTCAAGCAAAAATCTGGTATTACTTTTATGCCTCCCTCACCCATAATATTTTCAATCATGATTGCTGCTGTATTTTTGTTAATTTTTTTTTTTAAAGATTTGTGATCTCCAAATATAAAATGGTCAAATCCAGGAACTTTTGGACCAAATCCCTCTGTCATTTTTTTTGAACCACTAGCAAAAATACTTGCTATAGTTCTTCCATGAAAAGAATTTTTTACACATAAAATTCTATTTTTATTAGGTTTTCCAATTGAATAAAAATATCGTCTAGCAACTTTAATAGCAGCTTCAGTAGCCTCTGCACCACTATTTTGAAACATAACATAATCTGCAAACGTTTTCTGACATAGCTTCTTTGCTAATTTTTCTCCTTCTGGAATTTCGAAAGCGTTCGATACATGCCAAAGTTTTTTTGATTGATCTTTAATAGTTTTTATCAATTTTGGGTTTGAATGACCTAAACAATTAACTGCGATACCCTGAACAAAATCTAAATATTTAGAACCATTCGCGGTATACAAGTAAGCTCCTTTACCTCTTTTAAAAGAAATTTTTTTTCTATTATAATTTTTTGTTAAATAACTCATAAATTTTTTTATACTTGTATATTTAAAGAATACATCGATACAAGTTAGGATTGAAAAGTTTTCTTAATTGATTTGTTAATAACTCTAATTAAAAACTTGTTATTTATCACTTGATCACTTTATATAGTACTTTATTCATATAAATATACATTATATAGATAACTTATGAGTTGGAATGAAGAAAAAGTTGCAAAACTAAAGGAATTATGGGGCAAAGGAAACACTGCGAGTCAAATAGCAGAAATTATAGGTGGAATTAGTCGTAACGCAGTAATTGGTAAAGCTCATCGATTAAACCTTTCAGCAAAGATAAAGGCGAGGATAAGTTCTAGAAACCAAAACAATAAAATAGAAAAAGATGAAAATAGAGACAATTCTAAAAAAGGTAAAAGAAATAGGTTTAGATCTTTACTTATTGAAAAAGATTTTGAACCAGAAAACCCAAAACAGTTAGAGGAATTAGATGACAATACTTGTAAATGGCCCATTGGTCATCCTGATGAAAAGTCATTTTATTTTTGCGGAAGAAGTTCGTTAAAAGATTTTTCTTATTGTAAACTTCACTTGCTCTATGCTTATCAGCCGAAAGGTAAAAAAGAGGGCACAGATGATAAAGAAGAAATTCCAAATTATATAGGAAAAGAAATAAAAGTTGGTTAAAAAAAGCTATTAATTATATTTTTTTTTCATTATTACTTAAATACTTTTCTGTCGAAAATTGACCACCTTCCCTCCACATGTAAGAATATTTTTTTACCTCTTTGTAAAATTGAAGTTTGCTTGGTATACCAATTTCTGTATTGGATTTATATTTTCCAGATAATACGTTGTCATATTTTAATAATCTAAGTTGGTCTTGTGTCAATAGAGGCTTTGGGAACAATTGAAAAAATTTCGCAGACAAATTAGCTAAAGGTAAAGGAAGAGATATGAGTAATCTTTTTTTTCCAATTAAATCCAATAATATTTTTATAATTTCTTTAAAGGATAAAGTTTGAGGTCCAACACATTCAATTATTTGAGAATTAACATTTTTTGATAAAGTATAATAAATTATATCTGTCAGATCAGAACAGTGTATTGGCATAAATTTAGTTTTACCAGAATAATATAGCGGAAAAAAAGGTAACAAATTTAATAAAGTCATAAATTGAGTACTAAAATTATCTGAGTCTGAAAATACAACTGATGGTCTTAATATTATTGTCCTTGAAAAATTACTTAATATTTCTTTTTCACCATTAAGTTTTGTTTTAGCATACTCAGAGTCTACTGCATCATTAATACCTAAAGCAGATAAATGAATAAATTTTTCAAGTTCATACTTTTTACAAAGTTTTGCTAAAAGAGACGGAAAAATTGTATGTATATTTTTAAATGTACTACTTTTCTTCTCATACAAAATTCCAACTAGATTGATACAAAAATCTGATTTTTCAAATAGTGTTTGAATTTTTTTTTCTTCAAAAATGTTTGCCTCTACAATTTCAATATATCCTGCATTTGCTTGTGTTTTAATTCTCAATCCTTTTTGATGTAAATTTCTTGTTACAACAGTAACTTTGATGTTATTTTTTGTAAGTTTTCTTATTAAGTTTCTTCCTATTGCACCACTTCCACCAAAAATTAGACAATTTTTTGCTTTCATATATAAATATTTAAAAATGAATATTGATATTAAACTTCATAAAAATGATTTACCAGATGATTTAAAATTAGGCAATGTTATAGCTGTAGATGGGGAATTCATGGGGTTAAATACTAGACGAGATCCCTTATGTTTAATTCAAATTTCGACAGGTAAATCAGATGCACATATAGTCCAATTAGACAGATCAAGCTATGAGGCACCCAATCTAGTAAATATATTAAACGACAAAAATATTACAAAAATTTTCCATTATGGGCGAGCAGATTTAGCACATATAAAATATTATCTTAAAACCGAGACAAATAATATTTTAGATACAAAAATTGCCTCAAAACTATCGAGATCTTACTCTGATAATCATTCTCTAAAAACACTTATTAAGGAATTTATAAATATTGATATAAGCAAACAATTTCAAAATTCTGATTTTGGGGGGGATCTTAGTTCTGCTCAATTAAAATATTGTGCGAATGATGTTCTATATCTTCATAAAATTCATGATGAGTTGAATAAAATTTTAGTTAGAGAAAAAAGAATAGACCTTTATAAAAATTGTTTAAAATTTTTAAAGACTAGAGTGGAGCTTGATTTAGCTTTATTCAAAGATGATATATGGTCTCATTGATGAAAAAATTAAATTATAAAAATATAGCTAAAGAAGTAATAAATTTAGAAATTTTAGCGCTTCAAAAATTAAAAAAATCTCTGGACAGAAATTTTGATAAAGCAGTCAATGCGATTGTTAATTGCCAATCAAAAATTATCTTATGTGGAGTCGGCAAAAGTGGTATTATTGCAAATAAAATATCTGCAACACTTTCATCGATAGGTACACCATCATTTTCTTTATCTGCTGGAGATTGCTCGCACGGAGATATGGGAAGTATCTCTAAAAAAGATGTATTAATTTTAATTAGTTATTCAGGAAATTCTAGTGAATTAAAAAATATTATTAATTATGCTAATAGAAATAAAATTTTATTAATTGGTATTACCTCAAAAAAAAAATCAGATCTTTACAAAAATAGTGATATAGGTCTCGTAACACCTGAGGTCAAAGAAGCTGGGCTAAATATTGTTCCAACATCAAGCACAATAAATCAACTAAGCCTTGGAGATGCCTTGGCTATATCAACTTTAAAAAAAAAAAAAATTAATAATATTGATTTTAAAAAATTTCATCCTTCTGGAAGTTTAGGTGAAAAATTAAAAACAGTAGAGGACTTAATGCTTACAAACAAAAAAATACCTTTTATTGACGAAAATACTACAATGAAAGAGGCTTTAACTATTATGACAAAAAAAAAGTTGGGAACACTAATTGCAAGAAATAGAAAGAAAATTACAACTGGTATTATTACTGATGGACAAGTGAGAAGATTTAGCTCAAAAAATATAAATTTAAATAGATTAAAAGTAAAGAATGTAATGACAAATAAACCAATAATGATAGAAAAAAACACCTTGGCAACAAAAGCGCTTTCAATAATGAATGAAGAAAAAATTACATGCCTTTGTGTTTATGGAAAGAAAAAAAAATCTAAAACAATCGGAATTATACATATTCATAATATTTTAGATAAAAAAATATACTAATCTTTATGAATAAAAAAATTACAATTCAATTTATATTATTAATACTGTTGATAATTTTAAGTATAGGTTTTTATAATAAATATTTTTTTGATAAAGAAATAGAAAATAAGGGAACCACTCTAAAATTAGATGAGAAAAAAAAACAACCAGCTGGTAAAGAAAAAGATGAGTCTAATATAATTGAAAATTTAAAGTACACCTCAAAAGATTTACTGGGAAATACCTACATAGTGGAGGCCGTATCAGCTAAATTTTTTGATAAATCATTTGGAGATGAAACTTTTGATAAAGATGCATTATCAAGACAAGTGATCGGAGTTGAAAATAATATTAGATTAAGTGATGTCAGAGCAAAAATAATTCAAAAAAACAATGATATCATTTACATTAAGTCAAAAATTGCTGATTACGATAAAGTTAGTAATAATACTATCTTTAAAATTAATGCTAGTGTTCAATATCAAGAACAAAAAATTGATGCCAACATAATTAAATTAGATTTTTTAAAAAATTATATAGAAATTCTTGAAAATGTTCATTATATCAACGAAAATACTAGCATATTTGCTGACAAGGTTGAGATAGATTTGATAAATAAAAAATTAAAAATTTCCATGAGAGAGCAAAAAGATAAGGTTTTCATTACTAGTAAATATTAAAATGGCAATTATTAAAAAATTTCGAATAAAAAATTTCAAACAAGAAGAAGAACTTTTAAAACTTGAAAAAGTTTCTGTTTTTTTTGGTAAGAGAAAAATTTTAGAAGACTTAAATTTAAAATTAAATAAAGGTGAAATATTGGGATTACTAGGTCCAAATGGTGTTGGAAAGTCAACTATATTTAATATTATTATCGGATTAATAAAACCAAATTTTGGGTCTGTGTTTATAGGAACAAAAAATGTAACAAATGATCCAATTTTTTATAGAACGAAAAAATATAAAATTGGATATGTCCCACAACATGGTGGTTACTTTCATGATCTTACTTTAAAGGAAAATTTGAAGGCAATTAGTGAAATTGCAATCAAAGATAAGAAATTAAGAGATGAAAGAATTAATCTATTAATTTCTAAATTTGAGTTAGAAGCTTTACAAAATATTAAGGCAGACTACCTATCAGGCGGCCAAAAAAAACGTCTTGTTATTTCTTTGGCATTGTTGAGCAATCCTAAAATTTTATTATTAGATGAACCATTTGCTGCCCTAGATATAATGACAATTAAAAACCTCCAACAAATTATTGTTGATTTACAAACTCAAAGCAATATTTCAATAATTTTATGTGATCATCAAGCAAGAGACTTACTATCTTGTGTTGACATAGCAATGGTGCTTTCAAATGGTAAAGTAATAGCTAAGGATACACCAAATAATCTTATCAAAAATATAGATGCACAAAATGCTTACTTTGGTGACTCATTTAAATTTAATTAGTAATGTCCCAAGTAAAAATTTACGAAAAAATCAAAAACTTTAATAAAAGTCTCACAATTGAAGGTGATAAAAGTTTATCCATAAGATGGGCTCTACTATCTTCACAATCAAGTTCAAAGTGTAAATCTTATAACTTATTGCTTTCTGAGGATGTAATCAGTACTTTAAATTGTTTGAAAAAACTTGGTGTCAAAGTTAAAATTCAAAAGAATTATTGTGAGATACACGGAGTTGGTCTTAATGGATTTAAATATAAAAAAAACTTAATTTTAAACGCTGGTAATTCTGGCACATTAGGAAGGCTAATAATGGGTCTATTGGTGCACAGTAAAAAAAATATAATTATTAAAGGAGACAAAAGTTTATCAAATAGAGATTTTTTAAGAGTTGCATCACCATTGAAAAAATTTGGAGCAAAAATTCTAACTAATTCAGGAAAATTACCTGTTAAAATAAAAGGGACTGATAAAGCAACCCCAATTGAATATAATGAGACAAGAGGCTCAGCGCAATGTAAGAGTTCGGTAATGTTGGCAGCTTTAAATACTAATGGAGAAACAATTATTAAAGCAAAGAAATCTAGAAATCATAGTGAACTATTATTTGAGCATTTAAATTTACCAATCAAAATTAAAAAAGAGGGAAATTATGACCTAATTAAAATTAAAGGTAAAAGTAAAATACCTCAATTAAATTATAAAATTCCATCTGACATAAGCTCAAGTGCTTTTTTTATTGTTTTAACTGCTCTTTCGAAAAATTCAAAGTTAAGAATAAAAAATGTTAATATTAATTCTTCCCGAACTGGTATTCTAAATATTCTTAAAATGATGGGAGTAAAAATTATAAAAAGAAATATCAGAAGTTATAAAGGTGAAAAAATCGCTGACTTGATAATCAAAAGCACTAAAGAGTTAAAACCAATTGACTGTCCAATAAAACTAAATAGTGCTGCAATAGATGAGTTTTTATTGATATTTCTTCTTGCAGCAAAAGCACGTGGTATTTCTTATTTTAAAAATTTATCAGAACTTAATCACAAGGAAAGCCCTAGGCTAAAATGGGGATCAAAAATTTTAAATGAGCTTGGAATTAAAAATATTGTTAAAAATGGAAATATTAAAATTTTTGGTAATCCAAAAATTACTGTTAATAAAAAAATTATAATTAAAAATTTTATGAAAGATCATCGGGTTTTTATGACGTGTGTTGTCGCGGCTCTTTCATTTGGTGGGGCTTGGTTAATTAACAATAAAGAGTCCGTAAATACCTCCTTTCCCACATTTTTAAAAAAAATGAGAGAACTGGGTGCAAAAATTATGTAATTATTATCTTTTACGCAATTCAGCCAAAAAGACCATATTTTCTAAGATATCATCAAATTAAAGAAGGTTATTAATAAAAATTCATTCTTGATTAAAAGCTTAAATTTAACTAAAAGAGCGTGTTTAAAAAAAAGAAATTTATTAAAAGACTAAATTAATGGAAATTTATAAAGATCTTTCAAGCGCGGCGTCTAAAGAGTTTGAAAAACTTCTCAATAGTCAACTTTCAAAAGTCACAATTGAAGAAGGTAAAATCATTGAAGGTAAGATTAACAAGATAACAGAAAAGTTTGTCTTTTTATTTGTGGAAGGTTTAAAAAGTGAGCCAGTATTAGATATTAATGAGCTTAAAAGTATGGGGCTTTCAGAAAAAATAAAAGTAGGTGAAACTATTCCAGTATTATTAGAAAAAATCGAGGATAAAAACGGAGAAGTAATTGTCTCTGCTAGTAAAGCTCAGAAAATTAAAGGTTGGAACAAACTTGTTGAAGCATATGAAAAAAATGAACCAATAATGGGAAAAATAACGTCAAAATGTAAGGGTGGATGCATCGTCGAACATCTAGATACTGGTTCTTTAATGTTTTTACCTGGGTCACAAATCAGTGATAAGCCCTTAAAAGACATAAGTCATTTAATAAATGAACCACAAAAGTTTGCATTAATAAAGTTAGATAAAATCAGAGGTAATGCATGTGTTTCAAGAAGAGAAATAATTTCTTCTTTTAAAAAAGAAGATAAAGCAAAAATTATAGAAAAATATAAAGTAGGTGATATCATTAAGAACGCAGAGGTGAAAGGATACAGTTCATTTGGATGTTTCTTTAACGTAAGTGATGAATTAGATGTTTTGGTGCACCTTCAAGAAATTTCATACAGTAGAGTGAATCACCCTGATGAAGTGTTCAATATTGGAGAAAAACATGATTTAAAAGTCATAAGCGTTGACAAAGAAAAACTACAGGTTGGTTGTTCTGTAAAACAATTATCTCCAGACCCTTTTGAACACATTGAAAATTACGAGTTGAACAAAGTTTACAAAGCTAAGGTAGTGAAGATAATGGACTTTGGCGCTTTTTGTGAGTTAGAGCCAGGCTTAACTACTTTGTTGCATTCGAGCGAATTAAGTTGGACCAAAAAAAACGTCTCAGCAAAAAAGATGTTTAAGGTTGGAGATGAGATAGATTGTATAATCACTGAAATTGATAAGGATAAAAGAAGAGTTGCAATATCACATAGATTAACCAAGGATAATCCTTTCGAAACTTTTGAAAAAAAATATCCAGTGGGTGCAATCGTTGAAGGTAAAATTTCTAATAAAAACGAGTATTCATTGTTTGTGAATATTGAAGATTTAAATATAGATACATTTTTACATTGTAATGACTTAACCTATTTAAACAATGGTGATCAAGAATTAGATAAATATAAAAAAGGTGACTTAATTAAAGTCAAAGTTTTAGAGATTAAAACCACAGAGCAAAAAATTAGGGTTGGTTTAAAACAACTACAACCTGATCCTTTTGATTGGTTTAAGGATAAAAATGTTAACCAAATAATTACTGTAAAAATTATATCAACTGACAACAAAGGTCTCATTGTAAGACCTGAGGGTTGTGAAATGGACTTTAATATAAAAAAAAACCAAATAGCTATAGATCCTTCAGATGCTAGACCTTCAAGATTTACTGGAGGAGAAAGAATTGACTGTGCAATTTTAGAGATTAGTTTTGACAAAAGAAAGGTGACTTTAAGTATCAAGCTGTTAGAAGAAATTCAAAAAAAAGAGGCTTTAGATAAATATGGAAATGAAGATTCAGGGAAAAATTTACCATTTTCTTCTTTATCAGAAGATCTAATGAAAAGAACAAAAAAGAAAGACTAAAATTCAGTAGAAAAATTTGGCGTTTGTTAAATCAAAATTACTAAAACAACTATCAAAAGATTATCCTAATTTTTTAAAAAAAGATTTAACCAAATTCATAGAAATAGTATTAAGTGAAATAAAGAAGACACTCAAACGTGGAGAGAGGGTGGAATTAAGAAATTTTGGAGTATTTTCAACAAAAATACAAAAAGCAAGAATCTCCAGAAATCCTAAAACAGGTGAAAAAGTTAGCACTCCTGAAAAAAAAACAATTCACTTCAAAATGTCTAAAGATTTGTATAAAAATTTAAATAATGAAAAAAAATAAAATATTTGTTGCTTGTGATAGCATTAATATTTTAAAGATAAAAAAAATTATTAAAGAAACAGCTAATAAGGATCTTAAGATTGGATACAAATTTGGATTAGAATTTCTTAATTCCAAGAATGGAAGAAAATTTTTAGTAAATTTAAAAAACAAGACTACTTTCATAGATCTTAAACTTCATGATATTCCAAATACTTGTGTATCAACAATAAAAGCTATTAAGGACTTAAAAGTCAATTATTTAACTATTCACATAAGTTCTGGCTTGGATAATCTAAAAGCATGTAAAAAAATTTCGGGTAAAATTAAATTAATTGGAGTTACAATTCTTACCTCTTTAGACAATAAGTCTTTAAAAGAAATTGGTTTTGATAAAAAGGTAAAACAACTTGTTTTGCATCAAGCTAAATTAGCAAATAAAGCTAAATTAGATGCTATAGTTTGCAGTGCCCAAGAAGTAAATATAGTTAAAAAAGTATTTAAAAAAGAAATAATAACACCTGGAATCCGATTTAATTCGAACTTAAACGATCAGAAAAGAGTCCTTAGTCCGAGACAAGCTTATCAAAATGGTAGTGATTGGTTAGTAATAGGAAGGCCCATTACTAAAGGCAATATAAAAAAAAATATTTCAGTATTAATCGATCATCTCAATAAATGACCCTCAAATTAAAAATCTGTGGGGTCTCAGACTTCAATACACTTGAGTACATAGTAAATCATAAGTATCCTCCGCATTTTATTGGATTTATAGTAAATTACCCAAAATCAAAAAGGTATATAAATACAAAAAAACTAAAAAGACTATTTAATATCAATAAGAAAAAATCTTTATATGTTGCCGTTTTAGTTAATCCAGAAAAAAAGATTCTTGAGGAAATAAAAGATTTACCTTTTGATTATTATCAAATTTACAACTGTGATGCTGATAAAATTCAATCTATTAAAAAAACTTATAAAAAGAAAATTATAGTAGCTCTTACTATTGAAAATTATCAGGATGTTCAAAATTATGAGCTGTACAAAAATGTATCTGATATTTATTTATTTGATAGCAAGGGATATGAAAAAAGTATGTCGTTCGATCACGATTTATTAAGAAATATTCAATTTAACAAAGATGTTATGTTGGCTGGAAATATACAGATCAATGATGATCTTGAAAAATATAAGGAAATAGCCGATATTATTGATATATCTGGCGGATTAGAAACTTCTGGATTAAAAGATATTTCCAAAATAGAAATTTTCTTAAATAGGTTAAAAAATTTAAACAATGATACTTAAAAAAAATATTCCCTTAATTGACCAACATGACAAAAATGGTTTTTGGGGAGGAAAATTTGGTGGCAGTTTTATCCCTGAGACACTTAAAAAACCAGTTGAAGATCTTACAATTAAATTTGAAAAATTACGAAAAGACAAAAAATTTTTAAAAAAGAGAGACTTCTATTTTAAAAATTATATCGGTTCTCCTACGTCTTTCATAAAATTAGAAAAATTATCTAATCATTTAGGTGGTGCTCAAATTTGGGCAAAAGTAGTTTCAGAGGCAAATGGTGGTGCACATAAAATATATAATGCGACAGTTCACGCTTTGATATGCAAAGCTATGGGTAAAAAATATATAGTTGGAGACACAGGAGCTGGCTACGCAGGTAAGATGTTAAGTATGGCTGCTAAAAAATTTAACCTTAAATGTAAAATTTTTATGGGCGCAAAGGATATTAAAAGACAAAAACCAAATTGTGATGCAATTAGAAAAAACGGAGCTGAAATAGTACCAGTATACTCTGGTAGTCAAACTTTAGTTGATGCGGTAAGCGAGTGTATGAGATATTGGGTCTCAAATTGTGAAAAATGTCATATGGCAGTTGGGAGCACAGTTGGCCCGAATATATTTGTGAAAATTTGCGGATGGTCAACTTCTCAAATATCTAGAGAATTAAAAGAGCAGTTAAAAAGAGAATTTAAAAAGATTCCAAATAAAATAAAACTTATTAACTGTGTTGGAGGAGGAAGTTCAGCTTATGGTTTCTGGAGTGAATTTATAGATTATGACAAAAAACAAATTGAGTTAATAGGAGTAGAAGCAGGAGGGCCAAAAAAATCAAAACTTCATGCAGCTCCTTTGAGTAGAAATGCAAAAATTGGAATTTTACATGGAGCCGCATCTTATGTATGTCAGAATAAAGAAGGACAAATTCATGAAACAGAGTCTATCAGCGCAGGTTTAGATTATCCTGGTGTCAGTCCAATTCATTGTTTTTTAAAAGATACTAAAAGAGCAAGATATACTTATGCAACTGATGAGGAGGCTTTAAACGCATTTAAATTAGTTACTAAATTTGAAAAATTAAATCCTAGTCTTGAACCAAGCCATGCTTTTGCAGAAGCTATTAAAATTGCACCTAAATTAAGTAAAGATACAGTTTGTATTGTTAATTCATGCGGTGATGCAAAAAAAGATAGGGATATTCTAATAGAAAGATTGGGAAAATATTAATGGATGAGTCTTTAATCAACCGGGCGTTTAAAATAGCCAAGAGTGAAGATAGGCCTGCTCTTTTAACCTACACAGTTGCAGGAGATAATAACAAAAGAAAATCGCTGGAAATTTTAAAATCAATATCCAAATATGCTGATATTTGTGAATTAGGTTTTCCACATAACACTCCAATCGCTGATGGAGGTCAGATACAGACTAGTTCTTATCGTGCCATAAAAAACGGAATAAAAATAAATGATGTGTTTTCTATCGTGAGTGAATTTAAAAAAGCTAAAAAAAATAAACCAGTTATCTTGATGGGCTACTATAATATGATCTATCAATATAATGAAAATAGATTTATTGCAAAATGCAAAAAGTCAAAAGTTGATGGTTTAATAGTTGTTGATTTACCCTATCCAGAGAATAAATCTTTTGCCTTAAAATGTAAAAAAAACAAAATCAATTTCATTCAGCTTATTGCACCTACAACTTCAAAATTGAGATTAAAAAAAATTATAAGAGATTCCCATGATATGATTTATTACATTAGTATGTTATCTACTACAGGTGGAAAGTTAAAAGTTTCTCCAAAAAAGATAATTCAGGAATATCAAAAAATAAAAAAATTAGATAGATTCAAAAAAGTTGTAATTGGATTCGGTATCACAGAAAAAACCATAAAATTGCTTAAAAGTGCTGATGGATTGGTTGTTGGAAGCGCAATTTGTAAGGAAATTACTAAATCATTAGAGAAAAGACAAAATGCTGTCACAAAGGTTACTAATGTAGTAAGGAAGTTAAAAGATCAAATAAGATGAACTGGATTACTAAAATAATTAAAGCAAGTGAAAAAATCAAAACTGCTATACACAAAAGAGCTTCGAAAGAAGATATTGCTAACAGTGATTGGACATCATGTTGTAAGGGTCCAATTTTAAAAAAAGACTTAGAACAAAATCTTTGGGTTTGTCCTGATTGCAATAAACATCATAGAATTAAACCAAAACAAAGATTTGATATTTTTTTTGGAAAAAATAATTATGAGATTTTTAAAACACCAATTCCAAAAGATGATCCTTTAGATTGGACTGACTCAAAATCATATAAAGACAGACTAAAAAGTGCTAGAAAAAAAACTGGAATGGATTGTGGGATGATGGTTGTTGCTGGAACAATTAATAATATCAAAATCACTGCAGTAGCATCTGATTTTGAATTTTTAGGAGCCTCAATGGCAGCTGCTGAAGGAGAAGCTTTTTTATATGGCATTCAACATGCAATAGAAAACAAAACGCCATTTGTTTGTTTTAGTTCTGGTGGTGGCATGAGAATGATGGAAAGCCTCATTTCTTTATCTCAAATGACAAGAACTACAATAGCTATAAATGAACTAAAAAAAAATAATCTTCCATATTTAGTCTGTTTAACAGATCCAACAGCAGGTGGAATAACAGCTTCATATGCAATGTTAGGAGATTTGCATATCGCAGAGTCTGATCATGCTCTTATAGCTTTTGCAGGCGCGCGTGTTATCGAGGGAACAGTTAAAGAGAGTCTACCTGAAAATTTTCAAAAAAGCTCCTATGTTCAAAAAACTGGATTTGTAGACTTAATTTTAAATAGAACAGATCTTCGAGAAAAAATCGGTATGCTAATATCAATTTTATTAAATAAAGATCCTGTTATAAGATCTGAGGAAAATGAAACTTCAGAAAATTCTCAATCACTTACAAAAGCTGCATCCTAAAGAAATAGATCTAAGCTTACACCGTATTAAAGATCTTTGTGAAAAACTAGGTAATCCTCAAGATAAAATTAAAGCAATATCCGTAGTAGGAACTAATGGCAAACAGTCAACTATAAACGCAATTTTTTCAATTTTAAAAGAGGCTAAAATTAGTTGTAATGTTTACACAAGTCCTCACATACAAAAAATAAATGAAAGATTTATTTTCAATAATCAAAAACTAAACGATGGTGAGTTAATAGACCTTTTTGAGGAAGTAGAAAAAATAAATGATAAAAATCCATTAACTTTTTTTGAAGCTTTAAGTGCTTGTTACTTTTATAAAGCTGCTAAGTACCCAAATAACATAAATCTCATCGAAGCAGGCTTATTTCATAGATTTGATGCAACTAATATTCTTAAAAAGAATTTAGCAAGTGTTGTATGTTCTATAAGCAAAGATCACCTTGATTGGTTGCCAACAGATCAACAAACAATAGAAAAAATAATATTTGAAAAAACATCCTCCCTATTAAATTCTAATATTATCGTATCAAAACAAAATTCTAGAGATACAACTGATTGTATTAAAAAAACAATTTCAAAAAATTCATCCAATAAACTTTTCTTTAATGAAGATTTCAGTTTTTCAAAACGAGAAAATGGTTTTTTTTATTATGAAGATAAATATGGTGGTTTAAAACTTCCTCTTCCAAACATTCTTGGACAATTTCAATTAGAAAATATTTCAAGTGCGATTGCAACTATAAGACTTTTAGATATTGATATAAAAAATGAAAATATTAAAAAAGGAATAACAAAAATTGATAATATGGCAAGACTTCAAGAGATAAAATCTGGAAAATTGAAAGAATTAGTTAAAGATAATACACTATTGTTAGACGGAAGCCATAACGAAGACGGCTCAAGAGTATTAAATGAATATCTTAAAACTTTAGATTGTAACAAACATGTTATTGTGGGAATGATGGCTAATAAAGATCACAAAAAATATATAAGTTATTTTAAAGATATTTCCTCTTTAACAACGGTTGATATACCTAACCAACCAAACTCTATAAGCGGAAAAAAATTAAAAGAAATCTTTAAGGATTTATCAAATGTTGAATATAAAGAGAGTATTGAAATGGCAGTTAAATCTATTCCTTTAGAAAAAGATGATTTATTATTAATTACAGGATCTTTATATTTAGCGGGTGAAGTATTAAATTTAAACTAAATATTTTTATCTAAAAATTCTTTCATGTGGCTCTCGGGAACTCCACCGACTTTTCTATCAACTTCAACTCCTTTTTTATAGATAATTACTGTTGGTACTCCTCTTATACCTGCAGCACTTCCAGTGTTAATTCCACCGTCCTCTATATCTGCATAATAAAATCCAGCTTTGTTTTTATATTCCTCAGCAAGTTTATCCATAATTGGTTTTAAGGTTTTACAAGGCCCACACCAAGCAGCACTGAACTGAATTACAGAAATATCTTCACTTTTAATTTTATTTTCAAAATCTTCGTCTTTAAAATTTACGAGCATAATAATTTCTATAAACTTTAATATTAATGTCAACTATGCAATTTCATATTTTTTTTCAATTGACATAATAAAATCATTAATTTCATCTAACTTTTTTAATTCATTTTTATCATCTCTTTTATCTGCTTGATCTCTCAAATAGTCAATTTCATTGTATGCCATATTTACAGTTTGCCACTTCTCTTTATTTTTGCTCAATATTCTTCTGGCAATTTCACTTTTGATGTTTTTATATAACTCAGGTGGTAAAATTTGCGGTGCTTCTTGATAAATAATCTTTTGACCAAACCAACTACATCTTTTATCTTGAAATTTATCCAGTAATCTCAACTTATCTTCCCAAGATGAACTATGCCAGGTTTTAAAAAGAGCAGTATCTCTATTAGGAATAAATTTTTCGTACAAAGTTTCCTCAGGTAATAGATCCTCTTGAGTTTTAGTTTGCTCTTTTTCCTCTGCTATCTCTCTATTTATAGTTTGTATTTTCTTACAAAAATTCTCACTACTTCTAACTATTTGTGCTCTTTTTCTAATTGTTTCTAAATCTAAATCTGAATAAGGTTTCTGTTTAAGAGCAAATTGTCTATCTAAAATTACTGGAGCTTTATTAGTTTTTAAAACTCGTAAAGCCTTGGGACTAAATTTTTTTAAGATATCTCTTAATTGATTTACTGGTAAGTTTAATAATGGTTCTGGATCTCTTCTTAGGTCCCAAGCATATCCCCAGGCAGCATAGGTTGGGTGAAAACAGTGATTAGGATGCAATGTGCTAGTAAGATACATCATATTTCTACCCTTCACATTTTCAAAGATAGAATATATGCCCTCATTTTTTAGAAACGTTTCTACGTTAGTTTTTGTTGATGTTTTTAAAAAAATTTCCCAATTTTCTTTATGCTTATCCTTAATGATTCTTAAAACTTTTAATGAATTTTGAGCATCAACATAAGCGGTATGGCTCGCTGAAGTATCAAAACCTTGCATTCTAGATAAAGATTCTAATGCAAGGCTTGGGTTCCCTGCTTCTGTCAATTCTGTTTTTAAAGTTTCAGGATTTAAAGTTTGAGCAGCTCTTGCTATGTGTAACCCATCATGTTCTTGATTGGGTGATGAATGAGTCGTATATGGGTACCGGTTCCCTTTAAAAAAATTGAAATGAAACATTCTTCTATCAAAATTTAAATTTGACCATCCAATAAACATTGCTGGAGCACATTTAGAAAAAAAGTTTTCAACAGCACCTAAAAAATCATAATGTGAGTAATTACCCTTGGTTAGTAAATCAATACTAGTTGAGTTAACAAGTAGAGCCTTTGCGCTTGGAACTTCGCCCTCTGGCATTCTTCCTCTAATATTTAATTTTCCCATCTCTTTTAAATTTTTATCGACCACAACTGCCCCAACTTCAATTATTGATCCCCAAATAGTGCTGTTGGTCGTTTCAGTATCGTAAATTACTATTTTATCCATTTTTATTTCTAATTTGATAGTTCATTAAATTTTTTTAGTCTTCCTAAAAACAGGTTCTGATAAGTAATCAATTCAGGCCCTTGAATTTTAAATTCTTGGAATAAATTATCGACTGTACAAACCAGAATTACACAAGAAGTGATGTTTGTTTTATACACAATATTATGTGCTAAAGAGTACGCGCTTGTTTGTAAAAACCATGAGTCTATATACTCAACTTTTTTTGGTTTATTAGATTGCTTGAAATCAATTATACAACTTTGACCATCATAAACTCCAACACAGTCAGCAGTTCCTGCATATTTTTCAGGATAATAAAGAGTGCATTCAACTCCCCATATTTCCTCTAACCTATTTTTTAAACCTTTATCAATAATTTCTTTAGCCATAGATTTGTATTGTTCTGCATCTTCGAAAAAACTTAGATTTTCTCTTCCCAAAAGAAAAGATTCTAAATAATTATGCATTTTTGAGCCTCGACTGCTCGCAGCTTTTGTAATTGCTTCAGCTTCCTTTTGACCAGTTCTCTCTCGCCAATTGGCTAAAGCTGCTTTATCTTCTTCAGATTTGGTTGCGTCTAAAATTGAAGTAACACTTGGTAGTTTTGACTCTCCTAGTACGTATCTTCTGATTCCTTCTATCGTCGCTCTTGACGATGATGGATAATCATATTTCTTATTCCATTGCATGAAGTTTCTTATAATCGTAATTAAAGGAAAAAAGAAATTAATTTTTGAACTGTTTATTTCTTTCAACAAATTTTTCTACATTCTCCGTTTGAACAGCTTTCTCAACCTGCTCGGGATCTTTTATATTTTCTAAAGTTCTACTAATTGATCTTGCATCAGTACCAAACTTATCTACCACAATCATCGCTTCTTCTAATTTTTTTCTAAGTGTAATTATGTTATCAAAATGTTTCCCAAATCTTGTGGTGATAGTTTTTAGATGATTATATATTTCTGTAGCTCCCTTTTGAACTTTCAGTGATTGAAAGCCCATATGTAAGGATTGTAAATAAGCTGAAAGAGTATTAGGGCCACAAATTACTATTTTATATTTTTTCATTAATTCTTGAGTTAATAGTTCTTTGGTGCTTGGATCTTGATATTCAGTCAATTCTTTATAAAGACTCTCTGTTGGTGCATACACTATTGCAAAATCTGTTGATTTAGGTGGAACTATATATTTTTCCATTACACTTTTAGCTTTGGCCTTAAATGCACTTGCTAGTTTTGTTCTAGCATCAGCAACGGCTTTTTTATCATCTGCATCATAAGCATCTGTGATTGCTTTAAATTTTTCTACTGGAAAATGAGAATCTACTGGAACTAAAACATCTCCTTGAAGCTTGATTGCAAATTCCACATTTTCACTAGTATCTTCTTTCATCTTAACATTAGTCAGAAATTGTGAGGCAGGTAATAAATCTTTGATAAGCGAGTCTAAAGAAAACTCTGCAAGAGTTCCGTATTTTTTAACTCCAGCTAAAATTTTGGTAATGCCCTCTTGGCTTTGATTTAATAATTGTACTTGTTGATTAAAATTACCAACTTTCTCATCAACTTTAGTAAGGGCCTCAGTCATATCTTTTGTAACTCCTGTTGAAAGAGCGTTAAAGGAAGTCGACATAGTACCAAGTGAAGTATTGATAGTATTATTTAAGGTATCTTTTAATGTAACAATTTCTGTTTTTAAATTGGCTATTTCTTCAGCCTCTTTATTTTCACCTATCTCTTCGTTAGTTGTTTTCTGCTTGATAATCAAAAAGATAGCTGCGGCGACACCCGCAAGGATTAATAATAAAATGATAGTTTCAATGTTCATATTACTCTTATAACCGCATTATTTATAAATTAAATGCATATATATTTTATTTAAAAAACCAGTTAATGCGGCTATTATTAATAATATGAGCAATACAAACAAGAAAAAAATTCCTAGAAAAAAAATTGTTAGTAAAAGAGAAAAGGATAAAGTTTAAATATGGATTTTTTATTTCTGTTTAAAATTGTGATTGTTATTGGAATTTTAACAGCACTTTATGCAATATTAAGAAATTTAGATATTATCAAAATAATCCTCGTTTATTTTAAGGATAAATTATTTGGAAAGTAATTGAATTAATTTCTTTAATCCTTTTTTTTTTGAATTTTTCCTTGATGTAAAAATACATGCTTGCGACTTGAGAATTTCACCATCTTTTAAAACTCTCAAATTATTAGCTTTTAAGGTTTCACCTGTAGAACTGATATCAGTGATTAATTCTGCTGATCCTGTAAAAGGATAAACTTCCGTTGCCCCAAGACTTTCAACCAATCTAAATTGAGTGACACCTTTTGAAAATAAAAACTCTTTTGTTAAATTTGGATATTTAGTTGCAACTCTTAACCTTTTTTTCTTTTTATCTCTAAATTCAAAAGCAATTTCCTCAAGGTCAGCTATTGTTTGAACATCAATCCAAGGGTCAGGAATAGCAACGACTAAATCAGCTTTTCCAAAACTTAATTTTTTATTTACATTAATTTTCTTTTGAGTGTTAATTTCACTTTCTTTAAATAGATCAAACCCTGAAAAACCAATGTCTAAAGAATTATCCCCTAGTCTCTCTATAATTTCTCTTGCGTGTAAATATAAAATTTTGATATTTTTTTTGTTCTTAATTGAACCAATTAAATCTCTCTCTCCTCTTTCTGAGATAAGATTAAATTTTCTTTTTTTAAAAATTTTTAAAACATCTTTTCTTAATCTACCTTTACTTGGAATTCCTATATTTATCATATTGTCCATGATTAGTAATTTAAGTTTAAAGCAGCTCCTACTGCTGAGACTTGATTTTTAGAACCTAGATCAGAGATTAATTGATCATATCTGCCACCATTTATAATATTCTTAATTTTATTATTTGATTTAATATCAATTTTAAAAACCATTCCTGTGTAATATTCAAGTTGTCTTCCAAAGGAAGTTGAAAAAATTACGTTTAGCTTTGATACTTTGTTGTTCGAAATTGGAAAATATTTTTGATCTACCACCAAATTAATATGGTATTTTTTAAAAAATTTATTTAGTTCTTTAGCAGCTGTATTTATTGGACATTTAATTTTTAAAAACTCTTTAATAATTTTAGATACATTTTTTCCCTTACTTGCACGCCTTGGGTCTTTAATTTTGTTATCAAACCTACTTAAAATTTCTTCGATAGATCTACCTGCTATGATCAATGATTTATCCTCCTTTAGCATTTTTAGATAACGTTTCTTGTCAATTTCAACTATAGTTGGGTCTACATCTGAATTTGTCTCTAATCTTTTTAGTAAATCATTAAAATAATCTTCTCTCCAAAAGTGCCTACATAATCTTAATTTCCATCTTTTTGGAATGTCCAATTTTGATATTAAAAGATTGAAAATTTCTACATTTCCAAGCGTTAGTTTTCCTGAAGAATATTTTAATTTTGTTAAAGAATTTAAAGATGTATTTATTATTTCTTTATCATCAATTTTTTCATTTTTTGAACCAATAATTTCAAATCCTATTTGATCTCTAATAATAGAATCTTTTTTATTTTGAGATTTTCTATAAGCCTGACCGCTATAAAATATTTTTTCCTTTCCTTTGAAATTATTTTCTAAATATCTAAGGCATGAAACTATTGTTAAATCAGGACGCAAACACAGCTCATTTCCATTTCGATCAGTAAATGAAAAAATAAATTTTCTAAAATTCTCGCCTGATCTTTGTACAATATGATTTGTTTCAACTATCGATGGCAATTCGATATACTTAAATCCTTTAGACTTTACAGATCTAAGGATTTTTTCAGATAAGTTTTTTGATTTCATTTATCAAATTTGATTTAGGAATTATTTGGCTGTTTTCACCCTTAACACCTCTAAGATCTTTAATAGTTACTGTATTATCTTTAAATTCATTTTCTCCACAAATGACCGCAATTGGTAACTCACGTTTATTCGCTAATTCAAGTTGCTTTCCTAGATTTTTTTTGACACTTAAAAATACCTCAGCATTTATATTATTTTCTCTTAATAAATTGACTATCTCATAATAATTCTTCAAAAATTTTTGATCCATTACACAAACTAAAACTGGTTTTTGATCCTCTACTTTAATTTGATTCAACTGAATTAATGCAAATAGTAATCGATCAACTCCAAAACTAATTCCTGTCCCAGGAACATCAACCCCTCTAAATCTTGAAATAAGTTTGGCGTATGAACCTCCTGAACAAATGCTGCCCAACTCAATCTCTTTACCCTTGTTGTTAGTGACTTTAAAATTTAAGTTGGTCTCAACAATAAAATCTGAATAATAAGCAAGTCCCCTAACTATAGTAAAATTTGTTTTAACTTGCTTTAAATTTGATCCGTATCCAAGAATTTCAAATACATCTTCTAATTCTTTTATTCCTTCTTGAGATTTAGGGTTTTTTAAATTTTCTTTTAATTCTTTTAAATCTTTTATTTTTAAAAAATTTAATATTTGTGTTGCTTGATCATCTGATAAATTAGCTCCTTTAGTTATAGCACCACTTTTGTCTTTTCTCTCCTTTTTGAGCAAATCTTCAACTCCTTTAAGGCCAAATCCTGGTTTATCGAGTTTATCTATGGCTCTAATAACTTTTGTTTGTTTTTCTTCAGAAATTTTTAAATCATCAATTAAACCCTGAACTATTTTTCTGTTACTCACATTAATAGTAAATTGATCTTTTTTTAATCCACAATCTGCTAGTGTGCTTGATATTAAATAACAAAGCTCTGCATTTGCTTGTGCAGGATTAACATTTCCAACTATATCAAAATCTGCTTGCGTAAATTCTCTGTATCGACCATTTCCAGCTTTTTCATTTCTGAATACATTTTGAATTTGATATCGCTTGAAGATTGATGGAAGTTCCTGGTTGTTTTGAGCATAAAATCTTGCAAGAGGACTTGAGAGATCATAACGAAGAGTTATATTCTTATCACCATCCTTAAATGAGAATACATCAGACATAGGATTAGCTTCATCTTCTGCCAAAAAAGATCCAATATTTTCTGCAATTTCGAACGAAGGAGTTTCTAGAGCTTCTGCTCCGAATTTTATAAAATTATTCTCAATAGCCTCTAAAAGCTTTTTTTTGAAAAGAATTTTTTTATTCCAACGATCTTCAAATCCTGGAGGTAATCCAGGAATTAATTTTTTTTCTTTATTCATTTTTTTTGGTACCCGGGCTGAGAATCGAACTCAAACTTAAAGTTCCACAAACTTTCGTGCTAACCGTTACACCACCCAGGCATTCCTTGTTTTTATATTATTTTTGTGTGAATTTAAAATTATATTACAATAAATAGCCTATAGACTATGAAAACAGATTTTGTGTGTGCTATTTGAAAAAATTATTAAATTATCATTTATAATCATGCAGGTCTTTTATGACAAATATTTTAATTATTCAACCCCTAAAAGAAAAGGACGCTTCCTAATTATTATAGAAAACGCCCTTATTAAATATTGTCAATTAATCTAATTTTTTTAAATTAATTGCAGAAGGACCTTTTGGACCATCCTCTAATGTAAATTCTAATTTATCTCCCTCATTTAAAAATCTCATACCTGCGGCTTTGACAGCGCTTGCGTGAACAAATGCATCTTTTTCTTTATCTTCTCTCTCAATAAAACCAAAGCCTTTGGTTGGATTGAACCACTTTACTTTTCCTTTTAATGTACTCATCTTATTTCTTAGTCCTTTTGTTATTTGTTATAATTAGAAGTTAATTTTTTATTTTAAAAATTTCAAGATATTTTGATGGTGCCTCGGGAAGGATTCGCACCTCCGACACAAGCCTTTTCAGGGCTCTGCTCTACTCCTGAGCTACCGAGGCAAAATTTAACCCCTAAAGATTATTCTGCCTTTTGTGAGGTCATAAGGGGTCATTTCTACAGTAACATTATCACCTTGTAACACTCTAATTCTATTTTTTCTTAATTTGCCAGCTGTATGCGCTGTAACAATATGGCCATTTTCTAATTTAACTCTAAACATTGCGTTTGGTAATAAGTCAGTAACCTTGCCTTTGAATTCAAGTAAATCTTGTTTTGACAAATTTATTTTCTCCTAATTCTTTTTTTAACGGATTGAGCATGTGCAACTAACCCTTCATAATTTGCAAGAGTTATAACTGATGGTCCAAGCTTTTCAATACCCTTTTTTGATAAGTTAATATATGAAATTCTTTTATAAAATTCATTAACACTTATACCGCTTGAAAATTTAGCTGAACCATTAGTTGGTAATATGTGGTTTGATCCAATATTATAATCAGTCATTGCCATCACTGCATATTTGCCTAAACATATAGATCCAGCATTTTTTATTTTGTTAATAAATGACTTATGATTTTTTACATTCAATTCTAAATGTTCAGGTGCAATCCGATTAACTACTTTAATAATCTCTTTATCTGAACTTATATGAATTAAAATACCATTTTCAATTAAACTTTTTTTTGCGATTGATCTTCTTGGAATCTTTTTTAATTGTTTTGAAATTTCTATTTTTACTTTCTTAATTAGATCTTTACTTTTTGAAATTAAAATACACTGAGCAAGTTCATCATGTTCTGCTTGACCTATAAGATCACTAGCTATCCACTCTGGGTTTGAAAATCTATCTCCAACTATGGTAACTTCAGATGGCCCTGCTATCATCCCTTCAACTCCAACGTCTCCAAAAACTTCTTTTTTAGCAGCTGCTACATAAATGTTACCTGGTCCGACAATCTTACTTACCTTATTAATTTTTTTTGTCCCATAAGCTACTGCTGCAATCGCAGAGGGACCACCAATAGAATATATTTCATTAATCTTGCATTTTTTAGCTGCGTATAAAACAGCTGGATTTTGTTTTCCTTTATAACCTGGATTAAGCATAATTATTCTTTTTACGCCTGCAACTATTGCAGGAATAGCGTTCATTAAAACACTTGATGGATAAGATGCTGTTGATCCTGGTACGTAAATTGCAACCGACTCTATTGGTAAATATTTGTATTCAAGCTTATTATTGAAACTATCGGTATATGAAATATTTTTGAATTTTTGTAATGAGTGAAACTTATAAATTCTTGAATAGGCAAGATCGATTGCTTTTTTTACTTTTAAATCCAATGATTTAACAGATTTAATAATGTTTTTTTGATTAGGTTTAATTATTTTATTATGATTAAATTTTTTTTCATATCTTAATAATGCACCATCACCGTTTTTTTTCACATCATTAATTATTTTTGTCACTGAAACTGAGTTTATTTGGACTTTTGCTTTTCTTTTCAATAATAAAGTTTCAAGTGTTTTACTAAAATTTCTTAAATTACTACTTAATATTCTCATTATTTAATTTCATTTTGATCTTCTAATCTTACTTCAATTGTTTCTGTAGTCAAAACAATGTGGCAATTATTACTAAATATTAAATTTATTTCATAATCGTCTTTATTTTTCAAATAATCGATACCTATCAAATCTAAAATTTTTTCTGAATTAGATTGGTCAATATTTTTTGCCTTTACTTTATCAACAAAATCAAATCTGCATATACTGCTGATTTTCTTGTTTATTTGTTCAGACTCAATTCTTATCCTTTCAATTGATAGTAAAAATACTTTGCTAGATGCAAGATACTTAATATTATCAACTTTTGTTTTTGAACCAGAAATACAAGCTGAAATCATTTGTAACCCTTCTTGATCATTCGCAATTATTTTTGCTAAATATCTACTCATAATTAAGTCTTTTAATTCTTACTCCAATTTTTTTTAATTTATTTTCTATATTTTCATAACCTCTATCTAAATGATAAATTCTATGAATTATTGACTTCCCTTTGGAAACCATCGCAGCTAAAACTAACGAAACCGAGGCTCTAAGATCACTAGACATCAGTTCAGCACCTATAAATTTTGTATTTCCTTCAACAAAAGCCTTATTTTTTTTTATAATGATTTTTGCCCCAAGCCTTCTTAACTCCGCAACATGCATAAATCTATTTTCGAAAATATTTTCAGTAATATAACTTTTTCCGTTAGCTTTGCACATCAAGACCATCAGTTGAGATTGCATATCAGTGGCAACGCCTGGGTATTCTCCAGTTTTGATGTTTGTAACTGATTTTATATTTTTTGGACCTTTTATCGATAATTTTTTTTTATAAATTTTAATTTTTGCTCCAAACTTTTTTAATAAATTTAATTCTGTATTAATTATCTTTGCATCGAAATTCAAAACGTCTAAATTTCCACCTGTAATTGTTGCGGCAACACAGAATGTACCTGCTTCGATTCTATCAGACATGACAGAATATTCTGTCTTGTTTAAAGTTGTTACTCCAACAATTTTACAAGTTCTTCCTTTCCAAGTAATATTTGCACCCCCCAAATTCAAAAAGTTTGTAAGATCCTTGATTTCAGGTTCAACTGCGCAATTTTTTAGAATAGTAATCCCTTTCGCTAAGCACGCTGCTATAATAGAATTTTCAGTTGCCCCAACACTTATTTTGGGAAATTTAATTGTTGCGCCTTTTAATTTGCCTTTAGATTTAGCTAAAATATACCCATCTTTCAAAATATAATCCATCCCAAGTTTTTTGAGAGCGTCTAAATGATAATTAATCGGTCTGGCACCAATTAAGCATCCACCTGGTAGGGATATTTTTGATTGAAAATATTTTGCTACCAAAGGGCCCAAAACTAAAATCGAACCTCTCATAGTTTTAACAAGAGAATAACTTGCAAAAGTTTTTATCTTTTTTTTGTTATATATTTTGGCAATTCTTCTATCCTTAGATAAAATAACTTTTGACCCTAAAGATCTCAACAAACTAATCATTGTATTAATATCTTTTACTTTTGGTAAATTTTTAATAATCACTGGTTTATTAAATAATAATGTAGCTGCCAAAATTGGAAGAGAAGAATTCTTAGATCCTGAAATTTTAATTTCCCCCCTTATTTTACTTGGGCCTTCTATAGAAAACTTTTCCATAAATTACTTTTTAATTTTAGCCAACTGAATAGTGGTCTGACCCTGATACTTGCCATTTTTAGATTTATAAGTTGTCTCTGGTTGTGTATCTGACTTGAAGAATAAAAATTGAGCTATGCCTTCATTAGAATATACTTTTGCTGGGTTTGGGGTTGTATTACTCAACTCTATAACAATATTTCCCTCAAATTCATTTTCGATAGGGGTTACATTGCAAATAATTCCTGTTCTTGCATAAGTGCTTTTACCCACACAGATACATAAAACATCTTTTGGTATTCGGAAATATTCAATAGTTTTTGCCAAAACGAAAGAATTAGGTGGAATAATGCAATAAGAACCTTTTCTTTCAATAAAATTATCATCAGAAAAATTTTTGGGATCTACTAAAGAATTATTAACATTAGTAAATATTCTATACTCATCAGATATTCTAACATCATAACCCATGCTACTTAATCCATAAGATATTTTACCTTCGGAAATTTGGTGGTCTAAAAATGGTTCAATCATATTGTGCTCTTTGCACATCTTTTTTATCCATGTATCAGGCTGGATAGACATTATTTACTTTTCTTTTTATTTTTTTTTTGAAAAATTTTTCTTTTTTTTAAATTTTTTCTTAGAGCAAAACTTAATCGCTCATTTTTATTTTTTACAATCATTTTTTATTTGGGTTTGTAAGAAAATCTAAAGTAATTGGTTTAGATGCATCCAATACTTTTTCTTTATCATCCTCTTTTTTAGCTCCCTCTTTTGCTAAACGTTTTGCCTTTTTTTCAGCAAGCTTTCTCTCTCTTTTAGCTTGCTTCTCCATTAGTTTGGCGCTTTTAGTGGATTTATAATCGTAATGAATGCCCATAAAATTTTTTCTAAGGTATAAATCATATTACACAAAAAATTAAGGCAATAATTTGAAAAAAATGCTTTATTGTTAATAAAATAGATTATTGCTAAATGCTCCTGTAGTTAAATGGTATAACAAGTCCTTGGTAAGGACTAATTCCCTGGTCAGTACAGGGTGGGAGCACCACTAGTTTTTATAAAACAGTTTTCTAAGAAAAATTGTGAGTAATACTAAACTAAAAAAAGCTAAAATAGGAATATATATATTGGGAGAGAGTATAATGTCTGCAAAACCTGGGACTTCAACATTCTCTTCAATAATTTTTTCTAGTCCATCCCCAATTGAAACTGCAAGAAAAATTTGTGGAATAATTCCAACAAATGTTGCATAAAAAAAGTTAGATATCTTTACATTGAAAAGTGTTGGCAAAAGACAGCTAAGTTGCCAAGGAACACCGCCTATAAACCGATAAATTAATAAGTAAATAAATTCAGAGTTTTTAAATTTTATTTCAAGTGTCTCAAATCTGTTCAAAAATTTTTCTTTGATTATATCTTTTAAAAAATAATTTCCAAAAATATAAAGAAAGGTAGCACCTATACTTAAGCCTAAAACTACAACAATAGTTCCAGTCCATTTACCTAAAATAAATCCACCTAAAAGAGCTATTGGGGATCCAAATCCTAAAAGTGGAAATACCCATAAAATTGTTAAAAACAAAAAAACTGTAGATACTAGAAATAAGTTTGAACTTTTTAACTCAAGAAAATATAATCTATTTTCTTTTATAAATTCATATGATGTTAATTCTTGAAGACTAAATTTTGAAAAAAATAAAAATAAAAATATAATAAGTAAAGTTAAGTAAGATAAACCTATAAATAATTTAATCTTTTTACTTTTTTCCATAATTAATTATCGTATTTTTAAAATCTTATATTTGCTATTTATATATTTAATTACTATAAAGATCGAAATTTAATTAAAACTAAATCACTTATATGAAAAGAACATATCAACCTTCAAAAATCAAAAGAGCTAGAAAACACGGCTTTAGATCTAAAATGAAGTCTAAAGGAGGAAAAAAACTTTTAGCTAGAAGAAGGGCTAGAGGAAGAAAATCACTAACTGTATCTGGTTGATAATGAAAAGCAAACTCCTTGCTCTTTCTAAAAATGATGAATTTCAATCATTGATCAAAAGTAAAAAAATATCTAACAAATATGTTACAATATTTTTTGGTCGTCTAACTAAAAAAGATGAAAGTAAATTAAATATTTCATTTGTCACTAAAAGAAAAATTGGAAATGCAATAAAGAGAAATAAAATAAAAAGACGGCTTAGAAACATTATGAATGAAGCAAGTAAAAAAATATCAATAAATTTAAAATATTCATATCTTGTTATTGCTAAGCCAACTATGTTAAACAATGAATTTAAGAAAATAAAAGAATGCTTATTTCAAGAATTTGAAAAAATTAAATAATGAATATTATAACTTTTGCTTTAATTAAACTTATCACTCTCTACAAATATTTGATAAGTCCTTTCATTGGTCATTCATGTAGATACTTACCAACTTGCTCTGAGTATAGCATTGAGGCCTTAAAGACATTTGGTTTAATTAAAGGTCTTTTCTTAAGTTTTAAAAGAATTGTATCTTGTAATCCTTGGAGCAAGGGGGGGTTTGATCCAATAAAAAAAGATATCAAGGTTAAAAAGTAATGGACTCAAAAAATACAATTGCTGCCATAGCATTATCTTCTGCAGTAATAGTTTTATACTCACTGTTCTTCATTCCTGAAAAATCACCAACAAATCAAAATTTAGTCGAAAAAGAAAAAGTAGAGCAAACCACAGATACACCCTCATTAGATCAAAAAAAAACTTTAATCCAAATTTCCAGAGAAGATGCTTTAAATGAAAATGAGAGAGCAGAATTCGAAAACTCAAATATTGTGGGATCAATATCTCTTAAGGGTGGTGCTATAGATGACCTAACTTTTAAAAATTACAATATTGAACTAGACGGAAATAAAAAAGTAACCTTGTTGGGTCCTAGAAATATCGAAGAAGGTTATCTAATAGAGAGTGGTTTCGTAACCTCAGACAAGAATATAGACATTCCAAATTCGGAAACTATATGGTCTTTAGTGGGGAATAAAAAATTAACTGAAAATTCTCCAATAAAGTTATCTTGGACAAATAACCAAGGAATCACATTTGAGAAAGAAATTTCATTAGATGAAAAATATTTATTTTCTATCAAACAAAGAGTTCGTAATTCTACAAATAAGAAATATGATTTTTATTCTTATGGGCAAATTATAAGAAACGAAATACCAGATATAATCGATTTTTTAATACTTCATGAGGGACTGATAGCAACCCTAGATGATGAGCTAATCGAAGAAGATTATGATGATATTCAAGAAAAAAAATTTGCAAAAATAGCTGAAAAAGGATGGTTAGGAATTAGTGATAAATATTGGATAACATCACTAATACCACCCAAAAATAAAAAGTTCAAAACTACATTTGATTATAAGGACAAATTTAGAGCAAATTTTATAGCGACAGATCCACTTGAATTACAGGCAAATAGTTTAATAGAGGAAGAATTACAAATAATAGTTGCAGCAAAAAGAGTTGATGTTATTGATGGATATGCAAAAGATCTTGCTATCGATAAGTTTGACTTAGTTATTGATTGGGGTTTCTTATATTTTATCACAAAACCTTTGTTTTTTGGTATTGACTATTTTTTTAAATTACTTGGTAATTATGGTTTAGCAATTATAGCTATAACAATCTGTATTCGTTTAGTCTTCTTTCCTTTAGCAAATTTTTCTTTTAGAAGTATGGCAAAAATGAAAGCTCTTACTCCTGAAATGGCAAGGCTAAAGGAACTACATAAAAATGATAAGATGAAATTACAACAAGAGATGATGGCTCTTTATAAAAAAGAGAAAGTTAATCCAATGTCTGGTTGCCTACCGATTCTAGTTCAAATTCCAGTTTTTTTTGCTTTATACAAAGTTTTGTTCGTAACAATAGAAATGAGACATATGCCATTTTATGGCTGGATTCATGATTTAAGTGAACGGGATCCGACAAGTATATTTAATTTATTTGGCTTGATACCTTATGATGTACCTTCTTTTTTAATGATTGGTGCTTGGCCAGTCGCAATGGGAATATCAATGTGGGTACAGCAAAAATTAAATCCTGCGCCGACTGACCCTATGCAAGCTAAAATATTTATGTTTTTTCCTCTTTTTTTGACTGTAATACTTGCACCATTTCCTAGCGGATTGGTAATTTATTGGACTGTGAATAATATTTTAACTATGGCCCAACAAGTTTTCATAATGAAAAGAACCACAGTTAAAACTGTTACTTAAAATTTTTAATTATTACACAAAAATAAATAAATGAATTTAAAAAAAATACTTCCTAAAGATGGACCTCCAATAAATGAAGTATCTAAATATATTGAGAAATATAAAAATAACTTATTAATTATTAAATATGGAGGAAATGTTTTTATAGACAGAAATATTTTTAATAACTTTATTAAAGATATCAATATACTAAATAACTTAGGTATTTCAATTGCAGTAGTTCATGGAGGAGGTCCTAGAATAAAAAGAGAATTAGACAAATCAAATATTCAATCTAAATTTATAAGAGGTTTAAGAGTAACTGATGAGAATATAATTAATATTGTTGAAACTGTGTTAATTGATTTTAATAACGATATCGTGAATTCCCTAAAAAAACATGGGACTGAAGCAATTTCAATTCATACAAAAAAGAATAACATTATTGAAGTAATTCCAGAGTCTAAAGAACTTGGTTATGTTGGAATACCAAAGACAATTGATAGTGGTGTTATAGAGAAAATTCTTAGTAAGAGACAGGTGCCTATAATTTCACCATTGGGCCTAGGATTAGATAATAGATCATATAATATTAACGGAGATATAGCGGCTGGTGCAATTGCTAAATCATTAAAATCTAGAAGACTTTTTTTAATGACTAATGTTGAAGGAGTTTTAGACAAAGAAAAAAAACTAATTGATGAAATTTCTTCATCAGAAATTTTGAAGATGGTTCAGGATAATACTATTACCGAGGGCATGATACCTAAAATTAATACTTGTTTAGATGCGGTTAACAATGGAGTTACAGCGGTTGGTATTATTGATGGAAGAAAGAAGCACTCAATATTATTTGAAATTTTTTCTGATAAAGGTTCAGGAACTTTAATAAGAAAATGAAAAATTTTAAAAAAATGAAGTATCTTTTGCTTGACCTTGATGGGGTTTGTTATGGAAAGCATAATAACTACCCATTAGAAAAAGTATTTGGTCAAGTATCAAAAAGAATGACTATGTTCATATCTGAAAGATTGAAAATAAGTATGGAAGATGCAAAAAAATTACAAACTAATTATTTTTATAAGTATAATACGAGCTTAAATGGATTGATGATACATCATGACATACCCCCAGAAGAATTTCTTAAATATGTTCATACAATAGATCTTTCATTTATGAAAGAGGATAAAATTATGAGGAATGAGCTTGAAAATTTAGATATGGAAAAATTTATTTTTACAAACGGAAGTGCTGAACACGCACAAAATATTTTAACTCACTTAGGTATTTATGATCTCTTTGGAAGGGAGAAAGTTTTTGACATCAAGGATGCCGGATATGTACCTAAACCTGAAGCAAAAACTTTTGATTTGATGGTTAAAAAATTTGAAATAAATCCAAAAGAAACCATTTATATAGAAGATATCGCTAAAAACTTAAGTATCGGTCACGAGCGTGGATGTGCAACTGTTTGGTTAATTAATGATGAGCATTTTGGTAAGATGGACTCTGATAAAGACTATATCTCTCATAAAATTGAAAATCTGTCTTTATTTCTTAAGGAAATAAGGTTATTAAAAACTCAATAAATTATGTCTTTAGAAAAAATTATTAATGATGCCTGGGAAAATAAAGACCAAGTAAATCAAAATTCGGATAAATCACTAAAGGATGCAATTAATCAGATAATAAGTGATTTAGATAATGGTAAGTCCCGTGTAGCTGAGAAGATAAACGGTAAATGGGTTACTCATCAACATTTAAAGAAGGCAATTATGTTAAGTTTTCGAATTTACCCTATGGAAAATTTAAATGGTCCATATAGTAGTTGGTATGATAAATCACATTTATTAAAAGGTAAAACAGCTGGATGGTCAAAAGAGGATCATGAGAAAGCAGGTTTTCGTATGGTTCCTAACTCGCCTGTAAGAAAAGGATCCTTCGTTGGTAAGAATGCTGTACTTATGCCATGTTATGTAAATATAGGCGCATATATTGACGAAGGTACAATGATTGATACCTTTGCGAGAGCAGGTAGCTGTTGTCAAATTGGAAAAAACTGTCACATATCAGCTGGATCAGGAGTGGGGGGCGTATTAGAACCAGCCCAGGCACTACCAACTATAATTGAGGATAATGTTTTTTTAGGAGCTATGTCTGAAGTAGTAGAAGGTGTTATTGTTGGTGAGGGATCTGTTTTAAGTATGGGAATGTATATTGGTCAATCAACAAAAATAGTTAATAGAAAAACTGGTGAAATCTTTTATGGTAAAATACCCCCCTACTCGGTAGTGGTTCCAGGCTCATTACCAGATAAAAATAACTCCTCTGCGCCATCTTTATATTGTGCAGTAATAATTAAACAGGTAGATGAAAAAACAAGATCTAAAACATCTATAAACGACCTTTTAAGAGATTAATAATGAAAACTTTAAATGAGTTAAAATTAGCTAAAGAGCTAATTAAGTTTCCATCTATAACACCTGTTGATGCAGGGGTGATGAAATTTCTTGATGTAAAATTAAAAAAACTTGGTTTCAAGACAAAAATTTTAGAATTTAAAGAAAAAGGTTTTAAGCCTGTTAAAAATTTATATGCAAGGCTAGGAACTAAAGAACCTAACTTATGTTTTGCGGGTCACCTAGATGTTGTGCCTCCAGGAAATATAAAAGACTGGACAATTAATCCATTTAGACCATTAGTAAAAAAAGGATACTTGATTGGAAGAGGCGCTAATGACATGAAAAGTTCAATTGCAGCTTTTGTTTCTGCAGTAAGCATTTTTTTATCAAAAAATAAAAAATTTGATGGATCAATTAGTTTATTAGTCACAGGTGATGAGGAAGGTGATGCAATTAATGGTACAAGAAAGGTAGTGGAATATTTAAAAAAAAAGAAAGAGAAAATTAATTTTTGCCTAGTTGGTGAACCAACAAATCCAAATAAATTAGGTGAAATGATAAAAATTGGTCGAAGAGGTAGTTTAACTGGTAAATTAACTATATTAGGTCTTCAAGGACATGTAGCATATCCTCATAGGGCGAATAATCCATCGACTATAATTGTCAAAGTTTTAAAAGAATTTAAAGATATAAAGTTTGACAAAGGAACAAAAGATTTCCAACCTACAAACTTAGAAGTAACAAAAATTAAAATAAATAATACTGCTGACAATATTATTCCAGCAACAGCAGAGGCAACATTCAATATTAGGTTTAACAATAAACATTCGTCAAAGTCTTTAATGAAAAGATTAAATAAAATTCTTGTTAGAATTAATAAAAAAAATAAGTCAAAATTTAAAATTAATTATAGAGTTTCTGGTGAATCTTTTTTGACTAAACCAAATAAAACAACTTTTATGATACAAAATATTATAAAGAAAATTACTAAGATAAAACCAAAATTATCCACCACTGGCGGAACATCAGATTTAAGATTCATAAAAAAAATATCGCCTGGTCTAGAGTTTGGTCTAGTTGGCAAGACTATGCATAAAGTAGACGAAGCTGTATCTGTAAAAGATTTAAAAAATTTAACAAATATTTATGAGAGAATTTTGTACAATTACTTCAAATGAAAACTGCAATTATAAATTCTGAGTCTTATGAGAAACATAACACTGGTGATGGTCATCCGGAACAATCTAAGAGAGTGATTGTTATAAAAGAAAAGTTAAAAAAAAGAAAAGATTTAATCTGGCATAAACCATCCAATGTACCTGAAGATATTTTATCTATGACACATTCAAAGAAATATATAGATAATTTAAAAAAATCTTTTCCTCAAAAAGGTCTTAAATTTTTAGATGGAGATACTGTTGTATCACCTGAAAGTAAAAAGGCAGTATTTGATGCTGCAGGTTCAACAATCAGAGCAATAGATGGTATAGAAAACAAGCAATTTAAAAAAGCATTTTGTTTAGCTAGACCTCCAGGGCATCATGCAGAAAGAGATAGAGCAATGGGATTCTGCTGTTTATCAAATGCTGGAATAGCAACGAATTATTTAATAAATAAGTATAAATATAAAAAAATTGCTTGCGTAGATTTCGATGTGCACTGGGGTAATGGGAATTACGACGTCATGCGTAATAACAAGAATTCTTTATATATCTCAACTCATCAATATCCTTTCTATCCTGGAGGAGGAACTGATAAAGATAAAGGTGACTTTAATAATTCTCTTAATATACCCTTACCAGCAGGTACGAATTCAGAGCAATATTTTAATGCATTTGCCAGAGTTTTAGACAGATTAGTGGAATATAAACCGGACTTTTTATTGTTCTCAGCTGGATTTGATGCGCACAAAGACGATCCTTTGGCCCAATTTCAATTAAGTTCTAAAGACTTTTATGAAATAACTAAAAGAACTTTACAAGCTACGAATAAATTTACAGGAGGTAAAGTTGTTTCAATACTTGAAGGCGGATATGATTTAAATGCCTTAGCAGAAAGTGCAAATGAACATGTTAATGCGTTAATAGAATTCAATTGAAAAATAATCAATAAATAAAAAATCACCTAAATGAAACTATATAGAATTAAAAAATCTAAAATTGATAAAAGAGGGAGGGGTCTTTTCGCTACTCAGAATATCAAAGAAGGTACAAAAATAATTAATTATGTTGGAAAAATTATTACTAATAAACAAGTTGATAAGTCAAACAAGTTTAACAATAAAAAACCAATTTACTTATTTACATTGAATAAAAGATATACACTTGATGGAGATTTTTCATGGAATACTGCAGGACTAGTAAATCACAGTTGTGATAATAACTGTGACTATAATGGAAAAGGATTGAGGGTATGGATTACTGCGATCAGAAATATTAAGAAGGGAGAGGAATTTACTTGTGATTATGGTTTTGGTTTTGATGAAGATTTTAAACAATTTCCATGTAAATGTGGATCAAGAAACTGTTGTGGCTATATTGTGAGAGCTGAATCAAGATGGCGAATTAATAAAAAGTTTGCGATGAATAATAAAAAAAAATTAATAAACAATTCTCATTAAGTAAAGACCTTCTGGGGGTGCTGGTGGGGCGCAAAGAGACCTTCTTTTTGAATTTAGAGCATTCTCAAACTTTTGAAGTGACCATTTTTTTTCTCCAAGATATTTCAAACATCCAACCATTGAACGTACTTGTTTTTGTAAATATGATTGAGACTGAAACTCTATTTGAATCTTATTTTTTGAAAATTTAATTTTTACAGATTTCATTGTTTTGATTGGACTTTTTGCTCTGCAACTTGAAGCTCTAAAAGTAGAAAAATCTTTTGTTCCGATTAACTTTTTTGCACCTTTTTTCATTAAACCAACATTTAATTGTCTAATTACATGCCAACTTCTATCTTTTTCTAAAACAGGAATACTCAAGCGATTATTTATTACATAATTGTATATTCTATTTTTAGCAGAATATCTTGCATGAAAGTCTTTATTTCTTTTTTTAAGGTCTATAATTGCAATATTATCTTTATTTAAAAAATAGTTTATTGATTTAAGAAATTTATCTTTTTTTTTAATGGTTGTTTTACACTCAAAATGTGCTGATTGTCCTTTAGCATGAACGCCACGATCGAGTCTTCCAGCTCCAAACAATAAAATTTTTTGATCTAATAGGATCGATATTTGATCCTGTATTAGTCCTTGTACAGTTTTACCTTTTTTTTGGATTTGCCAGCCTCTGAAGTTTGTTCCTTCATATTCAATTATTATTTGATATTTAAACATTTAATAACATTGATCCTTTTTTAATTTTTGATCCAAGCATAAATTCAACATTTTTTTGAGGTCTTTTCCCCTGCCTTTGAATTTCAAGAATCTTTACTGATTTATTATCACCACAAGCAATTTCCAATTGATCTGAGATAACTTCACCTGCTTTCCCTGAGCCATATCCTACCTCAGCTTTTAAAATCTTATACCTTTCACCACTAAAATCAAAAAAAGCACCTGGTGAAGGAAAAAGTCCATTGATTTTACCAATTATTTTTGATGCTTCGTTGCTCCAAACTATTTTACCTTCCTCCTTATCAATCTTTTTTGCGTAAGTTGCTTTAGAATGATCCTGTTCAAAAAACTTTACCTTATTCTCTAAAATATCATCAATGATATCTAGAATTTTATCAGCAGCTAAAAGGGATAATTTTTTGGAAACCTCTTTTGCATTATTATTTGGATCAATTTTTATTTTATACAAATTACTTACAGGACCACTATCGAGTTCTTCATTTATTTTCATTATACTAATCCCAGTTTCACTCTCTAAATTCATAATTGATCTTTGAATTGGGGCAGCCCCCCGCCATTTCGGAAGTAAAGATCCATGAATATTGATAAAACCATTTTTTGTTAAATTTAAATATTCTTTGGGAATTATCTGACCATAAGCTACAACAATTGCAAGATCTGCATTTAATTCTTCTAAAAATTTATATTCCTCCTCGTTATTTTTCAAATGACCAGGAGTTCTAAAATTCAGATTAAGTGTTTCAGAAATATCTTGGATTGGAGATTTGTTAATTTTTTGACCTCTGTGAGATTTTTTTGGCGGCTGAGTATATACAACAGAAATTGAGTGTCCATTTTGATACAAAGATTTTAGTACAGGGACAGCAAATAATGGTGTGCCCATAAAAATAATTCTTTTAGCCATTTAAACTATTATTCTACCGGGATTCTTTTGATTTTTTGAAATTTTTTTGATGATTAAATCTCTTTTTAGCTTAGATATGTGATCAATAATCAATTTTCCATCTAAATGATTTATCTCATGCTGAAGACAAGTAGATAAAAGACCATCACATTTCAAGTTTTTTGCTTTTCCCTCGATATCAATAAATTCTACTTCACAAATTTTAGGCCTTTCAATCTCAATGAAGGTATCAGGTATTGATAAACACCCCTCTTCATAAATCGATGTTTCATTGCTTAACTTTTTAATAACAGGGTTAATAAATGTTAATGGTTGTTTTTTTTCGTCTTTACTAGAAACATCTATTACTAAAATCCTTTTTAAAATACCAACTTGAACTGCAGCTAAACCGATACCATTAGAATTATACATTGTGTCAAATAAATCTTTTA
>CABXYE010000005.1 GCA_902516425.1 uncultured Pelagibacteraceae bacterium
TGTTGTTTTAGAAAAAGACTCTTTAAAACAAATAATAGATGCGTCTCTAAATATCAACTCCTTTGCTATCATAGCACCTATTTCTGATAAAAAAGATTATCCAAATTATAAATTGAATAAAATTCATAAATTTGATCCTACAAAACCCTTTCAAGTAAAAAGCGTTGATGGTTTTGCAATGTTCAGCAGTTTCCTATATTTTGAAAAAACCATTTATAATGTTTAATTTAAAAAGATTAAAAAAATTAAGTAATTTCAGTTTTTTTGATGAAAATTTTTTTTTGTATCTTGAAAATGATGATATATGTAAAAGGCTTAACAATATTCAAGAAAATATATATATAGTTCCAAAATCAAAAATAAATCATTTAGGCGGCGGAGCGGTTGACCCTAAATATAAAGATGAAATAGAGCTTTTAAGGAATTGGCATTGGATGTGGTCAAAATTTTATTATAATAAAAAACATTATGGTTACTTTAATGCATCTAAAGTTTTTGGAAATCTTGTTTCAGCTAAAATCAAATTTTTTTATTATCTAATATTTTTTAATAACCATAAAAGAAAGATTTATAAGATGAGAGTGTTAGGGTTAATTAATTCAATGTTGGGTAAAAAATCTTTTTACAGACCTAAATTTGATAATTAATGTCCTGGAAAGTCAATTATATTTTCTACTTGGTATCCTTTTTTAATTAAACTATCTGAACCATTAAGATCAAAAAGATTTATTACAAATATAAATCCAGCAACTTTCCCTTCAGAAATTTTTACAAGTTTTGCTGCAGCATGTGCTGTACCACCAGTTGCAATTAAATCATCAATAATTAAAATAGAGTCTTCTTTATTTATGGAATCTTTGTGAACCTCTATTGTAGCTTTTCCGTACTCTAATTCGAAATTAACAGAGTGTACTTCAGCTGGTAATTTATCTTTTTTTCTAAACATTATAAATGGTTTTTTCAAAATATAGGAAACTGCTGACGCAAAAACAAATCCTCTAGACTCGATTGCGGCAATCTTATTAAATTTCATTTTTTTTGATCTTTCTATGATTTGTTCTATTGCTTCTGAAAAAGCTTTCTCATTTTTTATTAGTGTTGTGATATCTCTAAATAAAATACCTTTTTTTGGGTAATTTGGAATAGATCTAATAAAGTCTTTTAAATTCATAAGAGTAAATTATAAAAGTATAAATAAATTAAATTTTTAACATGACAATAAATAAATTAGCAATTATTGGTGGTAGTGGCCTTTATGATGTTGAGGAGTTCAAAAATCGAGAATTATTAGATTTAAATACCCCATGGGGGAAACCTTCAGACCAAATTTTAAAAACAAACTATAATAATAAAGAAGTTTATTTTTTACCAAGACATGGGAGAGGTCACTTTATTTCACCATCTAAGATAAATTTTAGAGCCAATATTGATGCTCTTAAACAATTGGGTGTAACGGATATTATATCAGTTTCAGCAGTCGGATCTTTAAAAGAGGATTTGCCTCCTGGAAAATTTGTTATTATTAATCAGTTTATTGATCGGACATTTGCAAGAGAAAAAACATTTTTTGATGATGAAATTGTTGCTCATGTTTCTATGGCTCATCCAACATCCAACGGTCTAATGAATGCTTGTGAAGAGGCTATTAAAAAAGAGAAAATTGAATACCAAAGAAATGGGACGTATGTTGTCATGGAAGGGCCTCAATTTTCAACTTTAGCAGAATCCAATTTATATAGATCTTGGAAAGCTGATGTAATTGGAATGACTAACATGCCAGAGGCAAAATTGGCAAGAGAAGCAGAAATAAGATACGCATCAGTTTCGATGGTTACCGATTATGATTGTTGGCATCCAGATCACAAAAATGTTGATGTTCAACAAGTAGTGAAAGTTTTATTGGGTAATGCTGCCAAAGCAAAAAATATGATAAAAAATTTAATAGAAAATTTTGAAGATCATATCGATCCTAATGATCCAACTAATAACTGTTTAGATGTAGCTATTATTACTGCACCAGAAAAAAGAACTAAAAAAACTAGAGAAAAATTAATTACAGTAGCGGGAAGGGTATTAAAAAAATGAAAAAACTATTATTAATTTTTATATTTCTGATAGCTTCTAATACAGTTTACGCAAATGGAAAAATTTTAAAAAGCGGTTTTATTACCAAATCAGCTTCGGTAAAAGAAGGTATGAATATTGATGACCCTAAAAATAAAATTATAATTATTTACAATCATGGTCAAAATTCAAATGATAAAGCCCACAAGAATGAATGTATTTGGGTAAATCAAATAAGAAATCAAGCTTCATTAGTTGATAAGGAAATTAATGGTAAAAAAATTATGGTTTATAATTTCTGCACAAATGATTTTGCGGGTGACATGTCATTAAAAAAACACTGGTGGAATTCTAAAACTCCTTATGTTGGTAAACACAAATTAGATAAACGAGTTGAAAAAAATTTAGAATTAGTTGAAAAATTTGTAAGTATAGGGGTTCCAAGAAAACAAATTATTATATCAGGTCATTCATGCGGGGGTCTATTAACTCTAATGTTGTTATCAGCTCACTCCGAAAAAGTAGGTGGAGGCATATCATACATGCAAGCTTGTTTTGGTAAGCTTTCTAAAACTTATAAAGTAAAAAAAGTAGGCCCTGAAAAGGCATTGGAAAAATTTGCCAAAAAATATCCAGGCCCTGCTCAATTACGAGCAAGACAAATTAACAATATTAAACAATCTGATAATGTTCCTGTTTTAGCTTTCACTCACCCCAAGGATAAATGGGAGGGACTGTTATCTGACTGGATAGAAGAAGTTCCAGGAGTTAAAAGAATTGTTATCTCTGAAGACTATAAAATTAAAGGAAAATCTTGTGTTGTAAAAGGAGATGATTGGCAAGAAAATGTTTCAGCTCGGAAAAATCCGGGTCATGAAATGAACCAAGGATTATGTTTTCAATATTATAATCCGGAAATTCTTAATTTTATTGCTTCAAGATTAAAATGAAAATTGAGGGAAAAGAATATCGTACTATTTGGTTTGAAAATAATGTTGTAAAAATTATTGATCAAACAAAACTTCCACACCAATTTATCATTAAAGACCTTAAAACAGTTAAGGACTCAATAAATGCGATTAAGGTAATGGAAGTAAGAGGCGCACCTCTAATAGGGGCTACAGCAGCTTATGGAATAGTTTTAGCCATAATTGAAAATAATGACCAATCATTTTTAAAGAAATCTGCAGGCGATTTAATTAGTTCAAGACCAACAGCAATAAATTTAAAGTGGGCTGTTGATAGAATGATGAATAAATTATCAGGTGTTAATAGTGATAAAATCTTAGAAATAGCCTTAAATGAATCAAAAGAAATTTGTGAGGAAGATATAAAATTTTGTGAAAATATAGGATTAAATGGACTAAAAATTATTGAAGAAATTTATAATAAAAAAAAAGATACCGTTAACATACTGACTCATTGTAATGCAGGTTGGCTTGCAACAATAAATTGGGGGACCGCAACTTCTCCAATCTATCATGCACACAAAAAAGGGATTCCTGTTCATGTGTGGGCAGATGAAACTAGACCAAGAAATCAAGGAGCAAATCTTACTTCTTATGAATTAAATGAAGAGGGAATTAAGAATACAATTATTGCAGATAATACAGGTGGCATACTAATGCAAAAAGGTGAAGTTGACATGTGTATTGTTGGAACAGACAGAACTTTAGCCAATGGAGATGTTTGTAATAAAGTTGGAACTTATCTTAAAGCACTAGCAGCTCATGACAATAAGATTCCTTTTTATGTTGCACTACCAAGCTCTACGATTGACTGGAATATAAAAGATCATAAAGATATTCCAATCGAAGAGAGAAATTCAGATGAATTATCTCATGTTGAAGGTTTAGATGAAAAAGGAGTTATAAAAAAAATACAAATTTATCCAACAAAAAGTAAAGCTATGAATTTAGCTTTTGATGTAACTCCAGCAAAATATGTTACGGGATTAATTACCGAAAAAGGAGTATGTGAAGCATCGGAAAAAGGACTTAAAGAATTATTTAAATGAAGAATTTAGATCAAAGAAATCAGATTATTGAATATTCGTTAAAATTAAATTCCACAAATCTTTCACCGCTTAGATCTGGGAATATATCACTGAGAGTTAGAGAAGATGACACAGAGGGATACTTAATTACTCCATCAGGAAAAAAATATGAAACATTAAAACCTGAAGATATTGTTTTTATGGGTTTAAATGAAGACGAAGAAAAAAATGATAAAACCAATAAACCATCATCCGAATGGAGATTTCATCGAGATATTTATGCAAATAAAAAAGAAGCACACGCTATTGTTCATGCTCATTCTCCACACGCAACAGCTGTATCTTCACATGGAAAATCAATTCCACCTTTTCATTACATGATTGCTCTTGCGGGAGGAGATGACATTAAATGTGCTGAATACGCGACTTTTGGAACTGAAGAGTTATCTAAAAATGTAATCAAAGCTTTAGAAAATAGATCTGCATGTTTAATGTCTAATCACGGGCAGGTTGCTTTTGGTAAAAATTTAGAAGATGCATTTGAACTTGCACAAGAGATAGAAAATATTTGTCATCAATACACTATTGCTTTAAAATTAGGACAACCTAAGATTCTTTCATTTGAAGAAATGAAAAAAGTTTTAGATAAAGCTAAGAATTATAAAAAAGGGTAAGATGATTAAGGTTGGGGAGCATATTACTTTAGATATTATAGGTACTACAAAAGAGTACGATCCTTTAGTTTTTGAAAAGGTTATACATAAAATCGCTAAAGCAGCTAATGTTACTATTTTGAATATTTCAAAATATAAATTTGAACCCCAAGGTTTTACTATTTTAGCTTTATTAGCTGAAAGTCATATTAGTTTTCACACATTTCCAGAAAATGGAATTATTAGTTTTGATTTTTTTACTTGCGGAAAAATAAGCCCATCAGTGGCAATTGATATTGTAAAAAAAGAGTTTGAACATAAACGTATAGTTAAGAAAGAATTTAATAGAGATACTAGATCTCTTTATCACGATATTTATAGTTCACCGGGTTTACAAAAATCATATGTTGTTAATGAAATTCTAGAAGATTTTAAATCAAAAGTTGGTCAACATATTGAAATTTTCAAATTAGAACAATTTGGAAAATCTCTTTTTATTGATGGCGAAATACAAGTCGCAGCTTCAGATGAACATTTATATAGCTCAACTTTTGTAGGAGCTGGCTTAAAATTAAATAAAAAAAATGAAAGAGCAGCAATAATCGGTGGTGGTGATGGCGGTGTTGCAAGAGAATGTATATCAAAAAAGTTTAATTTTATAGATTGGTATGAATTAGATCCAGAAGTTGTTGATGTTTGCAATAAACATTTGGGTGATATCGGAAAAAAAGCTACAGAAAAAAATTCAGTTAAATGTGTATGGGGAGATGCTTTTGAGAACATCAAGTCAGCAAGTGAGGATACTTACGATCATATTTTTGTAGATTTGAATGATGACCAGTTTTGTATTGATCTTGCTGCCAAAAATATGGATTATTTGGTCAGAGTGCTCAAACCCAAAGGAGTTATTACTGCACAGGTAGGAAGCCAAGATAAAAAACCTCTTCAAGTTGAAAATTGGTTAAACGTATTCAATCATCATTTTGGAAACGCAAATTTAGCTAGAGTTTATATACCTAGTTTTGATTGCTCTTGGAATTTTTCCTCTTCAATTAATCATTAATTTTTTCTTTTTTATACACACAATTTGTGAAATACTTAATTTTTATTAAAGGAGAAATAATGAATATATTTAAAAAAACTATTTTTTCAGTTTTACTTTCTCTATTGGTAATGGGGAATGTTAATGCTGATAAAATAAGAATTGGAACAGAGGGTGCTTATCCTCCATGGAACTCAAAAAACGAAGCAGGTAAGTTAATAGGTTTCGAAGTTGAATTAGCTAACTGGCTTTGTATTTATATGAAAAGAGATTGTACAATAGTGGAACAAGACTGGGATGGTATGATACCTGCCCTTCAAATGAGAAAGTTTGATGCAATTATGGCAGGCATGTCAATAACAGATGAAAGAAAAAAAGTGATTACTTTTTCTCAAGGCTATGCAGATGAAGTAGCTTCATTAGCTGTTATGAAAGGTTCTAATTTAGAAGGTATGGATACACCAGCTGGAATAAATCTCACAAAACCAAATGCTGATGCAAAAAAAGCTTTAAAAACTTTAACTGGAGCATTATCTGGAAAAACAGTTTGTACACAAACAGGAACTATACACCAAAACTTTTTAGAGTCAGGTGATGTGGGAAGTGTAAATGTTAGAACTTACAAAACTCAGGATGAAGTTAACCTAGACTTAACATCTGGAAGATGTGATGTGGCGTTAGCTGCAGCAGTTGCATTTACTGATTATGCTGAAAAATCAGGTAAGTCAGTTGTATTAGTTGGCCCAACTTTTTCAGGTGGTGCATTTGGTAATGGAGTCGGTGTAGGAATAAGACAAACCTCACAAATGGGAGAAGGCTCTGAACAAGGTAAAAAAGATGCAAAACTTTTAGCAGACTTTAATAAAGCTATCGACACTGCAAGAAAAAATGGAAAAATCAGCGAACTAGCAATTAAATGGTTCGGCTTTGATGCATCTATGTAATTAAATTTTAGATTTGGCGACTATTATGTATAGTCGCCAATCTGTATGGAACTTCTAGCATTCGGAGATACTGGTTGGGGCGATGAATTATTTTATGCTACCCTAATGACTATAGCTGTTTCAATAACAGCAATGTTTATAGGTTTTCTTTTTGCATTAATCTTTACTCCACTAAAATTATCTAAAAATAAGTTTTTAAATTTTATCGCTAATTCTTACACAACCATAATAAGAGGTGTTCCAGAATTATTAGTCATTTACCTTTTCTTTTTTGGTGGAACTGGTGCAGTAATGTTTGTTGCATCAATATTTGGTTATAATGAATATATTGAAATAAATGCATTTGTCACAGGTGCATTTGCAATTGGAATAATCTCTGGTGCATATTCAACAGAAGTTTTTAGAGGAGCAATTCAATCAATTGATAAAGGCCAGTTCGAAGCTGCTAATGTGTTAGGTCTCAATAAATTTGGAAAATTTGTTAAAATTATTTTACCGCAAACATTAAGATTAGCTATTCCAAATCTAAGTAATGTTTGGCAGATAACTCTAAAAGACACTTCTCTAATTTCAGTTACAGGTTTAGTTGAAATTATGAGACAATCTTATATTGCTGCTGGATCAACTAGAGATCCATTATTCTTTTATTCGTTTGCTGCAGTTTTATATTTAGTACTTACTTTCGTGAGCATGAAATTAATCAACAGATTAGAAACCAAATATAGTAGGGGGTATTAATGGATCTTGAATTGATGATTGATAGTTTACCAAAGCTACTTAATGCTGCTGTAATAACTTTAAAACTTCTTTCAGTTTCTTTAATAATAGGATTATTCATTGGCTTATTTTTTGCAATTCTAAGATTAAATAAAAATATATTTATAAATAGATTTGCTTATGCATACTCGTACATTTTTAGAGGCACTCCACTTTTGGTTCAAATTTTTATAATTTATTTTGGATTAGGTCAGATTGAATATCTAAGATCGACAGTTCTGTGGGTAATTTTGAAAGAACCATATTGGTGTGCAATTATTGCTTTTTCTTTAAACACAGGTGCTTACACTTCAGAAATATTAAGATCAGCGTTTCAAACAATAAAACCTGGAATAATAGAGGCAGGTAAGAGTTTAGGCATTTCAAATAAAGTAATTTTTTATAAAATTCAAATACCTATCGCTATTAGACAATCTTTACCAGCTTATGGAAATGAAATTATCTTAATGATGAAAGGAACTTCTTTAGCAAGTACAGTGACATTAATGGATTTAACTGGTGTTGCAAAATATATAATTTCGACAACTTTTAAACCGATCGAGGTATTTATAGTTGCGGGGGGAATTTATCTTTTTATGACTTTTATAATACACAATGTGATTAAATTTTTAGAAAAAAAATATAGCTTTAATTAAAGTATAACCAAATCTAACTTTTGTTTCCCAACTCTTTCATTGCCATTTTCTGTAACTAAATAAGTTTCACCCAGGTTCATAGCCAATTCATTTTCAGAGTCCATTAATATCATATGCATGAAAAAAACATTTCCTGGCTCAATCATATAAGGATTATTTGTGTAAAGCATTGGCCAATCCATCCAATTTGGAGAAAAAGTATTTCCTAATGAGTAACCACAAGCATTCATTCTAGCCTTATTGAAACCAAGATCATCAAAAGTTTTTGCATGAATATCAAAAACTTCTCCAATTTTATTTCCAGGTTTCAATTTACTTTCACAATTTTTGAGAGCCTCAACACATGCATCATGCATTTTATGATGTTTTGGGTCTGCTTTTCCAATAGGAATGGTTCTAAACATTGCAGAATGGTAATGTCTATAAGTACCGGCCCATTCAATAGTTAATTGATCTTGATTTTTTAAAATTTGTTTTTCTGATTGATAGCGGCAAAGAAGTGCGTTTTTACCTGATCCGATTATAAATTCATTTGCAGGATAATCTCCACCTCCTTCAAATATAACTCTATTCATCTCAGCTAATATCTTAGACTCACTAACCCCAGCTTTTGCATGTCTCCACACTTCATCCAAAGCTTTATCAGCTAGCTCTGCAGCTTTTTTAACATAAACAATTTCCTCTTTGGATTTTACAACTCTTAATTTTGTTATTAAGTCTGATTTATCTTCAAGAGTGAAATAATTTTCTAAAGATTTATTTAATCGAAGAGTATTACGACCAGTTAAACCGTAAGCTTCGTATTCAACACCTATTTTTTTTCCTTTAAGATTTAACTCATCCAAAATAACTTTAAGATCATCAGTTGGATTTGATCCATCTTTATCAACCCAGATTCTAATATCTACTATGTTGGATGTATTTTGAGCCTGTCTTAAATCAGGTGCTCTTGTGAGTAGTATTATATTTCCATTTTTATCTAAAATTAATGTTTGAAAAAAAACATAACCAAATGTGTCATAACCAGTCAACCAATACATCGACTCTTGTCTAAACATTAATAGAGCATCAAGGTTCTGCTCTTTCATAGAATTTAATACTTTACTTTTTCTATTAGAAAACTCTTCTTTTGAAAAATGGAGCGCCATTAGAATGATTTAGTAGTTAGTATATTCTTTTATTTCTTTAATGACTGAACCAGTATGGTTATTAATTTCTAGTTTTATTTTTGCTCTATCATCATTGAGAAAATGCACGTCTCTAGAAAGTTTAATAAATTTTTCTTCAAAATCTTTTTCTTTTTCACATTGTCTTTTATCATCTTCAATTACCCATAGTTTAAAATTTATTTCTTTTAATGATTGATAAAGATCATTCAGTTTGTCGTCAGCCTTTACATTTTTATCCAACTGATCTTTTAGAATAGAATATTCATTGCTAATAAACTTAAGTTTTTCAGGATCTTTAATTTTTTCTTTTTTAATTTCTAAAATTGAAATTTTATCTAAAAGTTCACCTACTGAAACCTCTATTATAATTTTATTCATAAAATTTAATACTGTGTTATCTTGTTATAAATATGTCTAATATTTTAATAATTAAACACGGATCATTAGGAGATATAGCTCAAGCAAGTGGCGCAATTCAAGACATATCTGAAAATCACAAAAACGATCAAGTTTATTTGTTAACTACAAAAGCTTATTTAGAGCTATTTAAGAAAAATCCATTTATTCAGGAAGTAATTTTAGACAAAAGATTACCCAAGTATAATTTAATTTATTTGTATTTTTTAATGAGAGAACTTAAAAAATTTAAATTTTCAAAAGTCTTTGATTTACAAAATTCATCTAGAACAAATTTTTATAAAAATATTCTTTTTCCAAAGGCAAAAAAAGAAACATGGTCTAGCTCTATTACAACCTTACCCGAAGTAATAAATAAAAAAGAATTTGATAAACATTCTGTTCTAGACAGATTTAACCATCAATTACAAACTTCAGGTATTAAAACATCTCATACCCTAAATCCTAATTTTAGTTGGGCGTGTTCTGAGATTAGTGGAATTAAAAACCACTTTAAATTAGACAAATTTATTTTACTATTTCCTTTTTGCTCGCCACATCTAAATATTAAGAAATGGCCTTACTATAACGATCTAATAAAACTTATTTTAGATAAATTTGGTAATGAATACAAAATTGTTACAGCTCCAGGACCTGGTGAAATAAATGATGCTAATGAAATTAATGCTGAGGCTTTACTAGACAATGCGAAAGCACTCAATATTTCTCAATTAACCTCTTTAATTAAAGAAAGTTCTTTTGTAGTGGCAAATGATACTGGACCAGCTCATATTGCTGCCCATGTGGGTGCGAAAGGGGTAACTTTGTTCGGAAAACATACAACTGCCTATAAGGTTAGTATTGAAAGAGAAAATTTTAAAGCAATTGAAGTCACAGATCTTAATAATTTGAGTGCAGAAAAAGTTTTTGAAAGATTAATTAATTCTTTAAATTAATTAAGAATTTTTTTGTAATGCTCTAAAGTTTTATCCCACTGAAATTTTGAAACATGTATTTGAGCATTTTCTCCAAGCTCAATATATTTTTTGTTTTCAATCATCGAATTTAATGATGAATAAATTTCGTCTAGATTATTCCCATCACAAATTAATCCAGTTTTATCGTGTTCAATAGCATCCGAAGCCCCGCCATCTTTTCCTCCAAGTGAAGGTACTCCGTATTGTGCAGCTTCAACATAAGCTATTCCAAAACCTTCCACTGAGGTTTTATGTATTATAGAGGGCATTACAAAAATATTTGATTTAGCAACTAATGCATTCTTTAAATCAGCACTTATGTCTTTAAAGAACATTACTTGTGAGGTTAGATCTAATTCTTCAACTAATTTTTTTATATTTTCCTCCTGATCACCGTAACCAATACAAATATAAACAATATCAGGGTACAATTGTTTTAAATTTCTTAATGCCATTATTATTTTTTCATGATTTTTTCTTTTATCAAATCTAGAAACAGTAATTAGTCTTGGTGTTTTGACTTTTAATAAACTCTCAACTTTTTCTAGAGATTTTTTATTTAATTCTTGAACGGGGTTAGCTCCAGGATTTATAACTACAACTTTATCTTGCTCTACACCATTATTTATTGCTAAATTTTTTGTGTACTCAGAATTAGCAATTACTCTCTCCACGTTATTAAGAACTTTTGTAACCCTTTTATTCAACGAAGTTCCTAATGGGTGGTTGATCTCTTTACCATGAATTAAACAATACTTTTTTTTATTAGTTTTAATTAATTCTAAACTTTTCCAGTGATCAGCGATAATACCTTCAACTTTATTATCTTTTAAAAATTCATTAATTAATTGAGCTTTTCTTATTTTTCTTAGAAATTTTATTCCACCAACTCTTTCAATTGAAAAACTTGCTTGTTCATCAAAGTTTTTATGATTTTCATGGTAATCTGCAAAAACTTTAATCATGAAATTTTTTGACATTTCACTCGATAAACCCCACATCAAACTTTGCATTCCACCTATTTCTGGTGGAAATGCTCTTGTCACAATAAGATACATTAATTAGTTTTCCACTTAATACCACATCCAGCACTAGGAATTTGGTTTTCAGGACCTTTATTAGTTTCAGCAATTTGTTTCATGGCTTTTAAAAGATCACTATTTCCATTTCTCACTGGAATTAATTTTTTAAGTTCCCTTACTCTTCCCCTATATTGAAGTTCCAGATCTTTGTTGTATCCAAAAAAATCTGGAGTACATACTGCATCATAAGTTTTTGCAATTTCTTGAGTTTCATCAACTAAATAGGGGAAACCAAATTCATTTTCTTTTGAAAATTTGATCATGTTTTCAAATGAATCTTCAGGATAATTTTCTGCATCATTAGCACAAATAGCTACGGAATTAATACCAATGTCTTTTAATTTTTTACAATCTTCAACAATATCTTTTGTTACCGCTTTAACATATGGACAGTGATTACATATAAACATAATTAATGTTCCTTTTTCACCTTTTACATCGGTTAAGGAAAGAATTTTCCCCTCTGTTGATTTAAGCTTAAAGTCATGCGCTTTTTGACCAAAATCACATATTGGAGTTTGTACGGGCATAATGTAATAATATATAAATTATGTTTTACGATTTAAAAGATAAAAAACCAAAAAACTCTGGTGAAAATTGGGTAGCGCCAAATGCAACTATAATAGGTGATGTTACCTTAGAAAAAAATTCTAGTATCTGGTTTAATGCAACCTTAAGAGGTGATGTAGAAAATATTCATATAGGTGAGGGTTCTAATGTTCAAGATGGATGTGTCCTACACACAGACCCTGGATATCCGTTAAAGGTTGGAAAAAATGTTACAATAGGCCATATGGTTATGTTGCATGGTTGCACAATTGGAGAAAATAGTTTGATAGGAATAGGTGCAGTTATACTTAACAATGCAAAGATTGGAAAAAATTGTATTATTGGTGCCAAAGCTTTAATTACAGAAAATAAAGAAATACCTGATAACTCTCTAGTGATTGGTTCTCCTGGAAAAGTTGTGAGAGAACTCACCGAAGATGAGAAAAAAGCAATAACTGAAAACACAAAACACTATCAAGATAATTGGAAAAAATATTCTAAATCTATATTTTAAATATTATGCCAACTTATACAGTAACAAATTCAAATTTTAACATTTCCTCCAAACAACAAAAAAAATTAGCCGAAGGCATTACAAAAGTTCATAATGTAGTAACTGGTGCGAATACATATTTTGCTCAAGTAATATTTAATAAAACAAAAAAAAATAATCATTTTATGGGAGGAAAAAAAGTTAAGGAGCCATCACTATTTTTACTTGGTCAAATTAGAGCAGGTCGGTCAAAAGAGGTGAAAGACAAATTAATTTCAGATTTAAAACAAGTGTTAGTAAAAAATTCCAAATTGGATGAAACCCAAGTATGGGTCTATATCAATGATCTCCCTCCATCTCAAATGATTGAATATGGAGCTGTTTTACCAGAATCAGGTAAAGAGAAAGAGTGGTTTTCAAACTTACCCATTAAATTAAAGAAAAAATTAGCGGCTATTGAAAAATGAATATTCTAAATTAATTTTTTAATTAAAAAATATTCTGTAATCGATTCGATATTGAATGATATCGAAGTCAGCTTCATAACCCTCTGTCATACTTCTCATATGCTCGTTATCACATTCTAGTTTTAAATTTTCTATTGAAAAGCCATAACCTTTAAAAATTCCAGAGCTTTTAAAAATCCCTAAGTTTGGAGTAATACCATAACATTCTACAAATGTTTCTGCACCTCCTTCTCCATATGTACCTGAGTTAACACCAAAGTTAGTATCTGACTGAAAACCTAGAAAGGCTGAAGCATTCAAACCTACATAAGGAGTGAAATTTACAATTTCATTAAATCTATAACTTGGACCCAATTCTAAAGCCAAGCCTCTAAAATGAATATCAGGGAATGGGGAATTACCACCCCCATCAAAAGTAATTCTAGTATCCCCCGTGTAATGACGAGCAAATGCAATTCCAGAGTTTATGTATAAATTGCCATTTAAAGATTTATTATAATCGATACTTAGTGAATATATTGTATTTAAACTATCATCATCTAAAACTAGGCCTTTTACATTTGTACCAGGATTATTTTCTGTAGGACCATGCATTCCTTTTACATTTTCCATAATACCATTTCCAACTGCAATACCTATTGACAATTCATTGTTATTTTCAGCATAAACATATGTACATTTTAAAAAAATGATTATTAATATTTTCAAAATTTTTCTGTTTATCTGAATCATTTTATGGAACTAACCAATCTTTTTTGTTTGACTCTAAATCAAACTTTGCTCTTCGATGTCCTTTAGCTGCAAGATATAGCCATTCAACAGATTTAATTTTACATTTTATAACTGTAAAGTTTTTATAACCTTCTTCACTTTGCTCCATAGTGTAATCAAAATCTTTTAATTTAGATATCATTCCAGAGGTTGGATTATCTGATGAAGTTCCAGGAGGACTATCAGTTAAGTAACATCTTCTGCTAATATGTTGAGTTTTTTTCCAAGATTCTTCTGTTGTAAAATTTTGATTATTTACTTCACACTCAACTTTAACTCTTAACTGTATTTTTTCTTCCTTATCATAAAAGACCAAAGAAGCATTTTTATTTTTCTTGAGAATATTTACTTTTGGAGATCTTAAATCAGTGTGAAATTGCAATAGATTTTTTGCTCTATCTGATTTACGTAAAACAACAATTCTTCCGTCAACATCATCTTGGTGGGAACATATGAAAACGGGAATTCTAAATGGTGAACCTCTGTTAGTCACAGCATCATCCAACATAGACCAATATTTATTTTGAATTTCTTTTAAATTTTCATAGTATGCTGGCTGCATACTTTACTTTCTAAATCTTTTTATTAAGCTTGAAGTATCCCATCGATTACCACCCATTCCTTGAACTTCTTCATAATATTTATCGATTAATTCAGTTACAGGTAACAATGAGCCATTATTTTTAGCTTCATCCATTGCAATTTTTAAATCTTTTCTCATCCAATCAACCGCAAAACCAAAATCAAATTTATCATCAATCATAGTTTTATATCTATTTTCCATCTGCCAAGATTGTGCTGCACCTTTTGAAATAACTTCAATTACATCCTCCATATTTAATCCAGCTTTCATTCCAAAATTAATAGCTTCAGATAGACCTTGTACTAAACCCGCAATACAAATTTGATTAACCATTTTTGCAAGCTGTCCATTTCCTGGACCACCAAGCAATTTCATTTTTTTACTATAACAATCAATTTTATCTTTTGCTTTATCAAAGTCAGATTGATCACCACCTATCATAACTGTTAATGCACCATTTTCCGCGCCAGCTTGTCCTCCTGACACTGGTGCATCTAATGCACCAAATCCATTTTTTTTTGCATAAGAATGTATTTCTCTTGCAATTGTTGCTGAAGCGGTTGTGTTATCAATATAAATTGCACCTTTTTTAATTGTTTTAAATGCACCGTTGTTTCCAAAAGTTACTTCTCTCAAATCATTGTCATTTCCTACACAAGTAAAAACGTATTCAGCATCTTTTGCAGCCTCAGCTGGTGTATCAGCTATATTACCCTTAAATTCTTTAATCCATTTTTCACTTTTGGATTTTGTTCTGTTAAAAACAGTTACATTATGTCCACCTTTTGATATATAACCAGCCATCGGATAACCCATGACACCAAGACCAATGAAAGCGATATTACAACTCATAATTTTTTAATATGTTTAAAAGTTTAAGTTTAAAAGTAATCGTATTTGGTTTCATATTTACATTTTTTTCCAGTTTTGGACAGAGTTTTTTTCTTGGTCTTTTCAATTCTAGTATAAGAGATACTTTATCTATTACACAGGGACAATTTGGAACAATTTATTCATTTGCAACTCTATTGAGTGGTTTTTTATTAATTTGGGTTGGAAAAAAAATAGATGATATTAATATATTTAAATTTGCGTTTTTTGCTACAATACTTTTATCTTTTTCTTGTTTTTTCTTTTCAAAAATTTCTTCAATAACTTTTTTATTTATTGCAATTTTTCTTATGAGATTTTCAGGTCAAGGTATGATGTCTCATACTGCAACTACTACAATATCTAGATATTTTACAAAATCTAGAGGAAAAGCTTTAAGTGTGATCTGGTTTGGTCTTTCTACTGCTGAATTTATATTACCTATTTTAATAGTATATTTACTAACTATTATTTCTTGGCAAAATCTATGGATATATATTTCAATATTAGTTTTAATATTTCTTCCAATTACTTCTTTTATTTTGGTAAAGAACTTAAACTTTGATTCAAGAGAAGAGACCAATCAACAAGTATTTAATAAAAAAATAAGACAATGGAAAAGAATTGAAGTTCTAAAAGACTATCGATTTTATATCGTTTGTTTGAATATGTTAGCGATGCCATGGATTGTTACGGGTGTATTTGTCTATCAATCTTTTATTTTAGATTCTAAAGGGTGGGGTGCTTATGTAATCGCTCAATCTTTTATGGTTTACTCAATTTTGTCAGTATTAACTCTATTAATCGCAGGATTTCTAATTGATAAATTTACGAGTAGAAAATTACTTATTTTTATGAATATTCCATTATTAATTTCCACTGTAGTTCTTATGTATTTTGATATTTCATATTCTGCTTTCATATTTTTAGGTTTAATTGGTATTTCAAATGGTCTCGCAAACGTCCTAGGCTCTTCAACTTGGGCAGAAATTTATGGTGTAAGATATATTGGTTCAATTAAAGCTTTAACAACTGCTTTAATGGTTTTCTCTACTGCTTTTGGCACTGCTTTATTTGGCATATTAATAGATATTGGATTCTCAATAGAGCAGATAGCCTTAATATCTTTTATTTATATTGCCTTATCAGCAGTTCTTTTATTGTTTGTTAAAAATAAGCTAAATCCAGAGTATTTATAAAATTCTCCTTGATTTTTTAAACTTCACTGTATAGACACTCCGCATGGCTAGAGTTACTGTAGAAGATTGTATAGATAAAGTAGACAGTCCTTACGAGTTAGTTTTGGTGGCTAAAGAAAGAGCAACTCAACTTAATACTGGTATAGAACCAACCTTAAATAGAGACGATGATAAAAATACCGTTTTGGCTCTTAGAGAAATCGCAGAAGAAAACATTAAAGTAAACGATCTTACTGAAAGTGCAGTTTATAAATTAAGAAAGCATGTAGAGCAAGTTGACGATAGCACCGATGAGGATGAAGATGTAGGTGATGATTTTGAAAGTCTATATAAAGGTGAAATTTCAAAAAGTGGAACACCTATTTTACCGTCTAAGAGAGCAAGAAAAACTCCAGAAAAAATTCAAGTTTCTAATGAGGATTTAGCAGAACTATCACAAACAGCTAAGCCAGATATAGACACATTAGCAACCGATGAAACTGGAGAAGAACAAGGTGATGTTTCATTAGACGAAGTGAATGAAACAGAAAACCAAACTTCTGAACAAGATATTTCTAACGAGTCAGAAAACAATCAATAAAAATTAAGTAAATTCTTTTAAAATTTTTTCCCTATGCTCATCTAAATCGGGGATATCACCTCTAGTTTTTTCATCTTTATAGTTAGACATTTTAATTGGATTACCCGCTAATTTGAAATCCCCAATTTTTTTATGAAAGGCTTTTACAATCATATTTCTGGCATCTATTTGAGGATTCTCCACAGCTTCTTTTATATTAAATATAGGACCACATGGAATTTTTTCTTTTTCCATATCTTTTACCCATTCATTGGTATTTCTAGTTAATAGTTTTTTTTCAAGAATTACTTTAAGTTCATCCATGTTTTGTGCTCTAGAAGAGTTGTCAGAAAATTTTGGATCTTTATTTATTTTAGATATTCCTAAAAGTTCACAAAGTTTTTCGAAGAGTCTATCATTACCAGCTGCGATAATTATATAACTGTCTTTAGTTTTAAAAGCTTCGAATGGTGCAATCGATGGATGACGTGATCCCATTGGTTTTGGTATTTCATTTTTTGCTAAGTAACGAGCTATAGCATTTTCTAAAATCGCTATTTGACAATCAAGCATTGAAACATCTATGTACATTCCTTTACCAGTTTTTTGTCTATCGTAAAGAGCTGCATTAATTCCAATTGCTGTAAATAAACCAGCTGTGATATCTCCAATTGATGTTCCTACTCTTGTTGGCTCTGAGTTAGGCTGACCAGTCACACTCATTAATCCTCCCATACCTTGTACGACCATATCATAAGCAGGCAGTTCTTTTAAAGGACCGGTTTGTCCAAAACCTGAAGCAGATGCATAAATTAACTTTGGATATTTTTTATTTACATCTTGCCAACCGTATCCCCATTTTTCTAAAGTACCTGGTTTAAAATTTTCAACTAATATGTCTGCTTTAGATAAAATCTTATCAAAAATTTTTTTGTCTTCCTCTTTTTTTAAGTTAAGAGCAATACTTTCTTTACCTCTATTTAGTGACATAAAATAAGCAGAGTATTCTTCTATGAATGGTCCAAATTTTCGTGAGTCGTCACCAATTTCTGGAGCTTCAACTTTGATCACTCTAGCTCCAAGATCTGATAAAATCATAGTACAGTAGGGACCAACCAATACTCTCGTTAAATCAACAACTAGCAGGTTTTTTAAAGGTCCATCCATATAATTAATATAATATTTGAGTTTTTGACGACTTGACTCTTATTAATAAGTTCACTTTAATTGAAATATTAAAAATAACAATAGAGGGAAAAATAATGTTAAAAAAAATATCTTTATATTTAACTTCATTAGTTTTTGTTTTTACTACTATTGGTTCTGCTTATGCTGCTACGCTAAAAGCAAGTCACCAATGGCCTGGAACACCAAGAGCTGATGGATCTTTCGACCCACGTCATGAAATGGTACAAATCATTGCTGACGAGGTAAAAAAAGCGAATGTTGGAATAGATATCAGAATTTATCCAGCCAAATCATTATACAAACCTAAGGAACAGTGGAAACCAATGACAACTGGTCAATTGGATATTTCTGCTTTTCCATTAGCTTATGCGTCTAAGTTCCATCCAGAATTTGATGCAACTTTAATGCCAGGAACTGTTAAAAATCACGATCATGCATTGAGATTCAATAAAGGACCAATGATGACTGAGATTAAAAGAATTATTAACGACGCTGGTGTAGTAGTTTTATCTGACGCATGGTTAGGTGGTGGTTTTGCTTCAAAGTCAAAATGTATAAAAAATCCTAGTGACGCAAAGGGTCAAGTTATGAGAGCTGCAGGTAAAGCATTTAACCAAATGTTAGAAGCAGCAGGAGCAGGTATACAAAGTATGCCATCATCAGAAATATACACAGGTTTACAAACAGGTGTATTGACTGGTGCTAACACTAGTTCAGGAAGTTTTGTAAGTTATAAAATTTATGAACAAGTTTCATGTGCAACTCCTCCAGGAAAATTTGGTCTATGGTTTATGTATGAACCAATTTTGATGTCGAAAAAATCTTTCGATGCACTAAATTCTAAGCAACAAAAAGCTTTAATGAAAGCTGGTAAAGTTGCTGAGAAATATATGACAGCTCAAGTAGAAAACTTAGATAAAAAGTTTGAAGATGCTTATAAAGCTGCAGGTGTAAAATTAGTATACATGTCTGAAAAAGACCATGCTGCGTGGGTAGAGATTGCAAAGAAATCTTCTCATAAAGCATTTGCTGATAAAGTGCCAGGTGGCGATAAGCTTATGGAAATGGCTTTAGCAGTTAAATAAAATAATATATAAAGAACCCCTATTTATTTTTTTAAATAGGGGTTTTTTTTATGAAAAAAAAATATCTTCAATTTTGTGATTTAATAGCCAAAGCATGTGGTGCTTTTGCAGTCATAGCATTACTTTTATCAATTTTAGTTATTGTTGAACTTGTTTTTGAAAGGTATTTTTTTCAAAGAGCAATTACTTGGCAAACAGAGCTTGTTACAATGCTTTTAGTTGCCTCAACTTTTATAGGAAGTGTATACGTACTTAGTGAAAAAGCCCACGTCAGTATGGAGTGGATTTATGATTTTTTGTCAAAAAAAAATATAATTAGATTAAAAATTTTTACTTCATTTTTAAGTTTATCTTTCTTTTTAATTTTATTTTATTTTGGATTTATAATGGTAGAGGAAGCATTTACCAAAAATTATACAACAGGCACTGTTTGGGATCCACCGTTATGGATTCCATATTCATCAATGATGATAGGAGCTGTATTAATGATACTTCAGTATATTGCAGAAATTATAAAACTAACTGACGATAAGGATCAGAATTAATGGACCCATTAATAATAGCAATAATTGTTGCAGTTTTTACTCTAGTGGTACTTTTTTCAGGAATTCCAATTGCTTTCGGTTTGAGTTTTGTGTCAATAGTTCTTTTGGTTTCATTTGAAGGTTTTCAAATGCTTGATGTTTTTGCCGAAACATTTTTTGCTGGACTAAATTCATTTGTTTTACTTTCTATACCAATGTTTATTTTGATGGGAATGGCAGTTGCTAATTCTCCTGCTGGAAAAGATTTGTACACAGGATTAGATAGATGGCTTTGGAGAGTACCTGGAGGATTGGTTATTTCCAATATAGGAGCATGTTCAATTTTTGCAGCTTTAAGTGGTTCTAGTCCTGCAACTTGTGCAGCAATTGGAACAATGGGAATACCTGAAATGAGAAAAAGGGGATATTCTGATCAAATTGCAACAGGAACTATCGCAGCTGGTGGAACTTTAGGAGTTTTAATTCCTCCAAGTATTGTTTTAATTGTTTATGGAATCGCAACTGGTACATCCATTGGAAGATTATTTTTATGTGGTCTAGTGCCAGGTTTTATGTTGGCAGGAATGTTTGCGATATGGGCACTTATCCATAGTTATTTTATTGATAAAGATGCAGCAAAAGCTTTAAGAAATAGAGTAAGACCAACTCTAAAAGAAAAACTCGAAGTTTTACCAAGAATTCTTCCTTTCCTGGCGATTATAGCTGGTGTTTTGTATGTTTTATATGGTGGAGTAGCAACACCATCAGAAGCTTCAGGAGTTGGAGCATTTTTAGTCTTTGTTTTGATTGCTGTTGTCTACAAAATTTATCAGCCTAAAAAGATTTGGAGTATTGTTAAAGTTTCAATGAAAGAAAGTGTGATGATAATGTTTATTATTGCTGCTTCCTATCTTTTTGCATTTACTCTTTCACAACTTTATGTAACCCAGTCTCTAGCTCAAAGCATGGTAGATCTTAGTTCAAACAAGTGGGTTGTATTTCTTTTAATTAATATATTTCTTCTAATTGCTGGCTTTTTCTTACCTCCAGTTGCAGTCATCGTAATGACTTCAGCAATATTGCTACCTGTTATAACAACATTGGGTTTTGATCCTTATTGGTTTGCAATTGTATTTACAATAAATATGGAAATTGGATTAATAACTCCTCCAGTTGGACTAAATCTTTACATTATCAAAGGAATTACCCCAGACGTTACTTTGTCAGAAATTTTAAAAGGATCTATACCATTTATGATAATTATGGCTTTAGCTATATTAATCTTATGTATTTTTCCTGAAATTGTTACATGGTTGCCTGATAAAATAATGGGTAAAGACCTTGGTTTCTAATAAAAAGATTAATAGAAAAATTTCAGTTGCTCCGATGATGGATTGCACTGATAGGCATGATCGTTTTTTCTTAAGACTGATGAGTAAAAATGTGATGCTCTATACAGAGATGGTTGCTACAAAATCAGCAATACATGGAGATAGAAAAAAAATATTATCATTTAGCCCTGATGAAAAACCATTGGCGTTGCAAGTAGGTGGATCAGATAAAGAGGAACTAGCAAAGGTAGCTAAAATTGCAGAGGATATGGGTTATGATGAAATAAATATTAACTTAGGTTGCCCTAGTAAAAAAGTCCAAAAAAATATGTTTGGCGCTTGTTTAATGAAGGAGCCAGACTTGGTTGCAGAATGTATAAATTCAATGGTCAACGCTTGTAAAATACCAGTTACAGCTAAAACAAGAATTGGATTTGATGATATAGAGGAATTTGATTATCTAAACAATTTTATTCACAAGATGAGAGATGCTGGTTCAAAAACTTTTATTTTACACGCTAGAAAAGCAATGCTGACCGGTCTATCTCCAAAACAAAACCTTAATATACCTAAGTTAAATTATAAAATGGTTTACGATATAAAAAAAGAAAATCAAAATTTAGAAATTATTATAAATGGTGGAATATCAAAAATTAAAGAAATTGAAAACCATTTAAATTTATGTGATGGTGTCATGATAGGAAGATCAATTTATCAAAATCCTTATTCTTTAATTGATATTGAAAAAGAAATTTTCAAAACAAAAAATAACCCAACAAGAGAACAAGTTGTAGAAAAACTTTTGGAATATGCTGATAGAGAAGTAAAATTAGGAACGAAAATAAATCATATCATGAGACATACGGTGGGTTTATATCATGGACAGGTTGGTTCAAAAGATTGGAAAAGATATTTAAGTGATAATATGATGGCAAGAGACTCAGATTTTCAAAAAGCAAAACATATTATGACTATTGTGCAGAACAATGAGAAAGCAATTCAGGCTAACTCATAATGGAAATTTTAGATATAAATGAAATTTTAAATCTTCTATTTGTTTTATCTGTTGCAGCATCTGTTGCAGGTTTTATGGCTGGATTACTGGGTGTTGGTGGAGGGATTATAATAGTACCAGCACTTTACTATGCTTTTACCGTTTTAGATTTTGACATTGCAACAAGAATGCATCTTTCAGTTGGTACATCATTAGCAATTATAATTCCAACCTCAATCATATCTACCAAAACTCATATGGAGCATGATGCAGTTGATTTTAAGCTTATAAAATCATTTGGTATTTTTATTTTGTTAGGTGTAATTGCTGGAACTTTTTTAGCTGTGAATTTAAAAACACCAGCTTTTATTTTATTCTTTTCAATTATGGCTTTTATAGTCGGTTTATTTTTTATTTTTTTTAGGGAACAACTTTTAAAAAATCCAAAAATGATTTCTGACTCAGCTAAAAATATTTCTGGGATTGTAATAGGTTTTATATCCGTATTATTAGGTATTGGCGGCGGATCACTAATGGTTCCTTTTATGAGAACTTTTGGTTATGATATTAGAAGATCAATAGGTACTGCTGCAGGGGTTGGTTTTCTAATTGCAGTTTTTGGTACTGTCACAATGATTACTGGAGGTAAAATTCTTGATAATATAAGCACTCCTTACAGTGTTGGATACGTAAACTTAATTGGGTTTTTAGTTTTTGTACCGGTAACAATGATAATGGCAAGGGTAGGTGCAAAGGCAGTTTATAAAATTGATAAAAATATTTTAAGTAAAATATTCGGAATATTTTTGATTATCGTTTCAATTAGATCTTTTTTTGAATACTTATCTTTAACTTAAGCATTATCAAAACAGCTAAAACTAAATAAACTTGCACTAAAATAATCAAAGGTATTATTTAAGTTTATAAAAGATAACCCATGTCAAAACGCCTCTTACTAATGAAAAAATAAAACTATAAGGTTATTGAATGGTAATATTTAATAACAATCAAAATTTAACTAAAACTGACGATACCGATGTTAGTAAACCGTGGGATAAAGACAACCAGGCCTGGTGGGACTGGTATGTTAGTCTTGCAGACAATGATATTAAAGAAGATAAAATTATTGAAGTAGAACCCCTACCAGATATAACATTACCTAGTGATGATGAAGTTATCTTAGAATTATCTGAGCCTTATAACTTATTGAAAGATCAAATTAATTTTTTTAAAAAAAACGGATTCATAAAACTTAAGAGAGTTTTTTCACCTGGTACTATACTTAAACTTCGAGTTGAATTAATTAATCTTTTGAAAAAAGAGTTTAAGGTTGATCCAGATAAAGGTGCAAATGAACGTTTTCTCAGTCTTGAAATGATCTGGACTAACAACCCACTTCTTCGCGCTTACGTGTTATCACCACGTCTAGGTCAAATTTCAACAGATCTTCTTGAGGTACCAGCCGTTAGACTTTACCATGATAATGTATTAGCTAAACAAGCAGGTTGCGGTCGAACCCCATGGCATTTTGATGATCATCATTTTCCTCTAGATACTAATGACGTAGTTACCGCTTGGGTACCAGCGCAGCCAATCCCACTTGAGATGGGACCACTATCGTTTGCTTACCCACTCGATGTTCATGAATTAGTTAACTCAGTTACATTTGAAAAAACTGGTACTGGATATGACCGCGGAGTGTCAGAGGTTTTTTCAAAAAATAATGTGAGCGTGAATGAAACTCCATTTGAGCTTGGCGAAGTTAGTTTTCATCATAATTTAAATTTTCATACTGCTTCACGTAACCGTACTAATCGTAGCCGAGTAGTTCTAGCCAATACTTATTACCGAGATGGAGCTAGAGTAATTAATTCACCTACAATGGTTTCTGGGGACTGGCAGAAATTTATGCCCAATGTTAAACCAGGAGAAGTGGCTGCTAGCCCACTGAATCCTATTTGTTGGCCAGTTAGAGATAAATCATGAAAAATTTAAAAAGTCAGAGAGGACTAAATTCGATCTGGACTGACAGTCTTGCTCACAATTTGCGTCCTGATAGTAATGCCTTAGTTGATCATTTAATGACTGTTCATCAAAAACATACTGGATTTACTGAAGAGTGTGCAAGTTCTTGTCGGGATGAAACAGGACGGAATAGTTATGAATGGCTAGCTGAACTTGTGCCAGTTAATGAAAAATTGCGGGTACTAGATCTTGCCTGTGGATCAGGGCTATTATTAAAAATCTTATTCGATCGTAACAAAAATTTAAACTTAAGAGGTCTGGACATGTGTCCTGAAGAATTAGAATTAGCTGAGTCTCGTCTCAAAAATAGTGGAGTTGATCTTATTGAGTCTAAGGCGCAAAATTTGACTGCAATCCATGATAATTCTATCGACATAGTATTATGCCACTGGGCCTTAACATTAATGGACCCAATAGCTCCTGTATTAAACGAAGTAAGACGAGTTTTAACTCCTAAGGGGCGATTTGCAGCATTAGTTGATGGACCAATGAATGCAGTACCTCGCTATGCAGATGTACATAATTTAATTTATAGTTATGCAAAAGATGAGATACCTAGTTATGGAGAGGTTGATTTAGGTGATTCAAGAATACGAGGACGTGAAAGCCTAAGTAATCTTGTACATGAAACTTTTCCAAAAGGAAATATAACTATTGAAACAAAAGTTGTTACTATTGAGGGACCAGTTAATCAAGTATCCGAAATTGCAGCAGGATTTTTCTATGCTGCATTTATCTTAAAGCCAGAGAAAAGAAAATTAATGTTAGCAAATTTGGCTAACATGCTTACGATACCTAAAGATAGTACTGATTTTGAAAGACTAGGAAGATTCTCAATGCCAATTAATCGTCTTTTAGTTGATCTGATTTAAAATGAAATCATTTTTACAAGAAGTGAGTGTCGGTTTAAGTAAGAAAAATAAGAAGCTAAGCTCTAAATGGTTTTATGACTTTTATGGATCAAAAATTTTTGAACAAATTACTAAGTTGGAAGAATATTACTTGACACGGACTGAAAGCAAAATTTTACAAGATAATAAAATTGAAATTGCCAATAAAATTGGCACTAACGCAGTTATAATTGAACCAGGCGCTGGAGACATTAAGAAAATTGGTATTTTTCTCGACAACTTAGATAAGCCAAAAAAATATATACCATTAGATATTTCCGACAACTATATAATCAAAATTGCTAAAGGTTTTAAAAAAAAATTTCCAAATGTGGCCATTACTCCAAAAGGATATGATTTCTCAAAAAATAATAAACTACCTTTTAAAATCAATTCGTCAGAAAATATAATAATCTTTTTTCCAGGATCAACTATTGGTAATTTTGAAAAAAATGATGCTATTAAATTTTTAAAAATGCTTAAATTAAAATTTAAAGCAAAAAAAATTATTATTGGCGCCGACTTAGTTAAAGATATTCCAACTCTAATTTCTGCTTACGACGATAAAAAGGGCGTAACTGCAAAATTCAATAAAAATATTTTAAGAAGAATAAATATTGAATTGGGCGGAGATATAAACCTAAATTTCTATAAACATTTAGCTATTTATAATAAACCAAAAAAAAGGATTGAGATGAGATTAAAATCTAAAAGAAATAATAATATCAGAATAAATGGCTCAAAATATTTTATTAAGAAAAATGAAGAGATCCATACTGAAAATTCTCACAAATATACTATTAGATCCTTTAAAAACTTAGCAAATGAAGCTGGATGGAAAATCAATAAAACTTGGGTTGATGAAAAAAAACTTTTTAGTGTTCATTGTCTAGATTTAGCCCTATAGGTTTAATCAGTTCCCCATTTAATTTTAGTCCAGACTCTCTCGTGAAAATAGTAAAAAAATAGTGGAATTATTGATCCCACACCCAATATTCCGGCACCAGCAAATGTACCAGTGTAAACATAACCAAAAATTACCCAATAAACAAAAATGATGAATCTCCAGGAAAAAGTTTTTGCAATTGATCTAATTTTTTTATCTGCCATAAAAAAAAGAGGTGACTTCAGTCTCCCTCCATCACCTCACATCAAAAACATTAAATGATTCTTTACAATTTTATGAACACTTAATAGTTGAATTTGTTAATTATTAATTCTAAATTTTTTGATCGTATTCACCAATTTTTCCTGTTTTTTTAAGTATCTCATCAATAAATTTAAAAATATTCAATTTTCTCAAATCAGAGGTAGGACTTTCTGTAACCACAACCAAGGAAGGTTTGTTTGATGAAGCTCTAATCAAGCCCCATGAACCATCTTCAAAAGAAAATCTTACTCCATTTACAGTGATTATTTCCTTTATTTCTTGATTGTCTATTTTTATTTTTTGGTCTTTTATTTTTTTAAACTCCTTCACCATTTTATCAACTACATCATATTTTTCCTCATCCTTACAAAATGGGGCCATTGTTGGTGATTGGTAAGTAGTAGGAAGCTCTTTAATTATTTCACTCATTTTTTTATCTTGATTGTTTAATAAGTGACAGACTTGAATTGCTGAATTAATTCCATCATCGTAACCATATCCTAATGGCTGATTGAAAAAAAAATGTCCGCTTTTTTCAAACCCAGCTAAAGCTTTTTCATTATGAACTTTTCTTTTTATATGTGAATGGCCAGTTTTCCAATATAGAGTTTTACATTGATTTTCTATTAGAATTTTATCTGTTGAGTAAAGACCTGTAGATTTTACATCCACAATAAATTTTGAATTTTTATGTGAGGTAGATAAGTTTCTAGCAATTAATAATCCTATTTTATCAGAAAAAATTTCATTGCCTTCATTATCAATCACACCAACACGATCACCATCTCCGTCAAAACCAAAACCTATATCAGCATTATTTTCTTTTACTGATTTAACTATAGCATGAAGCATTTCTAGATCCTCAGGATTTGGATTGTATTTTGGAAAATTCCAGTCTAAATTACAATCTAACTCGATTACTTCACATCCTATTCCTCTTAATATATCAGGAGCAAAAATACCTGCTGTACCATTACCACACGCAACCACAGCTCTAATCTTTTTTTTTAATTTATTTTTACTAATTAAATCCTCTTTGTAAACTTTGTCAAAATTTTTTATTTTCTTTTCATCTCCATCACCTTTAGTAAAATTTTGGTTTAAGGTTATTTCTTTTAATTCGCTCATCTCTTCAGGTGCGTGCGTTAATCCTTTTTTGATGCCCATTTTTACACCCGTCCAACCATTTTCATTATGACTGGCTGTCACCATTGCAACTGCATCAGCATTTAAATTAAATTGTGCAAAATAAACCATTGGCGATAATGATAAGCCAACATCTTCAATGAAACATCCAGTTGAAATTAAACCTTTTTTTAGAGCAGACTTTATTTTTTCACTATATGATCTATAATCATGCCCGACAATTACTCTCGGATTTTCTTTTCTAGTATGTTTTTTAATTTGTGTCCCTAGGCCTTTTCCAAGATTCGTTATTCCTTGTTCATTGATGTCTTTTTCAAAGACCCAACGAGCGTCATATTCACGGAAACCATAGGGGTCTATTTTTAAAGTTTCAGACATATTTGTTAATTACTTACATTTTTTTGACTTTTATAGTTGAAATATTTTTTTATTGTTCTATAAATGTTCTATTGATTTACAAGTTATATAGTGTATTTAAACAAAGCGCATACAACATATAGTTGTTTTCGTATTAACAATAAAATATATTAAAAATATGAACAAAATACTATCACAGGCCCTAAAGAAAGCTGTCTCCGAGTATAGCCCTCAAGTCAATGAGGTTCAAAAAAGTAATAGGCCAGATTTATTCTCATTGAATAATGAAACTGAGCTTTTTCAAAACGATAAAGGCATAATTATTAAAATTGACCGATCTAGAGATGTAAATCTGACTGATTTTGGTAAAGCAACTTTAAAAGATAGATATTTAGGTCACAATGAATCTTATCAAGATTTATTTGCGAGAGTAGCGAGCACTTACTCAGATGACAACCTACACGCACAAAGAATTTATAATTATATAAGTAATCTTTGGTTCATGCCTGCAACTCCAGTTTTATCAAATGGTGGGACTAAAAGAGGTTTACCTATTTCCTGTTTTCTTAATGAAGCCTCAGACAGCTTAGGTGGTATCTTAGATCTTTGGAGTGAGAATGTTTGGTTAGCTGCCAAAGGTGGTGGTATTGGAAGTTATTGGGGTAATTTAAGATCTATTGGAGAAAAAATAGGAAAAGTTGGAAAAACTTCTGGAATAATTCCTTTTATAAAAGTTATGGACTCTTTAACCATGGCAATTAGTCAAGGTTCATTAAGAAGAGGTTCGGCAGCATGTTATCTTCCAATTGATCATCCTGAGATTGAAGAATTTATTGAAATGAGAAGACCAACAGGCGGTGATCCAAACAGAAAATCTTTAAACTTGCATCATGGTGTTCTAGTATCAGATGCATTCATGAGAGCAGTTGAAACAGATGAGCAATGGGCACTTAAAAGTCCTGTTGATGGAACTATTCAACAAACTTTATCAGCTAGAAACTTATGGATTAGATTATTAACAGCACGAATAGAAACAGGAGAACCCTATATAATTTATATTGATACTGTTAATAGACAAATCCCTCAACATCATAAATTAGCTAACCTTACAGTTAAGACTTCTAATCTGTGTAGTGAAATAACTTTGCCAACAGGAATTGATAAGGATGGAAATGATAGAACAGCTGTTTGTTGTCTGTCTTCTTTAAATTTAGAAAAGTATGATGAGTGGAAAGATGATCCAAATATGATTGGCGATGTAATGAGATTTTTAGACAATGTATTATCCGATTTTATAAACAAAGCACCCGATCAATTTAAAGATGCTAAGTACTCAGCTGAAAGAGAGAGAAGTGTTGGATTAGGTGTAATGGGTTTTCATTCTTTTTTACAAAAAAATAGAATTCCACTTGAATCAGTTATGGCGAAATCTTGGAATAAAAAAATATTTAAACAAATTGATGAACAAGTTAATCAAGCATCAAAAGACTTAGCTGAAGAAAGAGGTGCATGCCCCGATGCTGCAGAATATGGATTTCAAGAAAGGTTTTCAAATAAAACCGCTATAGCTCCAACAGCTTCTATTTCAATTATTTGCGGTGGAGCATCTCCAGGAGTAGAACCTATTGCTGCTAATAGTTACACACACAAAACTTTATCCGGATCATTTAATGTTAGAAATAGATATCTCGAGGAGATCTTAGATGGTCATGGTAAAAATGATGATGAAACATGGTCCACAATTACAACTAATCAAGGGTCAGTTTCACATTTAGATTTTTTAACTGAATTGGAAAAAGATGTTTTTAAAACAGCTTTTGAACTAAACCAGAAATGGATTATTGAATTAAGTGGTGATCGGACGCCATTTATCTCACAGGCTCAATCAGTCAATTTATTTTTACCAGCAGACGTTCACAAAAAAGAATTACATAGAATTCATTTTGATGCTTGGAAAAAAGGTTTAAAAAGCCTTTATTACTGCAGATCAAAATCAATTCAAAGGGCTGAAAATATCAATGATGCCAAATCAACAGATGTTACAGCCAATGTATATAAATCCAAAAATAATCAACCAAACCAAGAACAAGAATACGAGGAGTGTCTATCATGTCAGTAACAGAAAAAATTAAAATGCCTAATAAAGAAATAGTTCAGCCAAAAAAAATGGGTCTATTAGTTGAAAATCCAGTTTATAAACCTTTCAGATATCCATGGTGTTATGATGCATGGTTAACTCAACAAAGAATTCATTGGTTACCAGAAGAGGTGCCATTAGGTGATGATGTTAGAGATTGGCAAAAGAATTTAAGTCAATCAGAAAAAAACTTATTAACTCAAATATTTAGATTTTTTACGCAAGCTGATGTTGAAGTAAGTAATTGTTATTTAAGACATTACACAACAGTGTTTAAACCGACAGAAGTTTTAATGATGATGACAGCATTTGCTTCTATGGAGACAGTACACATTGCGGCCTACTCTCATTTATTAGATACAATCGGAATGCCAGAGTCAGAATATTCTGCATTCATGAAGTATAAAGAAATGAAAGATAAATACGACTATATGCAAAATTTTGACATGAGCTCAAAAGAGGATATTGCAAAAACAGTTGCTGTTTTCAGTGCGTTCACTGAAGGCCTTCAACTTTTTGCAAGTTTTGCAATTCTCTTAAACTTCCCAAGACACAATAAAATGAAAGGTATGGGTCAGATAGTTACTTGGTCTGTCAGAGATGAAACTCTTCATTGTAATTCAATGATTAGAATTTTTAAAGAGTTCATAAAAGAAAATCCAGAAATATGGAATGCAAAATTAAAAAAAGAACTTTATGAAGCTTGCAGAACTATCATAGAGCATGAGGATGCTTTTATTGATTTAGCTTTTGAAATGGGTCCAATGGAAGGTTTAACTGCCAAAGAAGTTAAAGATTACATTAGATTTATAGGAAATAGAAGACTAACTCAATTAGGTTTAGAGCCAATCTATGATGTTCAGAAAAATCCGTTAACATGGTTAGACACAATGTTAAATGCTGTTGAACATATGAACTTTTTTGAAGGTCGTGCAACTGAATATTCTAAAGCATCAACACAAGGAACTTGGGTAGAAGCTTTTAGTTAATATATAAATTACATACATATAATATCAAATGAGCATTTTCTAATGTTTATCGCAATGAATAGATTTAAAATTGTATTAGGTAAGGAAGCCGAATTTGAAAAGGTTTGGAGGGAAAGAGATACACACCTTAGTGATGTTAAAGGTTTTAAAGAGTTTCATTTAGTTAAAGGTGAAAAAAATGATGAATTCTCATTATACGCCTCTCATAGTATTTGGAATTCTAAAGATGATTTTATTAACTGGACTAAATCAGAAAATTTTAGATTAGCTCATAAAAATGCGGGACAACATAAAGATTTATATCTTGGAGCACCTAACTTTGAAGGTTTTGAAGTAGTACTTTGAATATATTTTAAACTTAAATTAAGGAGTGAAATATGAAAATATTAAAAGAATTAAGTGATGCAAAATTAGTTATTGTAGATTTAGAAGTAAGATTAGGAGAAAAGTTAAGGAGTGCTCCTACTTTATGTGCGAAGTATAAAGGAAAAATTATACCTCTCAATACTGCTCATGATGGAAGACCAATATTGATGAAAGAAGAAAATTCAATAGAAAACTAAATTATGATTGAACAAGTTAGTATTTATTTAACAGCAATGGTTTTAGGAGTTATGTTATTTTTTTCATTTGTAATTGCTCCAGTAGTATTTACTACCCTGGATGAAGATAATGCTCGAAAGTTTATAAGAAGAATATTTCCTTTCTATTATAATGTTAATTTAGGAATAAGTTTAGTTGTTCTCTTAACATTTATATTTTTGAGTAAATTGGGGATTGATTTCTACTTAATATTAGCAATATGTATTTTATTCGCTACTTCTAACTATCTGTTAATGCCATTGATAAATAAGTATAGAGATGAGAAGCAGGATAAAAAATTTAAATACTCACATTTCATATCTGTCCTTATCAATTTTGTGCAGATGATTTTCTTAGTTTTATTACTTATTTGATAAAATCTCTGTGGAGTGACTATCTCTGATTTAGACGAACAACTTTTCTGTATTTATTGCCTTTATAGCTCGCAAGCGGACGAATTAATTTATTTGCAGCATGCTGCTCAATTATATGAGCTGACCAACCTGTAATTCTCGAAATTACAAAAATTGGTGTAAAGAAATCAGTATCAAAACCCATTAAATGATATGTAGGCCCTGTAGGATAATCTACATTAGGGTGGATGTTCTTTCTGTCGATCATCACTTTTTCAACAATGTCGTAAATTTTTTCAAATTTTTTATCTTTTTTAATTTTTGCAACTTTTCCAAAATATTCTCTCATTGTAGGAACTCTAGAATCTCCACTTTTATAAACTCGATGACCAAACCCCATCACAACATCCTTATTATCTAGAGCTTTATTAATCCAATTTAAGGCATTTTCAGGTTTTTTTATTTTATTCATCATATGCATCACTTCCTCATTAGCCCCACCGTGTAAAGGACCCTTTAAACTGGCAATGGCCCCAGTAATTGCACCGTGAATATCTGACAAACTACTTGTGATAGTTCTTGCTGTAAATGTTGATACGTTAAAACTATGTTCAGCGTATAAAATTAATGAGACATCAAAAGCTTTTACTATTTCTTTACTAGGCACTTTTCCAAAACACATATGAAAAAAATTTTCAGAGAAGGAAAGTTTTTTCTTGGGAGGAATGACTTTTTTACCTTTTCTTATTCTATAAAATGCAGCTAAAGCAACGGGTGTTTTAGCAAAAATTCTCATTACTTTTCTCATGTTTGATTTTGGTGAATTGTCTTTAGTATCTTTATCTTCAAGGCCCATTATACTGACAGCAGTTCTTGCAACATCCATTGGATGAGCCTTTTTTGGGAATTTTTTAATGTCATCTAATAAAGTTTTTGACAAATTTCTCTCTTTTCTTTCAATTTTTTCAAAAGCTTTTAATTGTTTTTTATTTGGAAGTTCGCCATTTAAAATTAGATAAGCAACTTCTTCAAACTTACATTTTGCACATAAATCTTGAGCAGCGTAACCTCTATAAGTCAAAGAGTTAATTTCTGGCATAACTTTAGAAACCTCTGTTTCATCAACAGTTATTCCAAGCAGACCTTTTTTAATATCGTCACTCATTATTCATGACCTTCTGTGTCAAAATTATAAATTTTTTCGTCCAAACTATTATATTTTTCATAATCTACAAGATCATATAACCGTTTTCTGGTTTGCATTTTATCAATAATGTTATTTTGATGTCCATTTGCATAAATGTCTCTTAAACCATCCTCGACATTTTTCATTGCTAATCTTTGAGTTGTGACAGGATATATAACTATATTATATCCAAGATTTTCTAATTCTTTATAGTTTAATAATTTTGTTTTCCCAAATTCAGTCATATTAGCGAGTAAATAACATGAAAGTTCTTTTCTAACTTTTTCAAAATCTTTTTCATCATAAAGCGCTTCAGGAAATATAATTTCTGCACCAGCGTCGATATAAGCTTTACATCTATCAATCATTTTATCTATTCCTTCTACACTTTTTGCATCTGATCTTGCAATAATTTTAAAATTTTCATCTTTTTTTGCTGACACGCACTCTTTAATTTTTTTGATCATTGCATCAGTTGATATCAATTCTTTATTATCTAAGTGTCCACATCTTTTTCTCTCGATTTGATCCTCAATGTGAATTCCAGTAATTCCAAACTCCTCAAAAGTTTCTATAGTTTCTTTACAAGATTTAAACCCGGTATCAATATCAACAATTGTAGGAAGATTAGTAACTCTGGAGATTAAATATGACCGAGTGCTAACATCTTGTAATGTAGTTAAGCCAATATCTGGAAATCCAAGATCATTTGCCATAACTCCTCCTGAAACATAAACAGCATCATAACCTATCTCCTCAATTAATTTTGCAGTTAAGGGATTGTAGGCACCAGGCACTCTTAATATTTTTTTTGATTTTAATTTTTCTGAAAAATCTTTTCTTTTTTGTATTGGTTCTTTCTCAACAAAATGCATTAAAAAATACCTTTTTTTAAGTTTCGTTTAATTTTACTCTTTCTTACCACAATATTTAATCTATCTAATTGGCCAGGCTTTAATTTTATTAAGTTTTGCACTGTTTTTAAAAATCTATCTATTTCGTTTTTATCTAATAAATTTTCAGTAAGAGTTAAAAATTTATTAATGTAGTTTTTTCTTTTGAACGGTCTTGATCCGTATGGGTGAGCATCAGCAACTCCTTGTTCTTCAGTGATTTTTTTACCGTTTTTTAATGTTATTACTACTTTTGCTCCAAAGGCCTTTTTTTTTGGATTTGGATCGTGATATCTTTTTGTCCATTTTTTATCCTCATGGGTTTTGATTGATCTCCATATTTTAATTGTACTTTTTCTTTTTGCTCTAGCTTTTGAATAAGATTTAACATGGTGCCAATTACCATCTTCTAAAGCTACAGCAAAAATGTACATTATTGAGTGATCTAGAGTTTCTCTGCTTGCATTTGGATCCATTTTTTGGGGGTCATTTGCACCAGTACCAATTACATAATGAGTATGATGACTGGTATAGATATCTATTTTCCTAATCTGATTAAGGTTTGGAACTTTTTTTTTAAGTTTTTTGGCTAGATCAATTAATGCTTGTGATTGATATTCAGCTGAGTACTCTTTTGTATAAGTTTCAAGTATTGCTTTTTTAGTCTCGTTCTTTTTTGGAAGTGGAACTTTATACGATGCTTTTTTTCCATCTAAAATCCTAGCTATTACACTATCCTCGCCCTCATAGATTGGACTTGGCGCACCTTCACCTCTCATAACTCTATCAACAGCTTCAATGGCAAGTTTACCAGCATGTGCAGGGGCATAGGCTTTCCAACTTGAAATTTCTCCTTTTCTTGATTGTCTTGTTGAAATAGTTGTATGCAAAGCCTGTTGGACTGCTTGATATATTGTTTCTGTATTTAACTTTAACATAGATCCAATTCCAGCGGCAACACTAGGACCTAAATGAGCTATATGATCTACCTTATGTTTATGTAAGCAAATGCCTTTTACAAGATTAACTTGCACTTCATAGGCAGTAATTATTCCTCTTAAAAGATCTAGTCCACTCTTCTTATTTTGTTGTGCAACACTTATTAGGGGAGGAATGTTATCACCAGGATGACTATAATCAGCTGCTAAAAAAGTATCATGAAAATCAAGTTCTCTTACAGCTGTTCCATTACTCCATGCCGCCCATTCACAATCAAATCTTAATTTACTATTTATGCCAAATAATGTTGCTCCATTATTTCTTAAATGTTTTAAAGCCATTTCTCTTGATGAGATTACTGGGTGTCTGTTTAAAGAAGCTATTGCGACTGATGCATTATCGATAATTCTATTAATTACCATTTCTATTGCCTCTTTGTCTAATTTTGCATTATCACTTGCAATTTCTGCAATTTTCCAAGCTAATTGTTTTTTTTTTGGTAAATGGATTTTAGATGGAAAAACTTTTACGTTGTGTATGATCAAAATAACTCCTAATAAAAAACTGTTCTAATAGGTAAAAAAAAATAATCAATATTAAAGATATTTTCCTACAATTTTTTCAATACCAATGAAGTCTTTTATTAAGTGATTATGGTAAATTTCTGTTGTTTTTTTTTCAGTATATCCATCTTCTAGTAAAATCACTGGAATTCCAGCTTGTTTTGCGGCATTAGCATCTGTCTCACTATCACCAATCATTAAAGTTTTTTTAAGATCTCCATCTAAAATTTCAATGACCGATGTCAAATGTCTTGGATCAGGCTTGCAATAATCAAATGTATTGTGTCCAGCCACATATTCAAAAAACTCATATATTCCAATTTTTTTAAGAAGATCAATTGCTAAATGCTCTTGTTTGTTAGTGCAAACACCCATGGAAATTTTTTTTTCTTTTGACCATATTAAAAAATCTTTTACACCATCAATGAGCTTACTTTCATTAACAATATTTTTCCCATAATAATTTACAAACTCTTTCACCATTTCTTTTTTAACTTTTTCATCTTGAACTTTTCCAAATTCTTTTTTAGCTTGACCCCATATTGATCTACCAAGCATAGCACCAGCACCTTGGCCGACCAGGTTTCTGATTTCCTCTGTAGATTTTGTTGGATATCCAAATTTATTCATTACATGATTATGAGCTCTCATCAAATCTGGGGCTGTATCTACTAGTGTGCCATCTAAGTCAAAAAGAATTGTATAAATTTGTTTCATTTTTAAAAGTATTTTTAAGAAATATTTTGTGAATTAAGAAAGATATATACTTAATATAAATGATTTTCTAGATGAAACAATTAAATTTAAAAAAACTTCAAGATTCACTTAGAAAAAAATTTTTAAAATCTGGTGTAAAAATGATTGCTCCAGATACAATTTATTTTTCAAAAGATACTAAAGTTGGAAAAAATGTGACCATAGAACCATACGTAGTTATTGGCGCAAAAGTAAAGATTGGAAATAGTGTAATTATAAAATCTTTTAGTCATTTAGAGAATTGTAGAATTGAAAGTAAAGTAGAGATAGGCCCTTATGCAAGAATAAGACCAGGAACAATTTTAAAAGAAGGCTCCAAGGTTGGTAACTTTGTTGAAATTAAGAAAAGCACAGTCGGTAAGAAATCCAAGGTAAATCATTTAACTTATATTGGTGACACATCAATTGGAAAATCAGTAAATGTTGGAGCTGGAACTATCACGTGTAATTATGATGGAATAAAAAAGAATAAAACTAGAATAAAAGATAATGTTTTTATTGGCTCTAACTCATCTCTGGTAGCTCCATTAACACTTGAAGAAAGTAGTATAGTTGGGGCAGGGTCTGTAATTACTAGAAGTGTTAAAAAAAAATCTCTAGCACTTGCTAGGGCTCAACAATTAGAAGTAAAAAATTATAAAAGAAAGTCTAAATAAATATGTGTGGAATAATTGGAATAAATAGTAATAGACCCGTCTCATCAACAATAATTAGTTCCTTAAAAAAATTGGAATATAGAGGATATGACTCTGCAGGAATTGCAACACTTTCAAACAATGAAATTAACGAAGTTAAATCAGAGGGCAGAGTAGATAGACTTGAAAGTAACCCATTAATCAAAAACATGGTGGGGACTGTTGGAATAGGTCATGTTCGTTGGGCAACACATGGTTTACCAAATAGCATAAACGCTCATCCTCATTCATCACTAAATGTCTCTGTAGTTCACAATGGTATAATTGAAAATTCGACACAGTTGAAAAAATTTTTAGTTAACAAGGGTCATAAATTTAAATCACAAACTGATACAGAAGTAATTGTTCATTTAATCACAGAAAATCTAAAGACAGAGAATATTGTTAATTCAGTTCGAAAAACTTTAAAATCTCTTCACGGGAGTTTCGCACTTGGAATAATATTTAAAGATCAGCCAGATTTAATTGTTGGAGCAAGAAGAGGATCACCTCTAGCTGTTGGGTATGGTCCGAATGAAAATTATTTAGGTTCCGACTCATATGCTTTGAAAGCAATGACTAATAAAATTACTTATCTTAACGATGGCGAATTTTGTATGATTAAAAAAGACCAAATTGAATTTTTTAGTGAGGATGGAACTAAGATCAATAAAAAAGTTTTAGAATTATCTTCCCAAGAAGAAAAATATGACAAAGGTGATTACAAACATTTTATGGCTAAAGAAATAGAAGAACAACCATCAACATTAAAAAATGGAATAAATGAGTATATAGATACTTTAAATAAAGACATTAATATTTATAATTTTCCATGGAAATCCTCCGAAATTTCTAAAATAATTTTGATTGGTTGTGGCACAGCCTATCATTCATGTTTATTAGCAAAGTACTGGTTTGAGGAACTCACTTCTTTAGATGTAAACGTAGATATAGCTTCAGAATTTAGATATAGAAATAACAGATTTAAAAAAGATACTTTATATGTATTTGTCTCTCAATCCGGTGAAACAGCTGATACTTATGCTGCTTTAGATTTATGTAATCAAAATGATATGAAGACATGTGCTGTTGTAAATGTCATTGAAAGCTCTATTGCTAGAGATTCTAAATTTGTTTTACCAATACACTGTGGTACTGAAATAGGTGTTGCATCCACTAAAGCTTTTTTAGGGCAGATTTTAATTTTGTATATTTTGGGCTTAAAAATTGGCTTACTAAGAAAAGATTTAAAAAGGGAAATATTTAATCAAAAATTAAAAGATCTTAGGTCTTTGCCCAAACTAGCAGAAAAGACTTTAATGACTGATAACAAAATTCAATCAATATCAAATACCTTTAATGAGGCAAAAGGCTCGATGTTCTTAGGAAGAGGTTTTTCTTTTCCAATAGCATTAGAGGGCGCGTTAAAATTAAAAGAATTGTCCTATATTCATGCCGAAGGTTATCCTGCAGGAGAAATGAAACATGGTCCACTTGCTTTAATTGAAGAGGGAATGCCTGTTGTTGTTTTGGCACCAAGAGATAGTTACTATAAAAAGACAATCTCAAATATGCAGGAAGTTATTGCTAGAGGAGCAAAAGTTTTATTGATTACAGATAAGAGTGAAGATGAGGTGGTTTCAGAAAATATTTGGGAAAAAATAGAAGTTGAAAGTTCTAGCGAAGATCTTTTACCTTTCCTTTTAACAATACCTTTACAAAAATTGGCTTATTATTCAGCACTTAAAAAAGGATTTGATATAGATAAGCCTCGAAATTTGGCCAAATCAGTAACCGTTGAATAATAGAAAAACTCTGATACAACAATTCTGAGTTGAATATGAAAAATTGGAAAGTAAATAGTTGGAGAAAGTATCCTGTTAAACACATACCAAAGTATGATGATGAGAGGGAACTTAATAGTGTTTTAAATAAATTAAAAACATTTCCACCACTTGTATTTGCAGGTGAGACTAGACATTTAAAAGATCAACTAGCTAAAGTAGTTGATGGTAAGGCTTTTTTATTACAGGGAGGTGATTGTGCTGAAAGTTTTGCAGAATTCCATCCCGATAACATCAGAGATACTTTTAAAGTAATTCTTCAAATGGCTTTGGTAATGACATATTCAGCATCTTTACCTATTGTTAAACTTGGTAGGATTGCAGGACAGTTTTCTAAACCAAGAAGTGCCCCAACAGAGAAACAAGGTGATATTGAGTTACCAAGTTATTTAGGTGATAATATTAATGCAATAGACTTTAACGAAAAAGCTAGAAGACCAGATCCAAAAAGAATGTACAAAGCGTATTCTCAATCAGCTTCAACGTTAAATCTTTTGCGAGCATTTTCAAAAGGTGGTTTTGCAGATTTGAACAAAGTTCATTTGTGGAACTTAGACTACATTAAAAAAAGTCCACAAGCTAAAAAATTTAAAGATTTAGAGGATAAGATTGCTGATGCGTTGGCTTTTATGGAGGCATGTGGAATCACTTCAGACTTTAATAATAGATTATACACTGTAAATTTCTGGACATCACACGAAGCATTACATTTACCATTTGAGGAAAGTATGACCAGAGTAGACTCTACAACCGGTGAGTACCACGATACATCTGCTCATTTTGTATGGATTGGTGATAGAACAAGACAATTAAATGGCGGACATGTTGAATTTTGCAAAGGAATAGAAAATCCAATTGGAATAAAGTGTGGCCCAACTTCTAAACCCGAGGAGATTGCAAAAATTTGTGAAGTATTAAATCCAAAAAATGAAAAAGGAAAAATAACTTTAATCTCAAGATTTGGCCATCAAAATGTAGAAAAGTTTTTGCCTAAGTTAATAAGACGAATTAAAAAAGAAGGGCTTAATGTTATTTGGTCTTGCGACCCCATGCATGGTAATACTATTGCATCAACAACTGGTTTTAAAACTAGACCTTTTAATAATGTTGTAAATGAGGTTAAAAATGTTTTTGGTGTGCATCAATCAGAAGGATCTTATGCAGGTGGCTTGCATGTCGAAATGACTGGCCAAGATGTGACAGAGTGTACTGGTGGTGCAAGAAAAATATCTGATGCTGACTTATCTAGCAGGTATCACACACATTGTGATCCAAGACTAAATTCTGATCAAGCTTTAGAACTGGCTTTCTTAATTTCTGATGAGATTAAAAAGAATAGCAGCTATTCCAAAAATGCTATTCAAGCGGCATCTTAGGCTATTGCTTTAAATTGTGAGATTATTAAATAGAGTACTATGAATCCTAAAGAAAAAACAAAATTTATATCAAATTGGATTAAATCTTATGCAGAAGGAATGCCTTCAAAAGCACAATCTTTGGTAATTGGTATTTCTGGAGGTATAGATTCTTCTGTTTCAAGTACATTGAGTGCCATGACAGGCTTAAGAACAATAGTTCTTACAATGCCAATAAAACAAATAGAAAACCAACACGACTTAAGTCTAAAGCACCAAAATTGGCTAATTAAGAATTTTAAAAATGTTGAAGCTCATACAATTAGCTTGGATAAGCTATTTGAGACTTTTTCTTTGACGTTGAATAAATTTGATAATGAGCATGGTTTTGCAAACTCTAGAGCAAGATTGAGAATGACAACTCTTTATCAAGTAGCAGCAGCAAATAAAGGTATTGTTGTAGGTACAGGTAATAAAGTTGAGGACTTTGGTGTTGGATTTTATACAAAATATGGAGATGGTGGAGTAGATATTTCACCAATAGCAGATTGCAATAAGACTGAAGTTTGGGAATTAGGTAAAGAATTAGGAATATTAAAGGAAATTATCGATGCGCCCCCTACGGATGGTTTATGGGACGATGGAAGAACTGACGAGGGCCAGCTCGGTTTTAGTTACAATGAATTAGAAGATGCAATGAGTAATCCCGACTCACCTCACAAAGCTAAATACGAAAAAATTAGAAAACAAAATTTGCATAAAATGGACCCTATTCCCGTATGCAAAATTCCTAGTTAATCAATTAGATTAACAAATCATCAAATAAGGTATATTTCTTAATCAACTGATATGGATATTTTTTTAACAAATAATTTAACTAATAAAAAAGAACATTTCGTTCCAAAAGAAAAAAAAAATGTTGGAATGTATGTCTGTGGACCTACTGTCTATGATGATCCTCATATAGGAAATGCAAGACCTTTAATAATTTTTGATATTTTATTTAAATTATTAAAGAATGAATTTCCTTTAGTTACTTATGTAAGAAATATAACAGATATTGATGATAAAATAATTAAATCATCACAAGAACAAAAAATTTCCACAAAAGAGTTGACTGAGAAAGTAACAAAAGATTTTTTAGATGATTGCAAATTTTTAAATTGTGATAATCCGACTCATCAACCAAAAGCAACTGAACACATTGATCTAATGATTGAAATGATCAATGATTTAATAATAAAAGGATTTGCATACGAAAACAAAAAACATGTTTATTTTGAGGTTAAAAAATTTTCAGATTATGGGAAATTATCGAACAAAAATTTAGAGGATTTAGTTGCTGGATCTAGAGTAGAGATTAGTGAAAATAAAAAAAACTCAGAAGACTTTGTTTTATGGAAACCATCAAATAAAGATGAACCCGCCTGGAACTCACCCTGGGGTAAAGGTCGTCCAGGTTGGCATTTAGAGTGCTCTGCTATGTCAAAAAAATTCTTAGGTAACGAATTTGATATTCACGGTGGTGGTATAGACTTAATTTTTCCTCATCATGAAAATGAAATAGCACAATCTAGATGTGCTAATGATAAAAAAGTTTTAGCAAATTATTGGGTTCATAACGCATTTATTACTATGTCCAATGAAAAAATGGCTAAATCACAAGGAAATATTCTTAAGATAAAAGATTTTAGAAATAAGATAAGTGGTCAAATTATCAGATTAGCTTTAATGAGCGCACACTATAGACAACCATTAGATTGGAACGATAAATTATTAAGTGATTGTGAAAGTACTTTAGATAAATGGTATAAGGTCTATTCATCTAATCTTAAATCTGTCAATGTTTCAGATGAAATTTTAAAACCATTATATGAAGATTTGAATACCGCTGGATATATTGCCAACCTCCATAAATTATATGAAAAAGCTAATAAAGGTGAAAACATAGACTTATTTGTTTCAGCTTGTAAATTTGTTGGTTTGATGAATGAAACCAGTGAGCAATGGAATGAGTTTAAAAAGAATAGAGTATCTATAACAGAGGCTGAAATTAAAAATTTTCTTAGTTTAAGAGATAAAGCTAGAGAAATTAAGAATTATCAAGAAGCTGACAAAATTAGAGACATGCTTTTAGACAAAGGTGTTTTAATAGAGGACAAAGATGGTAAAACACTCTGGAAATTTAAATGAGTAAAGAAAGATTATACATATTTGACACAACCCTTAGAGATGGAGCACAAACACAGGGCGTTGACTTTTCTCTAGAGGAGAAAGAAAAAATTGCCTTAGCTCTGGATAATTTGGGTGTGGATTATATAGAAGCGGGATGGCCCGGAGCTAATCCAACAGACACAGAATTTTTTCAAAAGAAACATGTTTTTAAAAATTCAAAACTCACATCTTTTGGTATGACAAAGAGATCAGGGCGAAGCGCTGAAAACGATACAGGCTTATCAGCGCTAATGAACTCAAATACTTCGGCAGTATGTTTGGTAGGTAAATCATGGGATTTTCATGTTGATGTTGCCTTAGGGATAACAAATGAAGAAAATTTAAATAACATTTCTGAAAGTGCTAAACATTTTGTTAAAGCAAAAAAAGAATTCATGTTTGATGCAGAACATTTTTTTGATGGTTATAAAACAAATCCAAAATATGCAGTTTCTTGTATTAAAGCTGCTTACGATCAAGGTGCTAGATGGGTAATACTATGTGACACAAATGGAGGAACACTTCCACATGAGGTTACAAAAATAGTAAGTGAAGTTACAAAAGTAGTACCGGGAAAAAACCTAGGAATTCACGCTCATAACGATACTGGCAATGCAGTAGCTAATTCGTTAGCAGCGGTATTGTCTGGTGTTAGACAGATTCAAGGAACAATAAATGGATTAGGTGAAAGATGTGGAAATGCAAATTTGATGTCATTAATACCAACATTATTTTTGAAGAAAGATTTTTCATCTCAATTTGAAATTGGAATAAAAGCAAAAAATATCAAAAATTTAACTGACTGTTCAAGACTATTAGATGAAATTTTAAATAGAAAACCTAATCAACATTTACCTTATGTAGGCGCTGCAGCCTTTTCACATAAAGGTGGATTACATGTATCTGCTGTGCAAAAAGATCCAAAAACTTATGAGCATATCAATCCAGAGGAAGTTGGTAATTCAAGAAATATTGTAATTTCTGACCAATCAGGAAAATCGAATATTATCTCAAGATTGAAAAGTATAAAAATTGATATTCAAGAAAATGATCCAAAAATAAAAAAATTGTTAGACGAAGTAAAAGATAGGGAATTTATTGGTTATAGTTATGATGGTGCTGATGCGTCTTTTGAATTGCTAGCTAGAAGAATTATTGGAGAAATACCAAGATATATATTTATTAATGAATATGACGTTTCGGTAAAAAAAAACAAATCTGGCGAAATAGTCTCTTCTGCAAAAGCTCAATTGGAAGTTGATGGAGAAAAAATTATGTGTGAAGGAGAGGGCAATGGTCCTGTAAATGCTCTAGATAATGCTATAAGACAAAATGTTGATAGATTAGCAAAATACTCAAAATATTTAAAAGATTTAAAGCTCGTAGATTATAAAGTAAGAATCTTAAATACAGGTACTGAAGCTGTCACAAGAGTATCAATTGAAAGTACAGACTCTCAAGGAAAAAATTGGTTTACAATTGGTGTATCAACAAACATTATTGATGCTTCATTCAAAGCATTAATCGATAGTTTAGATTATAAGTTATTTAAAGATAATGCACCTGCAAGTAAATAAATGAGTAAAAATGATATCTCATTTATTCTTCATAAACCTCAACTATCTGAAAACATTGGTGCTTGTGCCAGAGCAATTAAAAACTTTAATTTTAAGAAATTGGTTTTAGTTGATCCAAAACCTACTTTTCCAAATGACAAAATCTTAGCCACATCAGTCGGTGCAAAAGATATAATCAATCAAAGCAAAAAGTATGATAGTTTAGATAGAGCTATAAGCAAAATTGATATTGTTATTGCCACTTCTGCAAGATTTAGAAATAAAAATATTAAACATATAAATTTAAATGATTTAAAAAAAATTGATTTTAATAAAAAAATTGGTTTTTTATTTGGTTCAGAAGCATCAGGTTTGTCAAATAATGAAATAAGTTATGCTAATTATACTTTGCAAATTCCAACTAATCCTGATTTTAAATCTTTAAATTTATCTCATAGTTTAATAATAATTGCTCAACAGGTAGCTGGTCTTATAAAACCAAAAAATGCTACATTTAAAAAATCAAAAAAAATTAAATCAGCTAGCAAGAAGGAAATTCAATCAATGCTAAGTCTATGTATTCAAAATTTAGATAAGATTAATTTCTTCAAACCCAAGGAAAAGAAACCAAAAATGCTTGAGAACTTAAGAAATGTTTTTTACAAAATGGACTTATCTGCTAAAGAAACACGTATATTATCCAGTGTATTTGCTAGTTTAGGAAAAAAACGTTGATTGACAAAATAATGAGTAAGTTTATAAACCCCAATATTAATGACAAAAAGATTAAACTCTAAACACAAAATCGATAGAAGATTAAAAGCAAACCTTTGGGGAAGACCAAAAAGTCCGTTTAATAAAAGAGCCTATGGACCTGGCCAACATGGTCAGTCAAAAAATTCAAAACCATCAGACTATGGTATTCAATTGCAAGCAAAACAAAAACTAAAAGCTTATTATGGAAATATTAATGAGAGACAATTTAGAAATATATACAAAAAAGCTTCAATGCTCAGGGGTGACACAAGTGAAAATCTTATAGGTTTATTAGAAAGAAGACTTGATGCAGTCATTTATAGAGCAAAATTTGCAACTACTATTTTTTCGGCAAGACAATTGATTAATCATAATCATGTAAAGGTGAATGGTAAAAAAGTTAATATTGCAAGTTATGTTTTAAAAGAGGAAGACACTATAGAAATAAGAGACAAGTCAAAACAATTAGCAATAGTAGATATAGCTCTAGCTAATAAAGAAAGAGAAATACCTGAGTATATTCAATTAGATCAAAAAAATAAAAAGTTTAAATTCGTGAGAATTCCAAAATTAGAGGAAGTTCCTTATCCAATAGTTATGGAGCCTAATCTAGTAATTGAATATTACTCTAGATAACAAATTGATAAAAAGATCATCAAAAAAATACATACAATCAATACTTTCTAATAACAATAATTGGAAAATTTTAGATATCGGATGTGGTTATAGTGCCAATAAATATGCGACCACTATTTGTGATGTTCAAGATCTATCTGACTTTTATAGTAATAGAAATTTCATAAAACTTGATAGTAATCAACTACCTTTTCAAGATAATCAATTTGATTTTGTAATCGCTAGTCACGTAATTGAACATGTTAAAGATTTCAAATATTTTATAGCAGAATTAGAAAGAGTTTCAAAAAAAGGGTATATTGAGTTACCATCCAAACTTGAAGACAACCTAGTTTTTGAAAATAAAAAAGATCACTTGTGGCATATGGATTTTGATGATGTAAATCTAAAATTATTAATTTCCGAAAAATTTCAATATATTGAGCCTATTATTACTGTTTCGATGATACAAAAATTACGCGAAAATTTCAAAAGTAGTTTTATTCTTGAATTATATTGGGAAGATAAAATAGACTATGAGTTCATTAACAATAGTCATAGCTTAAAAAAATACAATTTATCAACGTTTTTAAGAAAATATTTTTCCAAAAAAATTAGAGGTTTTTTTAATTAATTACTTTTTGTAATTTATTCCTTTATCACTTAAGAACTTTTTAAGTTCACCACTCTCATACATTTCTTTAATAATATCACAACCCCCAACAAATTCTTTTTTTATATATAATTGAGGTATAGTAGGCCAATCACTGAAAACTTTAATTCCTTCACGAAGTGACTGATTTTCAAGTACGTTCACACTATTATAGTTTACCTCTAAAATTTTAAGTATATTTGAAACCGCCATTGAAAATCCACATTGTGGTGCATCTGGGGTTCCCTTCATAAATAAGCATATATCATTTTCATCAATATGGTTTTGAATTATTTCTTTTGTCTGATCATCCATTATTGCTCCTTCGTTTTAATAGCCAAAGCATGTAATTCATTTCCCATTCTGCCTTTTAATGAATTATAAACCATTTTATGTTGTTCAATTTTACTTTTTCCAGCAAATTTAGATGAAGTAATAGTAGCAGAATAATGATTACCATCTCCAGCTAAATCTTGTATTTCAATTGAGGCATCTGGCATTGCCTCTTTAATAAAATTCTCAATTTCTTTTAAATCCATTGCCATAATTAAATCATGTAATCCTTAAGCCAATTAGTATTATATGATTTTAATTCGTCAATTGTTAGTTTCGTCTTTTGATCAATTATCATATCTTTATCAATAATTTTACCTATCTCATCATAATGTACCGAATTTTTATCTAAAATCTCAGAAACTTCTTTGAAATCTTTTGGATTAATTTCAATTAAATATCTTCCTTGATCTTCAGCAAAAAAGTATTCAATCTCATTAATCAAAAATTTTGGTTTTTTTATCTGTATACCCCTTTTACCTTTTATACACATTTTACTTATTGCTGTGATTATTCCACCAAGGGATACATCATGGGCACTTTTAATGAAATTCTTCTCTATTAAATTTAGTAAAGTCAATCCATTATTTTTTTCATTAAATAAATTTACCTCAGGTGGAGGTCCATTTTTCTCATTTAATATTATTCTTGATAGCAAACTTTGGTCTATATGGCCTTCTGTTTTACCAATTACTAATATGATATTATCAATTTCTTTAAAATCCATTGTAATCATTTTTTTATAATTCTTTATTAAACCTACGCCTCCTATTGTAGGGGTTGGTTTAATTCCAATATCTTTAGTTTGGTTGTAAAAAGATACATTTCCAGAAACCACTGGGTAGTCTAAATATTTACATGCTTCACTCATACCTTGAACGCATTCAACAAACTCACCCATATTTTCCTCATTCTCTGGGCTTCCAAAATTCAAACAATTAGTAATTGCTAAAGGTTTTGCACCCACTGAGATTAAATTTCTCCAAGTTTCACAAACGACTTGCTTTCCACCTGTAAGTGGATGTGCCCAACAATAAGTTGCAGATGAGTCAACTGTAGCGGCTATAGCTTTATCTGTTTTATGAACTCTTACTACTCCTGAATCTCCACCAGGTTTTTGTATAGTATCACCCATTACAGTGTGATCATATTGTTGCCAAATCCATTCTTTGCTACAAATATTTGGACTTGATAAGATTTTTTTCAATGTATCCTTAATTTTTAGATTTTTGAGTGTTGTTTTATCTATTTTATTTTTTTTTGGTAATTTTGATTTTTTCCATTTTCGATCATACATTGGAGAATTTTCAACCAATATGTTAACTGGAATATTAGCTACTTGTTTGTTGTCAAAAAATAATTCAATATTCTTTGTATTGGTTGTTTTTCCAATTACAGCAAAATCTAAATTCCATTTATCAAATATTTTTTTGGCTATTTCCTCTTTGCCACTCTCAAGCACTATAAGCATTCGTTCCTGGCTTTCTGATAACATAATCTCATAGGGTGTCATTTTGGTTTCTCTGCATGGGACTTTGTTTAAATTAATTTCAATACCTAAATTTCCCTTTGATGCCATTTCAATACTTGAAGAAGTTAGGCCTGCAGCCCCCATATCTTGAATTGCGATTATAGAGTCTCCTGACATTAATTCTAAACACGCTTCTAATAGAAGCTTTTCAGTAAAAGGATCTCCAACTTGCACAGTTGGTTTTTTTTCCTCAATTTTTTCGTCGAAACTTGCAGAAGCCATACTCGCTCCATGAATTCCATCTCTACCAGTTTTAGATCCAACATATATAACTGGTTTATTTAAACCAGCTGCTTTGGAGTAAAATATCTTATTTTTTTTAACCAGTCCTAAGGTCATCGCATTAACTAAAATATTTCCATTATATGATCTATCAAAAGATGTTTGTCCCGCTATGGTAGGTACTCCCATACAATTACCATAACCACCAATTCCATGAACGACTCCTCTTAATAAATTTTTAGTTTTTTTATGTTGAGTTGATCCAAAATGGATTGAATTTAAATTAGCAATTGGTCTTGCGCCCATGGTAAAAATATCTCTCATAATTCCACCAACTCCAGTAGCAGCTCCTTGATAGGGCTCAATAAATGATGGATGATTGTGACTTTCGATTTTAAAAACTATTGCATCTCCATCTTCAATATCAATAACTCCAGCATTTTCACCTGGTCCTTGAATTACTTTTTTTCCTTTAGTAGGTAATTTTTTTAAATGAATTCGTGAAGATTTATAAGAGCAATGTTCATTCCACATTGCAGAGAATATTCCTAGTTCAGTTAGATTTGGTGTTCTCTTCAATAATTTACAAATCTTTTTATACTCATCTGATTTTAAACCATGTTCAATTGCAATTTTTTCGTTAACAAGCATTATTTGATATTATTTAAAAGATTTTTAAAAAAGATAGACCCATCTTCCCCAGATAAACTTTCATCTATCATTCTTTCAGGGTGTGGCATCATGGCTAAAACGTTCTTTTCTTTATTGAAAACACCTGCAATATTTTTGATTGAGCCATTAGGATTTACTTGATCATTTGTATTGCCATTTTGATCACAATAATAAATTGCTATTTGATTATTATCTTCAATCTCTTTGAGTTGATCGTTGGTGCAAAAATAATTACCTTCATTATGGGCTATGTGAAATTCCAAAACTTTTTTATCAAGATTTTTGAAAAAGGTGTTTTCTTTATTGTCTACTTTTACATGGACATTTTTACAAATAAACTGAAGATATTTATTTCTTAATAATACTCCAGGCACCAAACCAGACTCAACTAAAATTTGAAAACCATTACAAATTCCCATTACCAATCCACCTGATTTTGCAAAATTAATTACTGAATGCATAATTTTTGACTTTGAGGCCATACTGCCACAACGTAAATAATCACCGTAAGAAAAACCCCCAGGCAAAACGATTAAATCACTTTTGGGTAATTCCTGATCATTATGCCAAACCATTTTATTTTTAAATCCAAATTTTGTAAGAGCCACATCCATGTCTCGATCACAATTTGAACCAGGAAAGGTTATAACCGATGATTTCATTAATTATTGTGTTTCAATAATTTTGTAGTTTTCAATAACTAGATTAGCTAAAAGTTTTTTGCACATATCTTCCACAAGATCTTTAGCTTTTTTTGGATCATTTTCTTTAACATCAATTTCAAAATATTTTCCTTGCCTAACTTCATTCACAGAATTAAAACCCATACCATCTAATGTTTCATGGATTACTTTTCCTTGTGGATCTAAAACATCTTTTTTAAGAGTTATTACTGCAGAAACTTTCATTTTCGCTTCTTTTTAATTGAGGATAGTTTAGTTACATTTACTGCGGAAACATTCGATTGCTCATGTAGAATTCCAAGTCTCTTAGCAACTTCAGTATACGCAGGTAGTAATTCTCCTAAATCTTTTCTAAATCTATCTTTATCAAGTTTTTTGTCAGTTGCAGAATCCCATAATCTGCAAGTATCAGGGCTTATTTCATCAGCTAGAATTATATTTTTTTTTCCATCAATTTTAGTTCTTCCGAATTCTAGTTTAAAATCAATTAACTTAATTCCCACTCCTCTAAACATTCCAATCATGAAATCATTAATTCTAAAAATAGTTTTTTTTATTTTTTCAATTTCTTTTTTATCTGCCCACTCAAATGCGTAAATATGATCCTCTGAAATTAAAGGATCGCCA
>CABXYE010000006.1 GCA_902516425.1 uncultured Pelagibacteraceae bacterium
ATTTACATAAAGATTTCATAGATGTGGTAGAAAAAAGCAGGTCATCAAAACTTAAAAAATCTGAGATAGAATTATTTTCAGGTGAATTTTGGTCAGGTAGAAAAGCTAAAGATCTTGGTTTGATAGATGAGATTGGAAATGCAAATCAAATATTAAGAGAACAATTTGGTGAAGATGTTGTTATTAAAAAATTTGAAAAATCAAAAAGCTGGCTCAGTAAAAAATTATCATCTTCAAATGACCATGTTGATCAATTAGCAAATATATTAGAGGAAAAATCGGTTTGGCAAAAATATGGCCTCTAAAAAAAATAAAAAAAAACCAAAATTTCAAACTTTCCAAGATACAATTATTAATCTACAAAAATTTTGGAACAAAAACGGATGTGTAATTTTACAACCTTATGACATGGAAGTTGGAGCTGGAACATTTCACCCAGCTACTACGTTAAGATCACTCGGACCCAAGTCATGGAAAGCAGCGTATGTCCAACCTTCTCGAAGACCTACAGATGGAAGATATGGAGATAATCCAAATAGACTTCAGCATTATTATCAATTTCAAGTTATAATTAAACCTTCTCCACTAAATATAAAAAAACTTTATTTAAATAGTTTATCAGTAATAGGAATAAATCATAAAGACCACGATATTAGATTTATCGAAGATGACTGGGAAAGCCCAACACTTGGAGCTGCAGGTCTTGGTTGGGAGGTATGGTGTGATGGAATGGAAATATCTCAATTCACATATTTTCAACAAATGGCAGGTTTCGAATGTAAACCAGTGTCAGTGGAGATAACTTATGGTCTTGAAAGAGTTTGTATGTTTACCCAACAGAAAAAAAATGTTTACGATTTAATTTGGAATGATGAAGGTGTTGAGTATAGGGAAGTTTTTTATCAATCAGAAAAAGAGTTTTCAGCTTATAATTTTGAGCACGCGAATACAGAAAATTTATTTAAGATATTTGATATGCATGAGAGTGAAGCAAAATCATTAGTTGAAAAAAGAATATCTTTACCTGCATATGATCAATGTTTGAAAGCAAGCCACATATTTAATATTTTAGATGCCCGTGGAGCTATTAGTGTTGCTCAAAGAGCAGAATATATAGGTCGAATAAGAGAAATCACAAAACAAGCTGCTGTAATTTGGGTAGAGACACAAATATAAAATGTCAGAATTTTTTTTAGAGCTGTTTAGTGAGGAAATTCCTGCCGGGTTACAGAAAGATTTAAGAGAAAAAATTTTTAAAGATTTTAAAAATTTATTTGAAGAAAAATCTATTAAATCAAAAAAAAATTTTTCTTTTTCAACTCCAAATAGACTGGTTTTAGTTTTTGAAGGCCTAGATAAACAAATTAAAATAAAATCTAAAGAAATAAGAGGTCCTAAAACTAATGCTCCAGAACAGGCGTTGGAGGGTTTTTTGAGATCAAACAAAATTGACAAAAAGAATCTGTTTAAAAAGAAAACTGAAAAGGATGAGTTCTATTTTTATAAAACTGTGGCAACTACAATAAAAACACATGATTTACTTGCTGATTTCATTCCAAAAATTTTAAGTAACTACCAATGGAAAAAGTCAATGAAGTGGGGTGAATTTAATTTAAATTGGGGAAGACCATTAAAATCAATCTTATCAATATTTGATAAAAAGATTATAAGTTTTAAATTTCATCATCTAGTTTCATCTAACCAGACTTTTTTAGATAAAGATTTTGAAGATAAAAAAAGATCTTTTGAAAATTTTAAGAAATATGAAAAATTTTTTGAAAATAATGCAGTTATTATTAATCAAAATAGAAGGTTAAAAATAATCAATAAATCTTTTTCAAAAATATTAGAAAAAAAAGGATTAAAAATTAATATAAATCCCAAATTGATGGATGAGGTGATAAATTTAGTAGACAGCCCAAATGTTTTATTATGCAAGTTTGATAAGAAATTTTTATCAGTTCCTAAAGAGATTTTGACCTTAACTATGGAGTCTCATCAAAAATATTTCCCAACATTTGATGATAAAGATGAAATTACGAATGAGTTTTTAATTGTAACAAATAAAAAAGACCAAAAAGGACTTATCAAAATTGGAAATGAAAGAGTGATTGATGCAAGGTTAAGTGATGCAGAATTCTTTTGGAATAAAGATAAAACTCAAAATTTAGTTAAAAAGGTATCAGAATTAAAATCAATAAATTTTTTTAAAGGCCTTGGATCTTATTTTGATAAAGTTCAACGAATGAGAAAAATTGGTGGAATGATTTCAGATGAATTATTAATTAGTAAAGAAAAAGTAGAATTGTCAACATCAATTTGTAAGACGGATCTTACTTCTGATCTTGTTGGTGAATTTCCTGAGCTGCAAGGTCTTATGGGAGGGTATTTTTCCAAGCATCAAGGATTTGACGATGATATCTCATTGGCTATTTCTCAGCAATATTTACCAGTTGGTCTAAATTCAACGGTCCCGAAAAAACCATTCAGTGTTGCGTTATCAATTACAGATAAGATTGATACCTTAGTTGGCTTTTTTGGTATAAATGAGAAACCCACAAGCTCAAAAGATCCATTAGCATTAAGAAGAATTGCCCTTGGTATAATAAGAACTACTATAGAAAATAAAAAGAATTTTAAAATAAATAATCTTTTGAATTTATCTTCACGATTATTTGAGGACCAAGGACACAAACTTGGTAATAAAGATTTACAAAAAGAATTATCTGATTTTTTAAAAGATAGATTTAGATACTATCTTAAAGAGAAAGAAATACGTTATGATATAATCGAAGCTACTTTATCATCATTTTCATTAAATGAATTATTTTCATCTTTTGAAAAAGCAAAATGTCTAAACAAGGTAATTAATAGTCAAATTGGTATAGACATTAATTTAAGTTATAAAAGAGCTTCTAACATTCTAGAACATGAGATGAAAAATAATGAAATAGAGATAAATGATACGACTGATCCTGGTATTTTTAAAAGTGAATTTGAAAAAAACTTATACGAAAAAATAAATAATATTAAAAAATATTATTCTACAGTAAATAGTGATGAAAACTGTGAGAAATCACTATCAATTTTAGCTGAAACTAGAAAAGAAGTTTTTGAATTTTTTGATAACGTAAAAGTTAATGAAGATAACGAAACTTTAAGAAAAAACCGTTTGGAACTTATTAATATGTTATGTAAAACGTTTCAAAATTATATAAATTTTCAATATTTAAAAGCTAATAATGAATAAGTTGATTTTAAATTTTAAGTCTAAAGATTCGAAAAAAATAAAAAATCCAAAAAATTTTTTAGGTGGTAAAGGAGCTAATTTGTCTGAGATGGGAAGAATGGGTTTGCCTGTACCTCCTGGTTTTACTATCTCAACAAAAGTTTGTGAAATTTTTTATAAGGATAAAAAAAAAATAAATTTAAAATTAGTAAGCCAAATTAAGAAAGAAATTAAAGTAATAGAAAAAGATGTATCAAAAAAATTTGGAGATTTAAAAGATCCTCTTCTTATATCGGTTCGATCTGGAGCAAGAGTTTCAATGCCGGGTATGATGGATACAATTCTGAACCTAGGGCTAAACGACAAAACAGTAGTTGCTTTGGCTAATAAAACCTCCAATGGAAGATTTGCAAAAGATAGTTATAGGAGATTCATTCAGATGTATGGAAATGTAGTTATGGGTATTGAAAGTTATAACTTTGAGGAGTTAATAGAAAATTATAAATTAACTAAGGGTGTATTGTTGGATACAGATCTTGATGAGGCAGACTGGGATGGTCTAATAAAAGATTTTAAGAATGTAGTTAAAGAAAAGACTAATAAAGATTTTCCTCAAGATGTTTACCATCAATTATTTGGGGCAATAAGTGCAGTATTTTTATCTTGGGAAAGCAAAAGAGCCAAAGTTTATAGAAAGTTAAATCAAATTCCGTCTGAGTGGGGAACGGCTGTAAATGTTCAATCTATGGTTTTTGGAAATATGGGAGATGACTGTGCAACGGGAGTTGTCTTCTCTAGAAACCCTTCAGATGGAACAAATAATATTTATGGAGAATATTTAATTAATGCACAGGGAGAAGATGTTGTAGCTGGAACCAGAACTCCACAATATATTACTAAGAGGGCAAGAAAAGAGGCAAAAGTTGATGATGCATCTATGGAAGAATTAATGCCAAAAGCATATCACGAATTATTTAAAATTTTAAAAAAACTGGAGAAACATTATAAAGATATGCAAGACGTAGAGTTCACAATTGAAAGTAGTAAACTTTGGATATTACAAACTCGATCTGGTAAAAGAACATCAAAATCAGCAGTTAAAATTGCTGTTGACATGGTAAACGAGAAGTTAATTAGTAAAAATGATGCTATTTTAAGAGTTGATCCCAACTCTTTAGACACACTTTTGCATCCTACTTTAGATGAGAAAAGTTTAATTAAGGTTATTGCAAACGGTCTTCCAGCATCTCCAGGTGCAGTAAGTGGAAAAGTAGTCTTCACCTCAGAAGAGGCTGAAAGATTAAATGATATGATGCAAGATACTATTTTAGTTAGAGTTGAAACATCTCCAGAAGATATTCAGGGGATGCATGCTGCAAAGGGAATTTTAACTTCAAGAGGGGGCATGACTAGTCATGCTGCGGTTGTAGCCAGGGGAATGGGAAGACCTTGTGTTTCCGGATCAAGTGAAATTGAAATTAATTATGATAAAAAAGTTTTTAAAACATCGTCAGCTGAGGTCAAAGAAGGTGAAACAATTACTATTGATGGTTCTACTGGGAGAATAATTTTAGGCACAGTTCCAACTATAAAACCTGAGATATCAGGAGACTTTTCAAAATTAATGAGCTGGGCTGATAAAATTAGAAAACTTAAAGTACGAACTAACTCTGAAACTCCACTAGACACTAAAACAGCTAGAGATTTTGGTGCAGAGGGTATTGGACTTTGTAGGACCGAACATATGTTTTTTAATGAAGAAAGAATCTTATCAGTGCGGGAAATGATTTTATCAAAAACATTAGATGATAGATCTAATGCTTTAAAAAAAATTTTACCACATCAAAAAAAAGATTTTATGGAGATATTTAAAATTATGCATGGACTTCCAGTTACTGTAAGATTATTAGATCCACCATTACATGAATTTTTACCCAAATCTGATAAAGAAATTTCTGAAGTTGCTAATGTTATTGGATCAGACAAAAAAGATATTGAGAGCAGGATAGAAGAACTTCATGAACAGAATCCAATGTTAGGACATAGAGGCTGTAGACTTGGTATCTCGTTTCCTGAAATTTACGAAATGCAATGTAGAGCGATATTTGAGGCTCTTGCGAATTTAAAAAAAAGTAAACAAAAATTTGCATTTCCCGAGATAATGATTCCTCTAGTTTCAACTGAAGCCGAGATTAAAATAATGAAAGATTTAGTAATTAATATTGCAAGAAAGGTTCAAAAAGAAAATAAAACAAAAATTGAATTTCTTGTAGGTACAATGATTGAGTTACCTAGAGCAGCAATCAAGGCTGATGATATTGCAAAACATGCTGAATTTTTTAGTTTTGGTACCAATGATTTAACACAAACAACTTTTGGAATAAGTAGAGACGATAGTGGTAAATTTTTAAATGATTATATAGATAACAAGATTTTTACTATTGATCCGTTCATATCTATTGATGATGGAGTGAAAGATTTAGTTGAAATAGCAGTTTCTAAAGGAAAAAAACAAAATAAAAAAATCAAGCTGGGTATATGTGGAGAACATGGTGGTGATCCAAAGAGTATCAAATTTTGTTCAAAAGCTGGTCTTAATTATGTTTCCTGTTCACCTTACAGAGTACCTATAGCTAGATTAGCAGCAGCGCAGGCTGAGCTTTCAAGAAATAAAAATTAATAAAATCTTATAATCTAGATTTCTAGTTTGAAATCTATGGCTGGTACGCTATGAGTAATGCTTCCAATTGAAATTCTATCTACCCCAGTTGCAGCAACAGATTTTACAGTTTTAAGATTAATATTTCCTGAAGCCTCTGTTTCATAATATTTTTTCATAAGTTTTACACCTACTCGAAGATTTTTAATACTCATATTATCAAACAAAATAGTATTAAATTTTAGTCCAATAATTTTTTTCAGTTGTTTTAAATTATCCACCTCGACCGTAATTTTTTTCCCTCTTTTATTTTTTATTGCTAATGAAACTAATTCTCTTAAATTAGAACTAGCAATATGATTATCTTTAATCAAAAATTCATCACTTAAATTAAATCTATGATTTGTACCACCTCCTAATTTGACTGCATATTTTTGAATAACTCTATAATTTGGTAAAGTTTTTCTAGTGCAGCAAATTTTACATTTTTTTCCAGCTAGTTTTACAAATTGATTTGTTTTTGTAGCTATACCAGAAATATGAGATAAAAAATTTAACGCAACCCTTTCTGCAATCAATATTGAATTAGCTTTACCCTTTATGATTGCAATTATAGAATTTTTTTGCACTAAGGATCCATCTTTTTTTGTAATTATAATCTTAATTTTTTTGTCAACTTGCTCAAAAGACTGTTTTACAAATAGCAAACCTGCAACAATTGCTTTTTGATTAGAAATTATTTTTGCTTCAATAATTTTGTTATTATTTAGTAGATTAGATGTTATATCTCCATGAGGATATAAGTCTTCCGTTATAGCAAGTTTCACCCTGTCTTTAATAAAAGTTTCACTTAATTTAATTGTTGACACGAAACGTTATCTACCGATAGCAACCATTTTTTCTACTGACAATCTAGCTTTATCAATTGTTTCTTGGTCCATGATAATTTCACCAGTTTCATTTTCTAAACAGTCTAAAATTTTTGGTAATGTGATTTTCTTCATATGTGGACACATATTACAAGGTCTTATAAATTCTACGTTTGGATTTTCGACTTGAATGTTATCACTCATAGAACATTCAGTTACCATCATTACTTTTTTAGGCTGATTATCTTTAACATAATTTATCATACCCGATGTTGATCCCGCAAAATCACTTGCTTTAATTACTTCTGGTGGACATTCAGGATGCGCAATTATTTTAATTCCAGGGTTATTTTTCCTTATATTCTTGATTTCATTTTCATTAAATTGATCATGAACAATACAAATTCCTTTCCACGATATAATTTCAACATCAGTCTGTGAAGCAACATATTTAGCTAAATAGTCATCAGGTAAAAAAATAACTTTTCTAACACCTAAAGATTTTACAATTTTAACTGCATTAGCAGAAGTACAACACACATCTGTCTCTGCTTTTACATCAGCAGATGTATTTACATACGAAACGACAGGAACTCCCGGATACTTTTCCTTTAACAATCTGACATCTTTACCTGTAATTGAAGAAGATAACGAACAACCTGCCATCATGTCAGGTAATAAAACCTTTTTGTCTGGACTCATTAATTTTGCAGTCTCAGCCATAAAGTGAACTCCAGCCATTATAATTATATCTGCTGAAGTTTTTGATGCTTCAACGGCAAGAGCTAAAGAGTCTGCAGAAAAGTCAGCAATACCGTGATAAATTTCTGGAGTTTGATAGTTATGAGCAAGTATTACAGCATTTTTTTCTTTTTTAAGCTTATTAATTTTATAAATATATGGCGCATGCACTGACCACTCAATTTCCGGCATAACCTTTGAAATTTTTTGGTATATTGGGTCTGTGACTTTTTTAATTTCCTTTAAATTTTCCATACGAAATCTTATCAATCAAACGATAAATTATCATTTCATTATTAGTCGCAGAAATCAAATAATATGATTAAATTAGCTTGAAAATATTAATATTCTAAATTTTAAATTTCTTTTTTAAGTAAAAAATAGGAAATAATAAGTAAATCGATGAGGCTTCAAAAAAAACTCTATTAAGACCAGTTACTACCATCCAATAAACATCAGTACTAGTCGATAAGTAAATTATAAAGATGAAACCTAAATGGATCAATAAATAGATATAAACAAACAAAACATTTTTAATTACCGATTTATCAAAAAGTAAGATTAAAGAAAAAATTAAACTGATTAAAATAATCGGAAATTTAAAAATTGTTAAAAAAATATTTTCCATAATTAATATAATATTTGATAGTGTTAAATTTTCTAAAAAAACTATAAAAATGTTACTGAAATTATAGTTATCTTGTAGACCAACTTCTAAGTTATAAATTTTATAAATTAAAAATCGCAATGAAATTAGAATTAGTATTAAAGAAATATTTAAAACCTTTATTTTTTTTTCATACTTAGAAAATAATAATAGGAAATGAATAAATAAAATAAAAAAAATACCTTCGTTTTTTGTCCAGATCAACAAATTTGAGGAGATTAAAATGATTATTAAAAATTTTATTTTTGTTTGGTTCTCACAAAAAATAAAATAAAGGTACTTTGAGATAATAAGTATTAAAGAAAAAATAATAATTTCTTGATAACCTCTGAAATGCCAATAATCGTAAATTAATGAAATAAAAACGAGCGATAGTAAAAATTTTTTAGTTCTTGATATTCTTAAAATATCCACAAAATTAAATATTGATATCAAAAATATTAATAAATAAAAAAATCTACCCATATACTCTTTTTCTAAATGAAAAAACTTCCAAAAAAATGCCCAACTTAAGGATCCAAAAAATGGATATTCAGGATGTCTTGAAAATTTTGATATCTCTAAAAGACTCTCGTCATTATAAAAACTAATAGCTTTTGGAAACCATATACTTTGAGCATCCCATCCTAATGTTAAGTAATAAGCGATATCGATGCTTAATATGAAAAATATTAAAAATAAAAATGAAAAATAATAATAAACTTCTTTTTTAAAAATATTATTTTTAATGAATTTCTTAAAAACAAATATTGTTAAAAAAATTAATAAATAAAATATGTATACAGAAAAAGAAATAGAAATTTTAAGAATTGCAAAAATTAATATTATATTTGAAAATACCAAAATATTTAAGGTAGTATAATCAAAAATATTGAATTCTAAATTTTTCTTTTTTATAAAAAAAATATTATTTATTGGAACAAATACCAATAAACACAAAAAAAAAACTGAGAAGCAAATATATAAAAATTCAATCATTCTTTTCTAAAAATAAACAATTATTTTTGTGATTATGTAATATTTTATATTTATTTAATTTAAATTTTGGGCTCCCATCATTATCAAGATTGTTTAATATTATAATTTTTTTTTTGTTAATCTCATCATAATCCTGAAAAACCCATCTTTGATTTGGTGAAATATTAAAATCTTTTATTATAGGAATTTTTTTAAGCTCAAATTTATCTTTTATAAAAAAAATATAACCTGTGCCTAAGTTTTTACTGTATTCATGGCCTGGAATTTCACAAAAACCATACGCAGTTGATTGTAGTCTTGATTCATAGTTAGTATATATAAGTTCAAATGAATTTTTAAAAAAGTTATTATTTTTAACTAGTATGCAAATGAGAAAAAAAATAAATAAAATAGTCTGTAATTCTTTTCTCTTAAATAATTTTTTTAGGATTGTATCTGTTTTTTTCAAAATAAAATAATTTTATGATATCAGTTTCAATTATTATACCAGTTTACAATGAGGAAAAAACTATAATTAAGCAATTAGGATTAATTAATCAAAAAAAAGTTCAATTAAAAGATTATGTTTTCGAAGTAATAATTGTTGATGATAACTCCAATGATAGAACCGAAATTTTATTAAAAGAGAATAAAGAACTTTATGATAAATATTATAGAAATGAAAAAAATTTTGGTAAAGGTTATAGTGTTAATGTTGGCATAAATAATTCAACCAATGATATTATACTTATACAAGACGCGGATTTAGAGTATTTACCTGAAAATTATGATAATTTATTAAAACCATTTAAAGATTATGACGCAGACGTTGTATACGGCTCAAGATTTAAAACTACAGAAATAAATAGAGTTTTATTTTTTTTTCATTCTATTGCAAATAAAATAATTACATTTTCGTCTAATATTTTTTCTGATTTGAATTTAACTGATGTTGAAGTTGGATATAAATTATTTAAAAGGAAATTATTTGAAAAAATAAATATAAAAGAAAATTCTTTTGGTTTCGAAATTGAGGTAACTCATAAAATTAGTAATTTAAGAAAAGATTTAAAAATTTTTGAAGTAGGAATTAGTTATTTTGGTAGAAGTTATGCCGAAGGTAAGAAAATTGGAATTAAAGATGCATTTTGGGCGTTTTTCTGCATACTTAAATATGGTTTATTTAAAATTAAATAACTAATTTTTCATTATAAAAAATTTATTCTTTTTAAAATCTCAAAACACATATTAATATTGACTAAATTATAATTATGCGGTTGTGCTGAAATTGGTAGACAGGCACGGTTGAGGGCCGTGTGGATTTTTTCCATGAGAGTTCGATTCTCTCCGACCGCACCATAATTAGTTTTTATATAAGCTTTTTTTAAAAAGAAGCAAAATTGCATCTAATCTATGTTGAAGTTTTACTCACTAATGTATTTGGACAGTTAATGTCTTGTTAAGACACCATTAAAAGTATAGAGCCAATGATGGCTTAACTTAATTAAATAAAATTAACCAACTATGAAAAACTTTTTATCTCTAAAATTGCAAGAAACTCTCATTGAGTCTTTAGCAAAAATTAATTTTAAAACACCCACACCTATTCAGGCCAAGGCTATACCTATTGCTTTGGAAGGCAAGGATATTTTAGGTACCGCACAAACTGGAACAGGAAAAACAGGAGCTTTTGGTGTTCCTTTAATAAATTTTTTACTGAAAACAAAAAAAGATACTGCGTTAGTAATGACGCCAACTAGAGAACTAGCAACACAAGTTATGCAAACTATGAATAACTTAATTGGAAGAGGAAACGTCAGAACCGCTTTATTAATTGGAGGTGACTCTATGCAAAAACAACTAAAACAAATGCGAAGAAATCCTAGATTAATTGTTGGTACACCTGGGAGGATTAATGATCATCTTAAACGCAAAACTTTAAGATTAAACAATACAACTTTTTTAGTTTTGGACGAGTCTGACAGAATGTTAGATATGGGTTTTACACCTCAAATTAATCAAGTATTAGAAACTGTTCCTAGAAAGCATCAAACATTATTATTTTCAGCTACATTACCTAATGATATTTTAAAGCTAGCTGAAAAATATTTAAATCAACCTGTTCGAATTTCAGTTGGCTCAACATCAACACCCATCGAAAAAATAAAACAAGAAGCATTACGTTTGAATGATGTAGATAAATACAATCAACTAATTAAAGAAATTTATACAAGAAAAGGTTCTATTTTAATATTTGTAAAAACCAGAAGAAGTGCTGAAAAGATGGTTAAAAGATTAAAACATGATGATCATGATGCTGATGCAATTCATGGAAATTTACGACAAAACAAAAGAGATAGAGTAATAAAAGCATTTAGAAATAATCATTTTAGAATATTAGTGGGAACAGATGTAGCGAGCCGAGGATTGGATATACCAGCTATTAAACATGTAATTAATTTTGATTTACCTCAAGTGCCTGAAGATTTTATTCATAGAATTGGAAGAACAGCTAGAGCTGGAGCTGAGGGTTCAGCATTAAGTTTTATTGGAAATGGAGATTGGTTAAAATGGAATGCCATTCAAAAATTAATTGATCCAAATTTTAAAGCAGAACCGGGGAGTAATTTTAGACGTAAAGGAAAAAAAGACAGACGTTCTTTTGATAAAAAAGGGAGAAGAGACAAAAGGGGGAAAAAAGGCAGTAGATCTTTTAGTTTGAAAAAAAAGTTTAATGCAAAAAAAAAACGTTTTAAGAAAAAGTTTTTTAATAAAAAAAAATTTTCAGATAAAAGATAAAATTTTAAAGACTAAATTTTAAGCCATTCAGGTATAAATATTTTAAATGAACTATTTTTACTTTTATATACATGATTTTTATCAAAATTTTTATTCGTATATTTAACTAAAGCAAAGGGATATTCTACATTAATCAATACTTTTCCAATTTCAACATCATTAATATTAATTATTTCATCTTCATATATTTTTCCATCAATAATTTCTATTGGTAATAATCTTTTTGATAGTTTATTTTTTAACTTAATTCTCGCAGTGTTTTCTTGACCAACATAACAGCCTTTGTTAAAATCAATTCCATTTAGCTCTTCAAAGTTACATTCTATGCCAAACAATTTATTTTTTAATTTATTTGAATTTTTTGGAACGATTCCAAGTTTATGACTTTGACTATAATAATTTTCGATTTTACTGTCTTTCAAATCAAGTTTTTTAAGAGAAAGATAAAGCTTTTCTAAATTGACAATTAATCTAGCCCCTAGGTTTTTGTTTCTTGGATCTAAAATTACTGGGTCTTCTCTATATTTAAGAGTAAAGCCCAATATATCTTTTGATCCTTCAATAGATAAATATTTTTCATATCCAAAACTTGCAACAACAAATTCATTACTAAGATTTAGAATTTCTAATTTAGATCTTAATTTGTATAGATTAAGTTGTTTAAATATTTCTTCAGATTGAGATTTTTCACAGTCAAGAAAATACCCTGTCTTATGTTTAACAACTATAAATTCATAGAGAAACTTTCCTTGAGGTGTTAATAAAGAGGCAAAACAACTTGAATTATTAGTAACTTTATTGATGTCATTACTAATTAAATTTTGTAAAAAATCTCTTGCATCATTACCATTTACATAAAGTATGGCTCTATCTTTTAATATATAAACACTATTATTCATATTTGATTGATTATTAAATTTAATATAATACCTTTTTTCATAAATGTTAGATCTAATAATTAAAAACGGGCAATGTTACGTAAACGGGAAACTAGAGGATAAAGATATTGCTGTTAAAGATGGCAAAATATTAAAGATCGGTAAAATATCAGAAGAGTCAATAGAAGTTTATGATGCCAAAAATCAAATTATATTACCTGGCTGTATAGATACCCAGACTCACTTTAGAGAACCAGGCTCTACGGATACAGAGGATCTTAATTCTGGAAGTAAAGCAGCAGTAGCTGGAGGTATTACAGGAGTATTTGAAATGCCTAACACAAACCCGCCAACCTCAAATTTAAAAGAATTTCAGAGAAAATTAGATCTTGCGAAAAACAGAATGTACTGCAATTACGCCTTTTATTTTGGTGCAACCGCAGGAAACGTAAGTCAACTTGCGGAATTAAAAAATTTAGAGGGGTGCTGTGGAATTAAATTATTTGTAGGGTCTTCAACAGGAAATCTTTTAGTAGCACTAGAAGAAGATATTGATAAAGTTTTTCAAAATAGTTCAAAGGTAGTAGCTGTACACTCAGAGGACGAGGAAATTTTAAAAAAGAATAAAAAATTAATTAAAAATGGTGATGTTCACTCCCATCCAGTTTGGAGAAGTGAAGAGTGTGCAATTTCATCTACAAGAAGAATAGTTAGGCTTGCTGAAAAACATGATAAGAAAGCGCATATATTACACATTACTACTAAACAAGAGGTAGATTTCTTATCTCTACATAAAGGTAATATTACTTTTGAAATTACACCACAACATTTAACGATCTATGCACCTGATTGTTATAATAAACTTGGAACATATGCTCAAATGAATCCTCCAATAAGAGACAAGTCTCATTATGATCGATTGTGGTATGCTGTAAAAAAAAATTTGAATGATACGATTGGGTCAGATCACGCACCACATTTAAAAGAGAATAAAGATAAAGAGTACCCTAATTCTCCATCAGGTATGCCAGGTGTTCAAACACTCATGCCAGTAATGTTAGATCATGTAAATCATGGAAGGTTATCTCTTACTCAACTAATAAATCTAGTATGTGAAAATCCAGTAAAGATTTTTGGAATTCAAAATAAAGGATTTATAAAAGAGGGATATGATGCTGATTTCACAATTATTGATATGGATAAAAAAATTATTATCAAAAATGAAAATATAGAAAGCAAGTGTAGCTGGTCGCCTTTTAATGGTTTTGAGTTTAAAGGTACACCAGTAGCAACAATAATTTCTGGCAGAATAAAAATGAAAAATGGTAAGATTATAGGTGACCCTGAGGGCACTCCTTTAAAATTTATTTGAAAATTTATCAATTTAAATTTAAATGAAAAAAGCAAATAAAACTCCGTTAGTATCAGTAATTATAACAAATTATAATAAATCAAATTTTATATTGAAATCATTGAGATCTTGTCTTAATCAATCCTACGAAAAAAAAGAAATTATCTTTATTGACGACAAGTCTAGTGATAACTCATTAATTAAAATAAAAAATTTTAAAAAAAAAAATAAACTAAATTTTAGTGTTTTTTCAAATTCGAAAAAAAAAGAAAAATATGCAACTTTTAATCATATAGATGCTGTTAAAAAAGGATTATCTAAAGCAAAAGGTAAGTACATTTTTTTATTAGACTCTGATGATTATTTTCATGACAATAAAATAACAAGTATAGTAAATATATTTAAAAATAATAAAAATATTAAATTTATTTTGGATTTACCAATTTTAAAATTTAAAAATAAAGAAATCAAAAAAAGTTTTCCCTACAAAATCTTTAAGAACAAATGGCCAAAATTCCCACCAACAAGTTGTATGTGTTTTGAAAAAAAATATTTAAAAGTAGCAATTAAAAAAATTGGATTTAAAAAATTTCCCAATTTAGCAATTGATTTTCGTTTAGCGGTTTATTATTCATTAATTTTAAAAAAATTTTATATCTATAAGTCTCATTTTACTTATTATAGACAGGTTGATCAGAGTATGGATACCAAATATATAAAATATCGATCTAAAGAGTGGTGGGTAAGACGTAAAGAGGCATTTGACTTTTTAAATTATATTTTGAGAAAAAATAAACTACCTATTAATAAAAGTTTAGACTTTCATGTTACAAATTTTTTTAACAAAATTTTAAGTTTATGAACTGTGTCATTATTGGATCAACCAAAATTGCTGAAGTACATGCGGAACAACTAATAAATAATGGAGTTAAAGAGATTACTTTTGTAAGTAGGTCAATTAAAAAGAGAAAAAAAATTATCTCAAACGTTAAAGGTAAGATTTCTAAAAAAGTTTCATTTTTCCACTCAGATATTAATGTTTTGAAAAAAAATTTTTTTAATATTATTTGTATTTGTTCTAATACAAAAATTCACGATAAACATCTTAAAATTGCACATAAATTTAAATCAGTAATAATTATTGAAAAGCCAATAATATCTCTTTTAAAATTTAAAGATAATTACGAGAATATCTTAAAAAATTTTTATAAAAAAAATAAAAAGATTATTGTTTGTTATCCATTTTTATTTTTAGCGGAAAGTTTTAAAAAATTTTCATCCAATGATAGTAAAATTAAAAAAATTTCTTTTGATTTTCAAACGGGCGGCAAAGAAAATTATAAAAATATATGCATTAATTTAATGCCCCATGCTTTGACTTTTTTTCATATTTTTCTGAAAAATAATATTTTTAAAAGAAAAGTTACTTTTAAAGATTTGCTTGTCAAAAAGAATCAATGGCGGGCAACCCTAAATTTTGATAACTTTGTAATCAAGATAAATTTAAAAGAAAATCTCTTTAAAAAAACTATACTTAAGATTAAATATAATAATTTATTATTAGTTAGAAAAACTAAATTACAGAAAAATAATTTTATTAATTATATAGTCAATCAAAAAACAAAGAAGGAGTATATAATTAACAATCCTATGGGAACTTTTTACAAAAGATTATTCATGAATATAAATAATAAAAATTTTTATCATAAAAATAAAATTCTTACTTTTAATGTAATGAAAATAAATAATTTTTTACTTAACTAAATTTATTCAAGTACTTCTCAATACTTTTATAAGCTAGTGGAGCAGCATCTAATTTTCCACATAAAAGACTCAAGATTTTATTATTTTGCTTTACTATGGAAAGTCTTTCACTGCGTTTATCGTTAAGAATTTTTACCTTTGGAGAAATGATAAGACCATAATTGATTATCTTAATATTATCATTAAAGAATTCCCTTGAATGATTAATTATTTTTTCCTCAATAATTTTTTTATTCTTAACTGCTAAACTTGTATATTTTTTTAAGTCTGATAATTTTCGAAATTTTTTTATAGGTGTGAATTTGACACTTGAGATCGATGCTTCAGTGTTATTTCTTGGATATAATGAAACAAATGGTCCATCCATAATTGTAATTGCACTGTCTTTTAATGTATTTTTGATTTTAACCATTCCAGCAATTTCGTATTTAATTTTATATTTTTTTTTGAGACCTAGGTTAGGATTAGTATAAGAAGTGTTAATTATACAATCAAATTTTTTGACTTTATTATTTTTGTCAAAAATTTCTCCCTTAACAGAATTTACCTTTCTAATTTCGTTTTTGAAATTTACTTTACAATTTTTTTTCACAAATTGAGTAAGACTTGGAATAAGTTTATCAATTAAAATTACTTGTTCATTAGTATTTATTACTCCCTGATACATCTCTTTATTTTTTAAAAAATTTATATCTTTTAAATTCATTTCTTTAAATTTTATATTTAAACTTTTAAATATTTTTTTATATTTAGCATAAGTTATCAGACTTTTTTTATGGATTAGATAGAGATTTTTTTTTGGTTTTGAGATAAATCTTTTAAATTCATTTATAAATATTTTTGAGCCCTTTTGAGTTTGTCTTATTGTTTCTAATGATCTTGGATAGTGAAATCCTAGATGAAGCCTATATTGATTATTTTTTCCAGCCTCAGTTATAAGGCTCATATTTTTTTCAAAGATTTCAATATCTATATTTGCATAATTCTCTTTGATTTTTTTTGCAATATAACAACCATAAAAACCACCACCGATTATACAAATTTTTTTCCTGTTATTAAATTTACTCATAGTTAGATTGTTTCACTGAAAGAATTTACCAAAATAACACCAACAATAATTAAGAATAAGCCCAACACAGCTTGCCAACTTAGATTTTGTTTAAAAAAAATATAGCCTAAAATTGATATTGTAAAAATACCAAGGCCGCTCCAAGTTGCATAAACAATTGCAATTGGTAATTTATTGACTACAAAAGTCAAAAGGTAGAGCGCAGAAATGTAAGATATTCCAAGCGCTACAGTTGGAAGAATTTTTGTAAAATTTTGAGAAATAGGTAATAACATTGTTCCTGCTACTTCACAAAAGATCGCTCCACCAAGAAAAAAATAAGTTTTAAGCACTTTTTAGAATTTTAGTTTTAATTAATTCCTCTTTAATTTCGTCTAAAATAGTGGGATCATCAATCGTTGGTGGAATTTTGTATTGAACACTATCTGCAATTTTTCTTATTGTACCTCTTAAAATTTTACCTGATCTTGTTTTTGGAAGTCTTTTAATAACAATTGCAACTTTAAAAGCTGCAACTGGACCAATTTTATCTCTTACCATTTTTATACATTCCTTCGATATAGTTTCATTATCTTTTTCGACACCTGTTTTTAAAACTATAAGCCCAATAGGAAGTTGACCTTTTAATTTATCAGCGATTCCAAGAACAGCGCATTCAGCAACTGATTGATGCTCAGATAGAACCTCCTCAATTGCTCCAGTGGACAATCTATGGCCTGCTACATTTATAATGTCATCAGTTCTCGACATAATCCATATATATCCATCTTCATCTATATGACCTGCATCATAAGTTTGATAGTAGCCATCATAATTTGACATATAATTTTCTTTATATCTTTGATCTGCATTCCAAAGAGTAGGAAAAGTTCCTGGCGGCAAAGGAAGCTTAACTACTATGTCTCCCATTTCATTAGGTTCAGCTAAAGTTTTATCTGATTTTATTATTTTTACATCATAACCTGGAACAGCCTTGCATGCCGAACCATATTTTGTTTTCATCATTTCAATTCCTGTACAATTAGAGCTAATCGCCCAGCTAGTTTCAGTTTGCCACCAATGGTCAATCACTGGAACTTTTAATAAATTTTCTGCCCATTTAATTGTATCAGGATCTGCCCTTTCACCAGCAAGAAATAAGCTTTCAAAGTTAGTAAGATCATATTTAGAAAAAAATTTTCCTTCGGGATCCTCTTTCTTAATTGCTCTAAAGGCTGTTGGAGCTGTAAATAATGATTTTACTTTATAATCTGAAATAATTTTCCAAAATGCACCTGCATCTGGAGTCCCTACTGGTTTACCTTCAAACAGTACTGTTGTACATCCTTTAAACAATGGCGCATAAACAATATAAGAATGACCTACAATCCACCCAATATCACTAGCAGACCACCAAATTTCTCCTTCATCAATGTTGTAGATATTTTTCATAGTCCATTTCAAAGCCACTATGTGACCCCCGATATCTCTTACTATTCCTTTAGGTGTTCCTGTTGTACCCGAGGTATATAGTATATAGGCAAACTCATTTGAATTCATCTCTACACAGTCAGTATCCTTAGCATTAGCTAATGCTTCGTGCCAACTAATTTCGTTTGGTGCATTTAATTTAACTTCATGACCTTTTCTTTGAAATAAAATCATCTTACTAATCTTATGTTTTGCTAGTTTGATAGCTTCATCAACTAATGGTTTGTATTCAACTGTTCTTCCAGGCTCAAAACCACATGACGCTGTTACAAGAATTTTAGCTTTACTATCATCTATTCTGCTTGCAAGTTCATTTGACGCAAATCCACCAAAAACAACTGAGTGAATTGCTCCAAGTCTTCCGCAAGCAAGCATCGCAATGACTGCTTCAGAGATCATTGGCATATAAATTATTACTCTATCCCCCTTACTCACACCTTGATTTTTTAACGCTCCTGCAAATTTAGACACTTTTGATCTTAACTCCTCATATGTAAGATTACTTTTGTTTCCTGTGATCGGACTATCGTAGATAAGTGCAGTTTTCTTTCCTTGACCCTTATCAATATGAATATCTAAGGCATTGTAGCAAGTGTTTGTAACTCCATCTTCAAACCATTTGTAAAAAGGTGGGTTTAATTTGTTTAAAATTTTTGTGGGTTTTTTAAACCAAAAGATATCGTCAGATGCTTCTCTCCAGAAATTTTCAGGACTTTCAATTGATTTTTTATAAATTTCCTTAAATTTATCCGACATAATAATATTGATTCGATAGTTAATTTATTGTGGTTTTTAAATCACAAATTGTATTTAATTTTAAAAAATGAGTAAAATCAATGTAAATTAATGACAATTATGTCTTCTATTAAGTGTTTTTATTTGGTATTTAACCACAACTTTTGCTTGGGGAAGCCTAAGCTTAGTTTATATAAACTAAAATAAGTAAAAACTAACTAAAGAGGGAGTTTTTTATGAAAAAACTTAAACTGTTTGCTCTAGCAGCCTTAGCCCTTGTGGGTTATGCAGGTGTTGCTAACGCAGCAGACGCAACGATGTTAGCTCAGGATGACTTTGTTGGAATATCTTTTTGGATAATTTCAATGGGTATGTTAGCTAGTACAGCTTTTTTCTTTATGGAAAGAGGTACTGTTAACCCTGCGTGGAAAACATCAGTAACTGTTGCTGGTCTAGTAACTGGTATTGCTTTCATTCACTACATGTACATGAGAGAAGTATGGGTTGCTACAGGTGACTCACCAACAGTATATAGATATATTGACTGGTTAATTACTGTGCCATTACAGATGGTTGAATTCTACTTAATTCTAGTAGCAGTAAGAAAAGCAAATTCTGGAATGTTCTGGAGATTGTTAATCGGTTCATTAGTAATGTTAATCGGTGGATATTTAGGAGAAGCTGGATACATCAACGCTACACTTGGTTTCGTAATCGGTATGGCTGGATGGATCTACATTCTCTATGAAATATTCTCTGGTGAAGCTGGAAGAGCTGCCGCTAAGAGTGGAAATAAAGCTCTAGTAACTGCGTTCGGTGCAATGAGAATGATTGTAACCGTTGGTTGGGCTATTTATCCATTAGGTTATGTATTTGGTTACTTAACAGGTGGTGTAGATGCTAACTCATTAAACGTTGTTTACAACTTAGCTGACTTCATTAACAAAATTGCATTTGGTCTTGTAATCTGGGCTGCTGCAATGAGTTCTGGAGCTGGTGCAAGAGCTAGATAATTACTATTTAAACTAAATTTATAGGGCGAGTATGTTTTGCATACTTGCCCTATTTTTTTTTAGCCTTATATACATCCATATGCCAAAAATAACCTACAATACCCATGACAATGAAACTTATACCATAGAGGTTCAAAATGGATTGACAGTTATGGAGGGTGCAGTCCAAAATGATATTCCAGGAATAGATGCTGACTGTGGTGGCGGAATGGCTTGTGCGACTTGCCATGTTTATGTCAAAGAAGATTGGTTTAATAAATTACCAAAAAAAGAGGACGGTGAAGAAGACATGTTAGATATGGCATTTGAACCAAAACCATATAGCAGACTTAGTTGTCAAATAATTGTTTCAGACGATTTAGATGGATTAGAAGTAAATATACCATCTAAGCAAGCTTAGATGAATAAAACCGATGCATTAATTATTGGAGCAGGTCCGACAGGATTATTTACTGCACATCAACTAAAATTAATTGGGTTAAATTGTGAGATTATTGATAACTTGGATAAGATTGGAGGTCAATGTATTGAGCTCTATCCAGATAAACCAATTTATGACATACCAGCTGTACCTGAGTGCACAGGTGAGGAATTAACAAATAATTTATTAAATCAATTAAAACCTTTTGATATCAAATTTCATTTAAATGAGAGAGTTGATGAGGTTAAGAAAGAAAATGACAATTGGTTAGTAAAAACTAGTGGTGGAAACTCTTTTAAAACACCCAATGTAATTATTGCAGGTGGTGTTGGCTCATTTGAACCTCGAAAATTTTCGCCAAAAGAATGTGAGAAATTTGAGAATAAATCATTATTTTATTCTGTAAAAAATAAGAGTGTATTTAAAGGAAAAACTGTTTCGATTTTTGGAGGAGGAGATAGTGCACTGGATTGGGCTATTGAATTATCAAAAGATAGCAATGTTAATTTGATACACAGAAGAGATGAATTTAGAGGCGCACGAGCAACAGTAAATAAAATGTATGAACTTAAAAAAGCTGGTAAAATTAATCTATTTACAAAATATCAAATGAGTAATGTGCATGGAAATGAAAAAATTGAAAGTATAGATATTAAACATGACAATAGTGAAATACAAAACCTAAAATCTGATTATGTTCTAGGGTTTTTTGGTCTTATTATGCAATTAGGACCAATTGCTAATTGGGGACTTAATTTGAATAAAAAAACTATTGAAGTTGATACTGAAAAATTTGAAACAAATCAAAAAGGTATTTACGCAGTGGGTGATATTTGTAACTATCCTGGTAAATTAAAACTAATTTTATCAGGCTTCCACGAAGGTGCTTTAGCAGCGAGAGCATGTTTTAAATTAGCAAGACCTAACGAAAAATATAGATTTGAATTTACAACTACTTCGACAAATTTATTGAAAAGACTAGGAAAAAAAGAGTGATAGATCTTTACTCAGCTAATACACCTAATGGTAAAAAAATTAGTATTATGCTTGAGGAAATTGGATTTAGCTATAAAGTTATTAAAGTTGATATTAATAATGGCGAACAATTTAATGAAGACTTTAAAAAAATCAGTCCTTTAAGCAAGATTCCAGTAATAATCGATCAAGAAAATAAAAAAACAGTATTTGAATCCGGGGCAATCCTGATTTACTTAGCTGAATTAAGTGGAAAATTTTATAACTCTGAAGAAAGATTAGAAATCAACCAATGGCTTATGGCTCAGATGGGTTATGTGGGTCCAATGTTAGGTCAACATCATCAATTTCATCATTATAATCCTGGAAAAAGTAAATTTGGTGAGGATAGATATTTTAATATTTCTAAACGCATATACAAAGAATTAGATGAAAGACTATCTAATTCAAAATACTTATCAGGGAGCAATTACACAATTGCAGATATTGGCACGTACCCATGGATAGCAAGACACGAGTGGCATGATATAGGACTTAAAAATTATAAAAATCTTACTAGATGGTACGAAGAAATTTCTGAAAGAGAAGGTGTAAAAAGAGGTTTTGCATTTATGAATGAGAGTGAAACACCACCTAAACCTTTCTAATTCATTGAAGATAGCAATCTAAATAAAGAAGCAAAAATTCCGTGACCTGAAACCTCTATTGCAAGGACAATGATAACTATTAAGATTATTTTTGTATCCATTAACTAAATACAATGAATAACAAAATTATCCAAAACAGACCATAATAATAATATATATACTTTTTAGTAAAATAATAAGTTACTGGATTATGAACTTTCTTAGTTTTTTTCTTTTTTTTAGTCATCTGCGTGAACTTTTTCATCCTTTTCATGTTTTTCTTGAGCGGCAATAGTATACTTTGCAACTGGTCTGGCCATAAGTCTTTTTAACCCTATAGGCTCCGCTGTATCAAGACAATAACCATAGGTATCGTCTTTTATTCTTATTAAAGCTTTATCTATTTCAGATATTAATTTTATTTGTCTATTGATTGCTTTCATTTCAACATTTTTATCAGTATAGGAACTCGCTTGATCTACTATATCTGCAGAAATACTGTTGTCATCCATACTCCCATTATATAGGGCTTCATTATTTGCTTTAACTAATTCTTTTCTCCATTCTTGTAATTTTATTCTGAAAAATACCCTATGCTTTTCACACATGTATTTCTCTGTATCTTTCGGTAAGTAGTTTTTTGAAATTTTGACAGGATTTTTTTTAATTTCTTTAGCCTTAATTAAAGCTTTTGTCCTTATCTTACTCGCAGTCTTTGTCTTAGATTTAGATACTTTTTTTTTTACTTTCTTAGTTTTAGCCATAATTTCAAATTGAATTCGACGGAGTATATTCAGCAAAATAAGGGTGTCAAGCAACGTTAATTATTGTAATTATTCGTTTATGAATGTTTTAAATAGGAACATAAATAATATTTTTTTTATTTTCGCTGTATCACATTTAATCATTTGGACGCTTGTACCTTCTTTAACTAATAGTAATTTACCCCTGGACACTATAGAGGCTTTGGCCTGGGGAAGTAATTTAGATTGGGGATTTAATAAACATCCACCAATGAGTGCATTTTTTTTAGAAATTTTTTTTAAAATTTTTGGTTCTCAAGATTGGGCTTTCTATTTATTAAGCCAAATTTTTGTTGTGATTGCCTTTTATTATGTTTTCAAATTGGCTTATGAAATTTTACAAGACCTTAAATTAAGCCTAATTTCAGTATTATTATTAGTTTCAATTTATTTCTATAACTTCACTTCTCCAGAGTTTAATGTAAATGTTTGCCAATTACCTTTTTGGTCAATGGTTGTCTATTATACTTGGAAAATTTACGACTCCAATTCAGTAAATTTTTTAGATTGTTTTTTTGTTGCAATATTTGGAGCGATAGGTTTTTTATCGAAATATTTATTTATATATTTATTAGTTTCGATTGATTTACTTTTCATTTATTTAATTTTTTTTAAAAAATCAAAAAAATTTGATTTTAAATACATTGTAACTCTTGAAGTATTTATCGTTTTATTAATACCCCATTTAATTTGGCTTTATAATAACGATTTCGTTACAGTTCTATATGGTCTAAAACGAACAGGTTTAGAATATGGCAGTATATTAAATCATCTTTATCAACCACTTGTATTTTTGATCAAACAAATTGGGATTTTAATTCCTTTTTTCTTTTTGGTTTGGTTATTAGTAAAAAAGATTAAATTTAGATTTAATCTAAAAGATAAAAAATTAATTTTTTTGATAGCAATAAATATTCTTCCAATCTTTTTAATGTTATTAACATCAATGATTACTGGTTCAAAAATTAGGACAATGTGGATGACACCTTTTTATTTATTTTTTGGTGTTTTCTTAGTCTACTTACTTAAATCTCAAATTAATTTAAAAAAAATTAATTTATTTTTACTTGGTTGTTTTTTTTTATTTTTTATTTCCCCAGTAATTTATTCATATGTATCGATATCTCAAACTGATAAAAGAACAGATTACCAAGGAAAAGAAATTGCTTTAAAAGCCCAAATTACTTGGAATCAAGAATTTAAAAAAGAGATTGAGTTTGTAACTGGTGATGAATGGAAAGCTGGCAATCTCTCATATCATCTTGAATCTAGACCCACATGGGAAGGATTCACTACTGATGAGATATTGAACAATTCATCTCAATTTATTTGTATAGGTGAGATATGTTTAGGTAGATATTAAAAAGAAAAATAAATGAAAATTAAAATTTTAATCCCAATATTTAATGATTGGAAATCAGTTCTAAAGTTATTAGATGAAATAAATAATTTATCTCTAGATAATGAGTTTGAGTTATCAATATTTATTTTAAATGATGCCTCAAATTTTGATCGTCCAGATATTAAAAAATCTTTTGAAAATATTCAATCGTTGAAGATTTTAAATATGAAACACAATCAAGGTCACTCGAGATGTATTGCTACAGGATTAAAGTATATTTTTGAAAAAGATGATTTTGATTTTGCTATTCCAATGGATGGAGATGGCGAAGATAGGCCAGAGGAAATAAAAATTTTTTTAGACCAGATAAAAAAATCTCATGAAAAACCGATTATTGGTGAAAGAATTAAAAGATCCGAAAGTTTGATTTTTAAAATTTGTTATCAATTACATAAGCTCATTACTTTTGTGTTTACAGGTAAATCAATTAAATTTGGGAATTACACTTGTTTACCAAAATCAACTGTGGAGAAAATGATTAAAGAAAAATCTACTTGGAATAGTTTTTCTGGATCATTAAAGAAAATCGAAAACGATTTAATTCCAATTCCCTCTATAAGAGGATCAAGATATTTTGGACCCTCAAAAATGAATTTTATGAATTTAATAAAACACTCGCTCTCAATTATGAGTGTTTTTAGAAAAACATTCTTAATTCGATCAGCACTCTTTATCGTAATATATATTTTGCTAATAAAGAGTAATGCCTCTATAGTTACGTCTATACCATTAATTTTATTGTTGATCGCTGTCTACTCAGTATCAAATCTAGCGCTTAGAGAAAATATGGAGGAATTTAAGAATTCATTAAGTCAAATAAAAGATATTGATCAAATAAAATGAAAAAAAAGGATTTATATTACGAAAGAATTCCAACAAAACTTTTAAGAGAAGATGTTAAATATTTAGGTAACATACTTGGTAAAGTTATTATTACTCAGGAAGGTCAAAAGTTTTTCGATTTAGTTGAAAAAGTTAGAAAATTATCAAAAGCTAATAAAAAAAACCCAAACCAAAAAAGATTAAATAGCAGAGTGATAAACGTCATTAAGAAGCTAGATCCCAAGAATACTCTTAAATTAACAAGAGCATTTTCACACTTTATGAATTTTATTAATTTAGCAGAATTAGTAGATGCCTCTAGAAGTTTAAATAAGTATGAAAATAATAAAAAAAAATTAAATAAGCAGAACCTATTTATTGAAGAAATTTTTGAAGATTTATTTAATAAAGATATTTCAAAAAATAAAATATATAACTTAGCCAAAAACTTAAATATTGGTATAGTTTTGACAGCCCATCCTACTGAGGTTAAAAGAAGAACTTTAATTCAAAAGCATCATAAGATTATAGAGATACTCGAGCAAAGGGAGTTATTAAAAAATTTTCCGTCAAAACTAAAAATACTTGATAAAGAACTTTTTGATGAATTAACAATTATTTGGAATACGGATGATTTAAAAAGAGTAAGACCATCACCTTTTGATGAAGCTAGGTGGGGACTTGCTATAATTGAAGATAGTTTGTGGGATACAGTTCCGAAAGTGTACAGAAAATTAAACTCTATATTTGTAAAAAATATGGGTAAAAATTTACCTAAAAATTTTAATCCCATAGTATTCGGTTCATGGATGGGAGGTGATCGAGATGGCAATCCAAATGTAACTGCTGATGTTACAAGAAAAGTAATTTTACTATCCAGATGGGAAGCTGCAAAACTTTATGAGAAAGCCCTTACTAAAATAATAAGGTCTTATTCTATGAAAAAATGCTCAAAAAAAATCCAAAAAAAAGTTGGAAAATCATTTGAGCCTTATAGAGTTTTTTTAAGACCTTTGAGAGATAAAATTCGATTAACTCATAGATCTATCGAACAGCATTTAGTCAATAAAAAACCTTTAAATCACAAAGAATTAATAAGTTCTCGTGAAGAAATATTAAAACCATTAAGAGTAGTAAGAGAGTCTCTTGAGCAAAACCAAAATGAAAATATAGCTAGTGGTGAATTGTTAGATTTAATGAGAAGAGCTAAATGTTTTGGCATTAATTTAGCAAGACTAGATATCAGGCAAGAGTCTTCTAGACATAGTCAATTGATAAACGAATTTGTGCAAAGAAAATATAATAAAAGTTATTTAAAATTTAGTGAAGATAAAAGAATAGAATTTCTAAAAAAACAAATACTTGGAAAAAAAAATCAAATTAACGATTTGCAAATAAGAAATAAAGAGAATAAAGAGGTTTGGTCTACTTTTAAGACTCTAGCTAGTGAGCCGAGTGAAAGTTTAGGAGCCTATGTTATATCAATGACAACCTCAGCCTCTGATATATTATCTGTAGTATTTTTACAGAAGGAGGCAAAAATTAAAGATAAATTAAGAGTTGTTCCTTTATTTGAAACTTTGGATGATCTTATTAATTCAAAATCAATAATGCAGACTTTATTTTCACAAAGATGGTATAGAAAATTAATTAATAACAAACAAGAAGTGATGATCGGATATTCAGACTCCAGCAAGGACGCTGGTAAAATATGTGCGAGCTGGCATCAGTATAAGGCTCAAGAGGAAATTGTGAATTTAGCTAAGAAATTTAAAATAGATGTAATTTTTTTTCATGGACGAGGTGGATCTGCAGGAAGAGGTGGTGGTCCAATTCAAGCAACTCTCAGATCTTTACCTCCCAACTCTGTTAAGGGTAAAATTAGAATTACTGATCAAGGTGAAGTTATTCAGCAAAAATATGGTTATGAGCCTTTAGCTAATTATAATTTGTGTAGTTACATAGGCGCTGTTACTGAAGCTACTTTAAATCCACCACCATCCCCAAAAAATAACTGGAGAAACCTAATTGAAAAAATGTCAGATATATCCAAAAGCTCTTATAGAAAGAATATTAATCAAAGTTTAGAATTTATAAAATACTTTGAAACAGTCACTCCACACAAGGCACTTGGAAAGCTTTCAATAGGTTCGAGACCATCGAAAAGAAAAAATATTGATAATATAAAAAGTTTAAGAGCTATACCTTGGGTTTTTGCCTGGACACAAATTAGACTTATGCTCCCAGCATGGCTTGGGAGTGCTGAGGCTCTAAGATACTCCTATATAGATAAATTTAGAAGAACCTTAGTAGACATGGAAAAAAATTGGCCATTTTTTAATTCTATGCTTGATACATTAGATATGGTTATTGCAAAAGCTGATCCGGAGATATCAAAAATATATGAAGAATATTTAGCAGATGAAAGTTTAAAGAGAGTTGGTAAGAAACTTAGGTTTCAATTTGATGTTATTAAAAAATTGAATAAGAAAATTACACCTAAAGAGATTGCTGTTATTAGAAAACAATTTAGATCTCCAATTATCGCTAGAAGTATATACTCTGAGGTATTAAATATTATTCAACCTACCGTGATTAAAAAACTTCAAGTTAATAAAAACCCTAGAAATAAGCAATATCTAAACGATGCTTTGCTAACTTCAATAGCTGGGATTTCAGCTGCAATGAAAAACACTGGTTGATAATTTTTTTAGACAGCCCTAATTGTTGGCAGACAATAAAAATCAGCTGTATCTATCTTAGAGGAATACTGTCTTCTCATATTCCATTTTTTATGAACACCTGCACTTGCAAGACTTAGTGTAGATCTTCCATACCTATAGTTGGTATTGTCAATTGATTGCATTAGACTTTTTATCTTCTCATCTTTTTCCGATGAAAATAAATTCTTTCTTCCATCATCATTACACAATCCTGCAAGCATGACACCTGCTTTTTGGTACCGATATCCATTTTTGAAAATACTTTCTAAAATCGAGACTGCAGTTTTAACAGTTTCAATACTATTATTTGTTGCGATTGGAAAATCAATTGTCTTTGCATTTGAATAATAACCATAGTCTCTTTGAAAAGGACTAGTTCTGACAAAAACTGTAATTGCTTTTGCAACTAAAGATTCTGATCTAATCTTTTCGGATGCGTTCAAACAATAATTTGCAACTGCCTCTTTTAACTCTTGAAATTTTTCAATTCTTTTTCCAAACGATCTTGAAACTACACAGCTCTTTCTTTTTGCGTGCGTTGTCTCTAAATCGATACACGGTACCCCTCTAAGTTCCATTGCAGTCCTAGAACTTAAAACATTGGAACATTTTTTGATCCATGTATTGGATTTATTTTTAAGTTGTTTTGCATTATAAATTCCATTTTTTTGATAAAACTTCGTAAGTTGTCTGCCAACACCCCACACATCATTAATCTCGACTTTTTCTAAGATAGGATCTAAGTTTTCAATACCAATTAAACTAGTAACACCCGATTGTTTTTTCTTTGCAATATGATTTGCAACTTTACTTAAAGTCTTAGTTTTAGCAATTCCAATACTAGTTGGAATACCTGTCCATTGTAAAACTGTTTCTCTAATTTCTCTCCCAACTTTTTCAACATCAGAGTCTGGAAAGTTAGATAAATCTATAAATGCTTCATCAATTGAGTAAACTTCTATTTCAGTATTAAATCTTTTAAGTGTTCTCATTACCCTTCTAGATAAATCTCCATACAAAGAATAATTTGATGAAAAAACTTCAACTTTATTTTTAACGATGATATCTTTTGCTTTAAAATAAGGTTCACCCATTTTAATTCCCAAAACTTTTGCCTCATTAGATCTAGAAATGATACAACCATCATTATTCGATAACACAACTACAGGTTTTTTTCTTATTCTTGGATTGAATAATCTTTCACATGAAACATAGAAAGAATTACAGTCAACTAGAGCTAACTTTTTAGTACGTAGAATGGATGACATAAGTCACAACCCCCCAAATAAAAACATCTTCTTCTTCGTTAATTAAAATTCTATTAGAAAAATCTTTAGAACCAGATGATAGAAATTTTTTATCTCTTTCTTGAACTAAAGTTTTAACCACAAGCTCATCATGAACATTTGCAATAACGGTTGAAAAGTTTTTTGGTTTTAAACTTTTATCAACAACTAATAGATCTCCATCATTAATTCCAACATCCACCATGGATTTTCCCTGAACTCTGATAATAAAAGTAGCCGGAACATTTTTGATTAAATGCATGTTGAGATCGATATCTTCTTCGATATAATCAGTGGCAGGTGAGGGAAAACCAGCACCAGCTTTATGCAGATAATAAGGAATAGTGAGCTTCATGTTCTTGTTTTGTTCTTATTTGTAGCGCACTTATACAATGCAGTCAATAGGTTGTATTTTGAGTCCGTAATTGAATCAAAAGTGAATCAAAACATGAACATCAAAACTATATTTTGTATGCTTGTGGATAACTTCAACCAAGGATAGTTTAAATTATCAAATGAAAAAATTAATTTGTCATTGTGGAGCTGTCGAAGCAGAAATTAATTTAGATGGAGATCTAGCTAAGGTAATAAAATGTAATTGTTCTATTTGTAAAAGAAAAGGAGCAATCATGTCGATGGTAAAAAATGAAGATTTTAAAATTACCAAAGGGGAAGACAAATTAAAACTTTATCAATTTCATTCGAAAGTTGCCAAACATTACTTTTGTTCTGATTGCGGGATTTATACTCATCATAATCCAAGGATAAACCCAGCTATGACAGGATTCAATGTTGGATGTATTGATGAAATTAATACTTTTGACATAAAAGAAGTCCCAGTAAACGATGGTCAAAATCATCCATTAGATAAAAAATAATTTTCATGGAACAATTTAGTTTATGCTTTGGAAGAGTAAAAAAAGATTGTTTAAGGTTCATTAAATCTCAAGAAACAAAAGCTGATAAATTTAAAAATAAAGAAAGAATGATTAAGTCTTTCTTAATTCCATTGTGTTTTTGGATTAATAAAAAAGCTAATAAAACAAGACCTTATTTTGTGGGTTTAGCAGGGGGTCAAGGAACTGGTAAAACTACGATTAGCTCTTTAATCAGAATTATTTTGACCAAATACTTTAAATTAAATGTTTTTAGGATTTCGATAGATGACTTTTATAAAACAAGAAAAGAGCGAATAAACTTATCAAAAAGAGTTCATCCTATGCTTTTAACTAGGGGAGTTCCTGGGACACATGATATAAATATGATGTTAAATTTCTTTAGAAAGTCAAAAAGTAAAAAATTTAAAAGGTTAAAATTACCAACATTTAATAAAGCCATCGATGACAGGTATAATAAAAAAAAATGGTATGATTTAAAAAAGAAACCAGATGTAATCATTTTTGAGGGGTGGTGTGTTGGTGCAAAATCTGAGAAAAATACCACTTTAAATAAAGCAATAAATTCATTGGAAAGAGCAAAAGACCAAAAAAAAATTTGGAGAAAACATGTTAACCATCAACTCAACTCAAAGTACAAAAACTTATACTCACAATTAAATTGTTTAATTTACCTTAAAGCAAAAAATTTTAGCTTATTACAAAAATGGAGATTAAAACAAGAGAGGAAACTTTGGGTGAAAAGTAAAGTGAAATCGAAAATAATGAGCAGGGGAGATGTATTAAATTTTATGCAAACTTATCAAAGAATAACCCAAAACATGTTTAGAAATATGCCTAAGTATGCGTCAGTAATATTTAATTTAAATAGTAACCATCAAATTAAATCTGCTGTATATAAAAAGAAATGATTAGAATTTTAATTATAATTACAAGCTTTATATTTTTAATTAGTAATGCTAATGCCGAAACTTTTTCTGCAGCATTAAAAAAAGCTTATAATGACAATAATGAGCTAAATGCCGAAAGAGAAAGTTTAAATATTTCTGAGCAAGATTTAAAAATCTCAATAAGTTCGTATTTACCCTCGGTTACTTTAAGTGGCAGCAAAAGCTCAGAAGATACCAATAAATTAACTAACCAAAATGGAACAGATGCAACAATTTCAGATGTAGACCCAACTGTACAATCATTAACAATTACCCAAACATTAATCGATTTTGGAAGAGGGGCAGAATTAAGTAAAAGCAAAATTGGTATTGAATTAGCTAAAGCAAAGCTTTTAAAAAAAGAGCAAGAAATTCTATATAAATCAATCGAAGCTTATACGGGATTAATCGCAGCTAACGAAAAACTTAAGATTAATAGATCGAATGTTGATTTATTAGATCGTCAAGTTGAAACAGATAGAATTAGACTTGAAAGAGGTAATATATCTTTATCAGATGTTGCTCAGTCAGAGTCTTCTTTGGCTGGAGCACAGGCAAAATTAATCCAAGCTGAAAACGGTTTTCTAACCAGTAAACTAAATTATGAAAATGTGATTGGCACTATTAATGATGCAGAGTCGTTAGATAAATCATCTATCGTAATAGTTAATTTACCGAATGAACTAAACTCTGCAATAGAGATATCAAAAAAAGGCAATCCAGATTTAATTATAGCTCAACTTGAATATGAACAATCAAAAAAAGATACTACTAGTGCAAGATCTGATTTAGCACCAACAGCAACATTATCTTTTGATAGATCAAAAACGGATGACCTAAGTTCCACCTATGATGAAAAAGAACAAGATACTTTAAAAGCAACTGTGACGTGGCCATTTTTTTCAGGCGGTAAGAATTATGCAAATCTAAATAAAAATAAAAGTTTAGAGACACAAAAAAATCTCCTTTTAAATAACACAATTAAAAAGAACCAAACAGATGTTGCAAGTGCTTGGTCAAATTATCAATCAAACAAAAGTCTACTCAGTTCAGTAAGAGCCCAAGTGAATGCTGCTGAAATTGCAAATGAAGGGATTGTAGCTGAATATAATAGTGGTTCAGATAGAACTACTTTAGAGGTTATTCAGTCCAACTCTTTATTATTGAATGCTCAGATTTCGTTGGCAGACTCAGAGAGAAACTACATTCTTTCGCAGTTTAATCTTTTAAAATCTATCGGTTTATTAAATAGCGAATATCTTAAATTAAGATAATTATTACCTTTTTTAACATTAAATAAATAAATCTTGCCAATGAGAACAAAATGTGTACATTTATAAGCATGATTCGAGTGATAAAAATATTAAAAAAAAAGGCAAAAAATGACTAAAAATAACTTAAAAGTAGTTAAATCTACTAAAAATCAAGAATTGGAAAACAAAGAAAAAAATAAAGCATTAGATGCTGCGATCAGCCAGATAACTGACAACTTCGGAAAAGGCTCAGTTATGAAGCTTGGTGAAAAAAGAGCTATGGATATCGAGTCGATATCTACGGGTTCTTTAAGCTTAGATTTGGCTTTAGGAATAGGTGGTTTACCAAAAGGAAGAATTGTTGAAGTTTATGGACCAGAGTCTTCTGGAAAAACAACATTAGCATTACAAGTTGTTGCTGAAGCACAAAAAGCTGGTGGAATTTGTGCATTCGTTGATGCTGAACATGCTTTGGACCCAGTTTATGCAAAAAAATTAGGAGTAAACACTGAAGAGCTTTTGATTTCACAACCGGACGCTGGTGAGCAAGCTTTAGAAATAGCAGATACATTAGTAAAATCAGGCTCTATTTCGGTTATCGTAATTGACTCTGTTGCAGCTTTGACTCCAAGAGCTGAAATTGAAGGTGAGATGGGCGATCATCACGTTGGTCTTCAATCAAGATTAATGAGTCAGGCTTTAAGAAAATTAACTGGTTCAATTTCAAATACCAACACTATGATGATTTTCATTAACCAAATCAGAATGAAAATAGGAGTTATGTTTGGAAGTCCTGAAACAACATCAGGTGGAAATGCGTTGAAGTTTTATTCATCTGTGAGAATGGATATTAGAAGAATTGGTGCCATCAAAGATAAAGATGAAATTATTGGTAACTCTACAAGAGTTAAAGTAGTTAAGAATAAAGTTGCACCACCATTTAAAGTTGTTGAGTTCGATTTAATGTATGGAAGAGGAATTAGTAAAATGGGTGAGTTAGTAGACCTAGGTTCTAAAGCTGACATTATTGAAAAATCAGGAGCATGGTATGCTTACAAGGGTGAGAAAATTGGACAAGGTAGAGAAAATGCTAAAGTCTATTTAGCTCAAAATCCACAAGTTGCTGCAGAAATTGAAATGGCAATTAGAGAAAAAGCAGGTGTGATTTCTAAAAAAATTGAAGGGAATCCGTTAAGTCCTGAAAAAATTGAAAAAGAGAAGAAAGTAGCAGAAAAAGAAGAGGCAGATAAAGAAGCTACTCCTCCTAAAAAGAACTAGAATTAAAGGTCATCTTTAAATTACAAAGGCGCTTATTATAAGCGCCTTTCCCCCTTATCGTTATCTAGACATAGAACAAAAAAGCTGTATTTTAAAAATATGGCGGACAAATCATTAAATGAAATAAGAAGCACGTTTCTTAAATACTTCAAAAAAAATGATCATAAGATTGTTGAATCTAGCAATTTAGTCCCAAATAATGACCCAACCTTAATGTTTGCCAATTCAGGAATGGTTCAGTTTAAAAATGTATTTACTGGTTTAGAAAAAAGAGATTATCAAAGGGCAACCACCTCACAAAAGTGTGTAAGAGCAGGAGGTAAGCATAATGATTTAGAAAATGTCGGTTACACACCAAGACACCATACTTTTTTTGAAATGTTGGGAAATTTTTCTTTTGGAGATTATTTTAAAGAAAGAGGTATTGAACTCGCATGGAATTTAATCACTAAAGATTTTGGTTTAGATAAAAACAGAATTTATGTAACCGTTTTTCATGAGGATGATGAGGCTTTCAATTTTTGGAAGAAAATAGCGGGTTTTAGCGATGATAGAATAATTAGAATTTCAACATCAGATAACTTTTGGTCAATGGGGGAGATAGGACCTTGTGGACCTTGTTCTGAAATATTTTACGATCATGGTGATCATTTAAAAGGCGGTTTGCCTGGAACTAAAGATCAAGACGGAGATCGTTTTATTGAAATTTGGAACTTAGTTTTTATGCAGTATGAGCAAGTCTCAAAAGATAAAAGAATAGATTTACCAAAACCATCTGTTGATACAGGAATGGGATTAGAGAGAATTGCAGCTCTTTTACAAGGCACACATGATAATTATCAAACGGATCACTTTAAGAAACTAATAAGCTCAATATCTGAGGCAACTAAAGTTAAACAAGAAGACAAAAATATATCTAGTTTTAGAGTAATTGCCGATCATTTAAGAGCAAGCTCATTTCTTTTAGCTGAAGGTGTTTTACCTTCAAATGAAGGCCGTGGATATGTTCTTAGAAGAATTATGAGAAGGGGAATGAGACATTCTCATTTGTTAGGATCTAAAGAACCAATCTTTTATAAAATTTTCGACACCTTAAAAAAAGAGATGTTAGGAAATTATCCAGAGCTTGAGCGGTCTCAATCTTTAATTAAAGAAACGTTAAGGATGGAAGAAGAAAAATTTTTAGTTTTACTTGATAGAGGTATTAAAATTTTAAATGATGAAATTGCGAAAATAGATAAAGTTTTACCTGGTGATGTAGCATTCAAATTATATGACACCTATGGTTTTCCATTAGATCTTACAGAAGACATCTTAAAGAATAAATCATTGAAAGTTGATCATAAGAAATTTGATGAATTGATGAAAAAAAGCAAAGAACTTGCAAAAAAGAACTGGAAAGGTTCTGGAGATAGTTCTGAGGAAGCAATATGGTTTTCAATTAAAGATAAAGCTGGTCCGACAGAATTTCTAGGTTACGAGTCTAATCAGTCTGAAGGTATCGTATTAAATTTAATTAAAGATAATAAAGAAGTAAAATCTTTATCTGGTGGTGAAGAAGGGATGATCATTACTAATCAAACTCCTTTTTACGGTGAGTCAGGAGGACAAATCGGAGACAAAGGAACAATCGTTTCTGGTAATTCTATTTTTGAAGTAGAGGACACACAAAAAAAACTTGGAGACTTATTTGTTCATTATGGATCTTTAAAAACTGGAGAAATAAAGATTAACGATGTAATTGAAATGAAAATAGATGTGGAAAGAAGAAATAATTTAAAGGCGTACCATTCTGCTACTCACTTACTCCACGAGTCATTAAGAAGAACCTTGGGTAATCATGTTATGCAAAAAGGATCATTAGTTGCTCCAGATAGGTTAAGATTTGACTTTAGTCATATGAAACCAATTACCAATGATGAGTTGGAGACTATTGATAAGTTAGTTAATGAATATGTCTCAAATAGTTCTGAAGTAACTACAAGAATTATGACACCAAAGGCTGCTATCGAGAAAGGAGCACTAGCTTTTTTTGGAGAAAAATATGGAGAAGAAGTTCGTGTGGTATCTATGGGTAAGGAAAAAGAAGCATATTTCTCAACTGAGTTGTGTGGAGGAACACATGTTAAAAATACTGGTGATATTGGAAAATTTAAAACCGTAAGCCAATCGTCTATTGCCGCAGGTGTTAGAAGAGTTGAAGCGCTAAGAGATAAACAACTTGAGGATTTTATTAGGAATAAAGAAAAGTTATCAACTATATCTACTCAAAAAGATGAAGAAACTATTAAAGACTTATCATCTCAAATTATAAAACTTGGAGGTAAACCAAATGTTGATAACGATGATTTAAAAGAAATCATAAAAAATCTTTCAAGACAACTTGAACAACTCAATGTTAGTTCAGTTCTTCAGGATAAAACAAAAAACATTATTAAAGATGATAAGATAAAAAATATAAAAGTTAGATTTCAAAAAGTGCAAGATTTACCTCCAAAAGATTTAAGAAAATTAGTTGATAATGGTAAAAAAGAGTTGGGCGATGGTATTGTAATTGTTTTCGCAAGCAGTGAAGATAAAGTTGGGCTTGCAGTTGGTATTACAGATAAATTGGTCAATAAATATGACGCTGTAAAATTTGCAAAATTAGGATCAGAAACAATTGGTGGGAAAGGTGGTGGTGGTAGAAAAGATTTTGCTCAAGCAGGGGGTCAAGATAAGAGCAAAATTGATGAAGCTTTCGAAAAAATTAAGTCCTTAATTTAGTTTCTTTTTTAAATTTTTATCAATTTCATCCAGAAATTGATTTGTCGTTAAATACTTGCTCGACGGTCCAATTAATATAGCTAGATCTTTTGTCATCGAGCCACTTTCAACACATCCAATGCAAACTTGTTCAATAGTATTCGCAAACTTAATAAGTTCATTATTTACATCTAATTTACCTCGATGTGCAAGGCCTCTTGTCCAGGCAAAAATTGAGGCGATAGGATTAGTTGATGTCTCTTTTCCCTGTTGATGCATTCTATAGTGTCTTGTAACAGTCCCATGGGCAGCTTCAGCTTCCATAATTTTTCCGTCAGGTGTTAAAAGTGTACTCGTCATTAAACCTAATGATCCATAGCCTTGAGCCATGGTATCAGATTGAACATCACCATCATAATTTTTACAAGCCCAAATATATTTACCACTCCATTTCATTGCACAAGCTACCATGTCATCAATTAATCTATGCTCGTAAGTTATTTTTTCTTTTTCAAATTTTTCTTTGAATTCTTTGTTAAAGACTGCCTCAAAAATATCTTTAAATCTTCCATCATATTTTTTAAGAATAGTATTTTTTGTTGAAAGATAAACTGGCCATTTTTTTATTAATCCATAATTAAAACAAGACCTTGCAAAATCCTCGATTGACTTATCTAAGTTATACATTGAAAGTGCAACTCCTGGTCCAGTAAAATTAAATACCTCATACTTAATTTCATCCTTACCATCTTCAGATGTCCATTTAACTTCCATCTTACCTTTGCCTGGTACTTTAAAATCAGTTGCTCTGTATTGATCTCCAAAAGCATGTCTACCAATCACCACCGGATCTGACCATGACGGTACTAATTTGGGGATGTTGGAACAAATAATTGGTTCTCTAAAAACAGTCCCACCGATAATATTTCTTATTGTTCCGTTTGGTGATCTCCACATTTTTTTTAAATTAAATTCATCAACTCGTGCTTCATCAGGCGTAATTGTTGCGCACTTTATACCTACACCAATTTTCTTAATTGCATTAGCAGAGTCAATTGTAATCTGGTCATCAGAGTTATCCCTGCTTTTCATGCCTAAGTCGTAATACTCAATGCCAATATCAAGATAAGGAAGGATTAATTTTTTTTTGATAAATTCCCAGATTATTCTGGTCATTTCATCACCATCTAACTCTACTATGGGGTTTTTTACAGTAATTTTGCTCACTTTAATTATATCTTAATAATTGAATTTTGTAATTTTATATACATATTAATGAAAAATTATCAAATAGAAGAACATGTTTAGTAAGATATTTCCAAAAATTCACGCTGAGGGATACAAGTTCCTTGTTATTGCAGGAATTATTACAATCATACTTTATACTTTAAGTGATTTTTTAGGTTTGATTGGTTTAGTTTTAACAATCTGGGTTTATTATTTTTTTAGAGATCCTGATAGAGTAATTATCGAAGATGACAATTATTTAGTTAGTCCTGCTGATGGTGAAATTTTAAAAGTCGAAGAAGTAGATGGTCCAAAAGAATTAGGTTTAGAAAATAAAAAATTTAACAAAATAAGTGTTTTCATGAATGTTTTTGATTGTCATGTGAACAGAACTCCATGTGCAGGAAAAATTGAGGAAATTTTATATAAGCCTGGAAAATTTTTTAATGCCTCTCTTGATAAAGCAAGTGAAGATAACGAGAGAAATTATTTTAAGATTAAAGATACAGATGGTAATGATGTCATTGTAGTTCAAATAGCTGGTCTTGTTGCAAGAAGAATAGTTTGTGAGTCTAATAAAGATCAAGAATTAAAACAAGGTGATAGAGTTGGAATGATTAGATTTGGAAGCAGGGCAGATGTATATTACGAAAATTACCAACCATTAGTAAAAGTAGGTCAAAAAGCTATTTCGGGTGAAACACTATTAGCAAAAAAATAAATGGAACAACCAAAAAATAATTTAAAGATTGTAGCAGATAAAAAAAGAGCAAGAATGATTTTACCAAACATGCTCACATTGATTGGAGTATGCATTGGTTTATCATCAATCCGATTTGCTTTAGATGGAAGATTCGAACTAGCAATTATAGCAATCCTTTTTGCAGCTTTAATTGATGGTTTAGATGGACGTATAGCTAGATTAATCAAAGGCACTTCCAAAGTTGGAAAAGAATTAGACTCACTTACTGATATGATCAGTTTTGGGGTGGCTCCAGCATTTATAATGTATTTCTGGAAACTTAACACACTAGGAAGATTTGGATGGTTGCTTTGTTTGGTTTATGTAATTTGTGTTGCCTTACGTTTAGCGAGATTTAACGTAAGCTCAAACCAAGAACCATCATGGAGAGATAATTTTTTTGAAGGTGTTCCCTCACCTGCTGGTGGAATTTTGGTTTTAATTCCCTTAATTATTAGCCTAAGTGGATTTAATTTCATTCAATTAAATTATAATTTAATGGTGCCAATATTTTTTATTGGAACTTCACTTTTACTCATTAGTAAATTTCCAAGTTATTCTTTTAAAAAGATAGTGATCCCAAGAAAAACGACAATATTTCTTTTATTTGGAATTGTTTTATTTTTTGGTCTTTTATTAATTTATACCTTTAATGTAATTGCAATAAGTTCTGCTATTTATTTGCTTTTATTACCAATAAGTTTTTTACATTTTCAAAAAATGAAGAAACAACATGAAAATGACAAAATTCAAGACGAAGATGACCTTGAAGACGTGCTTTAATGAAAAAAAATGTAATTGTTTCTTTAGCAGATGCTAATTATTTTCCTTTACTAGATGAACTAGTAGACTCTATTAAAAGATTTAAGGAAAGTGAAAATATTGCGATCTGTATTTTAGATGCAGGATTAAAACAAGGACAGTTAGAAAAATTATCAAAAAAAGTAGACGAAATTAAAACTGCAGAGTGGGATATTGAAGTACCTGATTATAAGGTTAAAGATAAGGAGTGGCTAAAAAGTCAAGTGTCAAGAGCATTTCTACCCAAATATTTCCCAAGCTATGAAAAATATTTGTGGATTGATTGTGATGCGTGGGTAAATGATTGGAATTGTGTAGAGCTATATTTTAAGGCTTGCGATGATGGGAAGCTTGGTATTACCCAAACAATCGGTCCTGGATATAAAGTAACTTCAAAAGTAAATTGGTTATTTGGAAAATTAGCTTTAGTAAAGTCTCAAAATTTTAAGCATGCTGTAAAATCTAATATTAGTTATGCTGATGCAAGGAAATTAGCTTTTGCACCACATATTAATATCGGAGTTTTTTCCTTAGAAAAAGATTCTAAAGCATGGAGTATTTGGCAAAATAATTTATCGAAAACTTTAAAAGCAGGTAATATTTTTGGATCTGAGGGTTTAGCTATAAACATGTCTGTTTACATTGATAATCAAGAGACTGAGTTTCTTCCCTTAAATTGTAATTGGATCACAAGTAATTTACTTCCTAAATACGATCAAAAACAAAGTACATTTGTTGAACCATATTTGCCAAATTATAAAATTGGTATAATGCATCTTGCAGCAGGTATTTGGAAAGATGGTAAAGATATGAGAGTAGATAAAAGCATTAAAATTGAATTAGAAACTTTAGATAAAAATAAAATACAAAAAAGTTTAAGATATAATACTTAATTGAAAAAAAATAAAATTTCAAAAAATTGGGTTAATAAACAAAGACGGGACATTTATGTACGTCAATCCAAAATTGAGGGTTATAGAGCTAGATCGGCTTATAAAATAAAAGAAATAGATGAAAAATTTAAAATATTTAAAGGTGGAATGTCTGTTGTAGACATTGGAGCAGCTCCTGGGAGTTGGTCACAATATGTTAAAAAAATCGTTAAAAGTGAGAAAATAATTTCAATTGATTTAAAAGAAATGGAAAAAATAGAAAATACCATACAAATTCAAGGTGACTTTACTTCAATCGATACTCAAAATCGGATAAAAGATTATTTTAAAAGAAAACCTGATGTAGTCATGTCCGATATGGCTGTAAACACAACTGGGATAAAAAATATTGATTCAATTCAAACTGGTGAGTTATGTAAAGAGGCTATGATTTTTTCAAAAGATGTGATTTCAGATAAGGGGTTTTTCATTTCAAAAATATTTATGGGTAGCACCTTTAATGAAATTGTCGCACTGGGAAAAAAAATTTTTAAAGAAGTTAAGGTTTTTAAACCAAAATCAAGTAGAAAAGATTCTAAAGAAAGTTTTATAATTTGTAAAAATCTTAGATAGTTTCTTTTAATTTTAAAGGAATCGTATATAAATGATCATGGTTCCTATAAAAGAAGCACTTACCTTTGATGATGTAACTCTTGCACCTAAATATTCTGAAATTTTACCATCAGAAGTTGATACAAGCATCAAACTTACAAATTATCTAAAATTAGATATTCCACTTTTATCCTCGGCTATGGATACTGTTACTGAAAGTAAGATGGCAATTGCAATAGCAAAGGCGGGTGGAATCGGAATTATTCATAGAAATTTAGATAAAAAAAAACAAATTCTTGAAATTAAAAAAGTAAAAAAACAAAAACTTTTAGTTGGCGCCGCA
>CABXYE010000007.1 GCA_902516425.1 uncultured Pelagibacteraceae bacterium
CTGTAAGAGAAAAAAATAAGGATCTCCAAAATAATATCTGCCATAATGTTGCTCCCTCAAAAGATTTAACTATTAGTCCACCAAAGCTTAAACTTAGAGCACCAAAAAATATCAGTAATGGACCGGGTAAACTTTTTAAAATATTCATCAAATTTGAGAAATTAAATTTTGAGTTTCTAGTTCATACAGTTTAAAGAGGTTTTCTGCACTATTTAAATCAACTTCTTGGAATTTAACTCTTGAGCCAGGTGTTAATTGAACTAATTTGTCATAATCAGCACTTATAACTACACCGATCTTGGGATAACCCCCAATCGTGCCATGATCCGAAAGCATTATAATTGGATTACCATCCGCTGGCACTTGTATCACGCCCTTAATCAAACCTTCAGATCTAATATTAGTATCAACAATATTTTCTATTTTTTTTCCCTCTAATCTCATTCCCATACGGTCAGATAATTTAGAGACTTTGAATTCATTGTTAAAAAAGATTTTTTTACCTTCTTTAGAAAAATAATCAAAATTTGTTCCTTTAATAACTCTAATATTTTCTATCTTTGTATTAATATAATTTAATTTTTTATTTACAAAGTTTTGATTAATTTTTTTAACATTAATTTTTTGATTATCAGATAACTTTTCTCCATTATTAGATCCTATATTTGCTTTTATATTTGTTGAACAACTTGACCATTGAAATTTTAAATCAAATTTACCGCTTATTGTTAAATACCCATATACAGATTTATTGGTTGATATAATATCCAACTCATCATTATTTTCTAAAATAAAAGTTTGATAACATTCACCGTCAATTGAATTATCACCCTTTTTGATTTTAAAAGTTACATCGCCAGTAATAGCAACATTTAATTTCTCTCCATAATATTTCAAATGAGGGCCCAAATAAGCAAATTCTATTGCTGGATGGTTATGATCATTTCCAGTTAGTTTATTAGCGAATAAATAATTTCTATTATCCATGGCTCCACTAAATGGTATTCCTATATGATAGAGGTTATCTCTTCCAAGATCTTGGAAAGTTGAATTAATACCAGCTCTAATAATTTTGAAAAAATTTTTACTCATTATAATTTAGATATTTTTTTTTTGAGATTCTTTTGAATGTAACTGTATCACCTGGATTAATTAAGTTAGGCTCATTTTCCTTAGAACTATTAAAAATATTAAGAGGAGTACTACCAATAATATTCCACCCCCCAGGACTTTCAAATGTATAAATATTCGTAAATTGCTCAGTTATTCCAATTGAACCTTTCGGTACCTTAACCCTGGGAGTATCAAGACGTTTTGCTCTTAAATTTTTATCTAAATCTCCAAGAAAAGGCATTCCAGCAATAAAACCTGTCATATAACAAAAAAATTCTTTTTCAAAAAAACTTCCATATATTTTTTCCTCTTTCATCTTAAGCTTTTCTTCTAATTTTTTTATATCTAAGGAAAAATCTTCTTCGCAACAAACAGGAATTTCGAACTTTTTATTTTGAATGCTATCATTTTTAATAATTTCAATATTATCAATTATTTTTTTAAGTTTATTAAAATTAATTTTTTTTAAATCAAAAGAAATGATTAATTTGTTATATGATGGGGTAAGATTATTTACTCCTGCAATATTTTCTTTTTGAATAGTTTTAAAATATCTAATTACTTGACTATTAATCTTTCTATTTACTTCTTTTCCAAAATCACAATACAAAGCTGCGTCACCAAGATTTGATATATTTTTAATCATGCCATGTTATACTGAATAATAATGAGTATTGAAATTAATATAAATTGTGATTTAGGAGAAAAATCTAAACATCATTCTAACAAACATGATCCTGAATTACTTGAGATTGTCAATTCAGCAAATGTAGCATGTGGTTATCATGCAGGTGACGAAGAAACTATGAATGCAATTGTAAAAATATCAAAAAAAAATGGTGTTAGTATTGGAGCGCATCCATCTTTTAATGATCCTGAAAATTTTGGTAGAGAAAGGATGAATTTATCTGACTCACAGATAGAAAAATTAATAATTGATCAATATGAAATTCTTCAAACAATTTCGTCTAACCATGGTGAAAATGTTACTCATATAAAGCCGCATGGTGCTTTAAATAATATGGCATGCGAAGATATCAATTTAGCGACAACATTAGCAAAAGTAATCAAAAGAATAAATCCTGAGTTAATTTATTTAGTACCAACTGGATCTGTAATGGAGCACGCTGCTAAAAAGTTAGATTTGAAAATCGCTTGTGAAATATTTGCAGATAGAAATTATGAAGATGATGGAAATCTTGTATCAAGAAAAAAATCCCATGCTTTAATTACTGATCCAGAGCAAGCAAAAAAACATGTGTTAAAGATGGTTCAAACTCAGTCACTTAATTGTCACAGCGGAAAACAAATACCTTGTGAAATCGACTCCGTGTGTATACATGGAGATAATATAAGTTCATTAGCAACTGCCAGATCAATTAAAACTGACTTGCTAAAAAACGGAATTAAACTTAAGACATTAAATAAAATGAAAAAATTTATATGATCAGAAACATAATATTCTCTTTTATAGTTACAGTTTTTTTAATTTCAGACTTATTTGCTGCAGGTTCAAGTGATAGTGGCTCCACTAAAACTGAAACCAAATATGATATGGCGGTAACGCATATTAAAGTAGCAAAAAAATTTGAGGAAAAAGATAAAATAGAAAAAGCAAAGAAAAGATATGAGAAAGCTCAAAAACTATTACTTCAATCAAATAAAAAATATCCTAACAAAGCTGATACATTAAATTATTTAGGTTTCACTACTCGAAAACTTGGAGATTTTAAAAATGGTGAGAAATATTATTTACAAGGTTTAAAAATCGACCCTAAACATATAGGTATCAATGAATATCTTGGGGAGTTGTATGTAGCAACTAACAGACATAATCTTGCAGTTGAAAGACTTGAGGTGCTTAAAGAGTGTAACTGCAAAGAATATGATGATTTGAAAGATATAATTGCTGGTAAAAAAGTTTCAAAATACTAATTATTAATCTATATTTTAAAAGACATCTAAAGGTTTATAAGATAAATTATTTTAATAAATTATTAAATTGTTAGAAGAATCTCTCATACTCTTACAAATTATCTTCATAGATATTATCTTAGCAGCAGATAATGCAATTATAATTGGTTTAATTGCTGCTAACTTTGTTCCTAAAAATAGAAAATTGATTATTTTCTGGGGTGTTGTTGGTGCACTTGTTTTCAAAGTCTTATTTGCTGTTTTTGCGACTTATCTTTTTCAATTTTATTGGGTTAAAATTATCGGAGGGCTTTTACTAATATGGATTGTAAATGATTTGAGAAAAGATTTATTTGAGATTAAAAAAATTAAATCACCAACCAAGAAGTCAAAAGAGCCATCTTTTATAAAAAGTATTTATAAAGTTCTTTTTGCAGATATAACAATTAGCTTTGATAACGTGATAGGTGTGGTCGGTGCTGCAAAAGGGAATTTTGGTTATATGATGTTTGGACTTATTCTGTCAGTTGTTTTGACGGGTGCACTTGCAACTTATCTTGCAAATTACATTCAAAAACATCTTTGGATAGCATATATTGGCTTAGCTTTTATATTACTTGTTGCTTTACAACTGATTATTGGTGGATTAAATGATTATGGGGTTTTATCGATTAATGAAACCTTTAAAAAATATTTTTAATTTAAATGAAAAATTTAGTTGGTTTCATACTTTTATTTTTATCTACTTTTACTAAACCACTTTATGGGGAGGTGAAAATTGGCATTGTGTTAGACTTTACTGGACCAATAATGTCACTTACTCCTGCTATGGCAACCTCTGCTGATCTAGCTTTTAAGGAAGCTTCAGTGTCTGGATCTTTTTTAAACGGAGAAACTATTAAAACAATTAAAGCCGACACTAAGTGTGTTAATTCAGCTGATGCCTCAAAATCAACAGATAAAATAATTACACAAGGTATTGTTGCTATAGTAGGATCTGTATGCCCCAAAATAACTGAAGAGATATTAATTAATTCTGCGATCCCAAATAAAATAATAATGATATCACCAGCCGCAACATCTCCAAGATTAACTAATTTTGATAACTATGGTTATTTTTTTAGAACGGTGCCGTCAGATCTTAGAGATGGCCAAATCTTAGCTGATATTACTAAAGACAAAAAAATTAAAAGCGTAGCAATTACCTATACTAATGATTATTATGGTAAAAGTTTATATGAAGCCTATAAATCCGCTGTTGAGGCATATGATATTAAAATTACAGCTATAATTCCACACGAGGATGGTAAAACAGATTACTCTTCAGAAACATCTTATCTTGCTTCAGCTGGTGGGGATGCCTTAGCGGTAATTGGTTATCAAGATAAAGGTGGTAAAGGAGTCATCCAAGCATCATTAGACTCTGGTGCTTTTGATATGTTTATTTTGTCTGATCAAATGATAGGTCAATCACTTGTTGATACGTTTGGAAAAAGTTTAGAAAAATCAATTGGTTTTAAACACGGATCAACCGAAAAAGGCGCAAGTTTATTCACTAAAATAGCAAATAAAAATAATGTAGACAGTTTTGATCCGTTTACAAACGAGTCATATGATGCTGCTGCATTATTGGTGTTATCTATGCAAGCTGCATACTCCACAGATGGGTCAATTTTTAAAGATAGTATTTTAGAAATAGCTAATTCTCCGGGAACTAAAATTTATCCTGGAGAAATTAAAAAAGGTTTAGAATTATTATCTGATGGAAAAAAAATTAATTATGAAGGCGCCACTGGTGTGACGCTGCTTAATAATGGAGATGCTAAAGGCTCTTTTTTGGAAGTAAGAGTTAAAGGCAATAAATTTAAGACAATTAAACAAAGATAATTGTTCAAAACATATATTTGTCTGCAATGTACATTGCCCAAGCTATGGCTGCACCTAATATTATGTATTTCATAAATTATTTTTAATTTAACCTTTTGTAAATATTATCTAAAATTAATTCTATCTTTTTATAAAAACCCTTTTTTCTCAGTTGATTTACTCCTTGCCAATTTAATCCACCTGGTGTTTGTTCATTTACTAAATTTTTTAATGGTTTTGACGAATTTAAAAGTGCCAGTTCAGCTAAAGCTGAATATAGTGAAGTTACATATTTTTGAGCATCTAATTTGTTTGTTTTTTTTCTTATTAACCAATTTGATAAAACATTTAATAATTCATAAAATGAAGCCATAGTACCTGAAATAGCCCAAAAGTTCTTTGATAACTTTTCATTTTTAATTTCAATAGTTGTTCCAATTTTGTCAAAGAAATATTTAACCTTTTTGTTAGGTGGAAATATGGCAACAGGACCTTTACCAAGTCTAATTGGTGGCATTGGGATGGCTCTTACAATAATTATTTTTTTTTTAATTAACTTTTTCAATTTTGAATAATTTGTTGTAGACATAAAACTGATAACAATTTGGTTTTTTTTAAAGTTTAATTTTGGCAATATATTTTCCCCAATCTGAGGTAAAACACCTAGAAAGACCCAGTCTGACTTCTCAATTACATCTTGATTATTTTTAGCTATTTTTATCTTTTTAAATTTTTTTTTTAAATAATGGGCTTTTTTTTTATTTCTTGGAGAAATGATTATTTGTTTATAGGAAATATTAGATTTATTTATTCCGGTAATAATATCTGAAACAATATTGCCTGTTCCTATAAATCCTAAATTCATAATTTAAATTACATTATAGAAAGGTTTATTTGAACAAAAAAAAAGGCTGGTAGAAACCAGCCTTTTTTAAATTTCTATTTAAAATTTTAATTAGAAAGTTTTTCCAATTTTAATTCCAGCAGTCGCACTCATCATGTCAGATACTGAAATCTTTTTATCAGTCTCATTTGAGTTTGTCGTGCTGACATCATCATATGAAGTTGCTGAAAGTTCAGTTCTAACAAAAATACCACTGTCTAAATTGATATTTAGACCTAAACCGGCTGTATAACCTGTAGTATCTACGTTTCCATAAGAACCACCAGTTCCTAAGGTTTCTTTAGTTGCTACATCAACCATTACATAACCTAGTTTTAAGTATGTATTAAATGGCATATTAATGTTTGCATAAAGAGTGACATGATCTTCAAAGTCTGCTTTAACTTTGTTACTTACCGGACTACCTTCACCTGCAGTAGTTCCTTGAACGTTTACGTTCTCTGGAGTCTCAATGTCTTCCATTATATATTCAAGTCCTAATGATACCATATCATTAGCCGCATACTCTAGAAATACACTTCCAACAGTATCATCAAAAGCACCTGCTTCTTCAGTGCTTGTTATTACACCGTCACCTGAACTGGTAGATGATTCTTTACCAACACCATAAAATCCAGAATAGTTGTATCCAACACCTATTGAAACACCTTCAAAAGCTGAAACAGACTGAATTCCTACAAATGAAACGAATGAGATCGCTAAAATAGCTATTTTAGTTTTCAAGTTTTTCATAATTATCCTACTTAAAATTATTAATATATTAATTGTGAGTCTAATATCATTATTTGCGAAGATTTTGTAATTTTAATATCACTTTTTACTATTTTTATAGAATTGTTGCAAAAATATCACTTAATAAGTGTTGATACATGATGTTTTTTCACATTTTTTAAAAGTATATACTCTCGGTTGTTTATTTTTTAAAAATCTAATTTTTTAAATAAGCTAAAGATTATTCAACAAAAATTGCAGCGAGATAATTTTATTCATATAGCGAAAAAGTGAGTTTTAGTAAAAGTTTTTTAACTCTTTTTAGACAAACATTTTTAACTAAAAAACTCTAAAAATTACATTATTTAAATAAAAAAAGGATAGTCCTTAAAAACCGGGAGCTAAAGATGGCTAAGAAGGACTATCAGCCATGTTATAACAGATATTTAAGATAAATGCATTATTAATTTTTTCAATTATAAGGGATTTATGAAAAAAAAAAGTCACAGGCCTGTCACAAAGATCAAGAATCCTGAGCCGAATGTTGAAGATCCAGATTGGATTATTTGGGCCGCTTGGGCAGATCGAATAACCTTCGAGGAAATTGAAAAAAAAACTGGGTACAGAGAGTCTGATGTAATTAGAATAATGAGAAGATCGCTAAAGGAATCTTCTTTTAGGTTGTGGAGAAAACGAGTAAATCAGAAAAGTATTAAACATAGAAAAAAATTTGAGTATTCAAGAAAACAAATAACTAGTAAATTAAAAAAAAGTGATTATCTCTAAAAAAAATGAAAAATATAACTATTTATACAGGTCCATTTTGTAATTATTGTGATGCTGCAAAAAGATTGCTCACAAGAAATAATGCCCAATTTAAAGAAATCAATATAGCAACTGTTGACGGTGCAAAAGAGGAGATGATATTAAAAACTAATGGTAAAAAAACAATCCCGCAAATATTTTTCGACGACAAACATATTGGTGGTTATGATGAAGTTAGAACTTTAGAAAAAGAGGATAAACTTCAAGAGCTTTTAAAATAGTATTATTAAAATAAATTTTATTTAGTCTTAAAAATCAAACAAATACCATTATTACAAAACCTTTTTCCTGTAGGTTGTGGTCCGTCTTCGAAGATATGACCGTGATGACCACCACAATTTTTACAATGATATTCCGTTCTTGGGTAACCAATTATGTGATCAGTTTTTGTTTCAAAGACATCGGGTAACGATTCGTAAAAAGATGGCCAACCTGAACCACTTTCATATTTTGTTTTTGAGTCGAAGAGTTTTGTATCGCAATTTGCGCAATGATAACTTCCGTCTCTTTTTTCGCTATTTAAATCACTACTACCTGGTCGTTCGGTCCCCTCTTCAAACATTACTAACTTTTGTTCTGCTGAAAGGTTAGGATTCTTCTTTTTCATAAAATTAAATTAGTTTAGCACATGAGCTATGTAAAAAAGAGTGTAATTCTACAAGTTTTTTGGGATCATTATTATAACCACCCCCAAGAACACCACAAAGTGGAATATTTTTAGAAAAAAAATTTTGTGTCACTAGTTCATCTCTTTGCTTTATACCTTCGTCAGAAATTTTTATTTTACCCAATCGATCATTAAAATGAATATCAACTCCAGCTATGTAAAAAACAAAATCAAAGTTTTTATCATCAAATTGTTTAAGATTATCTTTTAATAAACTTAAATACTTTTTATCTTCCATATTATCCTCAAGTTCTATATCAAGATCACTTATTGATTTTTTTGCAGGATAATTTGATTTGGAATGCATACTAAAAGTAAAAACATTTTTGTTCTTTTTGAAAATATCCGAATTTCCATTTCCTTGATGAACATCTAAATCTAATATCAAAATTTTTTTAGCTAAACCTCTTTCAAGTAAATATTTCGCGGCAACTGCTACGTCATTAAATACACAATAACCTGCTCCACCATTAAAATTTGCATGATGGCTTCCCCCAGCAGTGTTACATGCTAATCCGTAGTTCAGAGCAAGTTTAGATGCTAATACTGTTCCACCAGTTGCAATGAGAGATCTTTTCACAACACTATCTATTAATGGAAACCCAATTTTTTTGATACTTTTTTCATCCAATGTTTTATTTTTGATATGTTTAATGTAATCTTCAGAATGTGCTCTTTTGAGTGTTTCCTCAGAACAAGCGTAGGGAGTATAAAAACTCTCTACTATCTTTTTTTTAATTAGATAATTGGCTAATTCTCCAAATTTACCTATAGGGAATCTATGATCATCCCCAATTTTTGCAAAATAATCTTTGTGGTTTATTATTGGAAGCTTCATTAGAGATTAAATATCAGTATTTTTATAAATTGAGTTCACACCTATTTTTTTTAAAAATTTAAAATTATTTTTTTTCAATATTTGTTTAATTAATTTACCTCTATTTTTAGAGAAATTATTGTGATCTAAAATTTCTATACAAATTAAATCTATTTTATATTTAGTAAAATCAATACTTCTTATCACTTCATACTCAAGACCCTCTAAGTCAATATTTAAAAAATCTACTTTATAAAAACAATGTTTCTTTAATATATTATTAATATTTTCAGTTCTTATTTTTTTTTTTTTAAAATCTTTTTTATTCAATAAAAAGTTTTTTTTTAGAAAATTTAAATGATTTGAGTCTAAGGTATTTAAAGGAGAAAAATCATCCACAAAATATAACTTCTTATGAGTTTTTTTGTCACTTATTGCGCAATTGATATTAATATCTTTGGATCTAAAATAATTGAACAGCTCAATTGTGATAGGATTTAAATCTACATTTATCCCACTCCATTTTTTCTTATAAAAATGAAACGTATTATTATGCCTTGTTGGATGAAAGCATCCAAGGTCTACAAATTTGCCTCTATAATCATTTTCAAAAAAACTATTTATATATTTATCCTCATCAAACTGGGAACCACCTTTAAGATATTTAAAATTTCTCAAATATATATTGTAGAAAAAATAAATTTTTCTTAAAAAAAGCACTTTTGAATTTAGCAAAAATTTAAAACTTCTTGTTCTCATTTTATAACTCTAATAGGATTATTATTGACACAAGACTCCAGAGCTTCAATCATTTGATTATAAAAAATATTATAATTTTCAGCTGTTACATACCCAATATGAGGGGTTAATAATGCATTTGGTAAAAACCTTAATTTATTATTTTCAGGTAACGGTTCTTTCTCATATACATCAAGTCCTGCTCCAGCTATTTCATTTGTCGATAGAGCAATTACTAAATCATCTTCATTTACAATAGGGCCCCTGGAAGTATTAATTAAAAATGAAGTTTTTTTCATTTTATCAAATTCTTTTAATGTAATACAATTTTTATATCTTTCTCCTCCTTGAACGTGTATGGATAAAAAGTCTGAGTTTTTAATTAAATCTTCTTTCGATGAAGGTAGGACATCTAACTCTTTACAGGTATCCAAATTCAAATTTTCACTCCAAGCCATTACTTGCATGCCAAAAGCTTTTCCGATTTTTGCAACTTGAGATCCGACTCTCCCAAGCCCAATTAAACCAAGAATTTTTCCTTTTAATTCTACTCCAACAGTTGTTTGCCAGTATCCTTGATACATATTGTCTATTTCCTCTTTTAGGTTTCTAGCCAATCCAAGTATTAGAGCCCAAGTTAACTCGGGTGTTGGATTTAAATTGCTTTCGGTTCCACTAACAATTATTTTTCTTTTTTTTGCAGCTTCGAGATCGATTGAATTATTTTTTAAGCCACTTGTTATTATAAATTTTAGCCTAGTCAGATTTTCTATCAAATTTTTTGTTATTGGAGTTCTCTCTCTCATAATCAATAAAGCCTCAAAATCTGATAATTTATCGAGAGCATCTGCTTCATTCTCAAAAGGTTGACTGAAAATTTTGATTTCATACTTCCCTGATAATTTTTCTAAATCAACAAATTGTTGAGATACACTCTGATAATCGTCTAAGATAGCTACTTTAAGCATTTCTAGTTTCTTTATTTGATAAAAATAAACCTAATATAATTAAAATCGCTCCAATCAAGTGAAAAAATTTAAATTGTTCATTATAAAAAAGTATAGCCATTATTGTGCTAAATAACGGAATTAAAGATAAGAAAATACCTGCTCTATTTGCCCCAATGATCGAAACAGCACCTGCCCAACAATAGTAAGATCCTATACTTGGAAAAAGAGCCAAAAAAATTAATGTGTATACAATATTTATATCAAAATTAATTAATTGCCCATTTGAGTACTCATAAAAAAATTGTGGAAAAACACTTATCAATCCAAATGTACAAATTACATGAACCAAAGTTAATAATGGTAGAAAAAACTTTTTTTTTTTTAAAAGAGTTGAGTAAACCCCCCAAGTAACTACACCCCCTATCATTATTAAATCTCCTTTGTTAAAATTTAGTGTAAACAAAATCTCTAATTCAAGTCTAGTAATAATTGCTAAAATACCACACACTGAAATAATAAGACCTAAAATTTGAAATTTATTTGTTTTTTCAACTTTAAATAAAAAACAAAGTAAAATTATTATAGCTGGGATGGCAGTGTTAAAAAGAGATGCATTAATTACCTGTGTATAAATTAAGGACAAGTAAGTAAATGAATTAAATAAACCAACACTTGTGAAACCCAAAAAGAATAGTAAGGGTAAATTGTTTATAATCGTATCTTTATATTTAATTACTTCTTTGTAGGTAAAAGGTAATAATATTATCCAAACAAGTGACCAGCGATAAAATACTAAAGACAATGGAGGTATCTCTGTCATAAAAGCATACTTTCCGACCATAAAATTACCTGCCCAAAATAAAGTAGCACATACCAGCATTACATATGCTTTGGTATTTTGCATTTTACTAATTAAATCTTGTTGAGCTATAAGGGGCTAAATTTAAATTGGTGTTTTCTTTAGCTATCATTCCAGAAACAATCTTTCCAGATATTGGTCCTAATGTCCATCCTAAATGATGATGACCAAAACAATAAAATACATTTTTATGATTTTTTGATGGACCCATAACTGGCAAAAAATCTGGTAATGTTGGTCTAAATCCTAGCCATTCATCTTCATGATCGGGTAAATCTCCTAACATGTATTTTGCATTCTTAATCAAATTTTTAATACGAGATTTTGAAAGAGGGTTTTTCAATCCTCCAAACTCTACTGTACCAACAACTCTCAACCCTTGTTCCATTGGAGTGATTCCAAAACCTCTATTAGAAAAAATGACTGGTCTTTGTAAAAGATGATCACAACCTTTGAAATGAACGTGATAACCTCGCTCAGTATCTAAAGGAATTTTTTCGTCTAAATTGTCAGTTAATTTTTTTGAAAAAGCTCCACAGGCTATAACTAATTTATCAAATGAAAATTTTTCTGTATCAGATTTTAAAATCGGTTGTTCATCTTTAAATTCTATATTTTCAACATCCAACTTTTTGAATTTTCCACCTTTTTTGAGAAATAAATCAAAAAATTTTAATAGTATTTTTTTTGGATTTCTTGCATGTCTTGCGTATGGATAATAAACACCTGCATGATAGAAAGGTTTTATATTGGGCTCAAGATCATGAATTTCTTTTTTATTTACAAGTTGTTGTTGAACTCCCAATTCCCTCCTAACATTAATTTCCAATTCTCTACTTTTTAAATCTTGATCGTTCCAAATGTATAAAATACCTTTATTTTCAACCAAGCCATCTATATTGATCTCATCAAATAATTCATCGTAAGCTGGTAAAGCTAAATCTAAAATTTGATGCATATTTTTTGCAGTGTACATCATCTTATTTTTCGATGTATTTAATATAAATTTCAAAAACCAAGGGATCATTTTTGGAACATAATTCCATTTAAGAGCAAGAGGTCCTGTTGAACTCATTAGCATGGCTGGCACATCTAATAAAATATCTGATCTATTTAAAGATAATGAAGCGTAGGGAGAAAAATGACCAGCATTTCCATAGGACGCCGCTGGACTTCCAGGATTTTCTCTGTCAAAAATAGTTACTTCAAAACCTTTTCTTTGTAAAAATAAAGCGTTGGAAATCCCCTGAATACCAGCTCCAACAATACCGACTTTAAGTCTATTATTCATAGAATTATTATATAATGAATTACAAGTTATGATTAAGCGACAAATTATACTTAAGCAATGGATTGTTGACTATGAGTTTTGGCACTCATAACAATTCCAAATCCTATCATAGTAGCTAACATTGATGAGCCACCATATGACATTATCGGTAAAGGTGAACCCACAATAGGAAGTAAACCAAGAACCATACTCATATTGATTACAATATATATAAAAATTGATGTTCCAAAGCTGTAACAAAATAATTTTGCAAAATAACTTCTGGAAAGTGCACCTATTCTTATTATTCGGTAAATGATTACTGCATAAATTAAAAGCAAAACAACTGAACCAATAAAACCAAACTCCTCTGAAAATAATGTGAATATAAAATCTGTATGTTTTTCTGGAAGAAATTCTAGATAACTTTGTGTTCCTTTTAAAAAACCTTTACCAGTAATACCTCCTGATCCAACAGCTATTTTAGACTGAATAATCTGATAACCAGCCCCTAAAGGGTCTCTATCTGGATTAAGAAAAGTTAGCACTCTTAGCTTTTGATAAGGTTTTAAAAAAGAGATGATAATTGGTAGTGAGATTATTGATAATAAACAAGAGTAAAAAAAATATTTATGATTCAGTCCAGCAAACCATAAAACAACGACACCGCTGATTGCAATCAATAATGAGGTACCCAAGTCTGGTTGTATAATTACTAAACTCATTGGAACAAATATAATTATTAAAGAGAGGGAAATTGTATAAAAAGAATTCACATGTTGTGTCTTCATTCTATGAAAATATTTTGCTAGACATAAAATGATAAAAATTTTCATCAATTCAGATGGTTGAAGATTTAAAAAATATAAATCAATCCACCTTTTTGATCCCGAAGCTGTAATACCAAAATTTATTGTCCAAATTAGCATTCCTAAAATAATTGCATAAGATAAATAACCAAGGGAAAACCAAAATTTTATGTTAATAAATGAAATTACAATCATCATTGAGAAAAAAATAATAAATTTAGTAAAATGGCTTTTTGTATGAAATAATATCTCACCTCCATCAGTGGAGTACATTGTTGCAAGACTTATAAAGCCCAAGAGTAGGAGGCAAGATAAAAGTATATAGTCTAAATTTCCAACTTTTTGAAAAATGTTATTTCTATTATTAAATCTAGTATGTTGGTACATTAAATATCCAAATATTTCTTGTTGTCATAATCTTTTCTAATGTCGTGTCTATCGATGATCATTTTGAATAATTCTTTAGCAAGTGGGGCTGCTACAGTTCCTCCGGAACCGCCGTGCTCTATAATAATGCTAAGTGCGTACCTTGGATTTTTGTAAGGCCCAAAAGCTACATATAGAGCATGATCTCTTTCTTCGTAAGGAATTTCAAATGTTTTAAGGTCTAACTCACGATCTCTTTCAGTTATTTTCTTCACCTGTGAAGTTCCAGTTTTTCCAGCAAATTGATATTTTGGATCATTTAACCGAGATCTGTAGGAAGTTCCTCTCACTTCATTTGTTGAACTAAACATAGCGTCTTGAACAATTTTAATATTTCGAGCCTTTTTATATAACGGCTTAAACTTATCATCATATCTATTTTCATCTTTTGCTACAATTTTGGGATAAATTTTATATCCACCATTAGCTATTTGTGCAGTCATCAAGCATAATTGTATTGGAGTTGTTTGAATAAATCCTTGACCAATACCAGTAATTATTGTCTCGCCAAGCACCCAATTTCTTCCTAATGCATTTTTTTTCCATTCTGTATTAGGAATTAAACCTTTCTTTTCATTATCGAATACGTCTTTAAAAACTTTCTTCCCTAATCCAAATTCTTTTGCAGTAACACTTAATCTATCTACACCTAATCGCCTTGCAACTTCATAAAAATATGTATCACAAGATTGTTTCATTGCTTCTCGTAAATTTACAAATCCGTGTCCTTCCTTCTTCCAACAATGATAAGTTTGTCCATACAATTCTAATGGATTTTTGTGTCCTTTGCATTGGACTGTAAAATCCGGACTAATAATCTCATTTTCTAAAGCTGATAAAGCAACAATAGGCTTTATCGTTGACCCTGGGGAGTAATTTCCTGATAATGATTTATTAACCAGAGGTTTCAATGGGTTATTTCTTATTAGTTGCCACTCATCTTGGCTTATTCCAAAGACAAAAGAGTTAGGATCGAAAGATGGAGAAGAATGCATTGAAATTATTGCGCCTGTGTAAATATCCATTACGCATATAGATCCTGCCTTTTCTTTTAGTAATTCATTAGTTAGCTCTTGAATTTTAGTATCAATTGTAAGTCTAATTGTTTCTCCCTTATTTCCTTTCTGAAATGCTAATTGACTAATCCTTCTGCCATAAGCATTGACTTCGTATCGCTCTACAGAATTTGATCCAATTAACCTCTTCTCAAATGATCTTTCTAAACCTGTTTTTCCAACTTTTAACCCAGGTACAAATTTTTCTTTTATATTTTCATTGGTTAAAAGGTCATTTTCATTTGCCTGACTTACATAGCCCAAAACATGAGTAAAATTTTCTTTATATGGATAATCTCTTGATATTGAAATAACTGGTTTGACACCATTTAAATCATAAAGGTGATTATTTATTTTTGAAAATTTTTCCCAACTTAAATTGTCTGCTACAATTAATGTTTCCCAAGGCTTTATTTCATTCTTTTTCTTTATGATTTTTTTAAATTGTTTTTCGCTTAATTCTAATAATTCTTTAATACGATAAATTACATATCTGAATTCCTCTACTTCTTCTGGTATGATATGGAGTTGGTAAGCCTCAAAGTTTCCAGCAATAGTGTTTCCAAAATAGTCTATAAACTCGCCTCTTATAGGAGGTAATTTCCATTCTCGAATTCTATTTTTATCAGAAAGTGTTAAGTATTTTTTGTTCTCTTTAACTTGTAAAAAAAATAATCTACTAACTATACCACCTAAAATGATAACTTTAGCCGCTGCAAGAATAAACATTCTACGATTTAAAGAATTTAATTTAGTTGCGCTGTCACTTATATTAATCATCTAAACTTTTTAAATACCTCTTAAAAAATATTGAAAATACGATGTAAAACAAGAATGTAAAAAAATTATTTACAATAAAAAGTGTAATGTCTAATTCGTAAGAAAAAAACAAAAATAAAACTGAATAATTAATTGAGTTGATCAAACTAATTATAAATAAAAAATAGAACCAATCTTTTATTAAATTTGGACTAATAGTAATATTTCTAAGATAAGTGGCAAATATACAAATTAATATATATGATAAAGAACTTAAGCCTAATGGTAAACCAACAACAGTATCGTTGATTAGCCCTGCTAAAAAAACTAAAAAATAATCAAATCGTTGATATTCTTTTAAAGCAAAATAAAAAATTAATATAAATGGAAAATTAAATGAAAAATAATCTATTTTAAGATAATTTAAATCAAATTCATTAAATACAGATATAAATAAAGCAAGGATTGGTAACCAAATATATATCTTATATAATAAATTTTTCTTTTGAAATCTAATCATTTATCTTTCCCCTTTGCATTATGCATTTCCTATATTCTGGGGTACCTACTTTGAAACCAGTACTAAAAAGTTTTTTTGATTGACACTTAGAACTATAAATTAAATTTAATCTTAAAAATTCGTACTCTTCTTTGTCTAAATCGTGCTTTTGAATAACATTTTTTTGAAGATCATTTTCTGCTTTTAATATTTCAATTTGTTTATTTAATTCGTTGGTCAAAGTATTTAATTCTTGGTTTTCCTCCAAATATTTAGTGTTACTATCCTCTAAAATTTGCAGTTCATCACTAATTAAGTTTAATTTTATTTGTTCAGTATTAGAAGAATCATCTGTTGAAATATTTTCTGTAGTTTGAACATTTGTGGGAATTAGCTCATCAATCTCTGCAAAAACATATTTTAATTGAGTAAAATCACTATAGAAGTTTACCAAAATTTTTCCATTTTCATCTTTAAAATCGATAGTTCCAACAGGAATTCCACTTTTAAAAATTGAACCAGTTCCTGATGTGTATGCAATTCCTTTGTCTTCAATTTTGTTTATTAAATCGTTTTTGATATATCTAACCTCACCTTTTCTATCTGCATTACCAACAACAATTGCTTGAGCATTTCCAGGTGTTATTGAAACAGGAATATTTGAATTCAAATCAGTTAATAACAATACTCTTGAATTTGTATAATTCACTTCAATCACTCGCCCCACAAGATAGCTTCGATCATAAATATTTGTTCCAATCTTTATTTTTTCCTTGCTACCTTTATTAATTATAATTGATTTCAGGAAAGGACTTTTGTGATCAACAATTACTTTTGCTAAAATTTTATTTGAGGTAATGGTATAACCATCAATAAGGCTTTTAAGTTCCTCATTTTCACTCTTAATTATTTTTGTTGAAATATTTTCGGATTTTAATTGATCTAACTCTTCTTTAGTTGTTTTGTAATCTTTATAATAGCTAGTATATTCATTTAAATTATAATAAGTAGATTTAATAAAATTTTCTGGAATTGAAACTATGAAAGAAGATCGATAAACAATTTCTTTTATTATTGACTTGGTTATATCTATTGCCTTGAAATTGAAATTAGATAAAACAATTATAAATATTGAAAAGAAAACTAAGGTTAATAGAGAAAATTTTTGTTTAGTGCTTTTTTTTAAAAAAGCAGATCTAATTGCAATAATAAAATCATCTCTGCTTGAGGCCATCTTTCTTAATATTCAGTAAGCATAGTAGAGAATGTTTGTTCTTGGTCTAAAGCTTTACCTGTCCCAATTGCAACACATGACAATGGATCTTCAGCAATATGAACTGGTAATCCAGTTTCCTTTGAAAATCTTCTATCTATATTTTTTAATAAAGCTCCACCTCCTGTCAAAGTAAGACCCATATCAACAAGGTCTGCTGATAATTCTGGCGGTGTAGCTTCAAGTGCATCTTTAATACCATTGACCATTTCTCTTAAAATACCATCTAATGCCTCAGCAGTGTCTTCTTCAGTAATGTTTACTTCTTTTGGAGTTCCGGATCTTAAATCTCTGCCTTTCACGGCATAAGTGTTATTATTTGATGGAATAGCAGTACCAATTTCTTTTTTTATTTTTTCAGCCGTGCTATCCCCTATCATAAGGTTGTATTCTTTTCTCATATAGTTAACTAAAGCTGCATCCATAGCATCTCCAGCAACTCTTAAAGATTTTGAATAAACTAAGCCTCCTAATGACATAACAGCAATCTCGCTTGTTCCACCTCCAATATCTACAACCATTGATCCTGTCGCCTCTGATATTGGTAAACCTGCGCCAATCGCTGCAGCTATGGGCTCCTCTATTAATTGAACTCTTCTAGCACCTGCAGCCAACGCGCTATCTTGTATTGCTTTTCTTTCAACTGGAGTAGAGCCAGTAGGAACACAAATTAATATTCTTGGATTTGCAAAAGTTCTACCTTTGTGAACTTTTTTAATGAAATGTTTGATCATTTCCTCAGTAACTATAAAATCAGCAATAACACCGTCTCTTAAAGGTCGAATTGCACTAATATTTCCAGGTGTTCTACCTAACATCGTTTTTGCCTCATCTCCTACAGCTAAAACCTGTTTTTTTCCTGTTTGCTCTACAATTGCTACTACAGATGGTTCATTTAGAACTACACCTTGTCCTTTTACTACAACTAATGTGTTTGCAGTCCCAAGATCAATAGCCATGTCTTGGCTCCATATTTTTTTTACACTGTCAAAAAAGCCCATTATATACTTTCCTTCAATTTTTTTGGTTCAATATTTTTATACAATGATTTTTTCTCTCTCTTAATAAGCATTTTATTTAAAGCATTTAAGTATGCATTTGCTGATGCTACTAAAGTATCTGTGTCAGCTGACTGACCAACTGTAGTTCTGTCATTTTCTTCTATCTTTACACTTACTGTAGCTTGCGCATCAGTTCCCTCTGTAACGGCATGAACTTGGTAAAGAGATAGTTTTACATCATGAGGATATAGTTCTTTTATACATTTGAAAATTGCATCAACTGGACCATCACCAGTTTGAGAAGTATTTTTTATTTCTCCAAAAACATCTAGCGTCATGTCTGCTCTTTGTGGTTCACCTGTTCCAGCAAATACTTTTAATGATTTTAAGTTTATTGCATTTATCTTATTATCGATAATTAAACTATCATCAACTAATGCAACAATGTCTTCATCATATATATGTTTTTTCTTATCAGCTAAAATTTTAAATTTACCAAAAGCTGCTTGTACAACATCATCTGTTACATCAGCGTATCCTAAGTCACTTAATTTATCTTTAAATGCGTGACGTCCAGAATGTTTACCCATTACTAAAGATGTTTTTTTTACACCAACACTCTCCGGCGTCATTATTTCATAGGTCTCTCTATTCTTTAACATTCCATCCTGATGAATTCCAGATTCATGAGCAAAAGCATTCTTGCCAACAATTGCTTTATTAAATTGTACAGGAAAACCTGTAGCATTGGATACAATTTTAGACGCTTTGCTTATAAGTTCAGTTTTAATTCCTGTTTCGTAAGGCAATAAATCATCTCGGGTCTTTATAGCCATTACAATTTCTTCAAGTGCTGCATTACCTGCTCTTTCACCAATACCATTTATAGTGCATTCAATTTGTCTAACTCCTGCTGATAAACCTGATAACGCATTAGCAACTGCTAAACCTAAGTCATTATGGCAATGAGCAGAAATTATAGCTTTATCAATATTTGGTACATTGTTTTTTATTGATGTAATAGTTTTTGCAAATTCTTCTGGTATTGAATAACCAACAGTGTCAGGAATATTAATTGTTGTTGCACCACATTTAATTGCAAGTTCTATTGTTTTATACATAAATTCTAAATTTGTTCTTGTGCCATCTTCGCATGACCACTCCACGTCATCAGTAAATCTTTTAGCATATGTAACGCTTTCCTTAATAGCGCCTAAAACTTGTTCATCTGTCATATTAAGTTTATGCTTCATATGAACTGGGCTTGTTGAAATAAATGTGTGGATACGAAATCTTTTTGCAAATTTCAAAGACTCATGGCAAGCATCTATATCCTTTTTTGTAGCTCTTGCTAAACCACAAGGAATTGAGTTCTTTACACTTTTGCTAATTGCACTTACGGCTTCAAAGTCGCCTGGTGATGATATTGGAAAACCAGCCTCAATTATATCAATTCCCATTTCATCGAAAACTCTTGATATCTGAATCTTTTCCTCAACACTCATAGAAGCGCCTGGTGATTGCTCACCATCTCTCATAGTAGTATCGAAAATAAATACTTTATCTTTCTCAGTCATAAAAACACTTTTGATGATTGAAATATACAACCTATCGTTTAGATTGCAAAATAAATTAGTTATTAAAACCCAATTTAATCAATATATTACTTCTTATCGCTATCTACTAATTTCTTCTTGCCAATCCAAGGCATCATAGCTCTTAGTTTAGTACCAACTGTTTCAATTGAGTGTTTAGCAAGATCGTCTCTGGTTTTAAGGAAATTCTTCTGACCATTTTTACACTCTTCCATCCATTGTTTGGTAAACTTTCCAGATTGAATATCTTCGAGTACTTCTTTCATTTTTTTCTTAGTTTCATCCTTATTAATGATTCTAGGCCCTGAAACATACTCACCATACTCTGCCGTATTTGAAATTGAATAATTCATATTTGCAATTCCACCCTCGTAGATTAAATCAACAATCAATTTTACCTCATGCAAACATTCAAAATATGCCATCTCTGGCTCATAACCTGCTTCAACCAATGTTTCATAACCATTTTTAATTAGTTCTACAAGACCTCCACAGAGGACAGTTTGTTCTCCAAATAAATCTGTTTCACATTCATCTTTAAAAGTAGTTTCAATAATCCCAGATCTTCCACCTCCAATAGCTGATGCATATGAAAGAGCCAAATCTCTTGCTTTACCTGTACCATCTTGATGGACTGCCATCAAGCAAGGAACTCCACCACCTTTTTCAAATTCACTTCTTACAAGGTGTCCAGGTCCTTTGGGAGCAACCATAAATACATCTAAATCTTTTCTTGCTTTGATTAAATCATAATGAATATTTAAACCGTGAGCAAAAGCTAAACTTGTACCTTCTTTTATTCTTTGTTCGATATGATTCTTATATATTGTTGCTTGAAGTTCATCAGGAGTGAGAATCATACAAACATCAGCCCATTCTGCTGCATCTGATAAGTTCATTACCTTTAAACCTTTAGACTCAGCCTTTGCTTTACTTTCTGAACCATCTCTTAGAGCAACGACCACATCTTTTACTCCGCTATCTTTTAAATTGAGGGCATGAGCGTGACCTTGACTTCCATAACCAAAAATAGCTACTTTTTTATCTTTAATTAAATTTACGTCAGCATCTTTTTCATAAAACATTTTCATTTTTAATTCTCCTTTATAAATTTATTTAAATATTTCAGCACCTCTGGTCATAGCTATTGCCCCTGTTCTTGAAGTGCTTGTAAGACCAAAGGGTTTTAATTTTTTACTCATTTTATCAATTTCTCTTCTCAAAGCAGTTATCTGTACTACAACTGACTTATTAGTTTTATCTAAAATTACAGGGTTAAATTTTTTGCATTCCTTAAGACACTTTTCTATCTTTTTTTTCTGCGCAACAATTTTTAGTAAAGCCATTTCTTTAAAAATCACCTTTTTATCTTCTCTCTTAAAATCTGCTACTTTATGGACTGGAACTAGTTTTTTCAGTTGAAGTTTAATTTGATCGATCACTTGTGGGGTTCCTGTTGTTACAATTGTAATTCTGGAAATATTTTTTGTTGCATCAACTTCTGCAACTGCCAAAGACTCAATATTGTAACCTCTACCAGAAAATAGCCCAACTACTCTAGCCAATACACCAGCTTCATTATCAACCCAAACTACAAATATATGTGTATCAAATTTACCTATTTTAGTCGGTATATTATATGCTGACTTTGGAGCTGGCATTAAACTAATGATTTCCCTTTACCGGTAATTTTAACTTCTTCTTTATCATTTGGACCTAAAATCATCTGATTATGAGGCTTTCCAGAAGGTATCATTGGAAAACAATTTTCATTAGGATCAACATGGCAATCAAATATTACTGGTCCTTTAAAATCAATCATCTCTTTGATTTTTTCATCTAATTCATTTGGATTATCTGCTTTGATACCCTTGCACCCGTAAGCCTCAGCTAATTTTACAAAATCAGGTAAAGCCTCAGAGTAACTTTCTGAATAATTTTTTTCATGAAGAAGTTCTTGCCATTGTCTGACCATTCCCATGTATTGGTTATTCAAAATGAATATCTTTATGGGTAAATTATATTGAACAGCTGTAGACATCTCTTGTATTGTCATTAATACAGACGCTTCACCAGCAATATCAATTACAAGTTTATCTGGATGTGCAATTTGAACTCCTACAGCAGCTGGAAGTCCATAGCCCATAGTTCCTAAACCCCCTGATGTCATCCATCGGTTAGGTTTATTAAATTTATAGTGTTGCGCAGCCCACATTTGATGTTGACCTACCTCGGTTGTGATAAATGTATCTTGATTTTTTGTCAGTTCATATAATCTTTTTACAGCATATTGAGGTTTAATTTCTTTGTCACTATTAACGAACCCCAAGGAGTCCTTTGTTCTCCATTTTGAAATTTGTTCCCACCATTTTGAAATTCTTTGTTTGTTTGAATTTTTTAATCCATTTTGCTTTTTATTTATTTTTTTAATAGCTGATTTTATTACTTCATTAACATCTCCTACTATTGCGAGATCTACTTTTATTATTTTATTTATTGATGAAGGGTCAATATCAATGTGAACTTTTTTTGATTTTGGTGAAAACTCATCTATCTTTCCTGTTATTCTATCATCAAATCTAGCACCTATGTTGATTAACAAATCGCAATCATGCATTGCATTGTTGGCTTCATAAGTTCCGTGCATTCCTAGCATTCCAATGAATTGATTATCATCTCCTGGAAATGCACCTAAACCTTGTAGGGTTGATGTGATCGGAAATCCGATTAGTCTTACAAACTCTTTTAGAGTTTCACTAGCTTGAGGGCCTGAATTTATTACTCCACCCCCTGTATAAACAACTGGTTTTTTTGCTTTCGAAATTAAATCAATCAATTGATCAATTTCATTTTGAGAAAACTTGTTGTGTGTTTTTCCATTTAGTTTTTTTTCTTTTTTAAATTTTGTATAATTAGTTTTTGCAAATTGTATGTCTTTAGGAATATCAATTAATACAGGTCCAGGTCTTCCTGTTGTTGCAACTTTAAAAGCCTCATGCATAACTTTTGATAAATCTTTAATATCTTTAACTAACCAATTATGTTTTGTGCAAGGTCTTGTAATTCCTGTTGTATCACATTCTTGAAATGCATCTGTGCCTATTAAGTGAGTAGGTACTTGTCCAGAAATACAAACTAAAGGAATTGAGTCCATGTAAGCGTCAGTTAATGCTGTAACAACATTAGTTGCACCTGGTCCTGATGTTACTAAAACAATTCCGGGTTTACCTGATGATCTTGCGTACCCCTCTGCAGCATGACCTGCTCCTTGTTCATGTCTAACCAATATATGCTTAATTGATGAATGATTTTTAAGCTCGTCATAAATTGGTAAAACTGCTCCACCTGGATAACCAAAAATATATTCGACCTCTTGATCTTCAAGACATTTAAATACAATTTCTGCACCGGTATATAATTTAGACATTCAAGCAATCTAGCTGAAGTTGTGCTAATTGGTCAAGACTAAGTAGAGCATATCTAAATTTTTTTTAAGAGCTTATGCAAACCATCTGGATTAACTTTATTCCAATCTTTCATATTTCCACGGGCCCAGGTACTCTGTCTTTTGGCATATTGCCTTGTCTTTATTGATATTTTCTCAATTAATTGTTCTGTTTGAATTTTTTTTTGAAGATATTGCTTAATCTCACTAATTCCAATTGCTTTACTAAGGCTTTTATTTTTTGAAACTTTTAATTTGATAAATTTTTTAACTTCTAAGATTGCACCTAATTTAATCATGTTTTCAGATCTCTTATTAATTCTCTCTATTAAATCTTCCCTCGGAAAATCAATACAAATTTTAAAAAAGTCGTTATGATCGTAATCAGATTTTGTATTTTTGAACCAACTAATAATAGATTTTTTTGTAAATGATTTAATTTCGTATGCTCTTATAGATCTTTGTGCATCTAAAGAATTAATTCGATCTTTAATCAAAGGATCTATTTTTAATAATTTTAGAAAAAATTTTTTTTGTCCTATCCTTTTATGTAAGTTTCTTACTTTATTTCTAAAGCTGATAGGAATTGTTGGAATATTTACTAAGCCATCTGTCAACGCTTTGAAATATAATCCGGTACCCCCTACTAGGATTGGAGTTTTGTTTTTTTTTTTACATTGTAAAATTTTTTGATTTGCTAATTTAAGCCAGTCCCCTGTAGAAAAATTTTTTTTGGCATTTTGAATTCCATATAAATGATGTTTGATACTTTTATAATCTTTTTGGAAAGGCCTTGCAGTTAAAACTTTTAATTCTCTATAAACTTGCATACTATCAGCATTTATAATCTGACCTGAAATTTTTTTTGCTAATTTGATTGCAAATTTAGATTTCCCAGAAGCGGTAGGTCCATAAATTAAAATAATTTTGGATTTAAAATCCATAAACTAATCTAATTTAACACCTATATATCTTTTCTCATTTTGGCTATTATAGACAACAAGTAAAATAGTCTTTTGATTACTGTTTAGAACTTTTTTAAGAACTTGATTTAAATCTTCAACATTTCTTATTTTTTTTTTCTGAGCTTCTAGAATAATGCTATTAACCTCAATCGAACTAGTTAAGGGACTATTTTTTTCAATACTTGTAATAATTAAACCATTGGTTTGATTTGGTAAATTTCTTGTTTTAATATCTTGATCAGTAATTTTTCTAACTTTTATTTTAAGATTTTCTATTAGAGTTTCCTTAGGTAATCCTTGTTTTTTTTTTGAAATTTTAAAATCTTCTGATGTTTCCAACCGACCAAGTGTAATTGTTTTGATAATTTCTTTTTTATTTCTCCAGATTTTAACTTTTACTTTTTTTCCCACCTCAGTTCTTGCAACAATTATTGGAAGTTCCTTCATTTGTCCTATTCTTTCATTATTAAATTCTAAAATAATGTCTCCACTTCTTACACCAGCTTTTTCTGATGGACTATTTGGTGCAACACTTGCTACTAAAGCTCCCCTGGGTTCATCTAATTTTTCCACCTCTGCTATCTCTTTTGTCACGTCTTGAATTCTTACTCCAAGCCATCCTCTTTTCGTTTCCCCAAACTTAATCAATTGATCGATTACAATTTTCGCACTATTCGATGGTATTGAAAAACCAATCCCTACATTTCCACTTCTACCAAGAATGGCAGTATTAATTCCAATCACATCACCATTCATATCAAATAGAGGTCCACCTGAATTTCCAGAATTAATTGATGCATCAGTTTGAATATAATCCTCATATCTTGATAATCCAATTGATCGATTTCTCGCAGAAATTATTCCTGAAGTTACCGTCCCACCTAATCCAAATGGATTACCAATAGCCATTACCCAATCGCCTATTCTTGCTTTATCTGAATCTCCAAATTTTACAGGTAGAAACGACTCTTTAGAATCTATTTTTAATATCGCAATGTCCGAAAGTGGATCAGCACCAATAACTTTAGCATTGAATTTTTTTTCGCCATTGACTTGAACTACTATATCCTCAGCACCTTCAATTACATGATTATTGGTAACAACTATACCCTTTTCATCGATAATAAATCCTGAACCCAACGCTGAAGATTGCCTTTCCTGCGGTGTTCCGAATTCTTTAAACATATCTTCAAATGGTGAACCTGGAGGAAATTGAAAATTTGGAAAAGGATTGCTTCTAGTAACAACAGTTTGGGTTGTAGAGATGTTTACTACAGATGGTATAAGTTTTTCTGCTAAATCAGCAAATGTTTCAGGAACATTCTGAGAATTAGAGATTGTTGAAAAATTGAATATTAGTATTAGTGAAATAAGAGTAGTTTTAATTTGGCTCATTTTAATTTTTTGCATAATAAATAACCACAAATCCTATTAATGTAAAAACTAATCCGCCAATTCTCAATTGACTATCTTTGATCAACTCTAACTTCTTAAGCATATTCTTCATTTTTGATGGAAATAAGGCATATAAAATTCCCTCAACAAATAAGAAAAGACCAAAAGCAATGATCAATTCCTTCATGAAAATTTATTCAGTTTGTGGTTTTATATTTCCAAAGAATTTAAAAAACTCACTATCTGGAGACAAAATTAAAGATGTTTCTCCCCCAATTAATGCTTTTTCATAAGCTTGCATTGCTCTATAAAATGCAAAGAACTCAGGATCTTGACCAAACGCACCAGCGAAGATATTATTTCTTTTCCCATCTCCCTCACCTTTCATTATCTCTGACTTTTTTTGAGCCTCGGCTAATATTACAGTCACCTCCTTATCTGCTGTTGAGGTAATAGTTACCGCCATCTCTGCACCCCTTGCTCTAAATTCTTTTGCTTCTCTCTCCCTCTCAGTTTGCATTCTTCTAAAAATAGCATCGCTGTTCGCTTGAGGAAGGTCTGCTCTTTTAATTCTAACATCATTAATTTTTATTCCAAAATTTTCTGCCTCATTATTTACACCCTCTTGAATAAGGGCCATTTGCTTCGTTCTATCTTCTGATAATAGAGTTTGTAATTCTTGTTGACCTAAAACATTTCTTATTCTTGAATTTATAATTGTAGCAAGTCTTGATCTTGCAACTCTTTCATTTCCTACAGATATATAAAACTTTAAAGGGTCGATTATTTGAAATCTTGCAAAAGCATCTACTATTAATCTTTTCTGATCTGAAGCAATTACTTCTTCTGGAGGCGTATCAAGGTTTAAAATTCTCTTATCTAAGAAAACTACATTTTGAATAAATGGAATTTTAAAATTCAAACCAGGTTTTGAAATTATTCTCTTAGGATCACCAAATTGTAAAACAATTGCTTGATTAACTTCTTTAACTATAAAAATCGAAAAGAATGCGACAGCTGACAAAGCAACTAAGATACCTGCAATTACTTTACTCATATTCATATTAATTAGTCGCTTTCTTTTTTAATTCAGGTAAAGGTAAATATGGAACTACACCTGAGCCTGCATTTTTCTCAATAATAACTTTATCTATATCAGCTAAAACTTTTTCCATTGTCTCTAAATACATTCTTTCTTGTGTTACTGATTTTGCCATTTTATACTCATTATAAATTGCTAAAAATCTACTTGCCTCACCCTCTGCTTTTGCAACTACCTCTTTTTTATACGCTTCTGCAGCTTGAAGAATTTTTTCAGCTTCACCACGGGCTCTTGGTATAACATCATTAGCGTAAGCTTCAGCCTCATTTTTTGATCTTTCCATATCGGCCCTTGCAGCCTGAACATCTCTAAATGCATCAATAACTTGATCTGGTGGGTCTGCTTTTTGTGTTTGTACCTGTGTTATTTGAATACCACTTGTATATTCGTCTAAAATTTTTTGAATAATCTCCTGTGTATCAGTTTCGATAAGTGATCTTCCCTCAGTCAAGATTGGTTGAATATTAGATCTCGCAATTACTTCTCTCATTGCGGTTTCTGCCGCGGCTTTGACAGTGCCTTCGGGATCTTGAATTTTAAACAGGAAATTTCCAGCATCTTTTATGACCCAGAAAACAGAAAAATCAATATTAACTATATTTTCATCACCGGTTAACATCAAACTTTCTTGTGGAACATCTGCAACTCCACCTGATGAAGTAAAACCACTGTCTCTTTCAGATCTAAATCCAATATCAATTCTGTTAACCTTAGTAACTTTTGGGGTAAGAACAGACTCAACTGGAAACGGAACATGGTAATTTAACCCTGGTTGAGTAGTTTTTACAAATTTTCCAAACCTAAGCACTACGCCTTGTTCGTCAGGTAGGACTCTATAAAGTCCGCTTGCTAACCATACGAATCCTAAAATAATTAAAACTAATAATGCCTGTTTCCCTCCCGAAGAGCTCCCTCCAGGTAAAAATCTTTTTATTTTTTCTTGAAATTCTTTAATAATTTTATCTATGTCCGGTGGTCTAGGGCCACTACCAGATCCATTTCCACTTCCACCACCGCTTCCACCAGGGGGTGTTCCCCAAGGACTTCCTCCACTTTGTCTAAAATCATCTGGCATATGGCAATCTATATAATGTCTTTATGCGGAAAAACAAGTTAAGATCTAGCTATGTCAAAGGAAAAACCAGAATTAAGTGACGCAATGAAAGCTCAAATGAGGAGAAAAACACCTGAAAAAAATCCAATAAAAGGAACTAAGTTCACGTTAGCTATTTCTAGTGCAAAAGGAGGTGTTGGTAAATCTACTTTTGCCACAAATTTAGCTTTAGCATTAAAAAAAGTTGGGTGTAAAGTAGGCTTACTGGATGCAGACATTTACGGACCTTCTGTTCCTAAAATGTTAGGGATTAACGAAAAACCAAAAAGTGATGGACAAAAATTAGACCCTTTAGTTAAATACGGGGTTCAATGCATGTCTATTGGGTTTTTAACTGACCAACAAACACCCATGATTTGGAGAGGACCTATGGTGACTAGTGCAATTAAAACATTTACTCAAAAAGTAAATTGGAAAGATCTCGATTTTATAATAGTAGATATGCCTCCAGGGACTGGGGATACACAATTGACTTTTTCCCAAGATATCAAAATAGATGGTGCAATTATAGTTTCAACTCCTCAAGAGGTTGCTTTATTAGATGTTATAAGAGGTATTAAAATGTTTGATAAACTTGGAGTAAAGATTTTAGGTTTAGTTGATAATATGAGTTTTTTTATTGGAGATGATGGTAAAAAATATAAAATTTTTGGTGAAGGTGGTGTAAAAAAAACCGCTGAAGAATTTCAGAAAAAATTTTTAGGTGAAATTCCTATTAATTCCAAAATTGGAAAATGTGGTGATGAAGGAAAGCCTATTGTAGAGTTAGACACTAATCATGAGATTTCAAAAATATATATAGATTTTGCAAATACAATTAAATCAACTTATCTTTAAGATCAAAAGCTTGCATCAATTCATTCCACTCTCTTTTAGATAAACCTGAGTCTTCCATAGAAATTTTTTCTCCTTTAACCAAATTTTGAATAATTAATTTTCCTTTAGCTGATACTTCAGTTCCGCCTACTCTGTAATCCATAAAAGCGTCGTAAGTTATGGGAACCCATTTTTTTAATGTATCCAACATAACATCTGCATAAACTCTAATCTCATATTGAGCGTGACGGTCTGCTCTTAATCTTAAGAAATTCATAAGGTTTAATAAATCTGTTTTCCAATACCATTGTGTATAAGTATTTAATGTTAAGTTCATTCTCGCAAGTTCTCTTGCCAAACCTTTCTTATCTTCATCAATAGTTGAACCGTCATATTTTTCATTAAGCATCTTTTCGTAATTTGCGTAAGTTCTTTCAGCATCATTCTTTAAA
>CABXYE010000008.1 GCA_902516425.1 uncultured Pelagibacteraceae bacterium
TCTGCCAGACTGGATTGCAGACATTTTGCCAGGTGAATATCCTGTTCACACTAAAGATGGAATAGTGAAACAAAACTTCAAGGGTGCAGTTCTAAAAATTGTAACCGGTGATTTTAATTTGTTTAAAGTGCCTGTTCCTTATGGACATATTTGGGACTCTTTTTTAAGGGTTTTTCTAGGTTTGGTTTTTGGAATTTTAATTGGAGTACCACTTGGTTTATTTATGGGATTGAATAGATTTGCAAAAGGTTTTTTTGATCCTTTGATTGAGCTTTATAGACCTGTTCCTCCTCTTGCATGGGCTCCACTTATAATTTCGGTCTTAGGAATTGATAATACTGGAAAAGTCTTCCTACTATTTATGGTTTCTTTATCTATCATGATTATCTCTGCAAGAGCAGGTGCATCAGGAACGCAACTATCAAAAATCCATGCAGCTCACTCATTAGGAGCATCAAAAAGACAGATATTAAGATATGTTATTTTTCCAAATTCATTGCCAGAAATCTTAACAGGAATTAGGGTTGCTGTTGGAATGTGTTGGGGAACCTTGGTAGCTGCGGAATTTTTAGCTGGTACTACAGGTATTGGCTTTGTTGAAAATGTAGCAAAGAAATATTTTCAATATGAGGTAATTTGGATCACTATTTTTATAATGGGTATGCTAGGTCTTTTGTTTGACATAACTTTACGTAAAATCATAGATAAAACAATTCCTTGGAGAGGAAAGGGATAACTTTAAATAGATTATTAATCAAAATCTAAAAAATTTTCATAATAATCTTTATTTCTTTGAATATATTTTGGTAAGTCAACTAGCTCTACTTGTTTTAATGGAAACTCTTTGCCAAATTTATTTTCTCTAGAGTCAGCAAGATGATCATGATCTATTACTCTTCTAGAAATTAAATCTTTAATTCTTTCAGGGTTTTTTTTTGACTCTTTGTATTCATCATGATGTTCGGTATCAAGTTCTTTTAGGTGAATTTTTTCAGGACTAATTACTCTTGTAAAATGCCAACCCCCATTTGGAATAATTTCTAGATTGATAAATTTATCATTTCTAAAAAAAGTATCTAATCTAAAAAAAGGATACTTTTTTGGCTTAATCTGTCGAAGCCACTCAAAATCAATTAGATCTCTTTTTTTTATAGCTCTAGTTCCGTACCAATTAATTCTGTCACATAATAGATTGAATTTATAATAAAAAAGTTTTTGTTCAAAAATAATAATCTTTTTTTTATTTTTTTTTGGATTGAATAGTTCTAAATTTGGAATTTCATCGTTATCACTGTAAAATATATAATCATTCAAATCAGATACTTTATTTACTGCATCAAAAAGTTTATTTCTTTGATATGCAATTCTTTTAATAGAGTTGGTTCTTACATTTTCAGCTAACTCAATTTTCTTTAAATTATCTTCATATATAAGATCAGCTGGCTCATTTTCTAAAACAACATATATTATCTTATCCTTAAATTTTGGGTATTTATGTATATCAAAGTTTAATTTTTTTTCTTTACCAGCATGTGAAAATTTAGCTTCACATACAATAAATTTATCCACATATTCGTTAAGAACATTAAATCTTAAATCTATAATTAATTCCTCATCGTAATAAGTAGTGCAGTCAAATATTTTCATAATTGTTAAATTAATACATATATACTAATTTTAATACCGATTAAAATTATTGTAATAAATCTAAAATAAAATAAATTTTTGAAAATGAAAATTTTAATTACAGGTGGGTGTGGTTTTGTTGGTGCTAATTTAGCTTTATTTCTTCATTCTAAAGGATTTAATATAAACACTTTAGATAATCTTTCTAGAAAAGGTTCAAAATATAACTTAAGTCTTTTAAAGAAGAAAAAAATTAAAAACTACAATTTTGATATTGGAAATTATAATAAATTCAAAAAATTGCCGAAATATGATTTCATACTAGATTGTTGTGCGGAGCCTGCTGTAGAAATTTCAAGGAAAGAAATTAATAAAGTGATAAACACAAATCTAATTGGAACATTAAATGTTTTAAAAAAGGTTAAAAAAGATAATTCAAAAATAATTTTTCTTTCAAGCAGTAGAGTTTATCCTATAAAAGACCTAAATAAGATTTCAAAAAAAAAAATAATCAAGTCAAAAATAAAAGTTAATAAAATGTTTTGTGAAAAAGATAATATTCAAGGACCTAAAACAATTTATGGTTTGACAAAACTTACTTCTGAGATGTTGATTGAAGAATTTTCTTATGCTTTTGGAATAAAATATATAATAAACCGTTGTGGGGTTATTTCTGGACCACTACAATTTGGAAAACAAGATCAGGGATTTCTTAGTTTGTGGATATGGAGACATTTGAATAAAAAAAAAATCAAATATATAGGTTATGGTGGATTTGGAAATCAAATCAGAGATGTATTACACATATATGATTTATGTTCACTTATTTTAATTCAAATAAAGAAGATTAATATAATTACAAATAAATTATTTACTGTTGGTGGTTCAAAAAAAAGTTATACATCATTGAAACAATTAACTAATATTTGTGAAAAAATAACAAAAAATAAATTAAAATCACAAAAAATTACTAAAACATCCATATATGATATTCCTTACTTTGTAACAGATAACAAACTAGTTACTAAAACTTTTGGATGGAAACCTAAAAGAGATATCTTTGAAGTTGTTAACGATACTTATTTGTGGTTAAAAAATAACAAAACAAAAATAAATAAATTTTTCTAATGTCGTTAGCATTGATTACAGGTTCTACAGGTTTGGTTGGTTCAGAGGCTGTAAATTTTTTTCATGATAAAGGTTTTGATGTAATTGGAATAGATAATAATTTGAGAAAATTTTTTTTTGGAAAAAATGGTTCAACCTCATGGATAAGAGCAAAACTTCTTAAAAGAAATAAAAATTTTCAAAACTTTAAAATAGATATAAGAAATAAATTTGCTTTAAAAAAAATTTTTCAAAAATATTCTGGAAAAATATCAATTATAATTCATTGTGCAGCTCAACCATCCCATGATTACGGAAAAAATTACCCATTCTTAGATTTTCATGTAAATGCAACTGGAACACTTAATCTTTTAGAATTAACGAAAATATATTCACCAGAATCACCATTTATATTCATGTCGACAAATAAAGTTTATGGCGACAATCCAAATAAATTAAAAATCTATGAAAAAGAAACTAGATGGGAATTAAAAAAAGATGATAAAAATTTTAGAGGTATTAAAGAAAATTTTCCTATAGATAATGCCACACATAGTTTTTTTGGAGTATCTAAAACTTACGCAGATTTAATTGTTCAAGAATACGGCAAAAATGTTGGTTTAAAAACTGTTTGTTTTAGAGGTGGATGTATCACTGGCCCAAATCATAGTGGAGCAACCCTTCATGGTTTTTTATCCTACTTAGTTAAAGCTTGTCTGAATAATAGAAAATATAATTTGATTGGTTATAAAGGCAAACAAGTGAGAGACAACCTTCATAGTAATGATTTGGTAAGTTGTTTTTGGGAATTTTATAAAAAACCTAGGAAAGGTGAAATATATAATATTGGTGGTGGAAGATACTCAAATTGTTCTATTATTGAAGCTTTAAACTTAGTAGAGGAAACCTCAAATATTAAAATTAAAAAAAATATTCTCAAAACTCCAAGAATTGGCGATCATATTTGGTATATATCTGACACATCAAGATTTAAAAAACATTATCCTAAATGGCAACAGAAATATAATACCAAAAAAATCATTGAGGAGTTAATTGAAAACCAAAAATAATAAAATTTATAGATTAGTTTATAATATTTTTAAAAAACACAATTTGAATTCACAGCATGCAAAAATATCGACTGACGCCCTAATTAATGCTGAACTTGTGGGTGCTTATGGTCATGGATTATCAAGACTAAAGATGTATTGTGAAAGAATTAACAAGAGATTAATAAACCCAAAACCTAACATTAGAATAAAAAAAATTTCATCTTCAATTTCTCACGTTGATGCTGATAATAGTATTGGATTTGTTGCTGCGGATATTTCTATTAAGGCTGCAATTAAAAATGCAAAAAAAACTGGAATCGGTCTTGTAGCTACTAAAAATAGTAATCATTATGGATTATCTGGTTATTACGCTGAAAAAGCTGTCAAAAAGAATTTAATTGCAATGATTTATACAAACGCACCTCCCGCTGTAGCACCCTTTGGAGCAGTTAAAAGTCTGTTTGGTACAAATCCTATATGTTTTGGAACGCCCACAAATTCTAAGGTGCCTTTCATTTTAGATACTTCAATCTCAAAAATTAATAGGGGAAAAGTCAGATTTGCTGAAATTAATAATAAAAAATTACCAGAAGGAGTGGCATTAGATAAGTTTGGTAAACCAACGACAGATGCTAAAAAAGCGCTTAAAGGTGTTCAGTTGCCCATAGCAGATTTTAGAGGATCAGGTTTAGCATGGATGGTCGATATATTAAGTGGGGTGCTTACTGGGGCAAATCATGGAGGCAAAGTAAAGGATCCTTTTGATGATTTTACTGGGCCACAGAATGTTGGACATTTATTTTTTGTTTTTAAACCAAACTTATTTGTAAAAGATTATAATTATAGAATAAAAAAAAATGTTAAATTAATTAAAAAATTACCTAAAATTAAAAATATTAAAGAGATCTTATACCCGGGAGAAAATAAATTCAAAAGATTTAAAATAAACTTAAAAAAGAAAATTAAAATACCAAAAAATATTCTAAAAGATATTGAGGAATTAACCTCTAATTAAAATATTCCAACTTTGATAACTTTCCTTTTTTTTAAAATTCATCTTAATATATTCGTCTACTAAATGTAGTTTTTCTTCTAAAGGATAATCCCAATCATTTTTTGGACCACCAGTAATAATAAAATTTACATTTCTTAACTCATCTACAAATCTTTCTTGATTAAATGTAGATGATGCACTCCAAACAAAATAAAATTTGGTACAGCTTTTTTTTCTCAGAAGGTAATATAAAGCTGCATCATTACTAAATAATTGGATACACTCAAAAGATTGAACCTTTGGTTTTAAAAAATTTATTAATCCTTTTTCACTCTGACTCAAATATTCATTATCATCAAGGTAAAAATAATTGTTTAATCGCTCTTTTATTGACAAAACATTCGATGCTTTTATCTCTGAAATGAATATTAAATATGCGACTAAAAATAGACTTATCATGTTAAAATTCAAATTTGAAATTATCTTTATTTTTTTTAGAATTAGGTATGTTAAAAAAATTGATACTGTTATCATCGGGAAGCCAAAAGAGTTTTTGATATGAGGTCCGTCTGATCTTCCAAGTGCGTATAAATAACTACCAATTGAAACTAATGTAAGAAAAAATATAACTCTTTTAAAATTTATAGGATATTTTTTTTTAAAGATTGTGCTAATTGAAATAAATATACAAATTAAAATCAACAAAATTGTTTTTGTGGCTCTGGTAGAATTAGGTTCATCACTAAATGGTAACGGGTGAACTAATCCGTGAACATAAGACATCTCTTTGTAAATTAAATAAGTATTATGAATAAAATGTTGAAATTCATTTTTTGAAATTAAGAAAAAAGATGTCCAAATAATCATAATGAATGATAAAAGTAAAAAAAAGTGTAAATAACGTTTTGAAAAAAATAAATAAGCAAGGATTATTATTGTGAGAATATTATATATTAAACCTCGATCAATGCTCCAAAACATTGATGTTAGTGTCAAAACTGAGATAAAAAAAAGTGCTAGAAACGAATTTTTTTCTGAAATTAAGAAAATAAATAAAATTGATAACAGAATTATTGGAATATCTCTAAAAGATATTGATCCAATGTCAGCAACCTCATAACTCAATAATGAAACAAGCAATATAGAGTTTATTAAAAAAAAAATAATTTTTCTATTCTGATCGAGATTTGTTAATTTTGTTAGAAAATAAATAAAAAATATTGAAAGCAATTTAAAAATAAAAGTGTAAAAAATATCAGTATATCTTGCTATGCCTATACTAACGTGATCGAAAAATTTCCAAAATATTGATGAGGACAATGTTTCATAAAATATACCGACTGTTATATAAGAGCCAGACCATAAAGAGCCATCAAGAAAATTTTTATACGCCGAACTCATTCGTTGCCCTTCGTGATAACTGTCAATCAAAGGTGCTAAAAAATTAACAGATAAAAAACTTGCCAGAAGTACAAATATAAAAAGAATAAGAAACAGATTTAATTTTATACTTCTTTCAAAAATGTTTTCTACATGTGAAGAAAAAAAAAATTTTATGTCTGATAAAAAACTTGAACTTTTATGGTACTTATAAAAAACAAATATTAATGAAGGTAATAATAAAAAGACAAAATACCTCAAAATATCATTTAAAGCATGGTAATTTTTTTTTGAATACTCTCCAATTATTCCTATGTCTTTAAATTCTAGTTCTATTAATTCCCAAATAAAACGTCCTATGAAAATTGACAACAAAAAAAATATAATAAATAATATTTTTTCTTTTTGAATTTTCATAAATACTGTTTTAAAGTTTCAAATGAGTTTATCAATAATTATTCCTGCATATAATGAGACTAATCAAATATATCTTACTGTAAAAAAATTAAATACATTAAAAAAGAAAATCAATAATCATGAGATTATATTTATTGACGATTTTAGTGAGGATAACACTTATCAAAAATTAAAAAAAATTGAAAAAACTCACAACAGGATAAGGGTTTTTAAAAACAAAAAAAAGGGCTTGGGACCAGCTATTGAACTTGGGATACAAAAATCAAAAAAAGAAAATGTATGTTTGTTTATGTGCGATTTATCGGACGATGTTAATGATATGATTAGATATTATAGATGTATCAAAAACAATCCAGAATTAGATGCCGTATTTGGCACTCGATTTTCAAAAAATTCTAAGATAACTGATTACCCTTTTTTAAAACTAATAATTAATAGAGTTGCAAACAATTTTATAAGAGTTTTATTTTTCTCAAATTATAACGATTTTACTAATGCTTTTAAACTGTACAGAAGAAAAACGATCTTAAAATTATTTCCAATAGTGTCTGAAAATTTTAACATTTTTTTAGAACTTCCATTAAAGATTATTACTAGAAAATATAAATATAAAATCATATCTATAAATTGGTTTGGAAGAAAATTTGGAAAGTCAAAATTTCAGATTAAAGAAATTGGCTCTATGTATATTTTTACTATGCTTTATTGTTTCTTGGAAAAAGTTCTTTTGAATAAAAAATAAAATTTTTCGATTGATATTTAAAATTAACAATATAGTTGTATATTTTAAAGATGTTATCTAATAAACAAATAATCTGTCCCGAAAATTTACTAAACAAAGCGCACAACCAAAAAGTTATAAATGCAGGTATTGTTAATGCAGGAAAACCGCTTTCAATGATGTCTGTGTTGAATGCAGTAAAGGAAAATCTTATAAATCCAATTTTTATTGGTAATCAAAAAGAAATTTTAAAATGTGCATTGGATTTGAAATGGGATATTTCTAAATTTGAAATTATTAATGAAACAGTTGAAAATAATACTGCAGGTATTGCTGCAAAACTTGCGAGCGAAGGAAAAATAAAAATTATAGTCAAAGGACATATTCATACAGATATTTTAATGAAAGAAGTTTTAAAAAGAGAGTACAACTTGTTGGGCAAAACAAGGTTAAGTCATATCTGGCATATGACGTTAGAAAAAGACGACAAACCCTTAATAATTACTGATGGTGCTTTAAATGTATTACCAAATGTAAAAACAAAAATGCATATCTTAAAAAACGTAATTAATTTTTCTCAAAGAATTGGAATTGAAAGACCAAAAATTGCAGTATTGTCTGCAACTGAAGAAGTTTTGGATAGTGTTCCAAGTTCTAAAGAGGCTGAAGAAATTACAAATCTTGCAAAAAAAGAAAATTTAAAAGCGGATGTATTTGGACCTTTAGCTTTTGATAATAGTATATCAAAAAAATCTGCAACGATTAAAGGTATTAAAAATGATGTTGCGGGAATTGCAGATGTTTTATTAGTGCCTAGTGTTGAGACAGGCAACGCATTGGTAAAGATGTTAATATATTTTAGTGGTGCATGTGCTGCAGGAGTAGTTGTGGGTGGTAAAGTACCTGTGGTAATTACTAGCCGCTCCGATGAAGTACCTGCTAGACTAGCATCAATAGCTGCAGCTGTTGTTGCACTAGATTAAATGTTTGATTGCAATAAAATTAAATTTGTTTTAAATAATTTATCAATTATAAAAATGTACTAATGGCTATTGCTTATTTAAAAAAATCTCCTAAAACTTCGTCTACTGACGATAATAAGACAACTGGAATAGTTCAAGATTTACTAAAAAATATCGAAACAACAAAAGAACGAGGCTGTATCGATTTAACTAGAAAATTCGATAAGTATGATGGAGATATAATAGTATCAAAAGATAAAATTGAGGAAATTAAAAAAACCTTAGATCAAAAAACCAAAGATGATATTCAATTTTCATTTGAAAGAGTTAGAAAATTCGCTGAAGCACAACTTAAAAATTATGGACAAGATTTCGAGGTAGAACTTTCTGATGGTTTGTATGCAGGTCAAAAATTAGTACCTGTAAATACAGCAGGTTGCTATATCCCAGGTGGAAGATATGCTCACATTGCATCTGCTGTAATGAGTGTAACTACAGCAAAAGTTGCTGGAGTAAAAAATATTATTGCTTGTAGTCCTCCTAAAGAACGTGTTGGTGCCCACCCTACTATTGTATATACAGCTGATCTTTGCGGTGCAGATATTATCTTAAATTTGGGTGGTGTTCCTGCAATTGCAGCAATGACCAATGGATTATTTAAAAATCCACCTGCAGATATAATCGTAGGACCAGGAAATCAGTTTGTAGCAGAGGCTAAAAGAATTTTGTATGGAAAAGTTGGTATAGATCTGTTTGCAGGACCAACTGAAATTGGAATTATAGCTGATGATAAAGCTGATCCAGAAATTGTTGCTGTAGATTTAGTTGGACAAGCAGAGCATGGATATAATTCACCATGTTGGCTTTATACAACTAGTAAAGAATTAGCTGAAAAAGTGATGAAAAGAGTTCCAGAATTAATTGCAGAACTTCCAGAAGTTCCAAGAACAAGTGCTGAAGCAGCCTGGAGAGATTATGGTGAAGTAATTCTTTGTGACACTGATGAAGAAATAGTAAAAATTAGTGACGAATATGCACCTGAACATTTAGAAGTACAGACTGAAAACTTAAAATGGTTTCATGAAAGATTAACAAATTATGGATCATTGTTTGTGGGTGAGGAAACAACTGTTGCATATGGCGACAAATGTTCCGGTACAAATCATATTTTACCAACTAAAGGAGCAGGAAAATATACTGGTGGATTGTTTGTTGGAAAATTTATTAAAACATTAAGCTTTCAAAGAATGACAAAAGAGTCTACTAAATTAGTTGGTGCTGCTGCAGCTAGAATCTCTAGATATGAGGGAATGGAAGCTCATGCGAGAACTGGTGATGTAAGGTTAAGAAAATACGGTTTTTCTAATTAATTCTCTGGTTTAAAAATTAAACACAATCCATTATTACAAAATCTTTTACCACTAGCAGTTGGACCATCTAAAAAAACATGGCCATGGTGTGCACCACAATTTGCACAATGATATTCCATTCTCCTCATTCCAAAGGAATAATCTATTTTTGTTTTAAAAGCTCCTGGTAATGCCTCTGAAAATGATGGCCATCCTGTGCCGCTATCAAATTTTGCGCTTGAAGCAAATAATTTAGCTCCACAATTCGCACAATGATAAAATCCTTCTCTATTTTCCTTAAGTAATTCACTTGTAAAAGGTCTTTCAGTGCCTTCATTGAACATAATATTTTTTTGTTCTTTTGAAAGATTTTTATTTATGATTTTTTTTGTTGCTGAATATAAAAATTTATAAGGAAATAAAAAAAAAGTTAAAAATGAAAGACTAATTGTTTTTAAAAATTTCCTTCGAAAAATCATTTAAAATCTAATTAACTTAAAATTTCTTTAGCACTTTTTTCTTCAGAGTTTTTTTCTTTGGCTTTATTTTTTTTGTAGGCTAGTTTAGATTTCTTTAAATTTATTAAATCAGCAAACTTGTGATTTACATCTCTGTGACCTGCTTCATCATCTCTTATTACTCTTACAACATCTTTAAGTGTAGCATGAAGTGGTAAATTCCAATAATTTATAGCGATTAGTGGAGCAGGTTGATCTGGTATAGTTCCTGCTTCAAGTTCGTTTAAATATTCTGTATAACTTACAACTGCTTCTTCTTCAAAATAGCCAACAATCCTATGGGCAGTTCTTTGAGAGACTAAATATATTATTGCATAAGTTAAAATAAAAATAAATTGAGCAACCATTATTATAAATCTTTCGAGAGCAGTTGGTTTTGCAACATGTATAAAAGTCATTAAATGCATCCTTTCATTTTCAGCTTCGTCTAAAAGAGTTTTAATCCAGCCTTTGTCATCCTCAATTTTTCTTAGTGATTTTAAGTGTAGCAACATTCCTGCTACCATTCCTGGAACTGCAGCAACAGTTTCAAGAACAACAGCTCTATGACCATATCTTTTTTTAAAGAAGGTATCTGCTAATAAACGTAAAAATTTAGTAAATGATAAAGCAACTTTATCACTAAAATTTTTTGGTTTAAAATGTGTATCTAAATCACTCATACTTTTAAAATAATAATAAATTTGAAATTTAACATGCGCTATAATTGTCTATTAAAATATTGATTTATCAGAGAAAATATAATGTTTCTTTGGCTATATATATTATTAGCAATGACATAAAACAAATTATAAATATATTTATATATTTCCATATTATCTTCCTTAAAACATATTTAGAAAAAAAGACTGATAAATAGCCAAGTAAAAAGAAAAATATAATTGATGCAATTGATGCTCCAGAACCAAAATAAATTTTTTCTTCCAATAAAAAATTTTTTGAAAAATTTCCTAAAAAGAAAACTGTATCAGAATATACGTGTGCATTAAGATAGGTAAAACCAAGAGTTTTTAATAGAATTGTTCCGCTTGAAACCTCTTTTATTTCACTGTCAAAATTAACATCAATTTTTAAAGATTTGATTTTTGAGTAAACAAAGTAAATCAAAAAAACTATTAACGAAATGTTTAAAATTAATTCTATAAATAAATTAAAATATTGATGAAAAAAATGAAATAAAAGTATACCTGAAAATATTAGTAATAAATCTGATAAAGAACAAACAAAACAAACTAAGAAAATATGTTGTTTCTTAAGCCCCTGCTCAATTACAAAAATATTTTGAGCACCTATTGCTAAGATTAAACTAAGCCCGGTAAAAAAACCTAATACCAGGTATTCCATCTAAATTCAGATTATTCTGAATTAGCTGTTAAAGTTTTAATCTCTAAAATATTTTCGTTAGGGTCTTTTACAAAAAATGTTTCTTGCTCGTATTTTGTTCCTTTAAATCTTAAATAAGGCTCATCGTAATATTTTGCCCCTCTCTCTTTCAATCTATTTTTTAAAGTATCAAAATCTTTTCTAGATAGATGTACTCCAAAATGTGGAACCGAAACATTACCCATATCTACATCATGTCTTTCACTGTCTAGTTTATGATCGCTAGCATGAAGAGTTAATTCATTTCCCCAAAAATCTACATCAGCCCATTCTTGTGCTGAGTTATCAAGTCGACAGCCTAAGGTTTCGCTATAAAACTTTTTTGCTGTTTCTAAATCCCCACATGGGATTGCTAAATGAAAACAATTAGTGTTTTTATACATATTTTTCTCCTTTAAATACTGAATATAGTAACTATATAAGCAATAACTTTTTTTATCAAGCTGGCAAATACTAATGAATGATTTTTTACAATCTATAATAGATAGAGATCCTGCGGCAAAATCAAAGCTAAGTTTAATATTAACTTACCCAGGCGTTAAAGCTATTTTTTTTCACAAAATTGCAAACTTTTTTGCAATTGCTAAATTTGATTTAATTGCAAGAATCATTTCTCAATTTTCAAGATTTTTAACTGGAATAGAGATTCATCCAAAAGCAAAAATTGGAAAAAATTTATTTATAGATCACGGGATGGGTGTTGTAATAGGTGAAACTTCTGAGATAGGAGAAAATGTTACAATTTATCATAACGTCACTTTAGGGGGAGTTGCTCCAAGTATAAACTCTAATGATCAAAGAAATACCAAAAGACATCCGACTTTAGAGGATAATGTTGTAGTTGGATCCGGTGCTCAAATTTTAGGACCAATAACAATTGGAAAAAATTCCTTAATAGGTGCTAATGCAGTGATTACCAAGAATGTTGCAGAAAAATCAATAATGGTAGGTATTCCAGCTAAAAAAGTTGGTGATGCTACAAAAGGATTTCAACCTTATGCTGTTACTGATAAAGATAAAGATTAATGTCGCAAATTAAAAATAACTTTATCGAGTCAGTTGGCAATACACCATTAATAAGATTAAAAGCAGCTTCTGAAATAACTGGATGTAATATTTATGGTAAAGCTGAGTACCTTAATCCAGGTGGATCAGTAAAAGATAGAGCTGCTCTTGCATTAGTCAAGGATGCACAAGAAAAAAAATTAATTTCGGAAGGTGGAATAGTTGTGGAGGGTACTGCAGGTAACACTGGGATAGGTTTATGTCTTTTAGGAAATTCCTTAGGTTATAAGACAATAATCGTAATGAATGACAACCAAACTCAAGAAAAAAAAGACACATTAAAAAATATTGGTGCTGATCTTAGACTTGTGCCACCCAAACCTTATAAAGATGATGGCAATTATGTAAAAGTTGCAGGTCGTTTAGCTGAAGAATTAAAAAGCACAAATAACAATGGTGTAGTTTGGGCCAACCAGTTTGATAATATTGCTAATGCAAAAGGCCATTACGAGACAACTGGACCAGAAATTTGGGACCAAACCGACGGTAAGGTAGATGGTTTTGTGTGTGCATCAGGAACTGGGGGGACTATTGGTGGTGTAAGTAAATTTTTAAAAGAAAAAAATAAAGATGTTAAGATTTATCTTTCAGACCCTACTGGTTCTGCCCTCTATAATCATATTATGAATGGAGAACTAAAAGCTGAGGGTGGATCAATAACTGAAGGTATTGGATCGAGTAGAATAACTAAAAATTTTGCAGAAGCTAAAATTGATGGTGCTTTTTCAATCAGCGATCAAGAGTCTTTACCCTTGCTTTATGATTTAATACAAAATGAAGGATTAAGTTTAGGAACTAGTTGTGGAGTAAATATTGCAGGTGCAATTAGATTGGGGAAAGAACTAGGCCCAGGAAAAACAATTGTAACAATTCTTTGTGATAGATCAGATAAATACAACTCAAAGATGTTTAACAAATCATTTTTAAAGGAAAAAAACCTACCTATTCCTAGCTGGTTATAATATCGCATACCAGGCATGTAACAAAACAGTTACATTTTTAAGATAACATTAATTAACGTGAGGAGTTATGAGAAAAATTATTATAATTTTATCTTTTTTAGTTTTCACATATGCTAATGCAGGAATGAGTGATAACGATAAATCAAAAGCATGGGATTGTGTTGGTATTTACATGGCTAACTACTTTCTTCCATCTGGTGAAAAATTTGAATACGGTATGAAAGAAAAATCTATTTCAACCGTAAAAGTTCTTAAAACATACGCTCTTGAAATAGGTATTCCAGAAAAAGATTGGGATGCTGGAGTAAACAAAGCTGTAGATAAACATTACGGTTCAAAATACGACAAAGCTAAAACTGACAAATGTCATACATTTGTTGAGGCTTTAGTTCCTAATGGGGCTGAAAGAGTTAAAAAAGTAGTTCAAACTTTATATTAAAAAAGGAGACAAAATGAAAAAAATTATATTATCAATATTGTTTTCAATGCTTTCAACCATAGCATTTGCTAATTCAGGTAAAATTAATTTAGAAGGTTTTGGATCATGGGATATTACTGCGATAAATGCTGGAAAAGGAGATTTGGCAATTACTTATGATGGAATAGCAAGTATGAAGGACAAAAACAGTGACCAAGTATTTAATAATGTTTCAGTTCATTGTGTAGGGGGATTGACCACTCAAGGTGGAAACTTTGTAGATGAAACTGGTATGTGTAGATTTGATCTTTTTGATGGGGAAAGCGTATTTATAAAATATACTGGTAAAGGAACTACAGGTGTAGATGGATCTGGTGCTTTTGTATTTGTAAGAGGAACTGGAAAATATGAAAATATCAAAGGTAGTGGAACCAGTAGTAGAACTAACTTAAAAACGAAGAAAAAGGGTTTTGCATCAACTTTAAATATATTTAAGGGTGAGTACACATATTAATAATTAATAAAGAAGTATTATGTCAGAAATTAAATGTATAAATTTGGGCTATGTTGTTCCAAAAGATAAGGCTGATGAGGTTCTAGAATTATTCAAAACACATGCCGCATGGATGCAAGAATTTTACTCAGACTCAAATGATGGTTCCAAGTATTTGATAAGCTCATTTTTCACAAAAGCAGATGAATTTGTAAATCCTGCAGACCCAAGCCAAGGATTGACTGGGAATGTTGTTTTTACAATTAATGAGAGATTTACCTCAATGGATAGTGTTAAACGTCACGTGGAAAATGCAATGAAAAACGATTACTTTCCAAAATTTGGTGAAATAATGGAAAAATATGGTGTTGCTCGAAGCTTGGGTGGAGAAATATATCATTCAATAAGATAAAATTAAAAAAGGAGGAAAATGGAAAAAGAAATGTTAGTACATCTTAAACTTAAAGAAGGTAAATTAGAAACTTTCATGGGTTGGATGCAATCAGATGAAGGTATGAGTGTCAGAAAAAGTGTTGCTTATCCTGAAAAAACTATTGGGGCTATGATACCAGATAAAAGTGGGATGTTATTCAAAGTTAATGTTCATAATGAAGCTGGAATGAAAGAATTTGTAACCGGTAATAATCCTACTGCAAAAGCTATATATGCAGAGTGTGTAGAGAGTGCGCAGTTATTTGAATTATCTAAAATAAATCTATAAAGGAGAAAATATGAAAAATTACATGGTAACTCACACTTTCAAATCAAAGGAGATGAAAGATAAATTTTCAGAGACAGTTGCATCAATGAAGATGGAAGATATTGTAAAATCAATGACTAGTGAAGATGCAGCATGTCAAATGACTTGGAATACTCCAGGAGATACAATGCAAATGTTTTGTTGGTGGAAAGGTAAAAATCCAGAAGCTATCAATAAACAATTAGCATCAATGAATGACTTTTTTGAGCCTCATAAATTTACTGAGTGCACAGATGATGTAATGGATTACAACGCCTAGAATATTCCAAAACTTTTTTTAATTAAATTTAAGAGGAAAAAAAATGAAAGTAATTTACACAAGAACAATGAGAGTAAAAGATGATGGTTTAGGAAAAGCAATGGAGATTGGGAAAGGTTTAGCTGCAGTAAGAAAAAAACATTACCCCAATCATGATGTTTATTTCTCTTTTCAAATGGGTGGAGACCCAAGAACAATAAGGGAGACTTTAATTGGACCCATGTTTGAGGGTGATAATGATGCTGACGCTAACATGTCTGCAGATCCTGAATATATAAAACTTTTAGAGCAATTAAAAGAAGTTGCAATAGAAGGTACTATTGAAGATGAGATTAGACCAATATTTAGTTAATGTCAGGCTACGCAATATTCAATATTGAGATAAAAAAACCAGAAGAGTACAAGGAATATGTTGAAAAAGTTAAACCACTGGCCGAAAAATTTGGTGGAGACTATATAATCCGTGGAGGTGAAACCAAAGTTTTAGAAGGAAATTGGGAATATCCTAGAACAGTTGTCATTAAATTTCCAAGTTACGAAAAAGCTTTAGAGTGGTATAACTCTGATGAATATAAACCAATTAAACAAATCCGTTTAGAAAACTCAATTGGTAACGGAATAATAATTAAAGGAGTATAAAATGTCGATATTAAAAAGATACACTGACGCAATAGACAAGAAAGACGAAGCAACTATGAATGAACTTTTGCATGATGATTTTAAATTCACGATGCATAAATCTGGAAATTCTTTAGGAAAAGCTGATGTTATCAAATGGGCAATGAGCGGAGATATAAATCAAGATAAAGCTAGAGTTGTATATGAAAATGATGAAGTGGGTGTACACCATTCTTTAGTTACATTTAATGACGGAAACGTTGAAGCGGTAATGGCAGTTTATAGATATAAAGACGGAAAAATTGTTAGTTTAGAAACTGGCGCTACCCCAATGTCAAAATAAGTGAGGAAAATTTTATTTTTTTTTCTCATCTTTTTTACAACTTCTCTATGTGCTAATGAGTATCATCAAAAACAAATTGATGAACTGTTTGATCAATTAAAAAAAGCTGCAAATTTTGAGAATTCGGAAAAAATTGAGTCGAAAATATGGGATCTTTGGATCACCCACCCTACTAAAGATAGTTTAACAAATCTTTTGGCTGATGGATCTTCTTCAATGTCCCAAAACAAACTTGAGGATGCTTATAATATATTTACAGAGGTAATCGAAATAGATCCAAATTGGGCAGAAGCTTGGAATAAAAGAGCTACAGTATTGTATTTAATGGGTAAATATGAAATGTCACAAGCTGACATAAATAAAGTGCTGGATATTGAAAAAAGACATTTCGGAGCACTCACAGGTCAAGGTTTAGTACAAACTGCATTAAAGAATTACGAAAAAGCAATTGATAGTTATATTGAAGCTCACAGAGTTCATCCATATATGAAATCTCCTATGATAATGATTGAAAAACTTATGCTACAATTGCAAAAACAAAGTATTTAGAAATTATGTTACCAAAAAAATATACTAAAATTTTATTTATCTGTCTTATGAGTTTCAGTATGAGTTTAATTATGACTTTAATAATTACATATATTAATACAGGTTTTGATGAAATGTACTATATGAGGTTCTTCAAAGCTTGGTCTATAAGTTTGCCCGTAGCATTAGTTGCAATATCATTAGTAGCACCCATGGTACAAAAAATTGTAGATAAAATTATTAAATAGTTTTATTCTTAATAATGAGTAATTTTTCAGGATATATTTTTCTCATATTAGCAATAATTCTTGGAATAACCTCAAATGGGTATTTAAAATCTACTAACGGATTTACAATCCTCGCTCCAACTATTTTTTGTATTATATCAATAATTGCTTGTATCTTTTGTTTATCAAAAGCCATGAATATTATTCCAGTTGGTTTTACATACGCAACTTATGGAGGTTTAACAATAACAGCAGTAACATTGTTTGGTGTTTTTAAATATCAACAAATTCCAAACCTTTATGGAATAATTGGAATTAGTTTAATAATTATTGGAGTAATTCTTCTAAATACTTTAGGTAAAACTAACTAGAAACTGGCTTTAAAATTTTGAGCATTTTTTTATGCAAACTATTATTAGCTGAACAAATAATATTCCCAGCCTTCTTAGCATTATCATTTTTCCAAGTTGAAACTACACCTTTCGCAGCTTCAATAATTGGAATTAAGGCGTGGATATCCCAAATTTTGTTTCCACATTGAATTACTACATCAAGTTTACCCTCAGCTAAATGTGAATAACTTAAAGCATCTGAACAAGGAAATTGCATCCTCTTTAAAATTTGAGGAATTTTTTTTTGTTTATTTAGCGATAAACTTCCATGAAAGGCTGCAGATAATTTCATATTTGAATAAGTTGCTTTTTGATTAACAAGTATTCTCTTTTTTTTTCCATCCTCTGAAACATACGAAGAATTACTTGAGGTATTAAAATAAAATTTTCTAAGAATTGGAAAGTTTGCGAGACCTATTATTGGAGTACCTTTGTAATTTAGAGATATCAAGTTGCTCCATGTTGGGTTTCCTATCACAAATGATCTAGTTCCATCGATAGGATCAATAATCCAAGAGTAATCACTTTTAGTTTTTCTTGTACCAAATTCTTCACCTATAATTTGATGATTCGGAAATTTTTTTTTGATCTCATTTCTTATAAATCTTTCAAAAGCTCTGTCAGCAGTTGTCACTGGATCATAGCCATTTCTAAGTTTATTGGATACTTTGAAGGGTTTGTTTAATTTTGAATAATAAAATCTTGTCAATTTATAAGCTAAATTTTCAATAAATTTAGAATAAAGTTTATAATCTAATGATTTTACAATTTGCACATCGCTCTAATACTATTTAATTACTATTGATTAAAGCTAAATTTTTAATAATGATTTAAAATTAAATGAAATTGGAGTTAAAAAATAATAAGGTATTTTTCGAAAGTAAGGGTCTAAAAAAAGAAATTCACCCATTTTGGCTAAGAGAGAGAGTAAATGGAGAAAAATACGTTGATAAGTCTACTCAACAAAGATTATTTGATCCGACTCAATTACAGGAAAACATTCAAATTAAAGATTTAAGTTTGTGTAATGATTTCTTAGAGGTAAATTTTAATGACGGTGCTTCAACAAAAATTGCTGTTATTGATATTTTTAAAGAATTCTCAAATATTGATGAAATTAAACAAATAAAAAAAATAAAATGGGACTCCTCGTTCAGCGAGCAAAATACTTTTGAATTTGATGAAAATTTATTTGAAACTTATGAAATGTACAAAGCTTTAATTAATTTTTATCAATATGGTTTTGTAATCTTTAAAAATGTACCTACAAAAGATAATTTTATTGTAAAGTTTGCTAACTCAATCGGCAGTGTTAGACGAACAAATTTTGGAGAATTTTTCAATGTACAATCAAAATCAAATCCAAATGATTTAGCTTATACATCTTTAAATCTAGCCCCCCATACTGATAACCCCTATAGAAATCCAGTGCCATGTATTCAAATTCTTCAATGCATTGAAAATGAGGTAGCTGGTGGTTTATCAACTTTAGTTGATGGATATACTGTTTCTGAAAAACTTAAACAAGATTTTCTGGATTATTATAAAATTTTGGCAGAAGTTAAAATACGATTTCAATTTATAGATCAAACAATAGTTTTAGAGGACTGGGCTGAAATGATTAAATTAGATGAGAGTGGAAATTTTAAACAAGTTCGGTTTAGTCCCAGGCTAGATTTTGTTCCACTAATAGACAAAGAAAAATTGAAGTTATTTTATTCTGCGAGGAAAAAATTATCTGAGTTATATAATTCTGAAAATTATAAAATTGAATTTAAATTATTACCTGGAGAGTTATTAATGATGGACAATTATAGATTATTACATGGTAGAACTAAATATGATGCAAATGAGGGCAATCGTTTTCTTCAGGGCTGTTATATTGACTACGATAGTACCGAAGGAAGACTTAAACATTTAAAAAGAAAGTTTAATTTTTAATCTAAATTTTCTATCTGATTCTCTGCATTTCTTATTGATTTTTCATAATCTAATGACATCTGATCAGCACTTACTACCTCGACTTTTTCTATACCAAAAAAATTTAAAATAAACTTTAACCATGGTGTAAGAAAATCTTCATTGCTATTAAGTTTAGTACCTCCTGAAGTAATTACTAAATAGGCTTTTTTATTTTTTAATAAACCCTCTCTTCTCCCATTGGGTTTAAATCTAAAAGTTTCTCCAATTCTAGCAGCGAGATCAGACCAGGCTTTTAAAGTTGCAGGTGGTCCATAATTATAAATTGGAGCCGATATAATTATCACATCACTTTCTTTCAGTTCTTTTACTAGTGTATCTGAGAGCTTGAACATTTTTTTATGTGTTTCTGTTTGATCCTTAGGATCTATTTTCATTCCTGACTCTGTTAAATTTGAAACAAAAACCATTTCATCATTTAAATCACGATAGATAACCTGATCTTCTGGTTTTTTTATTTTATCTAAAAGTTTTTTTGCTAAAGCTCTAGAAGTTGAACCTTCTTTTCTAGCGCTAGAGTCTATTTGATAAATTTTCATAATTTAATTTAACCAAAATTTTGCAAGAATGGAAAAATATTTAACAAATAATATCCCAAGGCCTGTAGTTGATTGGTAAGTATCAAGATACCAGTAATTAGAAGAATAATTCCACCTATTTTTGATACTAGATTAATATTTTTTTTGAAATTTTTAGAAAAAATAAGGAATTTTTGGATAAGATAACCTGATAAAATAAATGGAATAGCCAATCCAATAGAATAACAAGATAACAATAATATTCCTTGGCTTAAATTTTCTTCTGTAGCTGCTAATACTAAAATAGATCCTAAAATTGGACCTATGCAAGGAGTCCACCCAAAAGCAAAAGCCATACCAATTAGTATAGGGCTAAATACACTTTTGTTAATATTTGTTTGAATTCGTTTTTCATAATTCAAGAATTTAAGATTAATAACTCCAATAATATGAAGAGATAAAATAACAATTATTAAACCTGCGAATATTCTTAATTGAAAAGAATTTTCTAAAAAAACCTGTCCTAAAAAAGTTGAGGCTGCTCCAAAGATTATAAAGACTAAGGAAAAACCAACTGTAAATAAAATAATAGGAAATAAGTTGATATTTTTTTTATCTACAAGCTCATTAATCGAGCTACCAGAAATATATGAAATATAACCTGGTATGAGTGGTAAAACACACGGTGATAAAAAACTTATCAATCCAGCACTAAAAGCAATTATTAATTCAATCATTATTCCTCTTTAACAACTTTCAATTTCTGTTCACCAAGTTTATCTACTCTTAAAATCATTTCATCACCATCTTTCAAATAATCTGGTGGGCTCATTCCCATTCCTACTCCTGCTGGTGTACCTGTTGTAATTACATCGCCTGGCATTAAAGTTAAAAATTGACTTATATATGAAACCAAGAAATTAAAATTAAATATCATTAAACTAGTATTGCCAGTTTGTCTCCTTTTCCCATTGAGATCTAATGATAACTTTAAATTAAACAAATTATCTATTTCATCTTTTGTAACTAAATAAGGACCCAATGGACCAAAGGTATCTCCAGATTTTCCTTTTACCCATTGACCACCTCTGTCTTTCTGCCATTCTCTCTCACTTATATCATTACAAATACAGTAACCTAATACATATTCTTGAGCTTCATCTTCTTTTATATATTTAGCTTTACTCCCAATGACTAATGCAATTTCAACTTCATGATCTAAAGATTTTGAATTTTTTGGTATTACAATACTGTCGTTCGGTCCAATAATACAATTTGGTGATTTGTTAAACACAATCGGCTCTTTTGGAGCATCAGAATTAGTTTCTTCGGCATGAGCCTTATAATTTAAACCAATAGCTATAAAATTTGCCGGTTTAATTACACAGGGTCCTATTCTTTGATTGTTATTAATTAAAGGAAGAGAGTTTAAATCTAACTCTTTTATTTCGCCTAAAATTTCAAAATTTAAACTTTCAGGTGTAAAATCTTTTATAATCTTAGATAAATTTCGGAAATTATTATGACTGTCAATAATCGCCGGTATTTCTTTACCAGGCTCTCCAACCCTTAATAGTTTCATTAATTAACCTTTAATACCAAGATGGGTATACTTTATATTTAGGTAATCTTTAATTGCCATTGATCCACCTTCACGTCCATATCCACTCTGTTTAATTCCTCCAAAAGGTGCTTCAGCAATTGCAACCATTGGGGTATTAACTGCTACAGTTCCAGTTTCCAATTGCTCAGAGGCAAGATGAGCAGTCTCCATAGAGTTAGTACATACATAACTACATAATCCAAGTTCATGGTTATTGGCTCTTTTTATTACATCACCAAAAGAATTGAAGGATAACATTGGAACTAGGGGCCCAAATGGCTCTTGTTTCATTATAGTAAAATCGTCCTTCACGTCGTCAAATATTGTAGGTTCATAAAAAAAACCTTTATTAAATCCCGCCGGTCTTTTTCCACCTAATAAAACTTTTGCACCTTCTTGTTTTGTTCTTTCCACTAATTCTTCAATTTCATTCAATCTTTTTTTTGTAGTCAATGGACCTAATTGAGTTAAGGGATCCATCCCATCTCCAATTTTTAATTTTTTTGTTTTTTCAATAAATAAACTTACAAACTCCTCCTTTTTGCTTTCGTGAATATAAAATCTATTGGGTGATATACAAACTTGTCCATTGTTTCTAAACTTTGCAGCTATTGCCATATCAGCTGCTTTTTTTATATCTGCATCATCAAATACAATAAAGGGTGCATGCCCAGAAAGTTCCATCGTTACTCTTTGCACTTTATCAGCAGCTTGTTTTAAAATTAATTTTCCTACTCTTGAAGATCCTGTTATTGAAATTTTTTTTACAATATCAGATGCAATTAACTGTTGAGCAATACTAGGAGGGTCACCTGATAAAAGGTTTACTACTCCCGGAGGTACTCCACATTGATTACAAATGTCTACCATTGCCATAACCACACCTGGGGTGATTAGGTCTGGTTTTATAATTACAGAACATCCAGCAGCTAAGGCTGTTGAGATTTTTCGTGCTGACAATACTGCTGGAAAATTCCATGGAGATAATGCTGCAACAACTCCGACGGGTTGGTAATATACATGCACTCTAGTATCTTGAAATCTACTCTCAACTGTTTGACCATAAATTCTTTTTGTCTCCTCGGCATTCCATTCAAATATATCTGCGGCTCCATTAACTTCTCCTTTTGCTTCAGCAAAAGGTTTTCCATTTTCTAATGTCATCCATTTTGCAAGCACATCTTGCTTCTCTCTCATTTTGTCTGCAATACGTCTAATAATATAAGACCTTTGCCAAGGAGCAGTTTTTTTCCAAATCTCCAATCCTTTTTCTGCTGACTTTAATGCTCTATCAACATCTTGAGCCGTAGCTTTTGATGCGTGACCTATCACTTCCTCGTTGGCTGGGTTTATTACTTCATATGTTGATTTGTCAGATGATTGACACCATTTGCCATCAATAAATTGACCAAATTTTTCGTACATATTTTAACTTAACATTACTTCAGGTTGTGTCTACTGTGTAATTTTTGTCATTAAAAAATTTGTCTATCAATGCTAATATATATAATTAACAAAAGGAGACTCTATGGCAAAATTTTATGCTTTAGGAAATTATACTACACAAGGCTTTCAAGGATTTTGCAAAGATCCTGGGTCAGACAGATCAAAAGCTGCTCAAATTGCTGCAGAGGCAGTAGGTGCAAAGATGGTATCATTTTGCGGACTAAGAGGTGCTTATGATTTTATGGCTGTATTTGAAGGTAGCTTTGAACAAGGTGCTGGAATTAAAATGGCAACCGAAGCAAGTGGAACTTTATGTAATCTTGTGATTTTAGAGGAAACTAATCTAAATGATATTGCTGCTCACGCTGCTAAGATTGCACAGAAATACAAAGGTGTAGGTCAATAATCAAAATTCATCCATGTCTGATAGTTTAATTGGGCATGGATGAAAGTTAAGTCAAAAACCAATGTCAATTTTTTTAAGTTCTCAGAAAATCATTAAAGATTGGATCGATTATAATAACCATCTTAATGTTTCATATTATCTTTTAATTTTTCATAAATATGGTGCTGATATTTTAAATGATAAATTTAAAATGGGAGAAAATTCAGCAAAAACTAATGGTAAGAGTACAATGATTGTTGAGTCACACATGACTTATAATCAAGAGCTTAAACTAAATGATGAGGTTGACATTAATTTAGTTTATTTTGATCATGATAAAAAACGTCTCCAATACAAGATTGAAATGATACACAAAGAGAAAGAATTTTTAGCCTCTACTATTGAAGTGCTGGCTCTCCACGTTGATCTAAACAATAGAAAAGTCATTGAATTTGACGAAGAAAAAAGTCTTTTAATGGACGAATATATTGAGAAAAATAAATCTCTCTTTAAAAATGAAGATTTAAAATTTACAGCTAAATTAAAAAAATAAAATTAGTGGTTAGGATTATCGTTGTCTACTACAAGACATATCTCAGATTTTGTTAAAAATCGTCTGCCTGTGCCATTATCCAGCGAGAACATTCCACCAATACCTTTTACGGCATCTATTGTAAGATCTGTGTGTTTCCACTTTTCATATTGATCACCGTTCATATAAAAAGGAACTCCACCAATTTCTCCCAACTTTATATCATTATCTCCTAAAGGAAATTCTCCCTCTTGAAAACACATAGGTGCACTTCCATCGCAACAACCACCTGACTGGTGAAACATCAGTTTTTCACCGTATTTTTCTTTTAATTCCGATAGTAAGTTTAATGCCGAATGTGTTGCGGATACTTTCATATTTTTTCTCTGGCCCATGATATCGAATCATGGACCAGTATATATTATTTGTTTAAAAGAAACCTAATTTCTTTTCAGCATAAGAAACGTGTAAGTTCTTATTCTGTCTGTAATGATTAAGCATCATTTTATGAGTTTCTCTTCCAACACCTGATTGTTTATAACCACCAAATGGAGAGTGTGCTGGATAAGCATGATAGCAATTTGTCCATACTATTCCTGCTTGTATCGCTCTACCCATTCTGTGAGCTATATTACCATTTCTAGTCCATACAGCAGCTCCCAAACCATAAAGAGTATCATTAGCAATTTTCAATGCTTCTGCTTCATCTTTAAATTTGATCACTGATACAACTGGTCCAAAAATCTCTTCTTGAGAGATTCTCATCTTGTTGTTAGCCTCAAAAATAGTAGGTTGAATGTAGTTACCTTTTTCTAGGCCACTATTCAATTTAGCTTCACTTCCGCCAGTTAGAACATTGGCACCCTCTTTCTTACCTATATCTAAGAAAGATTTAATTTTCTCCATCTGTTCTACTGAGGCTTGAGCTCCAATCATAGTTTCCATTTTTAAAGGATTGTCTTGAACAACAGCTTTTGTTCTTGCTATAGCTCTTTCCATGAATTTATCATAGATAGACTCTTGAACTAAAGCTCTACTTGGACAAGTACAAACCTCACCTTGGTTTAGATTAAACATTACAAAACCTTCTATACACTTATCAAAGAAGTCATCATCTTTTTCCATGATATCTTCAAAGAAAATGTTAGGAGATTTTCCACCTAATTCCAAAGTGATAGGAATTATGTTTTGTGCAGCATACTGCATGATTAATCTTCCGGTAGTTGTTTCACCAGTAAATGCAACTTTAGCAACTCTTTTAGAAGATGCTAACGGTTTACCTGCTTCTAATCCAAAACCACTCACAATATTGACAACACCTGGAGGTAATAAGTCCCCAATAAGTTCCATCATTACCATGATTGATGCTGGTGTTTGCTCAGCTGGTTTTAAAACCGAACAATTTCCTGCAGCAAGTGCTGGTGCTAATTTCCATGTAGCCATTAATAATGGGAAGTTCCATGGAACTATTTGACCAACTACACCCAGTGGTTCATGAAAATTGTATGAGTATTGATTGTTAGCTATTTCAGCAATAGATCCTTCTTCTGCTCTAATAACTCCAGCAAAATATCTCCAGTGATCAATAACCAATGGTAAATCTGCTGCCATACATTCTCTGATAGGTTTTCCATTATCTAAACATTCAGCAACTGCTAATAAGTTTAGATTTTTTTCTAAAACATCAGCAATTTTGTACAAGAGATTTGATCTTGTAGTGATGTCAGTTTTTCCCCACTCTACGAAAGCCGCGTGGGCTGCATCTAGTGCTGCCTCAACGTCTTGTTCATTTGATCGTGCTACTGAACAGATTTTCTCATTAGAAATCGGGCTAACATTATCAAAATATTTACCAGATTTAGGCTCTACAAATTTTCCATTTATGTAGTTTCCATACTTAGCTTTAAACGGAAATTTCACCTTTAAATGAGAAGTATCTAATACAGATGACACTTTCATTGCTTCTGCACTCATTTTTTTTCTCCTCTTTTTTTTGTTAGTTGACTTGATGTTATTGTTTTTTCTAGATTTATTTAAACGTTTCTTAGTCGCAGACATTTTTCGTCTAACCTTACTTTTCGTTTTTATTTTTTTTCTAGATGATTTGACCAACTTAATTTTTTTTTTGGTCTTTTTTTTTGCTATTTTTTTTCTTTTAATAGCCATTAAAGCATTAAACTAGTAATCATGATCAGTGTCTATTTCTTATAATTTAAATTTCTACTCTAGATTGTGCGACTACTACATGTTGTGTCTATAAATCAGGTGATTAATATTTTTATTTGTGCAATTAGAGAACTTTAAATGGATATAAATTTTTTTAAAAAAATAAGAATTCTAGATGGTGGAATGGGTCAAGAACTTCTAGCAAGGGGAATGGAACCAAATGGGAGTTTATGGAGCGCAAGTGCTTTATTAAATGAAAATTATCATGATCTTTTGTTAAACACCCATTTAGATTATATCAAGGCGGGTGCAGAGGTAATCGTTACAAATACATTTGCAACTAGAAGGGTTCGGTTAAAAGAAAATAAAATAGATAATAAGTTTGAATATTTAAATAAGAAAGCAGGAGAAATTGCAAAAAAAACAAAAGATTATTTTCCTAAAACTTTAGTCGCTGGAGGATTGCCTCCTCAGAACTCAACTTATAAAGCTGACAATAGATCTGAAGATGAGATAAAAATAGATTTTTTCAATCAAGCAAAAATATTAAATCCTTATGTAGATTTTTTTTATTTTGACGTTTTGAGTAGTTTAAAAGAAATCAGGATTGCGATTGATAGTATTCAAGAGTTCAATAAACCTTATTTGATTGGAGCGCATATTTCTGATGGCACCAAAATGCCAAGTGGGGAGCCAATTTCAGAATTAAAAGATATTTTTAAAAGGGAGAAAACACTTGGTGTTATTCTTTCATGTATTTCACCTGAAAATTATGATTTGAATTTTGATGAAATTAAAAATTTAGGGGTTCCATTTGGTTTTAAGTTAAATGGATATTTAAAAACCGCACCATTGAATATAAACAATAAAAAAAATGATTATATACAACCTAACAAGTTTTTAGGTAAGAGAGATGATTTATCTCCAGAAAAAATGTTTGAGTTTGTAAAAAAATTTAAGAATGAAGGTGCTACTATTTTAGGGGGATGCTGCGAAACAAGTCCACAACACATTAAAGCTTTTGCATCGCTTAAATAATTTTTTTATAATCAGCTCTTCTTACAAAATAAATACCAATTGAAACTGCAATTAAAGAAATTAGTACTTTTGTAGTAATTAATTCTTTTAGGAATATATAGCTTAAAATAGTTCCAAAAATAGGAATTAGATAAGATACTTGTGATTGAAAAATTAAGCCGTTGTTTACTAAAATTCTAAATCTTAAAAGCCAAGCTATTCCTGTTGAAACAAGTCCCAAATAAATCACTGAAATAGTTGAATCGACTCTTGGTACTATATTCCATGGTTGTTCTATAAAACTAACTAGTGGAATCAAAATAATTGTTGCCCAAATTAAAATTGATCCAGTTACATTTTCATTCTTTTTTTTACTTATTTTTAAAGTTAAAACACCCCCAATTACATAACAAGTTGAACCTAAAAGAATTAATAAAGCAGATATAAAATTATTCTCATCAATTAATAAGTTATCTGAAAATAAGTAAAGAATTCCTGAAAAACCAATCAAAATTCCAAAAGTTTTGATAAAATTGAACTTTTCATTTTTTGTATAAAAATGACCCAACACAGTAGAACTTAAGGGTGTAGTAGACATTAAAATTGCAGCAAGATTACTCTGAACAGATTTAATTCCATAAGCGATAAGAAAAAAAGGTGCAACTAGATTTATAAAGCCTATCAAAGCAAACCAATACCAATCTTTTGAAAATGCCTCTATTTGTATGTCTTTATAGTAGCAAAGCAATAAAACGGGTACGGCTCCAAAAAAAACTCTTAAAAAAGCAATTGTTACCGGTCCAAAA
>CABXYE010000009.1 GCA_902516425.1 uncultured Pelagibacteraceae bacterium
TGAAATAGTTTCCTCAATTCTAAGAGATGTAAGTAATTTTTTAAATTCTACTTCATCTATTAATTTCATAGTGCTCTTCGTTAATGAATGTTGTGTTAAAAATTCATCTGAAACTTTACAAAGCACATCAACAATAGCGTTCCCAATACCTAATATTTTCATTAAGGTTTTTTTGCAATAAATGGTTTTTTTCGATTAGGATAGCAAGATGTACAAATTTTACAACTCAATCCGTAACAATCTCGAGCTTTACAATACTCTCTACCATAATAAATTATTTGTAAATGTAATTTGTTCCAATACTTTTTAGGGAATAATCTTTTTAAATCATTTTCTGTTTGAATAACATTTTTTCCATTTGTTAAACCCCATCTCTGAGCTAACCTGTGGATGTGGGTATCAATAGGAAAAGCAGGGTGACCAAAACCTTGGGACATAACTACACTAGCCGTTTTGTGTCCTACGCCTGGTAATTTTTCAAGTTCTTCGAAAGTTTTGGGTACTTTACAATTATATTTTTTGACTAGTATTTTTGATAAATTATAAATACTTTTTGCTTTAATTCTAAAAATACCAATTTTTTTAATTAAAGTTTCTATTTTTTTTCTTCCCAGCTTAACAAAGTGTTCTGGTTTGTGATATTTGGGATAAATATCTTTAGTTACATTATTTACATTTACATCTGTACATTGAGCAGAAAGAAGAACAGATATCAATAGAGTAAATACATTTCGACTTTTGAGTGGAACTTTAATACTTGGATATGTTTTATTTAGAATCTTTAGTATTATTTTTGCTCTTTGAATTTCGTTCATTATTTGAAATTCATCAAGTCTCTCATGGAATACAAACCAGATTTTTTTTTCATTAACCAATTAGCAGCTGCAAGCGCGCCTTCAGAATAAAGTGCTCTATCAAATGCTTCATGATTAAGTCTTATTATCTCTATTTCCTGAATAGGAGAGATTAGTCTGAATTCCTCTTTTATCCTGACATAATTTTATTATCGAACCTAAGTATTCATCAGGAGTTATTATAGTTGCTTTAATCCAAGGCTCTTCAATTGAATTGATAAGTGTTGGATCCGGAAGTGTTGATGGATTTTGTAAATCTATACTTTTACTATCATTTAAGTTTACTTTATAAACTACTCCAGGTGTTGTTGTTAACAAATTTACATCAAACTCTCTTTCTAATCTCTCTGTGATGATTTCAAGATGCAATAAACCTAAAAATCCGCATCTAAAACCCAATCCTAGAGCTGATGAAGACTCTGCTTCATATGAAAAACTTGCGTCATTTAATTGTAGTTTAGCCAATCCATCTTTCAATTTTTGATACTCAGAACTGTCGACAGGAAATAATCCACAAAAAACTACTGGCTTACTTGGTTTAAAACCAGGTAATGCATCCGTGAGTGGTTTTAATGCATCACAAATTGTATCACCAACTTTGGTTTCTGAGAGAACTTTAATTCCAGTAGTGATAAAACCAATTTCACCAGTATTTAATTCGTCTATATCTTTTGCTTTTGGAGTAAAAACTCCCACTTTTTCAACAATATAATCCTGATTAGTAGAAAGCATTTTAATTTTCATATTTTTAATTAGCTTACCATTAATTACTCTAACTAATATTACGACACCTAAATAAGTATCGTACCAACTATCAACTAATAAACATTTTAAATCTTTGCCAGAGTCCCCTTTTGGGCTTGGCAGTTGATCAATAATTTGTTCTAAAATATTACTTATACCTTCTCCTGTTTTTCCTGAACATGGAATTGCGTTTTCTGTGTCAATTCCTATAACATCTTCGATTTGTTTTTTTGTTCTATCTAAATCAGATGCTGGTAAATCAATTTTGTTTAAAACAGGAATTATTTCATGATTTATGTCTAAAGCCTGATAAACATTAGCTAAAGTTTGAGCCTCAACACCTTGTGTGCTATCTACAATCAATATTGATCCTTCACAGGCATACAAAGATCTACTTACTTCATAACTAAAATCTACATGACCAGGAGTATCTATAATATTTAGAATATAATCTTTTCCGTTTTTTGCTTTATAATTTAATTTTACTGTCTGTGCTTTAATTGTGATACCTCTTTCCCTTTCTATATCCATAGAATCAAGGACTTGTGATTTCATTTCTCTATCAGTTAAACCACCACATTTATGAATTATTCTATCAGCTATTGTGGATTTGCCGTGGTCAATATGAGCAATAATTGCAAAGTTTCTTATATTGTCAATAGAGCTCATCTTAATTTTTAGGATCGAATTTTAGCGCCAGTTTTATTTTCCACTGCCTCTATGATTGAATTACTAATTTTTTCTAAATCATTATCATTTAAAGTTTTTTCTAATGATTGAATCGTTACACTAATAGCTATAGACTTTTGATTGTCTGGAATATTTTTACCTTCATAAACATCAAAAATTTTTATATTGCTTATAAGATTTGGATTCACGCTAGAAATAGTGCTTACTAATACTCTTGCTGATATGTCTTTACTTACTACAAATGCAAAATCTCGTTCCGATTTTTGAAAGTCTGATACAGCATATTTTGATTTTTGGTCATTCAGAGTTTTCTTTGAAATTTTTAAATTTTCTAAAAAGATTTCAAAACCTATTAAATTTTCGGTTTTAATATCAATCTTTTTTATAATATTTGGATGAATTTCACCAAAATAGGCCGCAACTTTATCTTTTTCATCATTCAAGAAAATTCTACCGGACTTTCCTGGATGATAGTAGTTTGGTGTTTTGTTATCAATAAAAAATTGATCAGATTTATAACCTGCTTCAATCAAAGTTTGCACCACATCTCTTTTGGCATCAAATAAATCAATATTTCTCTCTTTATCAATCCATGATAGTCTTGATTTCTTACCTACTGACAAACCACAAACTACTGTCTTTTGTTCACCTGGATTAGGGCCAGTAAAAAATTGGACCTATCTCGAATATAGATAAATCTTTAAAACCCCTATCCAAATTTTTACTCATATACATTATTAAATTTGAAAATATGGAATTTCTTAAAACCCCTAATTCAGAACTTATAGGGTTTAAGATTTTAACCTCCTTATTTGCCTCTTTAAAGTGATCGTTATAAATCTGATCTGTGAATGACCATGTTATTGCTTCCAAATACCCCTTTGAGGCAATCGCTCTTTGTAAAAAGTGAAATAATTTTTGAGTTTGAGTTAAAGTAGATTTAGATCTAGTTTTAATTGGATCTATTGTTTTTATTTTTTCGTAACCACTTATTCTTACTAATTCTTCAACAACATCAATTTGCTGTGAAATGTCTGGTCTCCAAGAGGGAACTGTTAACTTTAAAAAATTTTTTTTTTTTTTACTTATAAAACCAAGATCCGATAAAATTTTTATTATTTCTTTTTCAGAAATTTTAAATCCAACTATATTTTGAAATGAATTGATATCAAAATTTATAGTTTTAGCCTTATAAGTATTAGTTTTTTGTACATCAATTTTACTTACCTCGCCACCACAAATTTCTTGAATTAGAGAGGCTGCTTTCTTTAAACCAGTTTCGATGGATAATGGATCAATACCTCTCTCAAATCTAAATTTTGCATCTGTATCTAAATTCAATTTTTTAGCTGTATTTCTGATTGATCTTGGGTCGAAGTATGCAGACTCTAATAATATATTTTTTGTAGCAAGTTCTGTGCCTGATCTAGTACCTCCGATAATTCCACCTAATCCTAAAACTCCTTTGTTGTCACTAATAACACACATGCCTTTTTCGAGCTTATAGTCTTTATTGTCCAAAGCAGTAAATTCTTCCCCAGATTTAGAGTTTCTTACAATGATGCTTTTTTTCAATCTTGTCAGCATCATATGCATGTAAAGGACGATTTAGATCAAGCATTACATAATTTGTAATGTCAACAATTGCTGATATTGGTTTTTGGCCTACCGAAATTAATTTATCTTTGAGCCATTGAGGGCTTTCGATATTTCTTAAATTCTTAATCAAACAACTACCAAAGGCACCGCATCCTTGTCCTTTCTCTTTATTAATTTTAACTTTTAAAGTTTGCTTTTTTTTTAATTTGATTTGCTTTTCTTTAGATTCTATTAATTTACCAAAACCTGAGGCTGCAAGATCTCTGGCTATTCCTTTTATACCAAGACAATCGGGTCTATTAGGTGTTATTGATAAATCAATAAGATTAAATTTTGATTTTGGAAAATAACTCTTACCAATTTTTTTTTCATATTTTTTTGGTAATTCAGTAATCCCATCACTTTCATCGGACAAATTTAATTCTGACTTAGAACAAAGCATTCCATATGAGGTTACACCTCTAATTTTTGTTATTCCTAATTTTGTTTTAGTTTTAGGGATAATTGCTCCTGGAGGTGCATACAAAGTAATGAGTCCTTCCCTCGCGTTAGCGGCACCACACACAACTTTTTTAGGTTTTTCCTCTGCAATACTCACATCACAAACTTTAAGTCGATCTGCATTTGGATGTTTTTCTGTTTTGATTATTTTTGCAACTTTAAATAATTGATTATCAGCTGATAGGCTTTCTACACTGTCTACTTCTAGTCCTATATTGGTAAGTTGTTCTAAAAGATTTTTTTCATTTAAATTAGTTTTTAAATGATCTTTTAACCAATCAAATGTAATTTTCATCTACTTAAGCCTCTGTAGTTTGTAGGTACGTCTAAAGGATCAAATCCAAAATGATTTAACCATCTATAATCGCAATCAAAGAAAGCTCTTAAGTCATTAATTCCATATTTTAACATAGCTAGTCTATCAATTCCTATCCCAAACGCATAACCTTGAAACTTACTTGGATTGACATTTACATTTTTTAAAACATTTGGATGAACCATTCCGCATCCCAATATCTCTAGCCACTGGTCACCTTCTCCTATAATTATTTTTCCATCTTTTATTTCATATCCAATGTCAACTTCAGCGGATGGTTCCGTAAAAGGAAAATGACTTGGCCTAAATCTCATCTTGATTTTTTTAACTTCAAAAAATTCTTTAATAAAGTAATTCAAACAACCTTTTAAATGACCCATATTTATATCTTTATCTATATGAAGACCTTCAACTTGGTGAAACATAGGTGAATGTGTTTGGTCACTGTCAGACCTATATGTTCTGCCAGGTGCAATTATTTTAAAAGGTGGTTTGTCTTTTAACATTGTTCTAATTTGAACAGGGGATGTATGAGTACGTAACAATTTTTCTTTTTTCTCATCAAGATAAAATGTATCATGCATATCTCTTGCAGGATGATTATCTGGTGTATTTAATGCTGTAAAATTGTTGAATTCATTTTCAACATCTGGGCCTTCCTCAACACTAAAACCTATTTCGGAAAATATAGATGATATTTCATCGATCGTTTGTGAAACAGGATGTATTTTACCTCTTACAAACGGACGCTCTGGTAAAGTAATATCAATTTTCTCTTTTTTTAATCTCTCTTCAATTTCTGCATTCTCAATTTCGTTAATTTTTGAATTAATTATTTTTTGTAACTGATCCTTTATTGTGTTGAGGTCAGAAGCAAATTTTTTTCTTTCTGACTCATCAATTGTTCCTATTTTTTTAAATTGTAATGTAATTTTTCCACTTTTACCGAATAAATCAGTTTTTATCTGATTAATTTCAGAGAGGTCGAGTTTCTCTTTAAATTTTGAAAGAAGTTCATCTTTTATTTTTTTAAGTTCAGACATCTTTACAGATTATTTCTTAAGTGAAATAAAACAAGCGAAGATTAATTTAAAGCAGATTGTGCTTTTTGAACAATAGTTTTAAAGGCTTCTGGGCTATCGTAAGCTATCTCAGCTAGAATTTTCCTATCAATTTTAATTCCACATTTATTAAGTCCATTTACAAACTTGGAATAGGTTAAACCTTCAGCTCTTACACCTGCGTTGATTCTTTGTATCCAAAGTGATTTAAAATCTCTTTTTTTATTTCTTCGATCTCTGTAAGCGTATTGCATGGCTTTTTCCATCGCTTGCTTTGCAACTCTAATTGTATTTTTTCGTCTTCCCCACTGACCTTTTACAGCTTTTAAAACTTTTTTATGTTTTGCTCTACTAGTTACACCTCTTTTAACTCTTGCCATTTTAACCTCTTAAACTGTAAGGCATGTATGATTTAACTATTTTACCATCTTGTTTAGATAGTGTTGTTGTGCCTCTTAGTTTTCTTATTTGTGAATTAGTTCTTTTTATCATGCCATGTCTTTTACCTGCTTGAGCACTAATTACTTTACCCTTAGCCGATATTTTAAATCTTTTTTTTTGCTGAGCTTTTAGTTTTAAGTTTTGGCATAACCGTGCGAGGTTATACAAAGAATGTAATTAATTTACAACTAATATTAAGGCTTATAAAGGCTGAATAACCATAATCATTTGCTTTCCGTCGAACTTGGGATGCAATTCTACTTTACCGATTTCCTTCATATCTTCCTTTATCTTAGACATTAACTCATTTCCTAAATGAGAATGTTGTAACTCTCTACCCTTAAACCTAATGGTGAATTTTACCTTGTCCCCCTTGGCAATAAATTTTTTGGCATTTTTAACTTTAAATTGATAATCGTGATTTTCAGTTACAGGTCGCATCTTAATTTCTTTTAATGCAATAATTTTTTGTTTTTTCTTAGCCAAGTTTGCTTTTTTTTGTGCATCGTACTTATACTTTCCCATATCCATAATTTTACACACAGGTGGATTTACATTTGGGGCAATTTCTATAAGGTCTAAACCTTGATTCTTAGCCATGGATATAGCTTCGTTCGTGCTAAGAGTTCCTAAATTTTTACCATCACTTGCAATTACTTGAACTTCTGGGGAAGAAATTCTATTATTAGATCTTGGGCCACGATCTTTAGTTCTTCTTTGAAAATAATTTTGTTTAAAATCTGCCACTTAATTTGAAGACGCTTTGTTTAAAGCAGAGAATGTTTTTAAAAATTTTTTTAATTCCATATTTTCTTGTTTAATTGAATCCAACCTTCTAATGGTTACAGAGTTAGTGTCAACTTCTTTTTTACCACAAATTAACAAAATAGGGACTTTTGCAAGTGAATGTTCTCTAATTTTATAATTCAAATTGTGATTTTTCAAATCAACTAAAGAACTCATGCCTGCTTCTTTTATTTTTTTTGAAACTTTTTTTGAGTAATCCTCAAAATCTTCTGAAATTGGAATAACAACTGTTTGTAAAGGAGAAATCCAAAATGGAAATTTTCCTGCGTAATTTTCAATTAAAATTCCAATAAATCTCTCTAGTGATCCAAATAATGCTCTATGTAACATCACTGGAACCTTTTTTGTTCCATCTTTATCAATATATGAAGCATCTAATCTTCCTGGTAAATTTAAATCAACTTGAACTGTTCCACATTGCCAATCTCTACCAATAGCATCTCTTAAAACGAATTCTATTTTTGGACCATAAAAAGCACCTTCACCTTTGTTTATACTATATTCTAATTTTGATGCTTTTACCGCCTCTAATAATGATGCCTCAGCTTTGTCCCAGATTTTATCTTCACCTACTCTTACTTCTGGTCTATCGGCATATTTTATAGCCACTTTTTCAAAACCTAAATCTTTGTAAATATCTAAAATTAAATTAGTTACGTTTAAACACTCGTCAGTAATTTGGTCCTCAGAACAAAAAATATGTGCATCATCTTGTGTGAATGCTCTTACTCTGAGAAGTCCATGAAGAGCTCCTGAAGGTTCATATCTATGTACTTTACCAAACTCTGTTATTCTTAATGGTAAATCTCTATAACTTTTTAAACCTTGATTAAAAACTTGTATATGTCCTGGACAATTCATTGGTTTTATTGCAAAGACTTTTTCATCAGGAGTTTCTGAAGTGTACATATTCTCTCCATATTTTTCCCAATGGCCGGACTTTTCCCATAATAATCTATCTAAAACCTCAGGAGTATTTACTTCTCTATATCCTGCTGCATCCTGACGTGCTCGCATGTAATTAATCAATTTTTGAAACAGAGCCCAACCCTTTTCGTGCCAAAAAACAGATCCTGGGCTTTCTTCTCTAAAATGAAATAAATCCATTTCTTTACCAAGTTTCCTGTGATCTCTTTTCTCAGCTTCCTCAATTCTTTTTAAATAATCATCTAAATCTTTTTGGGATGCCCAACCAGTTCCATAAATTCTTTGCAACATTTCATTTTTTGAGTCTCCGCGCCAATAAGCTCCAGCAACTTTTGTGAGCTTGAAAGCCTTACCAATTTTTCCAGAAGAAACTAAGTGTGGACCTCTACACAAGTCATGCCAAGTATCACCATGATGATAGACAGTTAATTCGTCATTTTCTGGTATGCTTTCTATTATCTCTGCTTTATATTTTTCACCTATTTTTTTAAAATGACTTATTGCTTTATCCCTTTTCCAAACTTCTCTTCTCGTTTTAACGTCCTTATCAATTATTTCTGACATTCTTTTTTCAATTTTTTCTAGATCGTCCTCTGTAAAAGGTTCCTTTCGAGCAAAATCATAGTAAAAACCATTTTCAATTACTGGTCCAATTGTTACCTGTGTACCAGGGTATAATTCTTGTACGGTCATCGCCATAATGTGAGCAGTGTCATGTCTAATAACTTCTAGACCCTCTGGATCTTTTGCGGTAAAAATTTTTACCAAACAATCTTTTTTAATTGAAAAATATAAATCCTTTAATTCGCCATCAACACTCATTATTAATGCTTGTTTAAATAATGATTTACTTATTGTTTCAGCAATATCTAATCCTGTTACCTCTTTTGAAAATTCAAGATTTTTACCGTCTGGTAGAGTAATAGTGGGCATTTAATTTAATAACCTTTTATACTCTGAATAAGTAGAAAAACACATTTTTTCAACATTAAATTTTTTTGTGACATTATTTCTACCCTCTTTGCCTATAATATTAAAATTTGTTTTATCCATTGTTAATACTTGGATTATTTTCTTACTAAGAGAGTTTGCATCACCAGATTTAAACAAAAAAAAACCAGTTTTTTCCATCATTAATTGTTTCATTTGATCCACCTATATTAGAAGCTATAATTAATTTTTTCATTGACTGTGCCTCTACCGCAATTCTTCCAAAAGCTTCCGGCTCTATTGAAGCTGATACAACTATATCAGAGACTTTATATGCTAATGCCATGTCTTTACAATGCTCTATAAATTTAATTTGTTTTGTTAAACGATATTGTTCTGAAAGCCGAACTAATTTTTTTTTATATAAATCTCTTCCTTGATCATTACCAAGTATTACAGCATGAAAAGCTTCATAACCTAGTTCAATGTTAACTAAATTAATCGCCTCAATAAAAAGTTCTTGTCCTTTCCATGATGTGAGTCTACCTGGCATTAAAATTATTTTTTTTTCATCATTTATATTCCATTTTTGACGTAAATTTTTTTCATCACTTTCCAATTTTGTAGAAGAGTCAAAATAATCTACATTTATTCCTCTAAAAATAACTAAAAATTTTTTTTCATTTGTCAAAAATTCAGAATAATTTTCTTTAATATGCGAAAAAATAAAATTTGATCCTGCGATTATCAAATCAGATCTTACCATGACGGAATTATAAATTTTTTTAAGCTTGCCACTAAAATTATAAGTTCCGTGAAATGTGGTAACAAACTTTCTATTAGTTAACTTTGTTGCAAATAAACAAGACCAAGCTGGTGCTCTACTTCTTGCATGAACAATTGAGATCTTAAAATATAAAATTATCCCAATTAATAAAATTGTATTTATTAGAATCAATAATGGGTTTTTACTATGGACTGGAAGTCTAATTAATTTTACTTTTTTTTTATCAACGAATTTAATTAATTCCCCTCCGCTAGTTACTATAAAAGATTCACACCCATTTTCTGGTAAGTAATGAGCAATATCATAACATCCAGTTTCTGCCCCTCCGTAACCTAGTTTTGGTATTACTTGCAAGACTTTTATATTAGACGACATACATTTAGATTATATAATAATAGCGTTGAGTAATAAACTTTTATGAACAAATTCAATTACCTTAAAATAAATAAATCTAAAAAAAAATTAGATACTTAAAATATAACCAAAAAAATACAGCCTATATAGTTTTTTTACATGGATTTATGTCTGATTTAGAAGGGAAAAAACCTAAAACATTTTTTAATTTTGCAAAAAAAAATAAACTTGGTTTTCTAGCGCTAGAATATTCTGGTCATGGTAAATCATCTGGTAAATTTATCAACGGGAATATCTCAAAATGGACTAAAGAGACAACTTTATTAATTAAAAAAATCGTCAAAAAAAAAATAAAATCATATTAGTTGGTTCAAGTATGGGTTCTTGGATCTCTTTAAATCAATTTAAGTTTTTTAAAAAACAAATTATAGGGTTTTTAGGAATTGGTTCTGCACCTCAATTTTTAGAAGGTTTAATGTGGAATAAATTTTCAAAAAAGATGAAAAAAGAAATTACAGAAAATGGAATTATCAACTTAAAACATGGAAATTATGAGTATCCTATTTCTTTACAGTTAATTAAAGATGGTAAGAAAAATAGAGTATTTCATAAAAAGATTCACACCAAATTAAAAGTTACTATGGTTCATGGACAAAAAGATGAGTCTGTCCCTGTCAGTTACTCAAAAAAAATTTTAAAAATTTTCGTAAATTCTAAAAAAAAAAACTAATTATCATTAAAAATGGTGATCATAGTTTATCCTCACCAAAATGGTTAAAAATATTAAAAAAAGAATTAAAAATAATTATTAACTAACTTCTTTTATCTTAGACTTTAATGTAATAGGATTTTTAAGTTTATTGATCATCTCTTTTGGACAAACCTGAACAAAATTTTTGATTTCAACTTCAAAATTTTCAAAAATATCTTTTGATATCAACGATCCTGTCTCTTTTGAATGTTCTAAAATTAATTCTTTTAAATGACTTATCCAATAATCTGTTTCAATATTTTGCCAAACAACTGAATCTGGATTAACTTTTTTTTCAAACTCATTAGATTTATCGTAGATAAATGCCATACCTCCGGTCATGCCAGCTGCAAAATTATCGCCAACATTTCCCAAAATAACCACTGTTCCTCCAGTCATATACTCACAACCATTTGAGTCACAACCCTCAATAACTGCAATTGCACCAGAATTTCTTACGGCAAATCTATCACCTGCTTGACCTGCAGCAAAAAGTTTACCTGAAGTAGCTCCATACAAAACTGTATTTCCAATAATTGTATTTTCATTTGAAACTAAATTACTTTCATCCGAAAGTTTTATTGAGATTGTAGCACCTGACAATCCTTTACCAACATAGTCATTTGCATCACCTTTAAGATTTAATTTTAATCCTCTCAATGAAAAAGCACCAAAAGACTGACCCGCAGAGCCTTTGAAATTTAATGTTAGGAAATTTTCATCAAGTTTTTCGTAACCATACTTTTTGTAAAGATGATGTGAAATTCTTGTACCAACTGCCCTGTTTGTATTTTTGATAATAAATTCTCCCTCAACCTTTTCCGAATTATCTAAAGATTTTTCTATTTTAGGCCAAATTTCTTGATCTAATGTTTCAGGTACTTTGTTGATCTCCAATGACTCGCAATATCTTTTATTGTTTCCTGGGTCTGCCTGAACAAATAATGGATTTAAATCCAAGTCATCTAGATTTGGTGACGCTTTATTAACTTGCATTAACAAATCAGTTCTTCCAATAATATCATTTAATGATTTAAAACCTATTTCAGCTAAAATTTCTCTTACTTCTGAGGCTATAAAAGTGAATAGATTTACAACCTTATCTGGTGTACCAGTAAATTTTTCTCTTAATTTTTCATCTTGTGTGCAAACACCTACAGGACAAGTATTAGAGTGGCATTGTCGTACCATTATACATCCCATTGCTACCAAAGCGGTTGTGGCAACTCCATATTCTTCTGCCCCCATCATTGCAGCGATAACAACATCTCTCCCAGTTTTAATACCGCCGTCAGTTCTCAATGTAACTTTATGTCTTAAATTGTTTAATGTTAAAACCTGATTTGCCTCAGTGAGGCCCATCTCCCAAGGTATTCCAACATATTTAACGCTCGTTTGAGGGGTTGCACCTGTTCCTCCATTGTGGCCTGAAATTAAAATGATATCAGCTTTTGCTTTAGCAACACCCGCAGCAATGGTTCCAATTCCTGATGATGCAACTAGCTTAACTCCAACTCTTGCCTTTGGATTTGTTTGCTTCAAATCATAAATCAGTTGTGCCAAATCTTCTATCGAGTAAATATCATGATGTGGAGGTGGAGAAATTAGTGTTACCCCTGGCGTTGAATGTCGTAGTTTTGCAATTTCCTCAGTTACTTTAAAGCCAGGTAACTGACCGCCTTCCCCTGGTTTAGCGCCTTGGGCCATTTTAATTTCAATTTCATTATAATTATTTAAGTAATTTACAGTCACACCAAATCTAGCTGATGCGATTTGCTTAACTCTAGAATTTGCACTGTCCCCACTATCCATTACCTTAAATCTTTCTGCATCTTCTCCACCCTCACCACTACATGAAGCTCCTTTAATTCTATTCATTCCAATAGCAAGTGTTTCATGTGCCTCCTTAGATAAGGCACCATGGGACATGCTCCCACTGCCAAATCTTTTTAATATTTTTTTCTATTGGCTCAACTTCAGATATATTTATTGAGGGGTTTAATTTCTTTTTTCTAAAATCGATTAAATCTCTCAAGTTAATTGGTGGTAAATTGTAAATACCCTCCGCATATTTTTTATATGCATCATATGAATTTGAACCTACGGCGCTCTGTAATAAATGAATAAGCTTTCCTTGATATTGATGTGTTTCTCCATTTTTTCTATATCTATAAATACCTCCAATTGGTAATACAGTCTCTGTGCTTTCAAATGCTTCTTTATGAATTTCTCTTATTTTTTTTTCGATACCAACTAACCCAATACCTGAAATTTTTGATGTAACTCCAGGAAAATAGTCATTTACAATTGTTCTACTTAATCCAACAGTCTCAAAATTACATCCACCTCTATAAGAGCTTAAAACAGAAATTCCCATTTTTGACATTATCTTTAACAAACCAGCATTAACCGAGTTGATATAACGTTGTACGCACTCATCAAAACTAAATTGACCAAAAAGTTTTTTTTTCATATCTCTGATATAAGCTATCAAAAGCTAGATATGGATTTACTGTTGTTGCTCCAACCCCAATTAATGTTGCAAACGAGTGTGTATCGATAGCCTCACCAGATTGAACATTGATAGAAACATAACCTCTTAACTTTTTTTTTACTAAAAATGTGTTTATAGCTCCAACACACAGCAACATTGGCATTGGTAATCTTTCAGAGGAAAGATTTTTATCACTTAAAATTAATTGAGTAATACCTTGTCTAACAGCAATCTCGGATTCTTTTTGAATCCTGTTAATAGAATTTACTAAATTATCATCTTGTGAAAATGAGCAATCAATAGTTGCTGAATTTTTACCAAAAAAATTAGTGAACTTATTAAGTTGTGAATTTGATAGTATAGGGCTGTTTAAAACATAAATATTCTCTTTGGTTAAAGTATCAAAATCAAGAATGTTGCCTAAATTTCCAAATCTAGTTTTTAAACTCATTACTTTATTTTCCCTCAATGAATCAATTGGTGGGTTAGTTACTTGGCTAAAATTTTGTCTGAAAAAATGGTAAAGCGGTCTATACTTGTCAGATAACACCGCTAAAGGAGTGTCATCTCCCATTGAACCTGTCGCTTCTTTTGCATCTTCTGCCATTGGATGTAAAATAAGCTCTAGATCCTCTAAACTTATTCCAAAAGTATATTGTCTTCTCCTTAAACCTTCACCGTCAAAATTATGTTTTTCATTGGAGATTGGTAATTTTTCATCTAAATCAATTATTTGTGAATTGAAATGTTTAAATTCTTTAGCTAAATAATCTTTTATTTGACTATTAGTAAAAACTTTACCTTTTTCAATTCTAACTCCAATAATTTCACCAGGACCTAGCCTTCCCTTAGTTAAAATTTTTTTTTCATTTAAATCAATCATTCCTGTTTCTGAACCTGCAAAAATCATTTTGTCTTTTGTAATTGCATATCTTAAAGGTCTAAGACCATTTCTATCATTTGCAGCTATAACCCATTCATTATCAGTGGCAGCAATAGCAGCAGGTCCATCCCATGGTTCCATAGTACTGTTTAAAAAATTGAATAATTGTTGGTGACTTTTTGATAATGTTTTATTTTTTTTTGACCACGCATCAGGTACAAGCATCAATTTAGCTAATGGTGCTGATTGACCTGATTTATTTAATAGTTCAAATACATTGTCTAATGCTGCAGAGTCAGAAACTCCTTTTTGGATAACTGGTTTTAGGTTTTCTATATCATCAAAAAGTGGGCTGCTCATTTCTTGCTCATGAATTTTCATCCAGTTTTTATTTCCTTTATAAGTATTTATTTCGCCATTATGTGCTATGGCCCTAAATGGTTGAGCTAAACTCCAGCCTGGTGCAGTATTTGTCGAAAATCTTTGATGAAAAATTGCATATCTTGATATGAATCTTGGGTCTTTAATATCTAAATAAAAGTCTGACAATGCCTCTGCTAAATAAAGCCCCTTATAAATTATAGACTTTGAACTAATTGAACAAATATAAAAATTGCTCAATGAGGCATCAAAAGCCTTATTTTCAATTCTCTTTCTTGTTTCATAAATTTTTCTTTCTAAGTTTTTATCCAATAAATTTGGATCATTAGGTTTAAAGAGGACCTGTATAATTTCTGGCATAGTTTGAAGAGCTTTTTCTCCAAGAACTTTTGGATTCACTGGTACTTGTCGCCAACCATATATACTAAAATTATTTTTGGTTAATTCGCTTTCAACAATCGTTTTACAACTCTCTTGTGCTGAATAGTCATTTCTAGGTAAAAAAAATCATTCCTACGCAGATTTCAGAGTTGTCATAATCGTGTCCAGTGACTTGTATTTTTTCTATAAAAAAATCTTTTGGAATCTCAACATGTATTCCAGCCCCATCACCTGTTTTTCCATCTGCATCAACTGCACCTCTATGCCAGACAGCTTTTAGAGCCTCAATTCCATACTCAACAACAGCCCTAGATTTTTTTCCCTCGGTAGATGCAATTAAGCCCACTCCACATGCATCATGTTCCATTTCTTTTGTATAAACAAAATTTTTCGTAAGTAACTCTAAATTTTTTTTATAATTTTCCATCATGCTACTTTTGTTTTATTTAGTTCCATATTTTCTAAATATGTTTTCATAGAGGAAGCCGCATCTCTTCCATCTTTAATAGCCCACACCACTAATGATGCACCTCTTACAATGTCTCCTGCAGCAAAAACACCTTTAAGATTTGTTTCCATCGTATTGAAATCAGTTTTTATTGTTCCCCATTTTGTTACTTGTAGCTCTTGTGCATCAAATAATGATGGTAAATTTTCTGGATCAAATCCAAGAGCTTTAATTACCATGTCGGCCTTTACTTCATATTCTGAACCTTGTTTAATTTTTGGTTTTCTTCTTCCAGACTCATCTGGTTCACCTAATTCTATTTGATTAACAACTAGATTTTCAATATTTTGTTTTTTCCTTTAAATTCTTTTGGACTTGAAAGCCAAACAAACTCAACACCCTCCTCCTCAGCATTTGCAACTTCTCTTGCAGATCCAGGCATATTTTCTTTATCTCTTCTATATAAACATTTTACAGACTTTGCTTTTTGTCTTACTGAAGTTCTTACACAGTCCATAGCTGTGTCACCACCACCTATTACTACAACATCTTTTCCCTCAGCATTCAAAGTTCCTTTATCAAATAAATCCACTTTATCACCTAGGCCTTTTTTATTTGATGCTGTCAAAAATTCCATTGCTGGAAAAATATTACCTAAATCATTACCAGGTAATTCAACTTCTCTTGGTTTGTAAACACCGGTAGCAATTAAAATTGCATCATGTTTTTTTCGTAATTGTTCTAAAGTAGCATCTTTGCCAACTTCAAAATTTTGTACAAATTTTATCCCACCATCTTTTAATAGCTTTGTTCTTCGCTCAACTACATGTTTTTCAAGTTTGAAATTTGGAATACCATAAATCAATAATCCACCTGCACGGTCATAACGATCATAAACTGTTATTTTATATCCATTTTTTCTTAGCTGTTCAGCAGCTGCTAAGCCTGCAGGACCGGCACCAATTATTCCAACACTTTGGTCTTTCTCATGTTTTAAAGAAATTGGTTTAACCCAACCTTGTTCCCAAGCTGTATCATTAATATATTTCTCAACCGAACCAATAGTTACTGTTCCATGACCTGATTGTTCAATAACGCAATTACCTTCACACAATCTATCCTGAGGACAAATTCTTCCACATACCTCTGGCATATTGTTAGTGCTTTGAGATAATTCGTAGGCCTCTTTAAGTCTCCCTTCGGCAGTAAGTTTTAACCAATCTGGTATATTGTTACTTAATGGACAATGTACTTGACAGAATGGAACTCCACATTGAGAACACCTGCTAGACTGTTCCTCAGCTTTTTTAGTAACAAACTCGTCATAGATCTCGTTAAAATCCTCTTTTCTAGTGCCAATCTTTCTTTTAGGTGGAGTTTGTTGACCTATTTTTACAAATTTTAGCATTTTATCTGTCATAGAATTTTTTAAATTTTATGCAAATTATACATTGTTTTTTATTAATAAAAGTATTATTTAGGTCAATAATGCTGACATATAATTATCCTTATTTGGCTTTAAATATAAAAAATTTATTCTTCACATATCTATTATGACTAAATCGAATTGTTTAAAATGAGTATTTTTTGAGTTACCACAACAATATGATTCAAGATTTTATAGAAATCTTAATTCTTTCGGCTGTTCAAGGAATTTCTGAATTTTTACCAATTAGCTCTTCAGCCCACCTAATCTTGATATCAAATTTTTACAATTTTAGCTCAAGTTCCTTGTTTATTGATATTGGTCTGCATTTAGGCTCTTTGTTTGCAATAATTTATTACTTTAAACAAGATTTATTAAATTTAAAAGATAATCAAAAACTATTGGTTTTGATCTTAGTTGGCTCAATACCTTTAATAATTTTTGGATATATATTGTATTCAACTGACATAATTAATCTTTTAAGAAATACAGAAATTATTGCATGGACAACCTTATTTTTTGCTTTGGTTTTATTTTTTTCAGATAAGAGAGACACTAATCAAAATATATCAACAAGTTTAAATATAAAGACAATATTATTTATAGGATTATTTCAAATTTTAGCACTCGTACCTGGTGTAAGTAGAGCAGGAATAACTTTAACAGCAGCACGATTTCTAAAATTTAATAGAGTTGACTCAAGTAAAATTGCTTTTTTATTGTCTATACCTGCTTTGGCTGGTGCAAGTTTTTTGGGACTGAAAGATGCCATCCAACAATCTATCGAATTAAATTATTTATTATTAATTGCAATTACCTTATCGTTTATTTTTTCGTTTGTTACAGTCAAATATTTTATAAAATATGTTAGTAATTTTTCTTTAACTGTATTTGTTATTTATAGAACTTCCGTTTCTTTAGTTTTATTCTTAATAATTTATTTTTAATTTATTTTTCTCATCAAAGGTAATAATTGTGAGATCAAAACACCACATAATATAAAAAAACATCCCAATATGTTATTGAAATCTAATATTTGACTTAATAAAAACCAAGCAGCGATGGTCGCAAAAACACCTTCTAAAGAAAAAATTATAGCTGCTGGTGCTGGGGTAATATTCTTTTGAGCATAAATTTGTAAAACAAATGCAAGACCTCCTGATAAAATTCCAGCGTAAAGAATTGAGTCTATTTCATTAAGAATATTTTCAATCACAAATTCTTCATAAATCAAACCAATTATAATAGAAAATAAAGACACCAATAAGGTTTGGATAGCACCTATTGTTAAAGGTAAGTTGTACAATTTGATAATCATTCCAATAAAAATAATATGGGTACTCCAAAATAATGCACCTAAAATAACTAATGTATCTCCAAGTCTAACTGTGGCGTCATAAAAATTTGTTAAAAGATATCCACCAATTAAACATAAAACCACTGAAGGCCAAACACTCCAATGTAAGGAGTCCCTTTTAAAAATAAAAATTATAATTGGAACCAAAGGAACATAAAAAATTGTAAAAAAGGCAGCATTAGCAACATCTGTATAAATTAGAGCTACCTGCTGCAACGCCGAGCCTAAGAAAAGTGATAATCCAATTAAAAAAGATAGAATAATGAAAGATTTATAACCAATCTTAAACTTTAATTTAAACTTTTTCGTTTCAAATAGTATAGCCAAAGGAAGAATTACTATAAAACCCACAAAAAATCTAACCGCGTTAAATGTAAATGGCCCTATATCATCCATACCAGTGTCCTGAGCAATAAATGTAGTGCCCCAAATAAATGTGCACAACAAAGCACTTAACAATGAAACGCTCTTAGACATAATTCTAATTAAACAGCTAACTTATATGCAAAATTTTTACCAAGATTTTCTTTTAAATCATTATTAAAACGAGCCGCTTCTGCACCATCAATAATTCTGTGATCATAAGATAATGATAGTGGTAACATTGTACGCGTAACAAATTTTCCATCAATAAATACCTGTTTTTTTTCAACTCTTCCAACACCTAAAATAGCAACCTCAGGATAATTTATAATTGGGGTAAAAAAAGATCCTCCAATTCCCCCTAGGCTAGTTATAGTCATAGAACCTCCGAATAACTCTTTTTTATCAATTTTAAGATCTCGACACTGTTGACTTATTTTTTTCAATTCTGTGCTTATTAAAGAAATATTTTTATTATCAGCATTTCTTAATTTCGGAACCATCAAACCGTGCGGAGTATCTACTGCTATACCAACATGGTAGTATTGTTTGACAGTCATTTTACCATTTTCAATATCATCAATTGAGGTATTAAAATTTGGAAATTTTTTTAATGACGCTGTTAATGCTTTAACGATAAAAGCCAATGGAGTAATTTTTTTTCTTTCTCCAGTATATATATCTTTAAGAGAAGATCTAAATTCCTCTAATTCGGTAATGTCAGCTTCATCATGATTAGTTACATGAGGAATTTTTGTCCAAGAGTTCATCAAATATTTGGATGATAATTTTTTTACCCTAGGAATGTCTTTAATATCTACTTTTCCGAACTCAGAGTGAGAGTATTCTTGTTCAATCTTTTCTTTAGTAGTATTTTGATCTTCGAAACTTTTATCGGATTTGTTTGCAATAAATAACTTTACATCACTTTCAATAACTCTGCCCTGTCTTTCACTGCCAGATACTCTGTTAATGTCTATTCCAAGTTCTCTGGCAAATTTTCTTACTTTTGGTGATGCAGAAGCTTTTGTTGAAAAATCTTTAAGTATTACATTTTCAGATTCATTATTTCTTATTACTTCTTTTTTTTTTATTTCTTTTGGTGGTTGATTTTTTGGTAATTCCCGAACACCTATATCTTTTTCACGTTCAATTTCGATAATTTTGTCACCTTCTGATACCTTATCTCCAATTTTAACATTTAAAGAAATTACAGTTCCATCATCAGATGATGGTATTTCAACACTTGATTTATCACTTTCAATAGTTATTAGGGGATCATTCTTTTTAATTTTTTGGCCTTTTTTAATTAAAACCTCAATAATTTCTACATCTTTAAATTCACCAATATTTGGGACTTTTATATCTTTCTTTGACATTATAATTTTGTTGGTATTGGTTTATTTTTATCAATTTTATATTTCTTTATTGCCTCTTCAGCATATTTAGAAGCAATTAATTGCTCTTTTGCTAAAACACTTAGTCCATAAGAAACTATATGTTCTTTATCAACCTCAAAGAACTTTCTTAAATTTTTTCTTGTATCACTTCGCCCAAATCCATCTGTTCCTAATGAATAAAAGCTCTTCTTAATATAAGGTCTAATTTGGTCTGAGTTCATTCTCATATAATCTGATGCAGCTAAAATAGGACCTTCAGTTTTTCCTAAACAGCTCTCAACATATGACTTTTTTGGTTCTTTTTCAGGGTTTAATAAATTAAATCTTTCGACCTCTAAACCATCTCTTCTTAATTCGTTAAAACTAGTTACACTCCAAACTTCACTGTCAATTTGATATTCTTTCTGTAAAATTTCTGCACCAGATATCATTTCTCTTAAAATTGTACCTGATCCTAAGAATTGAATTTTAGTTTTTTTATGTTTGTTAAATTCTTTTATTTTATACATTCCTTTTAAAATACCTTCTTCGCATGATTTTTCTGTTGGCATAGCTGGATGAGGATAATTTTCATTCATTGTTGTTATATAGTAAAAAATATTCTCTTTCTTTTCATGCATTCTTCTCAATCCTTCTCTAAAGATGGTTGCTAACTCATAATGGAATGTTGGATCGTAGGATTTACAATTAGGAATAGTTGATGCTATTAAATGACTATGTCCATCTTGGTGTTGTAAACCCTCTCCTGCTAATGTTGTTCTTCCAGCAGTAGCACCAATTAAAAATCCTCTCGATTGGCTATCAGCGCCAGCCCAAGCAAAGTCACCTATTCTTTGAAAACCAAACATTGAATAAAAAAGATAAATAGGGATCATCTCTATGTCATGGTTTGTGTAAGAAGTGCCAGCAGCAATCCATGAAGACATAGCTCCAGCTTCATTAATTCCCTCTTCTAAAACCTGTCCACTTTTTTCTTCTCTATAAGAACTCAATTGTGCAGAGTCTTCTGGTTCATATTTTTGTCCTTCGTGAGCATAAATACCAATTTTTTGAAAAAAACCTTCCATACCAAATGTTCTCGCTTCATCAGGAATAATAGGTACTAGCCTAGGGGCAACATTTTTATCTCTTAAAAGGTTTGTAAGCATTCTCACCAATGCCATAGTTGTTGACATTTCTTTTTTACCAGTGGACTCTTTCATGTTATCAAAGATATCTTTTGGCGGGGCTTTAATAGATTTAGCATAAGTGGTTCTCTCTGGAATGAAACCTCCTAGTTGGAGCCTTCTTTCTTTTAAATATTTAATTTCTGGTGTGTTTTCGTCTGGCTTATAATATTCAATATTTTGTACTTGTTTATCTGTTAGAGGCACATCAAATCTATCTCTATAATAGATTAAATCATCTACATCTAATTTCTTTGTTTGATGAGTTGTATTTACACTTTCACCACTTTTTCCCATTCCGTAACCTTTAATAGTTTTAGCGATCACAACTGTTGGGCTGCCTATATTTTTTGAAGCTTTGTCATAAGCTGCAAAAACTTTATGAGGATCATGTCCACCTCGGTTTAATCTCCAGATGTCTTTGTCCGAAAGACTTGAAACTAGATCTTTAGTTTCTGGATATTTACCAAAAAACTTTTCTCTAACATACGCACCGTCTCTTGCTTTCATTGCTTGGTACTCGCCATCAACAGTTTCATTCATAGCTTTAATTAAATGACCAGTTTTATCATTTGCTAATAATGAGTCCCAATAAGAGCCCCAAATTACTTTTATAACATTCCATCCAGCTCCTCTAAAAATTCCCTCTAGCTCTTGAATTATTTTTCCATTTCCTCTGACTGGGCCGTCTAATCTTTGAAGATTACAATTTATTACGAAAATTAAATTATCTAATTTTTCTCTAGCAGCTAGACCTATTGCTCCTAATGACTCTGGTTCATCCATTTCACCATCTCCTAAAAAAGCCCATACCTTTCTTCCCTCGTCCTTAATGAGACCTCTATTAATTAAATACTTCATATATCTTGCTTGATAGATCGCCAACATCGGCCCTAATCCCATTGAGACTGTTGGAAATTGCCAAAATTTTGGCATCAACCATGGATGTGGGTATGATGATAAGCCACCTGGGTTAACTTCTTGTCTAAAACTGTCCAACTGTTTTTCATTGAGTCTTCCTTCAAGAAATGCTCTGGCATACATTCCTGGTGCACTATGACCTTGAAAATAAATTAAATCTCCACCAAATTTATTATTTTTAGCCCTCCAAAAATGATTCATTCCAACATCATAAAGTGTGGCTGCAGATGCAAACGTACCTATATGACCACCAAGTTCAGGAAACTTTTTATTTGCGCGAACAACCATTGCTGCTGAGTTCCATCTTATTAGCGATCTTATTCTTCTTTCAATATTTTGATCACCATTAGACTTTTTTTCTTCGTTTATTGGTATTGTATTTATATAAGGGGTATTTTGGGTATAGGGAATGTTTGCACCCTGCATATAGGCTTTATTAATTAATTCTTTTATTAAGTAGTGAGCTCTTTGATTGCCATCTTTTTCAATCACCGCTGAAAGAGACTCCATCCAATCATTTGTTTCTAGTGGATCAATATCACTATCATTTACAACTTGGATAATTTCAGATTTCTTTTTCTCATCATTATCTATTTGTGTGATTTGCTCTTGTTTTTTTTCTAATGATTTTTCAGCTTCTTTTATTAAGTTTTCAGTATCTTTTGGAATAATTTTAGATTGTGAACTTGGCTCATTTGAAGTTAAAATATTTAAAAGCAAGTCACCTTTTGAAACTTTGTCTCCAACTTTGATTTTTATCGACTCAATTTTACCTGACAATGATGAGGGTATTTCAACGCTTGATTTATCGCTTTCAATAGTTACAACAGGATCATTTTTTGATATTTCTTGACCTTCCTTTACTAGTAACTCAATGACTTCCACATTTTCAAATTCGCCTATGTCAGGCACTAATAATTTTTCACTCATTTTAAAAGACCTTATACACTATAAAAATTTTCTTAATTGCTAATTTTAACACATTCTGCCCAATTTTTTGACACTCTTTATTAGTAGCCTCTAAAAATGATTAAAAAGTTATTAAATTCTCTCTTTCAGCCAAAAGAATACGCATGCATAGATGCTAAAATTTGGATACAAAAAATTTTATTACAAGAGAAATTACGAAAAAGTAAATCCTAAATTCTCTCAATACACAAAGCTATACCCATGCCACCACCTATACAAAGAGTGGCGCAACCCCTATTCTTTTTCTGTTTTCTCATTTCATGGATGAGTGTTACTAATATTCTAGCTCCCGATGCTCCTATTGGATGACCTAAAGCGATCGCTCCACCATTTACATTAACTTTAGATTTATCAATATTTAATTCACGTATTACAGCAATACTTTGGGCTGCAAAGGCTTCATTAATTTCAAATAGATCTATATCATTTAAACTCCATTTTGCTTTTTTAATTGCTTCAGTAATAGCTCCTATTGGTCCAAGACCCATTAAAGCTGGATCAACGCCAACTGAAGCCCACGAAATTATTTTTGCCAATGGTTCCATTGATTTTTTTTTTGCCTCTTCAGTCGTGGTTAATAGTAATGCAGCTGCACCATCATTAATTCCTGATGAATTTCCTGCTGTAACTGTACCGTCATTTAAAAATACAGTTTTTAATTTTTTTAAGTCAGATTTAATAAGTCCTTTTCTAGGGTGTTCGTCTCTATCAAGAAAACTTCCAGTTTGATTTATTTTTATTAATTCATCGTCAAATCTATTTGTTTTTATAGCAACTTCGGTTTTTTTTTGAGAGCTTAATGCAAAATCGTCTTGTTCATCTCTTGAAATATCAAATTTTTTTGCAACATTTTCAGCTGTTATACCCATATGATAATTATTAAAAGCGTCTATCAGTCCATCATTAATCATTGTATCTACTAATTGCTCTTCAGAAATTTTTTTACTTTCTCTATAAAAAATTGAATGTGGAGCTAATGACATATTTTCTTGACCTCCAGAAATTACACATTTCACCTCTCCTAGTTTAATTGATTGATAACCAGAAATTACAGCTCTTAATCCAGAACCACATACTTGATTTATAATGTGTGCTGATTTTGAAATATTTATTCCAGCATTAATAGCCGCTTGCCTTGCAGGATTTTGCCCTCCTCCAGCTGTAAGTACTTGGCCCATAATCACTTCATCTATTTCATTCTTATCAAATTTCGTCCTTCTTAAAATTTCACTTATAACTATTGAGCCTAGCTTGTCGGCTTTTAAATCTTTTAAAGCTCCCTTATAAGATCCAATAGGAGTTCTAATTGCCTCTACAATGACAACTTCTTTCATTGAATTATTCATAATAATTTAAATTTGTCTTATCATTAAAATACACTAAAAAATGATATAGAATAATAAATAAAATTTAAAAATGCGCCTGTAGCTCAATTGGATAGAGCGCTTGGCTACGGACCAGGAGGTTCTGGGTTCGACTCCTAGCAGGCGCACCATTTAAAGGATAATTTATGATAAAATGGCTAATTAAATCCTCGCTTCAAATGTCAGTTATTTATTTTTTCATAATTATTTTTATAGTTTTATTGATTTTAACTTTTATACTTTAAAAATTATGTCTAATTCATTTGAACAAATAAGTTTAAAGCATGGATTCATGAAACATAATGGTGGTGTAATGTTTAGAAATATCTCTGAGAGTGAATATGAATTTAAATCAGTTATTAATAAAAATCATTTGAATGCTGCAGGCATAACTCATGGGGGATATTTAGCAGCGTTAGTAGATGCTGGATCTGGAACGGCAGCACATCGAAGTACTCAAAATGCGCCATGTGTAACAATTTCATTAGATCTTAAATATATTGGCTCTTCAAAAATCGGTGATGAAATTATTGGACGTGTAAAAATTCTAAAAAAAACAAAAACTTTAGTATTTTTATTTTGTGAATTGAAATGTAATGAAAAGATTATCACCTCAGCTTCTGGAGTTTGGAAAATTCTTAAAATTAAGTCATAAGTCTTTGTATTTGATAGTAATTTGGACAATGAATCATATTATGTTAAACTTAAAATAGTTTAGAACTTGAAATGAGAACTTTTTATAGAATGATTCGGTCATGTTTTAGTCTATTTTTGTTCTTTACAAATAACTACATCTTGTAGGTGAGATATTTAACATACCAAAGATAGAAATGAGTAAAAATAAAATCACAGCTGTACTTGGTCCAACAAATACAGGAAAAACTCATTTAGCAATAGAGACTATGCTCTCTTTTGATTCTGGAATGATAGGTTTTCCATTAAGACTTTTAGCCCGTGAAGTCTATGACAAAGTTATTAAAAAAACTAGATATGATGAAGTTGCTTTAATAACTGGTGAAGAAAAAATTATACCTACAAATGCAAAATATTTTTTGTGCACAGTGGAGTCGATGCCAATTGATAAAGATTTAGAATTTGTAGGTGTCGATGAAATACAAATGTGTGCAGATCATGAAAGAGGACACATTTTTACTGATAGATTGCTAAACATGAGGGGTAGTAAGCTTACAATGCTGATGGGCTCAAATACAATAAAAAATATAATTTCAAAACTACATGATGACATAGAATTTATTGATAGAAAAAGATTGTCTAAACTCTCCTATGCAGGACATAAGAAAATCTCAAGAATAAACAGAAAAACTGCAATAATAGCATTTTCTACAGAGGAAGTTTATGCAATCGCTGAATTAATCAGAAGGCAAAAAGGAGGGGCAGCAATTGTAATGGGATCTTTAAGTCCAAAGACAAGAAATGCTCAAGTAGAACTATATCAATCAGGTGATGTTGACTTTTTAGTAGCTACAGATGCAATTGGAATGGGAATTAATATGGATTTAGACCAAGTTTATTTTTCAAATTTAAAAAAATTTGACGGTAAAAAATTAAGGAAATTAAATCTTTCAGAAATAGGTCAAATTGCAGGAAGAGCAGGAAGATATTTAAATGATGGAAGTTTTGGTATTACAGGAGAGTGTAAAGAAATAACAGCAGAAACAGTTGATTTGTTGGAGAATCATCAATTTGAGGAAATCAGAAGCATATATTGGAGAAATACTAATTTAAATTTTAACAACCCGTCTACGTTGTTAAAAACACTTGAAGAGAAACCAAATGAAGATTGGCTAAAAAAAATCCATGAATGTGAAGATGAAAAAGTGTTAAAATATTTCATAAGAAAATTAGATTTGCACAAGGTTCCAAATGTTAAAGATACTTTGGTGTTGTTATGGGAATGCTGTCAAATTCCAGATTTTGTAAAAAAAACTTATGGAAATCATATAAATGTAGTTGAAAAAGTATTTAATTTTTTAAATAAAGCCGATGGTAAAATTACCAGTGATTTTATGCATTTACAGCTAATGAAACTTGATAAGTTAGATGGAAATGTAGATTCTTTATCAAATAGAATTGCAAATGTAAGAACTTGGTCTTATGTTTCCAATAAAAATAATTGGGTAGAAAATCAAAATTACTGGATAGAGAAAACAAAATTATTAGAAGATAAACTCTCAGATAGACTTCATGATGAACTTACAAAAACTTTTATTGATAAACGAGCAAGTGTACTGGCTAGGGGTTTAAAACAAGACATGGAATTCAATACAAAAATTTTAGAAAATAACGATGTAATAATAGATAATCAATTTATTGGTAAAATTAATGGTTTAAAATTAGAACTTGATCTTAAGCAAGGAGCACTTGAAACAGATATAAAATCTCTTAAAAAAGCTGCGAGACAAACCATTGGTCCTGAATTAGAAAAAAGAATACAAATAATTATTGATACAAGCCTTATTGATTTAAAAAACGATTTTAAAATTTATTGGAATAACGCTTCGATAGGAAAATTAATTCCAGGAAAAGATTATTTGAAACCTAGTGTTGAATTGATTGTTGATGATATTTTAGAACCAAATCCAAAAAATAAATTAATAACTTTTTTAGAAAAGTGGTTGAAAAACAAAATCAATACCACACTTAAAAGTCTTTTTGATTTAAAAGATTTAAAAGAAAAAAATTCTTCAGTTAAAGCGTTAGCATATCAACTTTATGAAAATAATGGTGTTCTCAAGCGAGATCAAGTATCAGAATATCTAAAAAATTTGGATCAAAATGATAGAAAAATTTTACGGGATCTAGGTGTAAAATTTGGTAGATATCATATTTTCCTATATAAATTAATTAAACCTGAGCCAGTTTCACTTAGAACTTTACTTTGGAAAAATCATCATCAAAAATATCTAAATTCGAGACCACCAACTTTTGGTTTGAACTTTTTAAATGATGACAAATTCCAAAATAAAAATTTTATGTTACTTTGTGGTTTTGAAAAATTTGATAATTTTTATTTAAGAATTGATATTTTGGAAAGATTATTTGTAAAAATAATTAATTCTAACCTTGACGGTGAAAAAGAAATAAAAATGATTCCAGAAATGTTA
>CABXYE010000010.1 GCA_902516425.1 uncultured Pelagibacteraceae bacterium
TGTTAAGATTGGACCCTACACTATCATCGGTCCTAATGTAGAAATTGGAGAAAATACAGAAATTCAATCACACGTAAGCATTAATGGAAATACTAAAATTGGAAAAGGAAATAAGATTTATCCATTTGTTTCAATTAATGATCCACAAGATTTAAAATATAATGGTGAAGAAACAAGTTTAATTATTGGAGATAATAATAAAATAAGAGAATACGTAACAATAAATCCTGGAACAATTGGTGGTGGTGGTAAAACTGTAATCGGAAACAATTGTCTATTTATGATTTCGTCTCACATAGCTCATGATTGTAAAATAGGTAATAATGTTATTATAGCTAACAATGTACCTTTAGGTGGTCACGCCATTATCGAAGATAACGTAGTTATAGGTGGAAATTCTGCAGTTCAACAATTTACAAGAATTGGTAAAATGGCAATGATTGGCGGAATGACAGGAGTACTACACGATGTAATTCCATATGGATTATCGACAGGAAATAGAAATTCATTACAAGGATTAAATCTAATAGGCTTGAGAAGAGCTAAATTTGAAAATAAGAATATTTTAGGATTAAGCGAGGCGTATAAGAAGATTTTTGCTACCAAAAATATCAGTGAAAATATAAGTAAATTAAATGGCTCATTTCAGGAAAATCCATTAGTTAAAGAGGTAATAGAATTTATTACTAAGGATAAAAAAAGATCTATTTGCACCCCATTTTCATAAGATGATAGGATTAATTTTTGGCGATAATGATTTTCCAAATAAAATACTTAAGACACTTAAGAAGAGAAAAAAAAAGTACTTAATAATAGATTTATCTAAGTCCAAGAAATTTAAAAAAGATGGTAAATCTTATTCAGTTTCAATAGGTCAATTTGGAAAAATAATTAATATTCTTAAGGAAAATTGCTGTAAAAAAGTCTTATTTGCAGGGAAAGTTAATAAACCAAATTTTTCCAAGTTAAAATTAGATTTAAAGGGAATTTATTATATTCCAAGAATTATCAAAGCATCAAGGATTGGAGATGCTGCAATTTTGAGAGAAATCATAAAGATATTAACTCAAAATAAGATAAAAACTGAAAATTCACTCAAATTTAATCCGGAACTTACTCTTAAAAGGGGGGATTACTCAAAAATAAAGCCAAATAATACTGATCAATTAGATATTAAAAAAGGTATTAAAACACTAAATAATTTAAGAGAATATAATTACAGCCAAGCAGTAGTAGTCAGAAATAAAAAAATTGTTTCAATAGAAGGAAAAGGTGGAACTAAAAAAATGCTTGAAAAAAGCAAAAGTAAAAAATTTCGAAATCATGGTGTTTTAGTTAAATTTCCAAAAAAAAAACAGGATCTTAGAGTTGACTTACCTACCATTGGTTTAAAAACGTTAAAACAAAGTAAGACAGCTGGATTAAAAGGCATTGTTGTAAAAGGTAAACAACACGTATTTTTAGATAAAAATAAATGCATTAGATACGCTAATAAAAATAAGATGTTTATCTCTGTGAAATGAAAAAAATATTTATATTAACCGGTGAACCTTCAGGGGATAAATTAGCATCAACTGTAATTTCTAAGCTTCAAAAAAATCATTCTGATATAGAATATTTAAGTGTTGGAGGATCTCATTTAAATAAACTTGGCATCAAATCAATATATGATCTTAAAGAGATAACTTATATTGGATTTACGAGTGTTATCTTAAATTTGTTTAAAATCAGAAACAAAATAAATGAAACTGTAAAAAAAATAATTGAATTTAATCCTGATATTCTTTTTAGTGTAGATAGTCCAGATTTTACTTTAAGAGTTGCTGAAAAAGTAAAAAGTATCAATCCTAACATTAAAACAATACACTATGTTGCACCACAAGTATGGGTATGGAGAGAGGGTAGGGTTAAGAATTTTAAAAAGTTTTTAGACCATGTTTTACTACTATTTAATTTTGAAAAAAAATATTTTGATAAAGAAAGTATCAAGAATACTTTTGTTGGTCATCCCTTACTCGAAAACAAAGAAAATATTAAAACAAATTTATCAAATATAATTAATGAAAATAAAAAGATTATATCTTTATTTGCTGGAAGCCGAACATCTGAAACGAACATTCTTTTACCAATCTTAATAGATTTTATTAAATTAATGAATGAAAAATTTAACAAATATAATTTTATTTTTCACGCGACTGATCAAAATAAAGATTTGATAAAAGACAAGATTAAAAAAATGAATTTTGGTAATGTTGATGTGACAGCAGAGGAAAACATAAAATCACAAATTTTATCAGACTCAATATTTGCTGTGGCGAAATCTGGAACCGTTTCCCTTGAAATCTGCAATGCAAAAGTTCCGTCTATCATAATTTATAAAATGAATTTTATTAATTTTTTTATTATAAAATTTTTAGTTAAGACAAAATTTGCAAATATAATCAATATAATTAACCAAAAAGAAATAATTCCAGAATTAATTCAAAAAGAATGTAATTCAAAAGAAATTTTTAGATCTGTCGTATACTTTTTAAAAAACCCTGAACTAATGAAAAAACAAATTTTCGATGTGGATAAGACTTTAGATGAGATCAAATCTAAAACTTCTTCGTCATCAGAAGCCACAGAGGTAGTTTCAAGCTATCTCAGCTCTTAATCGTTTTTGAACTTCCTCTTTTCCTAAGGATAAAATTATATCATAAATACCAGGTCCAAACTTCGAACCTGTTAAAGCAATTCTTAATGGTTGTCCAACACCTTTAAAATTTGTGCCGTGTGATTTTATGAGGTCGTTCACTATTGGCTCTAAAATTTCTCTAGATGGCACGTCAATTTTTTCAAATTGATTCTTAAAATCAGAAATTACTTTTCTTGCTTTATCGTCAATTAATTTGATATCGTCTTTATTAAAATCGACCTCATCTTTTATAATATATTGAGAATTATTAAATATATCCTCCAAAGTTTTTGCTTTATTTTTCAAGAAAGTAAGAGATTTTTGAATTTTATCTTTTTTATCTGATTGAATTTCACTTTTATATAATTTGCAATATTCAGTTAATTGATTGAATAAATCATTTTCATTAATATTTTTAATATAATGTTCATTCATTGATAAAATTCTATTCATATCAAGTTTAGAGGGTGATTTACCAATTCCTTCAAGACTAAAATATTTAATACTTTCATCTAAAGTAAATATTTCTTTATCTTTATAAGACCATCCTAATCTTAGTAGATAATTTCTTAAAGCGTCAGGCATAATACCAATTTTAGAGTAATCATCTAATGTAGATGCTTTATCTCTCTTTGATAATTTCTTTCCTTCAATTGTGTGTATTAAAGGAATATGGGCAAATAGAGGTATCCCCCATTTCATGGCTTGATAAATTTGTATTTGTTTGAAGGTGTTTATTTTATGATCATCACCTCTTATAATATGTGTCATATTCATTTGATGATCGTCTACGGAGGCTGATAAATTATATGTAGGAGTCCCGTCATTTCTTAAGATAATAAAATCTTCAATAGTATTATTTTCTATTTCGACATCACCTTGAACCAAATCTTTTAATACTGAAGTTCCATCAATCTTACTTTTAAATCTTATAACAGGTTTAATATCTTTGGGAGCATCATTTTCACTTTTATCTCTCCATTTTCTATCGTAAATATAAGGAACCTTTTTTTGCCTTGCTCTTTTTTTTTGTTCCTCTATTTCTTCACTTGAACAATAACATTTATATGCATGACCATTTTTAAGTAGCTCATTTGCAACTTTAATGTGATCATCTAATTTTTTTGATTGAATATATTCTTCTCCATCATAGTTGATACCGATCCATTTAAGCGATTGTATTATTTGATCTTTGAATTCATCTTTAGATCTTTCTTTATCTGTATCTTCCACCCTTAAATAAAATTTGCCATTGTTATTTTTGGAGTATAACCAATTAAATAAAGCAGTTCTAACACCGCCAATATGCAATGCGCCAGTTGGGGATGGAGCAAATCTAGTTGCTACTTTTTTCATTAAAATGGTTTAGACTATTTTTTTAAAAGTTTCTATATAAAGATACTAGCACACCCTGAACTTTAACTCTGTCGGGACCAAATATTTTGGTTTCGTAATTTTTATTGGCACTTTCTAATGCAACAACTTTACCTTTTTTTCTAATTCTTTTTAACATTGCTTCATGCTCATCAATTAGAGCAACAACGATTTTTCCATTATCAGCTGTATTGGTTCTTCTAATAATTACTGTATCACCTTCATGAATTCCAGCTTCAATCATCGAGTCTCCTTGAACTTTTAAACCAAAATAATCTCCATTTTTTTCTAAATTGCTTGGCAAAGGTATTCTAGAAACCTCATTTTGAATAGCTTCAACAGGTGTTCCAGCAGCAATTTTTCCCAAAACTGGCACTTCTGCATCATCTGATGATAAATTTCCTTCATCTAAACCACCCTTAATAACACTTGGTGAAAAACTGTTATAAATATCGTTTGCAGAAGCCGTTTCTGGCAATTTAATTACTTCTAATGCTCTTGCTTTATGAGCAAGTCTTTTAATAAAACCTCTTTCCTCTAATGCACTTATTAGTCTATGAATTCCAGATTTAGATTTAAGGTTCAATGAAGCTTTCATTTCCTCATAAGATGGAGAAACACCAGAGCTTCTCAACTTCTTGTTGATAAATATAAGTAGGTTTTTTTGTTTTTTTGTTAGCATAAGAACAAATATCGTACAAATTCTGTTCTACAAAAGTTCTCATAAATTCACAATAGCTAAAAGATTAGGAAAATAGGGGATTATTTGACTAAAGAACTGAAAAAATAGAATTATTCTCCAGATTTTTTAAAAGTGATTCACCAATTAGAAAAGTTTTAATAGATGTTATTTTTGAAAGCTCTAAAAGTTCATCTTTTGTTTTAATTCCACTTTCAGAAATTAATGGACCTTTATGGTTAACCAAAACATCATGAATATCAAAAGTTGTATTTATATTAGTTTTTAGAGTTTTTAAGTTCCTATTATTGATGCCAATTAATGCATCTTTAAATTTTAAAGCTTGTTTTGCTTCCTCAACTGTATGCACCTCAACTATAACAGACAGATTTAATTTTAATGCTTCCACATATAACTCATTTGCGATGCTTTCATTCACACCAGCTAAAATAATTAATATTGCGTCTGCTCCATAACTTTTTGCTAATGGGACCTGAAATTTGTCTACAAAAAAATCCTTACAAAGAATTGGTAAATTAATATTTTGTTTAATCTTATTTATATGATTCAAATTTCCCAAAAAAAAACTTTCCTCAGTTAACACTGATAAACAAGTAGCTTTGTTATTATTGTATATATTAGCTATTTTAAGAGGATCATAATCATCTATTATTATACCTGCAGATGGACTAGCTTTTTTGATTTCAGCGATTATTGAAAATCTATTATCTTTGATATTTTTTTCAATTTTATCTTTAAAATTAACAAAAGTTTTATTTTTTTCAATTGATTGATTTAATGAGTCAATTGAAATATTTTTTTTCAAATCAGCTATTTTTTCTATTTTCTTTTTAACAATCTTTTCGAGAATATTTTCAGGCATTTTGAATTATTTCTAAGTGTTTAATTACTTTATTTGATAAAATATGTTGTCTTGCATCATTAAAAGCTTCAGCAAAATCAGTATGAGTTTCACTAACAATTAATCCTGCAGCTGCATTTAAACATACTGCTTTGGAAAAGTCATTGTCCTCGCCCTTAAATATATTAACCATTTTATCAGCATTAAACTTTGCATCGTCGCCAACAAGATTTTCAAATTTATCTGCATTTATATTTAATTTATTTGGGTCAATGGTAATTTCTGTAATTACATTATCTTTCAACTGGATGACATTTGTTTTAGCATAGGGTGAAATTTCGTCTAAACCATCTTCACTATTAATGATCCATGCAAATTTAATATCTAAGTTATCTAGTGCATTTGCAAATATTTTTAATAATTTTTTTTCAAAGACACCAACTACTTGCCTCTTTACTAAGGCAGGGCTACTCAAGGGACCAATCATATTAAAAATTGTTCTTTTTCCAATCTTTTTTCTAGTAGGTCCGACATACTTCATTGCACCGTGATAGTTAGGTGCAAACATAAAACCAAAATTATTTTTATGTATTTGAGCTTCAATTTCTTTTGGTTCTAAATTAATTTTTATATTTAATGCCTCCAAAACATCACCAGATCCACATTTCGATGATACCGCCTTATTACCATGTTTTGCTACTTTAACCCCCATACTCGCAAGTAATAATGCAGATGCTGTTGAAATATTGAGTGTATTCATTCCGTCACCACCTGTACCACAAGTATCGATACAATTTTCTACATTTACTCTTTTTGATTTATTTCTTAGCACATAAACACCACCAGCTATTTCATGAGATACCTCACCTTTTGCTGATAAAAGTGTTAAAAAATCAAATATTTCTTGTTCATTCGCCATACCCTCCATTAATAATTCAAAAGCTGACTTACTTTCTTCAAATGAGAGATTTTCTTTTTTTTTAATTTTATCTATAAATTGTTTCATTGATTTTAAATTCTAATAAAATTTTTTAAAATTTTAATACCTAATTTTGTTTTAATACTTTCAGGGTGAAATTGCACTCCATGAACATCATATTTTTTATGCTGAACACCCATAACTAAACCATCTTTGCTCTCAGCTGTAATTTCAAGATGTTTTGATAGTGATTTTTTATCAATAATTAAGCTGTGATACCTAGTTGCCTCAAATGATTTTGGAAGATCTTTTAAAATCCCTACTTTTTTTGAGATAATTTTACTTGTTTTACCATGCATTAGATTTCTAGCTTGAACAATTTTGGAACCAAATACCTGTCCTATAATTTGATGACCAAGACAAACACCAAGTATTGGAATTTTTTTATGTAAAGACTTTACTATTTTTAGACAATTACCTGATTGATTAGGATTACCTGGGCCTGGTGATATTACGATTTTATTATATTTTTTTTTTAGTATCTCAATAGATGTAATTTGATCGTTTCTTATTACGTCTACCTTAACTTTCAAGGAAGATAAGTAATGGTAAAGATTAAAAGTAAAACTATCGTAATTGTCTATTAGAATTATTTTTTTCATTTTAAAGCATTAATTAAAGCTTTTGCTTTATTTACAGTTTCTTCGTACTCTTTTAAAGGTCTACTATCTGCAACAATTCCAGCCCCGGCTTGAACATAAAATTTATTTTTTTTAGCGACAGCCGTTCTTAAAGCTATGCATGTATCAAATTCTCCGTTTGCAGAAAAATAGCCAATACCACCAGCATAAACTTTTCTCTTAGTTTTTTCTAATTCATCAATTATTTCCATAGCTCTAATTTTTGGTGCTCCAGAAACTGTTCCTGCAGGGAAACCAGCTAGAAGTGATTTAAATTTTGAAAATTTCTTATTATATTCACCGATGACATTTGATACTATATGCATTACATGAGAATACCTCTCTATAATAAAGCTTTCGGTTACTTTTACAGTATTAATTTTTGAAACTTTACCGGCATCATTTCTTCCTAAATCCAATAACATTAAATGCTCTGAAAGTTCCTTTTTATCATTTAGAAGATCTTTTTCATAAAAACGATCCTCTTTCAATGTTTTGCCCCTTGGTCTTGTTCCGGCGATTGGTCTTACAGTAATTTTATTATCCCTCAATCTCACCAGTATCTCTGGGCTTGCACCAATAATTTGAAAGTCACTGAAATTGAAAAAAAACATAAAAGGTGATGGGTTAGTTACTCTAAGTTTTTTATAAATATCAATTGGTTTTTTTGTTAACTTAGCCTCAAATCTTTGACTTAAAACTACCTGAAATATATCTCCCGATTTTATATATTTTTTTGCTTTATTAACCATCTGCAAGAATCTATTTTTAGAGGTATTCGATTTAATTTTAATAGTTTTTGATTTTAATTGATTCCTTTTATTTATATTCTTAATTGATGATTGAATTAGTAATCTAAAAAGATCTGATTTTATTTCATCGAATTTTTTTGGATAATCTCTAATTTTTTCATCCTTATATATATTTCTTATATAGAAAATTTCTTTTTTTAAATTATCATGAATTATAAGTGTTCTTGGTCGCAGAAGTCTCACATCAGGTATATCTAGATCATCCCTACAATTATTCGGAATTTTCTCTATATATCTAATAGAATCATAAGAGAAATATCCTGAAATTAAAGAACAAAGTTTTGGTAAACTTTTGGGAGTTTCAAATTTAAATTCCTCTATGATTTTCTCAATCAAATTTTCAGGTTTATCTTTAAGTTTAATTTTTTTTTTATTTTGAATTAAATAAGAATTTTTATTTCTAAATTCCCATATCTTATCAGGATTTTTACCAAATATAGTGTATCTTCCCTTGATCTTACCTTTCTCTACTGACTCAAATATAAAGCTATTTTTTTCGCTTAGAAAATTATCTATTAAATTTAAAATCTCTTCATCTTCTTTAATTTTTTTGGAAGTATATATTATTTGATTTTTATTGCTTCTATGTCGAAACTTAAAATCTTTGAAGTTTCGATTAATGTTCATTGAAAGAAATTTTTAACTCGTTCTATTGTTTTTTGATTTAAAGTAATATCATATCTACTGTTGAGATATAAATCATATGACTTTAACATATTATTTTTTAAATTTGAATTTTGTTTACTTGCATATTCATCCATTTTACCTTTATTTTCCATTCTTTCATTTTGAAAGCTCTTTATTTTAGCTAAATAAATGTTGCTCATATCATCATTTACAAGAGTAAAAGAATTTACAGGTAATGAGTAAAGAAGTTCTACAGCTTTGATATCAAATTTTTTATTATCTTTTATAGAATTTAATGATAAATTTTCAATTTTATTATTCCCCATTTCCACAAAATTTTCATTATTGAAATTTTTCTCATCAATTCTTTTTATTAACTCTTTATTATATTCATATTTATTTTTTTCATATATTAATCCTAAGATCTCTTTTTTAAGAACTAAATCATCTAAGTCAGGAGAACGTTGTTCGGTTTTTGTTATTTTATAAAGAATATAATCATCTTTTAATTCAATGATGTCAAACTGATTATTTCTTGCTTCAAATATTTTTTTTTCTATATCGATCTTATCATAAGTAAATCTAAAATCTTTGACTTTTTTAGACTTTAAATTAAAGTTTGTAATAATTGTTTCAAAAGGTATTTCATTGGAAATATCGATTTCTATTTGATCAATTTTATCAAAAAAGGCCTGATTAATTTCTTCTACACCAATTAAATTTTTAGGATTTATTATGGAATAATCAAAGTCTATGTATTCTACTTTTAAATCGTTCTTATTTTCTTCTAAAAATTTCTTTATATCGTTATCTGTAAAACTTTTTTTCTTTTTGTAAAATTTATTTAAATTTATGTAATCTATTTCTAATTTTCTATTTTCCTCTACATATAGTTTTTTTACTAAAAATTTTGGAGAAATAGTTCCTGCACCCACAAAGCCAAATAAGTTTTTTTGTAATTCACGATTTTTTAGACTTAATTCAAACTGAGGAGCAGATTGATTATTTTCAAGTAAAAATTTCTCATATTTAAGTCTTTGAAAATTTCCCTGATCATCTAAAAAATTCTTATTTTTTTTTATATGTTTAAGTAATGATTCTTTTGTAATAATTAAATCGTATTCTTTAATTTCTAAATCTAAAATTTTAGTAGAAACTAATCCAGATAATAACTCCTCAATAATATTATTATTTAAATTTTCTTTTATTGTATTTTGAGGAATTCCAGAACTATTTAAGTAATCGATAAATTCTTCTGTAGAAACATTAGTGTCATTTATTTTTACAATTGTATTGGTGTTTCCACTACTGAACATGCTTCCCATACCCCAAAATACAAAAGGAATAATCATTATAAAAACTAATATCCCAGCAAACTTTGTTTTGGCGAAATTTCTAAAACTACCTATCATTACTATATAAATTTATTGATCTATAAAAAGCAAACCTATAGATTAAATTTTACTAGATGACAAATAAATATATGTACTTTATTGCTAATTGGAAAATGTTTGGCGAATTGAGTACATTAAATTCACTTAATAAAGTAACTAAATTTTTAAAAACTTTTAATAAGACAAATAAGGCTAAAATTATTTATTGCCCACCAAGTACATTAATTTGTCCAATGTCTAAAAAGATTATAAATTCCAAAATTCAAGTTGGTGCCCAAAATTGCCATGAAAGCCTTACGTATGGTGCTTCAACTGGTTCCATAAATCCTAAGATGCTCAAAAATGTTGGGGCTAAGTATGTTATCTTAGGTCATTCAGAAAATCGTGATTCTGGTGAGACGGATAAATTAATTAATACCAAGATTAAATCAGCAATTAAATCAGGTTTGAAAGTTATTTTTTGTATTGGAGAGACTTTAGGTCAAAAAAGAAAAAAAATTAATAAAAAAATCTTATCAAAGCAAATTAATTTAGGTTTAAAAAAAGTTAAGAAAAGAAAAAATATTATAATTGCTTATGAACCTGTATGGTCAATTGGTACAGGTGTAATACCTAAACTAGATGACTTATTCAGTACTATCAATTTTATAAAAAAAAAAGTTAGAAATATCAAAGTTTTATATGGTGGTTCAGTAAATCCAAAAAATATAAACGAATTGAAATTAATAAAAAATATTGATGGATTTCTAATAGGAGGAGCCTCTCAAGATCCCAAAAAATTTATTGATATAATCAAAAAAACATATAATTAAACTTCATGGAAAATATATTGTTGGTGCTTAATATTATTCTAGCTGTAATATTAGTTTTATTGGTTTTAATGCAAAAATCTGAGGGTGGTGCTCTTGGTATTGGTGTTTCTCAAGAAAATATGATGTTTTCAAAAACAGCAGGTAATTTTATGACAAAAGCAACTGGAGTTGTTGCAACACTGTTTATTATATGTAGTTTAGCACTTACAATTGTATCCAGGGGCGATTTAACGCCAACTAGCTCAGTTTTAGATCAAGTAGAGGAAGACACTCCATCTATTCCAGAAAATAATAATTAATACTTTTCAATTACTTTTTTATTGGTTATAAGATAATTCCATGGCGCGATATATTTTTGTCACGGGCGGCGTGGTTTCATCACTAGGAAAAGGTCTTTCATCTGCTTCGCTAGCTTATTTATTAAAATCTCAAGGTTATAAAGTAAGATTAAGAAAAATGGATCCATATTTAAATGTTGATCCAGGGACAATGAGTCCTTTTCAACATGGTGAAGTTTTTGTAACAGATGATGGTGCAGAAACAGACTTAGACCTAGGTCATTATGAAAGATTTACAAATATATCATCCAAACAATCAGACAACATTACTACTGGTCGTATTTATAGCGATGTAATTAAAAGAGAGAGAAAAGGGGGCTATCTTGGAAAAACCGTTCAAGTTATACCTCATATTACAGATCGAATAAAAGAGTTTATAAAAAAAGATATTACGAATGAAGATTTCGTAATATGTGAAATTGGTGGAACAGTTGGAGATATTGAAAGTTTACCATTTGTTGAAGCTATAAGACAATTTTCAAATGAAAATGGTAAATCAAAAACTTTATTTATTCATTTAACTTTTGTTCCATTTTTAAAATCATCAGATGAAATTAAAACAAAACCAACTCAGCACTCAGTAAAAGAATTAAGAAGTATAGGCATACAACCTGATATTATTATCTGCAGATCTCAACAATCTATATCATTAGACCAAAGAAAAAAAATATCACTATTTTGCAATGTTCCAATTGAAAACGTTATCGAAACAGTAGATGTAAGAACCATTTATGAGGCTCCAATTAGTTTTTATAATCAAAAACTTGATAAACAAGTTTTAAAATTCTTTAAACTTAAACCAAAAAAAAGGGCCAACCTAAACCCATGGAAAAAAATAACTAAAATTGTTTTAAATACAAAAAAATCAGTAAATATTGCGATAATTGGAAAATACGTAAATTTAAAGGATGCTTACAAATCTTTAGATGAAGCTTTGGTGCATGGTGGAATTGCAAACAATGTAAAAGTAAATCTAATAAGAATAGATTCTGATAACTTAAAAAATAATGAAATAAAAACAAAACTAAAAAATGTATCTGGATTATTAATACCTGGTGGTTTTGGTAAGAGAGGAACAGAGGGAAAAATTTCTGCTATTAAATTTGCTAGAGAAAATAAAATACCATTCCTCGGTATTTGTTTTGGAATGCAAATGGCTATTATTGAATTTGCTCGAAATAAATTAAAGATCAAAAAGGCAGGATCAACAGAGTTAGAGGGAAAATGCTATCCTGTTATCGGTTTAATTAATGAATGGGATAAAGATGGAAAAATAATCAAAGGAACAAATAAAAATTTAGGTGGAACAATGAGATTAGGCTTATACGAAGCTAAATTAAGAAATAATTCTGCCATAAATAGAGTCTATAAATCTAGTTCTATTAAAGAAAGACATAGGCATAGATATGAAGTTAATAATAAACTTAAAAGTCAATTTGAAAATAAAGGATTAATTTTTTCAGGAATGTCACCAGATGATAAATTACCAGAAATAATAGAGCTTAAAAGTCACCCATGGTTTATAGGTGTTCAGTTTCATCCAGAATTTAAATCTAGACCTTTGTCTCCTCATCCTTTATTCTCTTCTTTTATCAAGGCATCAAAAAATCATAAATGAGTAGTATTAAAGTAAATTGTAACAAAATAGAAATCTCAAATAACAGTAAAATATGTATCATAGCAGGTCCGTGCCAGCTTGAAACTGAGCAACATGCGATGGACATGGCGGGCAAAATACAAGATATTACGAAGAAATTCGGTGTTGGATTTATTTACAAAACATCTTTTGATAAGGCTAATAGAACTAGTATTAAAGGTAAAAGAGGAGCAGGCTTAGATGCTTCTCTTCCAGTTTTTGACAAGATAAAGAAAGAATTGGACATACCAATTTTAACAGATATCCATAATATTGATCAATGTTCAATTGTTGCAAGTCATGTAGATGTTTTACAAATACCAGCGTTTTTGTGTCGTCAAACCGATTTATTGGTTGCCGCGGCTAAAACAAGTAAAATCATTAATGTAAAAAAAGGTCAATTCTTAGCGCCATGGGATATGGTTAATGTAACAAAAAAAATTTCAGACTCTGGAAATAAAAATATTTTGGTTACTGAGCGAGGTGCTAGTTTTGGTTATAATACTTTAGTTTCGGATATGAGAGCATTACCCATAATGGCAAAAAATGGTTATCCAGTTATCTTTGATGCTACTCATTCAGTTCAACAACCAGGTGGTCTTGGTGAAAAAAGTGGGGGACAAAGAGAGTTTGTAGAACATTTAGCAAGAGCAGCAGTTGCTGTAGGTGTTGCAGGAGTTTTTATTGAAACACATCAAGATCCTGATAATGCCCCTTCTGATGGTCCAAATATGATTCCGTTAGATAAATTAGAAAATCTATTAAAACAATTAACTGATATAGATAATTTGATTAAAAAATAAGTGAGTAAAATAATAAAAGTAAAAGCCCGACAAGTTTTCGATAGCAGAGGTAATCCAACAATTGAAGCTGAGGTTTTTGTCAAAGACCAAAGTGCAACTGCGATTTGTCCTTCAGGAGCATCGACAGGAACTTACGAAGCTTTTGAAAAAAGAGACAGAAATAATAAAAGATATTTAGGAAAAAGTGTTTTGAATGCGATTAGTTTAGTTAACACTAAAATTTCAAATAAAATTAAGGGACAAAGTGTACATAATCAAGAGAGAATAGACTCTATAATGATTAACTTAGATGGAACTAGACAAAAAACAAAGTTAGGAGCTAATTCTATATTAGCTGTATCAATTGCAGCAAAAAAACTTTCGGCAAAAATTAGGAAACGACCATTGTATAAAACTTTTTTCATAAAAAAAAATTTTAAGTTACCATTTCCACTTATGAATATAATTAACGGTGGAGCACATGCTAATAATGGTTTAAGAATTCAAGAATTTATGATTAGACCGGATCGCGCGAGAAATTTTTCAGATGCGATGAGGATTTGTTTTTTAGTGATTAAAAATTTGAGTAAAATTATAGAGAATAAAGGATTATCTACGTCTGTTGGAGATGAGGGTGGATTTGCACCAATGATTAATAGTAATGATCAAGCGTTGGATTTAATTGTTTCAGCTATAAGAAAATCAGGTTTTGTAAATGGTAAAGATGTTTCAATTTGTTTAGACGTTGCAGCAAACGAATTATATAAAAAGAATAAGTATTCTATTCACTCTAAGAGATACATTTCTGTTAAAAAATCTATTCAAGAATATAAAAAAATAATTAATAAATATAAGATTAAATCAATAGAAGATCCTTTTGCTGAAAATGATTGGATATCATGGAACAAGTTAATGAAATCTCTTCAAAAAGTCCAGATTGTAGGCGATGATCTGTATGTTACCAATCTTGAGCGACTTAAGAAAGGTTTTTTAAATTTATCATCAAATGCAATTTTAATAAAACTCAATCAAATCGGTACAGTTTCTGAGACTTTAGATGTAATTAGATTTGCTCAAACTATAGGATTTAAAACAATTATTTCTCATAGATCCGGTGATAGTGAAGATACATTTATTGCTGATCTAGCTGTGGGTACTAATTCTAATCAAATAAAAACTGGATCTCTAGCCAGATCAGAGAGGGTTGCTAAATATAATCAATTATTACGTATAGAAGAAGAACTTGGAAAAAAAGCCAGAATGAATAAGATTCGTTAATGCTTCAAAGATTAAAAAAAAACTATTTCCTGCTTATATCATTTTTTCTAATTATATATTTTTTCTTCAATTTTTTGTCAGGGGATAGGGGATTAATTTCATATTATGAAAAAAAACAAATTTTAAATGATTTAAAAACTAAGGAATTATCATTAAAAAATCAAATAAATGACTTGGATTTTAAAAATTCATTATTAAGTGACAATCTAGATCTTGATTATATTGAAACTTTAATTAGAGAAAGATTCTTATTTGGTAAAAAAAACGAAAAAATTTTTATTATTAAAAAAAATGGCACAGAAAATTAAACTAAGACATCCTGAAAAAGTTAAAAATGCAATTAATCCAATTAAGAAAAAACCTGATTGGATTAGATCTAAACTTAATAACAGTAGAGAATTTTTTTTAACAAAAACAATTGTAAATAAAAATAATCTTGTAACAGTTTGTCAGGAAGCAAATTGTCCTAATATAACGGAGTGTTGGAGTAAAAGACATGCAACTTTTATGATAATGGGCGATACATGTACAAGGGCATGTGCTTTTTGTGATGTAAAAACAGGTAAACCGGAAAAATTAGATAAGCTAGAACCAATTAAAATATCTCAAGCTGTTAAAAAATTAGATTTAAAACATGTTGTAATTACTTCAGTCGATAGAGACGATTTAGATGACGGTGGTTCAAATCATTTTTATGAAGTTATAAACCAAACAAGAAAAACTAATCCTAATACAACTATCGAAGTTTTAACGCCTGATTTTTTAAGAAAAGGCGATGCTTATAAAAAAGTACTAGAAGCAAATCCAGATGTTTTTAATCACAACATCGAAACCGTACCTAGTCTTTATTTAAATGTAAGACCGGGCGCGAGATATTTTGCATCTCTTGAACTTTTAAAAAATGCAAAAAAATTAAACAAGAAGGTTTTTACTAAATCAGGAATAATGGTTGGTTTAGGTGAGACTAGAGATGAAATTTTACAAGTAATGGATGATTTAAAATTTGCTGATGTAGATTTTTTAACAATAGGACAATATTTACAACCATCTGTAAAACATTTTCCATTAGATAGATATTATAAACCTGAGGAATTTAAAGAATTAGGTGATATTGCAAAAGCAAAAGGATTTTTATTGGTTTCCTCGTCTCCTTTAACAAGATCTTCATATCATGCAGATGAAGACTTCGCTAAACTTCAACAAAATAGATTAAAAACTCATTAATGCCAAAAGCTTCAGTTAAGCGATTAATTGAATGTAAAAAAAAAGATTTAATCAATTTAGTCTTGGATATTGAAAAATACCCAGAATTTGTTCCATTCTGTTTCGACGCCAAAATACATGAAAATAGAAATGAAGGTGATTTGACAAAAATAATTGCAGATTTAACAATAGGTAAAGGACTATTTAGAGATACATATAAGAGTGATGTGGTTTTTAACAGAAAGGAAGATTCAATATTTGTTAAGAATATAGAGGGGCCATTAAATTACTTATCCAATAATTGGATTTTCGTTGATAAAGAAGATGGAATTACTGAAGTAACTTTTGATATTGATTTTGAAATCAAAAATAAATTTTTGAATTCTTTAATGGTAATATCATTTCAATTTGGATTAGAGAAAATAGCTGATGCATTTCAAAAAAGGGCGGAGGAGTTATTTAGCAGCTCTAAAAACTAGATTTAAGGCTTTTTTTACAGTAGCCTTTTGTATTGAAGATCTTTTTTTCTTTTTGAATAAACACTTAACTATTTCGATTCTATTTCCTTTTTTAATTCCAATATAAACTAAACCCACAGGTTTTTTTTTGGTGCCACCCCTGGGGCCCGCAATACCAGTAATAGAAACATTAATATTGGCTTTTGAAATTTTAGATAAATTACTAACCATTGCATGACAACATTCATAACTCACAGCTCCAAATTTCTTAATAATATTTCTATCAACTCTCAAAATCTTAATTTTTGCTTGATTAGAGTAAGTTATGAAGCCCAAATTAAATATTTTTGATGCACCACTTATTGAAGTGATCGCGCTGCCTAATAATCCACCTGTGCAGGATTCTGCAACTGATATTTTAATTTTTTTTTTAATTAGTAGCTTGATTAACGATTTCATTACCTAAAATAACTACTTAAAACCATAAAACAAATTAAAGATAAAACAACATAAAATCCTGCAAACACATCATCCATAATTACACCAAAACTATTTTTAAAGTTTTTGTCAAAAAAACTTACAGGAAATGGTTTCGCGATATCAAAAAATCTAAATAACACAAAACAAATACCATAAAAAATTAACGCTTCATTTGGCAATTTTTCTGTACCATGTGAAATTTCATAAAGATAAATCGGTATTGACTGACCAATAAATTCATCAATAACTACTTCTTTGGGATCTTTATTTTTATCATCTTTAATATGATGTGCTACAGCTGAAAATGATAAAATAAAAATAACTATTAAAAACACAAATATCAAGTTTGAAGATAAATTAAATACGTGAAAAAAGAGGTACAGAATAATTACTGAGGCTAATGATCCAAAGGTTCCTGGAATTTTTGGAACTTTCCCCAAACCAAACATCGTAACAAATAAAGTATTAATAATTTTAATCATATTTTGTTATTGAAATTATGACTTCACATGCAATGGCTTTTTCTTTTCCGATCAAACCAAGTTTTTCAACGGTTTTACCTTTTAAATTTATTAAATCTTTTTTCAACATCATCAGTTTGGAAATAGAATTAATTATTCGATCTCTGTATTTTGATACTTTAGGTTGTTCACAAATCAAATTAATATCTAAATTATTTATAAAGAAATTTGACCTATAAAGACTTCCAATCACTGGTTTTAACATTTTTGGAGACCTAATATTTTTATATTTTTTTGTGTTAGGGAAAAAGGACCCAATATCTTTATTTCTTATTGCACCTAAAATTGCATCTATAATTGAATGTAAGATTACATCCCCATCTGAATGTCCTTTTAATCCTGAATGAAAAGGTATCCGAGCGCCACCTAAATAAAGTTTCTTATCTTTAACTAATCTATGAATATCAAAACCTATTCCAAAAAAAGTTTTAGTTAAATTTATATCACTTTTAAAAGTGATTTTATTATTGGTGTTTTCTCCTTTTATAAATTTTATTTTTTTATTTTTATTTACAAATAAAGTCGCTTCATCTGTAATTTTATTTTTTTCTTTAATTGCAAGTTCGTATAATTTTTTAAATTTAAATGCTTGTGGTGTTTGAGTGAGATAAGTATTTTCTCTGTTAAGATTATATAACTCATTTTTAATTTTATATTTTATTGTATCTTTTGAGTTAATATATGGAACTACGGCTATATTTCTTTTTAAATGATCTAATAATTCTTTTAACAATTTAGTAGTAAAATCAGGTCTGGCAGCATCATGAATAAGAATATTATTGGGCTTATATTTTTTTAAATATTTTAATGCTATTAAAGAAGAGTCAGATCTTTCTTTGCCGCCTTTTATTATTTTGACTGAATTGTGGATCTTCTTTTTTTTTAAATAATTAATATTATTAGTGACAACTAAAATCTTTTTAAAAAGCTTTGAATTGATTGATTTTTCAATTGAATGGTCAATAATTTCTTTATTCTTATACTTATAGAATTGCTTTGGTATTTTTTTGTGAAATCTCTTACTTTTTCCAGCAGCTAATATTACAAAATAGTTGTTCATTCTACTAAATACTATAATTTTTAAATATGGTTGAATTTTTGAAAAAAAATATTTTCATAATTATTCTATCTAGTATCACACTATTTTTAGGATTTTTAACATTTTTAACATTCATAGACAGAAGTTTTGTTGAATTAAATCAAAATAATTTACAATTTTTATTATTAACTAACATATTATTATTATTACTATTATTTATATTTATTTTTTTTGAGGTAAAAAAATCAATTAAAATCGACATTGATAAAGATGGCCTTAAATCGAATAAACGATACATTACTTATTTCTCTCTATTTACTTTAATCCCATCAATTTTAATTTCAATTTTTTCTCTTTTTTTATTTTCCTTTGCCCTTGAGAAATATTTCGATAAAAAAGTTACTACAGTAGTAAATAATTCTTATGAACTTGCTAAAAGTTATGTTGAAGAAGTAAGAAATAAAATTGAGTCAGATATAATTTTAATTGCTTTCGATACAAATAAAAGTGCTAAGTTTCTTAATGATAATTATAAAGAGTATGAAAGATTTTTAAAGACACAAAAATTAATTAGAGATATCGACGAAATACATATAATTGATCAAAATAAAAAATTGTTATTTACAAATTTAGATGATTTAACAAAATATATACCACCATTAGAAGGCGCTTTAAAACTCATTTTAGATGATGATAGACCTTTAAAGATTATTAATGCTCCACAAAATATTTCTGCAGCTATAATAAGACTTCAAGCATTTGAAAATAGATTTTTATATGTTGTAAAATACCTCGATAGAGATATTTCCAAGTATTTGAATGAATCTCAAGAGGCTATTAATTTTTATTATACAGTTGAAGAAAGAAGCACAGGTATTAAAATATCATTTGCGATAATTTACTTAATTATTGTAACTTTATTACTTTTTATATCTATAACTATAGCAATAAGATTTTCTTCAAGATTTTTTAGATCAATTAATAATTTGATATTAGCTTCTACAGCTATTGGTGAAGGTGATTTAAACACAAAAGTTCCTGAAATTAAAACTGACAAAGACTTAGAAAAATTGAATAAAAATTTTAATTCAATGATTAACCGTTTAAAAAATCAACAAGATAAATTAATAATTAATGAACGCCACGAGGCATGGGAAAGTCTTGCAAGAAAGTTAGCTCATGAAATTAAAAATCCTCTTACGCCAATTCAATTATCCATTGATAGAATTAAGGAAAAATATTTAAAACAGATTAATCAAAATGAAAAACAAAATTTTGACGAGAATTTAAAAATAATTAATAATCAAATTAAGCAAATAGGAAATTTAGTCAATGAATTTTCAGATTTTGCAAGAATGCCAAAACCGATTTTAAAAAAAAATGACTTAATTTCAATAATAGAAGATAATATAAAATTACTCTCAACAATTGAAACATCCATAAAGATAAATCTAATTTCCTCTAAAATTAAAGTTTTACTTGAAAGCGATAAGGAACAAATAAATAGAGTAATTTTTAATTTAATCAAAAACTCAATTGAAAGTATTCAACAAAAAGCTGAAAAAACACGTAATTTTGACAAAATTATTAATATTGAAATTTATGAGAAAAGTAACCAAATATACATTATAATATCAGATAATGGATTAGGATTTGGAAATTTTTCGAATAATCTCAATGAAATTTTAAAACCATATGTTACAACCAAAAAAAATGGCACGGGATTAGGTCTTTCGATTGTAAATAAGATTATTAATGATCATAATGGAAAATTAAATTTTGTTTCAATGCCTGATGGAGCCAAAATAGAAATTATATTTACTAAATGAGTGTAGAAATTTTAATTGTTGATGATAATTCAGATATTAGAAATATCCTGAATGAATTGATAATGGATGCTGGATATAAAACCAGAGTCGCAGCAAACTATAATCAAGCACTCAGTGAAATTGATAAAAAAATGCCAGACGTTGCTATTCTTGACGTAAAATTAGATAAAGGGGATAATGATGGAATACAACTTCTAACACATATCAAATCTAAAAATGATGATGTGCCAGTTATTATGATTTCTGGACATGCGAATATTGAAATGGCTATTAATTCATTAAAACATGGAGCATTTGAATTTGTAGAAAAACCTTTTGATCGTGCAAGATTATTAAATTTTATTAATAGAGCGGTAGAAAATTTAAATTTGAAAAATCAGAATAAAGAATATGAGAATAAACTTTTTTCTTCATATGATTTAATTGGTGATAGTAAGAATATATCTAATATAAGAGATCAAATTGAAAAAATTTCAATTACAGAAAGTAGAGTCTTTATAAACGGTCCCTCAGGATCGGGTAAAGAATTAGTTGCAAGAAAAATCCATAAAAAATCTAAAAGAAAAGATAATCCATTTATTATTATAAACGGAGCATTATTAGATAATAATAAATATGAACTTGAATTATTTGGTGAAGAAAAAAGTGATGGTTCTATCTCTTATGGGGCATTAGAGAAAGCAAATAAGGGAACTCTATTAGTAGATCAGGTTTCAGAAATCCCTTTGGATATTCAGTCAAAAATTTTAAGAGTTTTGACAGATCAAAAATTTAAAAGAGTTAATGGAAACAATGATATTAACGTCGATGTGAGACTAATTTGTTCATCAAGTAAAGATTTAAAAAAGGAAATTGAATATGGAAATTTTAGAGAAGATTTATTTCATAGATTAAATGTTTTTGAGATTAATATTAAACCTTTAAATGAAAGAATTTCAGACATTCCACTTTTAATTAATTATTTCTCAAAACAAATATCTGAAAGTTATAAAATTAAAATGTTGGATATTGATCAAAATAACAGTTATATTTTAAATTATGATTGGCATGGTAATGTAAGAGAATTGCGAAATTTGATTGAAAGAATTTGGATACTTCAACCAAATACTCAAGATAAAATTTCAAACATAATTAAAGAGTCATTGAAAAGTAATGATGGTATTAGTAAAACTAATGAAAATAACCTGTCTGTACCATTAAAAGTGGCTAGAGAAAAATTTGAAAAAGAATATCTAACTATACAACTTAAGAAATTTAAAGGAAATATATCTAAAACAGCTACTTTTGTTGGAATGGAAAGAAGTGCTCTTCACAGAAAACTTAAAGGTCTGGGTATAAAAGAATTTAACTAAATATGAATATTATAATTTGTGGTGCTGGAAGGGTAGGTTTTACTATAGCTAAATTGTTAAGTGAGCAAGGTCACTCTATTACTGTTATTGACCAATCAAGCGAAGATATACAGAAAATCAATGACACCTTAGATGTTAAGGCAATAGTTGGAAAAGCAACCTATCCATCAATATTGGAAAAAGCTAATGCAATAGAGACAGATATGATAATCGCTGTAACGAAAAATGATGAAATTAACATGTTAATTTGTCAAATTGCATTCTCAGTGTTTAATATCCAAAAAAAAATTGCTAGAATTAGGTCTCAAGATTATCTAAATCCAAAATTTACAAGAGTATACAATAAAGAAAATTTACCAATTGACGTTATAATTTCGCCCGAAATTGAGATTGCAAAGTCTATTCAAAGAAAATTAGAGGCCCCGGGTGCGCTTGATAGTGTGCCGTTTGCTGATAGTCAAATCAAATTACTTGAAATATTGATACAAAATAATTGTAAATTGATAGGCTTAAAATTAAATGAATTGACTAAAAAATTTCCAAGTCTAGATGCAAATATTATTGCTATTATTAGAGGTGATAAATCTTTTATTCCAAAAAAAAATGATGCAATACAAGAAAATGACAAAATTTATGTAATTATTAACTCTTCACAGATGCCAGAAACATTAGAGGCTTTTGGGCATTCAGAAAAAATATCTAAAAAAATTTTAATAATTGGAGGTGGTAATATAGGTTATAACCTTGCAAAAAATATTGAAGAAACTCTGGAAGGCGTAAGAGTAAAAATTGTTGAAAAACAAAAATCTCGTGCAGAATTTATAGCCAATGAATTAAATAACACAATAGTTATAAATGGTGACGGATTAGATGAGGAAGTTTTATCTGAAGCCAATCTAGATGAGGCAGAGACTGTTCTTGCATTGACAAATGATGATGAAGATAATTTGATGGTGAGTGTTCTTGTTGAAAAATTTGTTAAGGATCAAAAGAATATTGAGAATAAAAGAACAATGGCATTAGTTAATAAACCTAATTATTCTCTATTACAATCCTCTCTTAAGATTGATGATTTAATAGACCCAAGAATGAATACAGTTTCAAGTATTTTAAAACATGTTCACAAAGGTACGATAGAGGATGCTTATACTATATCTAATGGTGAATATGAAGTTATAGAAGCTGAGATTATTGAAACATCTGAATTGGTAAATAAAGAATTAAAAAATGCCAATTTACCAGATCAAATAAGAATAGGAGCTGTCTTGCGAGATAAAAAAGTAATTATTCCAAAATCAAACTTTAAATTTCAAAATGATGATAAAGTAGTTTTGATTGTTAAAAAAGATACTATACCGGTTGTTGAAAATCTTTTTAGATTAAGTTCTGTATAATTGAATGTTTGGATTACAGATTAAATATTTAAGTTTTTTTTTTGGTATTGTCTCAGTCTTATCTTTTTTTAATATTATATATTCATATTATTTTAATCTTTATTTAAATCTAGATACATATTATTTCACCCTAGTGTCTTCTGTGGTCGTCTTTCTAATTTTTTTTACCTTTGGAAAGGAAAATAAAAAATCAAATATTTTTGAAAAAATATTAACTATATTTTTAGGTTATCTATTGATTCCTCTAATCTTATCAATTCCATTTTATTTGAGTATTTACAATTTAACATTTTTAAATTCTTTTTTTGAGTCAATTTCTGGTTTTACATCTACCGGTTTTACCATATTTGAAAATATTAAACTTATAGATCAAAGCTTAATACTTTGGCGATCATCTATTCAGTGGATAGGTGGTTTATATTTTTTATTTTCAATTATCTATCTAATAGATATCTACGATGAAAGTTTCAAAAAAACGTTAACCAATTTTACATCTTTTAATAGTTCAGAAAGTTTTAAACAAGCAGCTAAAATCTTTATATTATATTCTTGTTTAACTGTTGTTATATTTATATTACTAAATTTGTTTTCAATAAGAACATTCGACTCATTAAATCTTGCTTTAACAATAATTTCATCGGGTGGATTTTTACCAGTGAATGATTTATCTAATATTATAAAAGATAATTCTCAAGTTATAATTATATCAATATTGATGCTTTTATCTTTTTTTAGTTTGTTTTTTATTTACAATTTATTCTTTTCAAAAAAAAAAAATATAAATTTTTTTTATGAAGATTTACATTTAGTAATATATCTAATAGCTGTAATAACTATTTTTTTTCTCTTTTTTAGTTTTAATTATAACTTTTCGTATAATTTATTAGCTGTTACTACTAGTATATCGAATATTGGTTTTTCATTAAATACTCAACAATCAAATTTAAATTTTGTTTATTTGATATTAGTAATTATAGGTGGGTCTTTTTTTTCAACCAGCTCAGGTTTAAGATTCATAAAAATTTATTCACTTTTAAAATTTTCTTTAAATCAAATTCTATCATTTAGTAGGCCAAAAAATGTGTTTATGAATAAACTTATTTTTACTAAGATCAATTTTAATCTTGATGAAATTAATAGATACTTTTTATCAGTAATAATATTTATTATATCTTTGTTTATTTTAACGTCATTATTAAGTTTAAGTGGTATAGATTTTATTAGTTCATTTAAATTATCTATTTTAACTTTAATGAATACTGTTAATTCTTCAATTTATGGCCTAGAAAATTTTAATTTTAATGATCTTGATTTTCTTACTAAATATTGTCTTATTTTCTTTATGATTGTGGGGAGAATTGAGTTATTAACAATTTTACTTCTTATGAAAAAATTTCTTTTTAAAAATTAAATAATTATTGTATATGTATCATTTAGCTGCGCCCTTAGCTCAGCTGGATAGAGCATCGGTTTTCTAAACCGAGGGTCGGAGGTTCGAATCCTCCAGGGCGCGCCAGTTGAAGCTCAAAATGGGTTTCTTTTACTGTAATTTCATGTCACATATGATTTATTTTTTCTTGCAGACAATTTTCTAACATGCTTAAATCATAAATATTCAAAAGCAATTTTGAATTATTTGTTAACAAATAAATAAACAATAGGAAGAAATATGTTTAAATACTTAAAACAATTAACTTCTTTAGTTGCTATGGTAGCTGTGTTGTTCACTTTTACAACAGGGTCTATGGCTGCTAAAAAATCTAAAACGCTTAAAAACACTCAAAAAAAGGGTTTTGTAAGATGTGGAGTATCTCAAGGTCTTCCAGGATTTTCTAACGCCGACGCTGCAGGAAATTGGACTGGTATAGATGTTGATGTATGTAGAGCGGTAGCTGCTGCTGTACTAGGTGATGCAAACAAAGTTAAGTTTACACCACTAAGTGCTAAAGAAAGATTTACAGCTTTAACTTCTGGTGAGATTGATATCTTATCAAGAAACACAACTTGGACACTTTCTAGAGATGCTGATATCGGACTTACTTTCGTTGGAGTAAACTTCTACGATGGTCAAGGTTTCATGGTTAGAAAAAGTTCTGGTATTACTTCAACAAGCCAATTCAAAAATGGTATCTCAGCTTGTACAAATATTGGTACAACAACTGAGTTAAATATGAGAGACTTTTTTAATTCAAAAGGAATCAAGTATGAACCAGTAGCTTTTGAAAAAGCTGATGAAGTTGTAGCTGCATATGATGCTGGAAGATGTGATACATATACTACAGATAAATCAGGTCTTGCTGCACAAAGAACAAAAATGTCTAATCCAGATGAACACATTGTGTTGCCTGAAACTGTTTCTAAAGAGCCTTTAGGCCCTGTAGTGAGACAGGGTGATTCAGTATGGGAAGATATCGTGAGATGGTCTTTAAATACGATGATCGAAGCTGAAGAATATGGAATTACTTCAGCAAACGCTGACATGATGAAAACTTCAGATAACCCAGCTATCAAAAGACTAGTTGGAGCTGAAGGTGAAATGGGTGCAGCATTTGGTTTAGATAATGAGTGGAACTTAAGAATTATCAAACAAGTTGGAAATTATGGTGAAAGTTATAAGAGAAATATAGCTGACACTGGTATTTTACCAGATAGAGGTCCAAATGAATTATGGACTAAAGGTGGTATTTTATACGTTCCACCATCAAGATAATTTAAGTTATAAATAATTGTAAAGGGCTAGATTTATCTAGC
>CABXYE010000011.1 GCA_902516425.1 uncultured Pelagibacteraceae bacterium
GAATAACATTAAAAAAATGATTAATAGATTAAGTATTAAAGAAATAACAAACTTAATTTCTCAAAATAATGATCTTCCAAAAAAAGAAATCTATAACTATTGTCTCAAGATTAAAGATGAAACATAAAGTTTTAATATTATTATTTGTCAGTTTATTTTTATCCGGATGTGTGGGTGTTTCATCTAAGGGAATTTTTGGAACAGGGGTATCTGTTGCATTAGATCCCAGATCTTTAGGCACTCAGATCGACGACTCAATAATGCAAAAAAATTTGTCGGCAAGAATTTTACTTTTAGATAAAAAATATTTTTTATCGATAAAATCAAAAGTTTTAGATGGAAGAGTTTTTTTAACTGGAAAAGTAGATAATCCTGAGGAAAAACTTAAAATTACGAAATTAGCTTGGGAGACAGAGGGCGCTAGGTCTGTAAGAAATGATATCAAGATAAAAGAAAAATTTAATTTTCAACAATCTGCAAAAGATGTTTTGATTACTTCACAATTTAGAACAGCCTTAATTCTAAATAAGAATATTAAAGCTACAAATTATCAGATCGATACTTACAAAAAAAAGATTTACGTTTATGGGATAGCTTTGACGTTTGATGAAAAAACTTTGGTAGTAGAGGAAGCAAAAGAAATTTTAGATGTTGAGGATGTAATAGTAAGTATTTTACTTGTTGATGATCTAAGAATTCAAAAGAATTAATTTTTTTTATAGTTAATAACGTCTGATGAATAGGCTGCGATTGAGGCTAAATTAATAATTTCAGAAGTCGAAGTTCGCAAAGGTGCGATTTCTATAGGCAAACCTAAACCAATTAATAATGGACCAATAACTTTTGCTCTACTCATAGATTTAATCATTTTATATGAAATAGCGGCACTGTGTTGACTTGGCATTATTAAGACATTGGAATTTCCAACAATTTCTGAAAATGGATAAAGTTCTTTATAAATTTCTTCTAAAGCAACATCTGGCTGCATCTCTCCATCGAATTTAAAGTCAACTTTATTTTTTTTTAGGATTTCAACTGCATCACTTAATCTTTTAGTTCTGTCAGTAGCTGGTTCTCCAAAAGTGGAATGAGATAAAAAGGCAACCTTAGGATCAAATCCAAAAAGTCTTACTACTCTAGCTGCTGATTTTGCCATTTCTGCTAACTGATTTGCATTAGGATATTCAATAACTGAGGTATCACATATAAATATAGTTTTTCCTCTGTTAACTATTAAGTTTAGACCAAACATTATTTCACCAGCTCTAGGATCTACAACTTGAATTATCTTTTCTAGCGATGCAGAATATCTCCTGGTATTTCCAGTCACCATCGCATCAGCATCCTTACATGCTACCATACAAGATGCCCAAACAACTCTGTCATTTCTTACTAAACGATCACAATCACGCTCCAGCATGCCTTTATTTCTTTGAAGTTTTTCAAAAAGATACTTTGTATACTTTTCTCTTTTCCGATCATCTTTTGAATTGATAATTTCTATGTCAAAATTTTCACTGTACCCTATCTTCTTTAGTTGATTTTTAATCAAATCTTCTTTGCCGACTAAGATTGGTATTCCTAAGTTTGAGTTCTTAAATGCTATTGCCGCTTTAAGCATGTTTTCATCTTCACCATCAGCAAAAATTACTTTTTTTGGTTTTTTCTTGATATAATTATTTATACCTTGCATGATTGTAACTGTTGGGTCCAATCTTTGTCTCAACTGATCTTTGTAATTATCAAAATCTTTTATATCTATTCTAGCAACACCAGTATCTATTGCTGCTTTAGCCACTGCAGCTGGAATTACACTTATTAGTCTTGGATCAAATGTTGAGGGAATTATATAATCTTTTCCATAATGTGGTCTCTCACCTCCCATTGCAGCAACTACTTCATCAGGAACTTCTTCTTTAGCTAAATTTGCAATTGCGTGAGCAGCAGCGATCTTCATTTCTTCATTTATAGTTTTGGATCTCACATCTAGTGCTCCTCTAAATATGTATGGAAAACCAATTAGATTGTTTACCTGGTTTGGATAGTCTGATCTTCCAGTGGCCATAATTGCGTCATCTCTCACCTCAGCAACTTCTTCTGGTTTTATTTCTGGATCAGGATTTGCGCATGCAAATATTATAGGATTTTTAGCCATTTTTTTAACCATATCTTTTGTCAAAGCACCTTTTGCCGATAAACCCAAGAATACGTCAGCGTTATTGATTGCATCTGTTAAAGTTCGAAGTTTAGTTTCAATAGCGTGAGCTGTTTTCCATTGGTTTAAATTTTCTCGTCCACTATAAATCACCCCTGTTCTATCAACCATCGTAATATTTTTTTGTGGAACACCACTTTTTTTAAATAAATTAGCACACGCCATTGCAGATGCACCTGCACCGTTTACAACTATTTTTACTTCACCAATTTTTTTTTTGGTAATATCAAGTGCATTAATTAATGCAGCTGTAGTAATGATTGCCGTACCATGTTGATCATCATGAAAGACGGGAATATCTAAAATTTCTTTAAGTTTCTCTTCAATAATAAAACAATCTGGAGCAGCAATATCTTCCAAATTAATACCTCCAAAACTTGGAGCGAAATTTTTAATACTATTAATTATTTCATTGTGATCTTGTGAGTCAATTTCAAGATCAATCGAGTCAATATCAGCAAACCTTTTGAATAATACTGCTTTTCCTTCCATCACAGGTTTTGAAGCTAAAGCTCCTAAGTTACCCATACCTAAAATTGCGGTACCATTACTTATTACTGCAACAAGGTTTCCTTTACTCGTATAGTCAAATGCTGTTTCTGGATTATCACTTATGGCTTTAACTGGTGCAGCTACCCCTGGTGAGTATGCTAATGCGAGATCTCTTTTTGTGGTCATATTCTTTGAGGAAGAAATTTCAATCTTACCCGGCTTATTGTGACGGTGATAATCTAAAGCTTCTTTATCTGTATAATGATCAATTTTTGTTTTTTTCATTTAGCTTAATTAGGTGTACAAATGAGGTAAATTTAAGACTAATATGATTTATGAATTTGGTTAAGTCAACAGGGACTTTTGGTTTCTATACAATTATTAGCAGATTACTTGGTTATTTGAGAGATGTTTTAATAGCAATTTTTCTTGGGACAAATTTTTTAGCTGATGCTTTTTTTGTAGCATTTAGAATACCAAATACTTTTAGAAGACTTTTCGCCGAAGGAACTTTCAATTCAGCTTTTATACCTAGTTACACATCTGAATTAGTTAAAAGCAAATCTAGATCAAATAAATTTGCCAATGATGTCTTTAATTTATTATTTTTAGCTTTATTTTTTTTAGTTCTCATAGTTGAAGTTTTTATGCCAATTTTTGTGGGATTAATAGCGCCAGGCTTTGTTGAGGACATTAGAAAATTTGAATTGGCAACTATTTTAACAAGAATTACTTTCCCCTTTTTAATGTTTGTAAGCCTATCTTCTTTTTTTGGAGCAATTTTAAATTCACATAATAAGTTTGCTGCTGCGTCAGCTGCCCCAATTATATTGAATATAATTTTAATAATTATTTTATTTTTTGGAAGATATTTGGATGATGAATTGATTTATTATCTCTCATATGGAATTTCTTTCGCGGGGTTATTGCAATTAATCTTTTTATACAAATTTGTTAAAAAATATTACGTAATCGATTTTGATTTTAAATTTCAAATTACTAATAAAGTAAAAATTTTTTTTAAAAAATTATTACCTAGTATTTTTTCCTCTGGAGTTACACAAATAAATATTTTGGTTGGAACAATTATAGCTTCATTTCAGGCTAGCGCTGTATCATACTTGTATTATGCAGATAGAATATACCAAATTAATTTGGCAATAGCAGGAATAGCTATTGGTGTCGTTGTTCTACCTCAGCTCTCAAGATACGTTCATCAAAAAAAAAAGAGGAAAATATCACTAATTCAAAATAAGGCATTAGAGCTAAGTATGTTTTTAAGTATGCCAGCTTCGGTAGCATTAGTTATTGGATCAGAACAAATAATCTCAGCTCTATTTGGATATGGTTCTTTTACTGAAGACTCGGTGTTAAATTCCTCAAAGGCACTTTATTATTTTGGTTTAGGACTTCCAGCATTTGCTCTTATAAAAGTTTTCTCGACATTTTTTTTCGCAAATCATGATACCAAAACTCCATTTTATATTTCCTTAGTTTCTGTTTTACTAAATATTTTGATAAGTGTTTATTTTTTTAAAGAAATTGGTTTTATAATTATTCCTATAGCAACAACAATATCCTCATGGTTTAACTCTATAACATTATTTATTTTTTTAAAAAACAAAGATCTATTTTCATTCAATAAAATCTTTTTTATAAAATTCGCAAAGATAGTTTTTGTATCAATTATTATGGGTTTTTTCTTTGAATACTTGATCTTATTTTTCGATAATCAATTGAGTTATACCTTTTTTCTCAAGTCGGTTTACTTAATATTATGTGTTTTTTTAGCTATAATTTTTTATCTAACACTGTCATATTTTATCAAAGCTTTTAATTATAATGATATTAAAATAAAGTACTAGAAAATGGAAAAAAAAATATTCTCAGGCGTTCAACCAACTGGAAATCTTCATTTAGGAAATTATTTAGGAGCTATAAAAAACTTCGTTGATCTCAATAATGACACTAAGAATGAATGCATCTTTTGTGTAGTTGATCTTCATGCAATAACTGTTAGTCAAAATCCAAAAGAATTAAAATCAAGTATTCATGAGACGGTAGCCACATTTGTAGCTAGCGGGATAGATCCTCAAAAAAGTATAATCTTTAATCAGTCTAAAGTTAGCGCTCATTCTGAAGCGGCATGGATTTTAAGTTGTGTTGCTAAAATGGGTTGGTTAAATAGAATGACCCAATTTAAGGAAAAAGCTGGGAAGGACAAAGAAAAAGCAAATATAGGACTTTATTCATACCCTGTTTTGATGGCAGCTGACATTTTGTTATATGATTCAACTCATGTACCGGTTGGAGATGATCAAAAACAACATTTAGAGCTATGTCGTGATATTGCGCAAAAATTCAATAATGATTTTGAAATTGAGAATTTTTTTATAATTCCTGAACCTTTAATTAAAAAAGGATTTTCAAGAATTATGAGCCTCAAGGATGGACTCAAAAAGATGAGTAAATCAGAAGTATCAGATTTGAGCAGAATTAATTTAACTGATGATAAAGATCAAATAGCAAATAAAATCAAAAAAGCAAAAACTGATACTTTACCCTTACCTTCTACAATTGAGGAATTAGAAAAAAGACCTGAGGCTAAAAATCTAATGGGTATTTACTCAAGTTTGACGAATAATACATTTAGAAAATCTATTGATGAATTTGCTGGAAAAAATTTTTCAGAGTTTAAAGAAAAATTATCAGATATAGTTATTAATGAAATAAACCCAATTTCAATGAAAATCAAAGAATTATTAGAAGATAAAGTCTTTTTAGAAAAAATACTTAAAGATGGATGTGAAAAAGCCAATGAAATTGCATCAAAAAAAGTTAAGAAAATTCATGAAATATTAGGTTTTTAAGTATATTTTCATAAAGCAGTACCATTTTTTTAAATATTGCTTATATATAATTCATGTTCGTTCAGACAGAAATAACTCCTAATCCTAATTCATTAAAATTTATACCTGGCAAGGTTGTTTCTAGCGCAGGATCATTTGAAGTAACTAAAAAAGATAATGTTAATAACGAGCTTATCAGAAATATTCTTTCAGTGAATGGAGTTGAGGGAATTTTTTTAAGCAAAGATTTCATTTCAGTTAATAAACATGACGAAAACTCTTGGGATGATATTAAGCATATTGTAATTTCGCATATTAACGAATTCTATGCATCAGGAAAAGAATTTGTAATTAATAAGGATTTAAATGAAGAAAATGTTAGCTTTGATGAAATTGAGAAGAGAATAATCCTATTACTTGAAGAAAAAATTCGCCCTGCAATAGCAAGAGATGGCGGAGATATAAAATTTAAAGAGTTTAAAGATGGTGTCGTAAAAGTTCAATTACAAGGGAGTTGCTCTGGTTGCCCTAGCTCAACGATGACTCTAAAACAAGGAGTTCAGAATTTGTTGTGCCATTATTTACCAGAAGTCAAGGAAGTTGTAGCTATTTAACAAATGAAAAAAATATTTAAAAAAAAAAGGATTAAAGCTTTTAGGATTATTAAGGAGAATGAACTTGGAACTATTCCAAGAATGCTCTTGAGTAGTTTAGTTGTTGTGTCATTTTTTTATTCTTTGCCATTAGTTATAAATTTTACTAATAACCAAATTGAGAGTTCTGCAGGTTTTCAAAATAATTCAAAGGCAATATTAGCTTATACATTAAATAAACAGTCAAATAATTCATCTAAATCACAAAATCTTAATGAGGAAGATCTTTTAATTGATATTTATAGCTTAAACAATCAAGAGGCAGACACCGTGAGGCTTGATGCATCAACGATAAAACAATTATTTGAGGATACAGATTATAAATTGGATGACGTGAGAAAAAAAAAACTAGTTAAACCAATCGCTCTAACTTTACTTCCTGCTGAAATTAAAATGATAGAAAATGTAAAAAAAAGGAAAGAATTTTTCATACAAATTATATTACCTTTAATTTTAGAGGAAAATAAGAACATCAGTTTAGATAGAAAACGATTATTTAATATAATTAATAAAAGCAATAACTCAGTTGCAGAAAAAAATTGGTTAAATAAAAAATACAGACAATATGGAATACCCTCAAGGGACTTATCAATTTTAAAAAGAAGAATGGATATTGTGCCTGTTTCTTTAGCTATAGCACAAGCAGCTAAGGAAACTGGGTGGGGTACTTCAAGGTTCGCTCAACAAGGAAATGCATTGTTTGGACAGTGGACTTGGTCTGGAGAGGGTCTAAAACCAAAAGAGGCTGAAAAAAATGAGGGTCATAAAGTTATGCGATTTAATGTTTTGCAAGCCTCAGTTAGGGCTTATCAAAGAAATATAAATACTCACTCAAGTTATAGAGATTTTAGGTTAGCACGAGCAAAACTTAGAGACTCTGGCGATGCATTGGATAGTTTAATTTTGTCGGGTTATTTAGACAAATATGCAGAAACAGGAAATGAATATGTAAAAGTTCTACAAAAAATTATAAAACAAAATAATTTAAAAGACTTTGATGATGCGAAATTACTTCCATCTAGTATTGCTCTAGAAAGTTTAATTTAAATACTTTTATCTAATAATAAATTGTGTCCCAAACCATCTCCATTTGCCATCATCATTTAAAGAACAATTAACCCTTCCTCTTCTTGGCAAAAAAGGGTCTCTAAATTTTATTGTAAGTTCATTATTAATTATTGAAATATTTGATTTTTCCCATTTGTCACCTTCATTGGAATAACAGTTTATATTTTTTAAATTTTTTTGATTATCAAAAAATTTGACTTTAAATCTTGGTGGATTGTTTTCCTTAGATAATTTTTTTTCTTCAGGTTTTAAATATTTATATTCTAACGGAAAATAATTAATAATTGATTTGAATCGTTTAGTTTCACCATATTTTTCATTTATTGGAAATCGAGGCAGTTCAAACTTATCTTTATTAACATCAATAATTCCTGAGTGTTGTCCAAAAGCTTTTCTGAAATTTTTGGATGCGTAGTCTTTCATAAACTTTGAGTATTCTCCGAATGGATACGAAAATAAATTTGGTACATATCCCAATTTATTAAGAAAAATTTTATCTGCAGTTTTCATGTCACTTAAAAATTCTTTTTTTGTTTTATCAATCAAATACTCGTGAGAATGTGAATGATGTCCAATAGTCACAAATTCATATTTTTCTATTTCTTTGATCTGCTCCCAAGTCATATAACCCTTGTTGCCAACTGGCTTAGTTGAAACAAATAAAATAAAAGGTATTTTATTGCTTTTCAAATAAGGCCATGCTTTGTCGTAAAAGGATTGAAAAGCATCATCGATAGTCAGTAAAATTTTTTTATCATTTTTTGGACTATTAAATTCATCAATAAATTTTTCTGGTTGATAAAAGCTAAGCCCAGCATCCTTAATTAATTCTACGTGTTTCTCAAAAATTTCCATCGAAATATTTGTTGAGGGATATTTAAACTCGTCAAAGCGATGGTACATAATTGATAATATTCCTTCATCATTTGTAAAATATTTATCATTATTTTCTTGTGCATTTGAATTAAATGTAAATATAATAAAAATTATGACCAAGTTAATTATAGACGCTACAAATGACAATATTTTTTTCATGATTATTACTAATAACAATATTTATAGTGTTACTCATCAAAATACCAAAACTAATTATGAAAAATTAGTTATCTTAATAGACAATTTTTTAGAAAATAATAATCTTAAAATTGATGATATCAATTTAATTTATGTAAATAGAGGCCCAGGAAGTTTTGCCGGCATAAGAAATTCTTTCTCAATTGTAAAGGCAATCTATGTGGTCAAAAAAATTGATTATTACTGTTATAGTTTGAGCGATTTTATTGGAGAAAATGGAATTAGGCATGAAAATATCCCCAAACTTTGCGACAAATTTAAGATTAAAAAAAATTTGATTAATCCTATTTATATAAGTTAAAATTAACTATGACAGATAATATTGAACAAAAGTGTATTTCTAAAGGTGTTAAGTTAACTGATCAAAGACGGATAATTGCAAAGGTAATATCAGAATCAAAATCTGAATATGGTGAGTCTGACCATCCAGACGTTGACGAATTGTACAACAGAGTATCAAAGATAGACTCAAAGATAAGTATTGCAACTGTCTATAGAACTGTAAAACTTTTTGAGGAGGCTGGAATACTTACAAAACATGACTTTAAAGGAGGGAAAGCTAGATATGAGGCGATCGTTGAAAGTCACCATGATCATTTAATTGATATTAAATCAGGTGAAATTATAGAATTTGTAGATGATGAAATTGAAAAACTCCAAAAAAAGGTTGCAGAAAAATATGGATACACTTTAGTGGATCATAAATTAGAATTATATGGTGTAAAAAAAAAACCCTAATAACATGAACCAAAAAATCTTTATCAAAACATTTGGATGTCAAATGAATGAATACGACTCTAATAGAATATTTGATACGGTAAAAAAAATTGGTTTTGAAAAAACTAATATTTCTGATGAAGCAGATTGTTACTTAATAAATACTTGCCATATAAGAGATAAAGCTAAAGAAAAAGTTTATCATGAAATAGGTAGAGTAAAAAAAATTTTTAAATCTAAAAAAAAACCCCTAGTTATTATTGCAGGTTGTGTTGCACAAGCTGAGAATCAAGAAATGATTAATCGAGAATCTTATATCGATCTGGTTATTGGTCCACAATCATATCATAAAATTAATAATGCAATTTTAAATCACATAAATAAAAATAAGGATAAAAATGTGGAAGAAACTGAATTTGATGCAGTTTCAAAGTTTGCTTATCTAAATAGGGTTAAAAACATTTCTAGTAAAGTGTCATCATTCTTAACTATTCAAGAAGGTTGTGATAAGTTTTGTCATTTTTGTGTAGTTCCATACACACGAGGACCTGAATATTCCCGTCCTTTTGACCAAGTTATAGATGAGGCTAAACAACTTCTAGAAAATGGAGCTAAAGAAATAATTTTATTAGGACAGAATGTGAACGCATATAATTACAAAGAATATAAATTATCAAATTTAATTTTAGAAATGGAAAAGTTACCTGAATTAGAAAGAATTAGATACACAACATCTCATCCAAAAGATATGACTGAAGATCTTATTGAAGTTTACAAGGGCTCAAAAAAACTTATGCCTTTAATACATCTACCAGTTCAAAGTGGATCTGATAAAGTTTTGAAAATGATGAATAGAAACCATAACATTAAAGAATATTTAAGAATATTAGATAAATTAAAAAAAATTAATTCTTATATAGAATTTTCTAGTGATTTCATAATTGGGTACCCTGGAGAAAGTGGTCAGGATTTTGAAGACACAATCAGTTTAGTCAAGAAAGTAAAATTTATTAATTCTTATTCATATATTTTTAGTCCTAGACCAGGAACAATCGCAGGAGAATTAAAATTAATTGATAAAAAAATAAGTTCTGAGAGATTGGAAAAAATTCAAGGATTGCTGTCAGAAAATCAAACTGAAATTAATAAATCTTTAGAAAACCAAATTATTAACGTTCTAGTAGAGAATTTGACCGATGATAAAACTAAAGTTTTTGGGAGATCAGAACACATGATACCAGTATTTTTTCAAGGAAAAAAAGAAAATATTGGTGAAGTTGTAAGGGTTAAAATTAAACATAGTAATAGAAATACCTTATTCGGTGAACTTGTAAATGCTCAAGATAAAAAGGTGGCTTAAAATTTGAGCGATGTAATAAAAAAAGATATTAATCAAGCCTTAAAATTTGTTTATTCAGATAATAATTCATTAAGTGTTATATTTCATAACAATGAATTATTAATGGGAGTTGTTGGCGAATTTAATAAAAACTTACAGCAATTAGAAAAAATTACAAATTGTAATTTATACTCCAGAGGAAATTCTATTCTTATCAAATCAAATCCCCAAACGAATGAAAAGGTCAAAAATGCAATTCAATTTTTAGCAAATCAGTTTATTAACAATGGAAGCGTAGAAAACAAAGATATAGTATCATCGATAGATAAATTTATGATCAATGAAAAAGTAAAAAATAATAATATTACTGATATAATTAAGACTCCAAAAAAATCAATTATACCTAGATCTGAGAAACAAAAAAATTATGTAAGATCTTTAAGAGAGAGTGATATTGTTATATCTGCAGGACCTGCAGGAACTGGTAAAACTTTTTTAGCAGTCGCAGTAGGCCTAACTATGTTGTTGGAAAAAAAAATTGAAAGAATAATTTTATCAAGACCAGCAGTAGAGGCAGGTGAACGGTTAGGATTTTTACCTGGTGACATGAAAGAAAAAGTAGACCCTTATTTAAGACCCCTATATGACTCTTTATATGATCTATTTGATTTTGAAAAAATACAGAGAATGATTGAAATTGGTGACATAGAAATTGCGCCATTAGCATTCATGAGAGGTCGAACACTTAAAAATTCTTTCGCAATTTTAGATGAAGCACAAAATGCAACAGATACACAAATCAAAATGTTTTTGACACGTATTGGAGAAAATTCAAAAATAGTAGTTAACGGTGATCCAACGCAAATTGACTTGCCAAACAAAAACATGTCTGGATTGGTTAGATCTAAGGAATTGCTTGGACATTTAAAAGAAATATCTACAGTTGATTTTGATCATTCGGACGTCGTAAGACATCCACTTGTATCGAAAATAGTAAAAGCATACACAAAATATGATTAATGTTAATGTCTTCTCTGAAGAGAAGGCTTGGTCTAAAAGACTTAAAAATAAGCGTCTTTTTTTTAAAAAAATTTGCAAAGCTTTTCCAAAAAAATATCAATTTTTAAATAAAAAAGTATCTTTTAGCCTATTACTTTCAAACAACAAAAATATTAAAAAGTTAAATAGAACTTTTAGAAATAAAAATAAATCTACTGATATTTTATCTTTTCCATATGATAAAAAAATTAAAATCTCAAAGAATACCTATCTCGGTGATATTATTATTAGTTATAATTATTTAGATAAACCAGAAACTCAAGATTTAAAATTATTTAAAGAAAAAGTTGTTAAAATATTTGTTCATGGTTTTCTTCACCTTTTAGGGTTTGATCATAAAAAAAATAATGATTATTCTAAAATGTTAAGAGAAGAAAATCTTTTATATAAATTGGTTAAAAAAAAAATTAAATAATTTGAAAAAAAAAATTTATATTGAATTCATTTTTCTAATTTCATTGGGAGGTATTACGTCTTTTAGTTTGCCTCCCTTTAATTATTTTTTGATTAATTTTTTTACCTTTAGTTCTTTTTATATTTTTTTAGTAAAGAAATTTAAAGCTGATAGAAATAATTTTTTTTTTTTTCTCTATGGTTTATTTTTTGGTTTCGGTTACTTCGTAAGTAATATTTATTGGATATCCATATCATTAACTTTTGATGAAAATTTTAAATTTTTAATACCTTTTACAATAATCTTAGTGCCTTTGTTTTTATCTTTATTTTATGCTTTAGCTATATACCTGTTTGCAACTTTAAGATTAAAGAAAAATTTAAGTTCCTTTTTTCTATTTTCAGGAATATTTGGTTTTATAGAATTCCTGAGGGGATCATTTTTTACTGGGTTCCCATGGAATTTAATTGCATTTAGTTTTTCAAATCATCTTGAAATTTTAAATATAATGTCAATTATTGGCACTTATAGTTTTAATCTTTTTTGCATCACATTATTTACGTCTCCGTCCTTATTAATCTTAAAAATGAATAAACAGAGTATTATTGTTTGCACAATTTTTTTTGTTGCAACATTTTCTTTTTATTTTTTTGGCTCACAAAAACTAGAGAAATTTAAAAATGCCCAAATAGATCAGAATAATTATAAAATTAGAATTATAAGCTCAAATATTAATATAGACAGATATTATAACGACGTTGATCCAATTTTAGTAATTAAAAATTTAATTAAAATTAGCTCTCCTCAAAAAGATGAGAAAATAATCTTTGTCTGGCCAGAGGGAATATTCCCAGGCGTTTCTCAAAATAATCTTAGAGATTATAAATGGTTGTTTGAAGAAAAATTTAGTGAAAATCACCTAATAATAGTTGGAATAAATAGTCAAACACATAAAAATCAGATTAAAAGATATTTTAATTCACTCTCAGTTTATGATCATAATTTAAATTTATTAAATTCTTATAATAAAGTTAATTTAGTTCCATTCGGTGAATTTTTACCATTTGAAGATATATTGAAAAAAATTGGCTTTAAAACAATCACTAATAATTATCAATCTTTTTCAAGAGGAGATAAAAGAAATATTATTGAGATAAACAATGAAGGTTTTGATTTTAAAATACTGCCTCTTATTTGTTATGAAATAATTTACTCAGGAAAGATTTTTAAGAAAGATAGTTTTGATTATATTATAAATATTTCTGAAGATGGTTGGTTTGGTCGGTCAATAGGCCCCCACCAACATTTTGAACACAGCATTTATAGAGCTATTGAGAGTGGTAAATATGTTATGAGATCTGCAAATAATGGTATATCAGGAATTGTTAATCCTTTAGGAGTCGTTGAAAAACAACTTGGTTTAGATCAGATTGGTTATATTGACTTTATCGAGACAAAAAAAATTAAACCCACGTTTTTTTCACAATATGGAAACAAAATTTTTGTAATAATAATTTTATTGTATATTTTTTTAATTATTTCATCTAATAGGTTTGAAAATGAGTAATTTAAAAAATTATCTTTTTACAAGCGAGTCTGTTTCTGAAGGGCATCCCGACAAGGTTTCAGATAGAATTTCAGATATGGTTGTGGACAGTTATATTTCTAAAGATTTATATTCAAGAGTAGCATGTGAAACATTGACAACAACTAACAAGGTAGTTTTGGCTGGTGAAGTTAGAGGGCCCAAAATAAATAAAGATGAGTTAATTCATAAAGTCAGAAATTGCATTAAAGATATTGGTTATGATCAAGAGGGATTTACTTGGAAAGAAGCTACAAAAATTGAATGTCATTTGCATTCTCAATCACAAGATATAGCAATCGGTGTCGATTCATCCGGAAATAAAGATGAGGGAGCTGGAGATCAAGGTATAATGTTTGGGTTTGCATGTAATGAAACAGATGTGTTAATGCCGGCACCAATACATTATTCTCATAAAATTTTAAGACTGATGGCTCAGGACAGAAAGTCTGGAAAATTAAAAAATATTGAGCCAGATTCAAAAAGTCAAGTTACATTTGAGTATATTGATGGAAAACCATCAAAAGTAAAATCTGTTGTAATATCTTCTCAACACACACCAGAAGTTAATCAAGGTCAAGTTAGAGACTTATTAAGACATTATCTGTTTGATGCTATTCCTAATAATTTCCTTGAGGGTTTTGATGAAAATGAATTTTATGTAAATCCAACAGGAAATTTTGTAATAGGAGGTCCAGACGGTGACTGTGGCTTGACCGGGAGAAAGATAATTGTAGATACGTATGGTGGCGCTGCACCTCATGGTGGTGGAGCATTTTCAGGAAAAGACCCAACAAAAGTCGATAGGTCTGCTGCATACGCAGCTAGATATATTGCTAAAAATATTGTTGGTTCAAAAATTGCTGATAGATGTTTGATACAATTAGCTTATGCAATAGGGGTATCAAAACCACTCTCAATTTATGTAGATCTATTTGATAATGATAAAGATAAAAATGAATTTGTGGTAAATAAAATTAGAGAAAATTTTGATTTGAGCCCCAGAGGAATAAGAGAAATGCTCAATTTAAATAGACCGATATACGAAAAGACATCATCATACGGTCATTTTGGAAGAACACCTGAGAAAAATGGCTCTTTTTCATGGGAAAAAACAAACAAAACTGACATTTTTTCTAAATAGTTTATATTGAATTAAAACAAAACTTTATTATATTGCCCTAACATTGTTGATTTCACAAAATGGGCTTTGGCCCATTTTTTTTTGGAGCAAATATAAATATGTTGAATAAAAGAGCAGATAAACTTGAACTATTAAGAATTGCTGAAGCAGTTGCATTAGAGAAATCTATTGATAAAGATTTAATTATTAGTTCAATGGAAACAGGTATTGCTAAAGCTGCGAAATCAAAATTTGGTCAAGATAATGAAATTAAAGTGAGTATAAATAGAGATAATGGTGATATTGAAATTTTCAGAAAACTAATAGTAACCGAAAATCCAGAAAATTCTAACACTGAAATAAAACTTGAGGACGCAATTAATTTAAACGAGTTAAATAAAGATAAAAAAATTGGTGATGAAGTTCTTCAACCGTTACCATCTTTTGATTTTGGAAGAATAGCCGCTCAAACAGCGAAACAGGTTATAAGTTCGAATGTGAGAGAGGCAGAGAGAGACAGACAATATAATGATTTTGTTGATAAAAAAGATTCAATCTTAAGTGGAATCGTAAAAAGATTGGAATTTGGAAATGTTATAGTTGATTTAGGTAGAACAGAGTCAATTATTCAAAAAAATGAATTAATACCCAGGGAAAATATTAAAGCTGGAGATAGAGTTAAAGCCTATTGTTATGATGTGAGAAGAGAACAAAGAGGTCAACAAATATTTTTATCTAGAGCACACCCAAAATTTATGGAGAAATTATTTGTACAAGAAGTTCCAGAAATCTATGATGGATTAATAGAGATAAAATCATCCTCAAGAGATCCAGGAAGTAGAGCAAAAATTTGTGTAAAAGCGGTAGATACTTCTCTTGATCCAGTTGGAGCTTGCGTAGGAATGAGGGGATCAAGAGTGCAAGCTGTTGTAAATGAATTACAAGGTGAAAAAATTGATATTGTTAATTGGTCCGAAGATCCAGCTATATTGGTGTCTAATGCTTTATCGCCAGCTGAGGTGCAAAGAGTAAACGTAGATAGTGATAGGAAAAAATTAGATGTCATTTTAAATGAGGAAAATCTAAGTAAAGCAATTGGTCGAAGAGGCCAAAATGTTAGATTGGCAACAAAACTATTAAATTATGAAATAAATATTATGACTGATCAAGAGGACTCTGAAAGAAGACAGTTAGAGTTTAAAGAAAAAACTGATAATTTTGTCAAAAATTTAGAATTAGATGAAACATTAGGTCAATTATTAGTTGCAGAGGGATTTTCAACAATTGATGATATCAAAGATAGTTCAGTAGAAAATTTAGTTAAAATTGAAGGTATTGAAGAGGATACCGCTAAAGCTTTAATTGAGAGAGCAAAAGATTTTTATGAAAAAGATCAAGAGGACATTTCACTAAAGATCAAAGAACTTGGTTTAGATGAGTCTTTGATAAATTTAAAAGGATTAACTCCAGGCATGTTAATGACTTTAGGTGAAAAAAATATTTTAAGATTAAATGATTTTGCAGATTTGGCATCTGATGAGCTAACTGGTAGTTATGATATTGTAAAAGGTGAGAGAGTAAAAATAGACGGGTATCTTGAAGATTTTGCATTATCAAAAGATGAAGCTGATGAATTAATAATGACAGCAAGAAATATTATTTACAAAGATTGAGAGATGAGAGATGGAAAACAAAAAAACAAAACTTACAATCTCAGGTTCTACAAAAAAACCTATTAAAAAATTTGAAACTTTAAATAAACCAGGGAAGCGTTCAGTTTTTATTGAAAAGTCCCAAAATAGATTTTCAAAAAAAAATGATACTTTTAAAACTTCAAAATTTGTCAATAGAAACAATTTTTCATCTAAATCTATTAAAAAAAATACATCTTATAATTCACCACTGGGTGGAAAAATTTCCTTGCCTAATCCTAACGACTTTGAAAGACGTAAGCTGGCTGAGCAGCGAGCTACTAAAAGGCTTAAAGGAGTTAATGAAGAAAAAGAAAAAAAAACTAAATTAGGTTCAACAAAAAGAGAATTTAAATTAACAGTATCAAGGGCTTTAAGCGATGAAATTGAAGCAAGAGAAAGAAGTTTGGCTTCAGTCAAGAGAGCTAGAGAGAAAGAGAGTAAAAATTTAAATAAACAAGATAATAAAGAAAATTTAAAACCAATAAAAAGAGATATAAATATACCTGAAGCAATCACAGTCAGGGAGCTAGCTAACAGAATGGCCGAACAGTCAAGTAATGTTATCAAGTATCTTTTTGGTATGGGAGTGACAGTAACAATAAATCAAACTTTAGCGGCAGATACTGCAGAATTTTTAGTAAAGGAATTTGGTCACAATCCAATAAGAGAAGAAAAGGCTGAGGAGATTATTCAAAAAATTAAAGCTTCCAGAACTGAAAATTTGAAGAATAGGCCTCCAATTGTAACAGTTATGGGTCATGTTGATCATGGAAAAACCTCTGTTCTGGATGCATTGAGAAGTGCAAATGTAGTTTCAGGAGAGTTTGGTGGGATTACCCAACACATAGGTGCTTATCAGATAGAAAGAGACTTAAGTAGAATAACTTTTATTGATACTCCTGGTCATGCTGCATTTACAGAAATGAGAGCTAGAGGATCAAAATTAACAGATGTGGTTGTTCTTGTAGTAGCCGCAGATGATGGTGTTAAACCTCAAACCATAGAGTCAATAAAGCACGCTAAAGCTGCTAATGTCCCCATAGTGGTAGCGATTAATAAATGTGATTTACCAGAGGCCGACCCACAAAAAATTAAAAACCAGTTACTTGAATATGAACTTATAGCGGAAGATTTATCAGGTGATACGCTTATGGTTGAGATTTCAGCTAAACAAAAAATGAATTTAGATAAATTAGTTGAGTCCATTTTACTTCAGTCTGAGATACTTGATTTGAAAACCGATTTTGATTCAAAAGCAACAGGGGTGGTTTTAGAGTCTAAAATAGATGTGGGAAGAGGACCAGTGGCAACTATAATTATTACGGCAGGAACGTTGAGAAAAGGAGATTTTTTTGTCAGTGGGTTAAAGTGGGGGAAAATAAGGGCGATTATTGATGATAAAGGTAAAAATATTAACGAAGCACTACCTTCAACACCAGTTGAAATTTTAGGAATCAATGGCGCAGCAAAAGCGGGTGATGATTTTATTGTTCTTGAAAGTGAAAAAGAAGCTAAAACATTAAGTGAGAATAGAGCACAAGAAAAAAAAGAGGGAAAAAACCCTTTAACTTTTGCTACCCAAGAGTCTGCCTTTTCTAATAATTCATCTAAAGAACTTAATATGATAATAAAATCTGATGTTCATGGTTCTTCAGAAGCAATCAAAAATGCCATAAATCAAATTAAACATGATGAAGTAAAGCCTAAAATTATTTTAGCTGACATTGGAATGATTACAGAAACAGATGTTACATTGGCAAAAGCATCTGATGCAGTTCTGATAGCATTTAATGTTAAACCAAGTAAAGAGGCAAAAAAACTTGCAGAAAATGAAAAAATCAAAATTTCTTCATATAATATAATTTATGAAGTTTTAGATTACATTAAATCAAGAATGTCTGGATTGCTTAAACCAGACATTAAAGAGACAGTTGTCGGTACAGCTCAAATTCTTGAAATTTTTAAAGTGTCAGGTGCCGGAAAAGTGGCTGGGTCAAAAAT
>CABXYE010000012.1 GCA_902516425.1 uncultured Pelagibacteraceae bacterium
AAAGTTTCTTAAAAATGGATGAGTGTATTAAATCAAATACAATAGGTTCTCATGCAGTTTTTAATTTTTGCTTATCTAATAAAATTAAATTAATATACTCAGCAACATCTGCGAGCATAGGCAATAAAGGTCATGATAAAAACCTTTCACCATACGCCTTTACTAAAGCAAAAAATTTAGAAATGTTGGAAAATTTAAAAAGTTGGTTTAATTTTAAGTATGAAATAGTATATTTTTATAACGTATATGGCCCTAGACAAATAAGTTTTGGTGACATGGCTACAGTTATTGGAATTTTTGAATATCAATTTAAAAAAAAAAGGCCATTGACAATAGTGAGGCCTGGTTCACAATCAAGAAGATTTACTCACATCACAGACACTGTTGAGGCTTGTTTTTACGCTTGGAAACAAAATAAATGCAGACATTACAGTATCTCTAACAAAAATATTTATTCAATTTTAGAAGTTGCAAAAATGTTTAAAACTAAAATTAGATTTTTGCCCCCAAGAAAAGGTGAGAGATTTGCATCAGCTCTGACCGACATGAATTTATCTAACAAAGTTTATAAGTTATTTGGAAAAATACAGTTAAAAAACTATATAAAAAGTATTATTAATTAAGCTTAATTTACGAATATTTCATTGTTTACAATATATTAGATTTAGGTATAAACATTTCGCCGGTAATTATTGCGAAAGGGTTATACCCGATCCCATTCCGAACTCGGAAGTCAAGTCTTTCTGCGCCGATGGTACTTTGCCTTAAGGTATGGAAGAGTAGGTCGTTGCCGGCATAGTTTATTTACTACAGTTTGATAATTATGAAAATTAAAAGTTCCTTAAAATCAATAAAAAAAAGAGATTTAAATTCTAAACTCGTTAGAAGAAGAGGCAGAGTTTACATAATTAATAAAACAAACCCAAAATTTAAAGCAAGACAAAAATAATATTTATGGATAATGAAAACCATAAGAAGACTTGGAATAATTTTACAAAATTTGTATTATGGGGAACAGTTGTAGTTATTGCTGTACTCATTTTAATGGCAATTTTTCTTTTATAAGTTAATTATGAACATTGTATCAATTTCTGAAAATATTGAATTGGAAAAAAGAATTGCTGTAACACCAGAGGTCGCAAAAAAATATGTGGGTCTTGGATTTGAAGTTTTATTATCAGAAAATTATGGACATCATTTAGGAATTAAAAATGAGAAATATTTAGAGTTGGGAGTAAAATTTTTAAAAGATGATAAAGAAATTATAAATAGCGGCGATATTATTACTCAAGTTGGGTTATTTTCAGATGATAAACAAGACTTATTAAAAGAAAATCAAATTTTAGTTGGATCATTAAATCCTTTTTTAAATAAAAATAAAATAGATAATCTTATTAAAAAAAAAGTAAATATTTTTTCTTTAGAGTTACTACCCAGAATTACAAGAGCACAATCTATGGATATTTTGTCGTCTCAAGCAAATTTAGCTGGATACAAAGCAGTAATAGAGTCTTTTGCAAGTTTTAAGAAAGCTATACCAATGATGATGACCGCTGCTGGAACAATCCCCGCGGCAAAAGTTTTAGTTGTAGGAGCGGGTGTTGCAGGTTTACAAGCAATAGCTACAGCTAAAAGAATGGGTGCAATCGTTTATGCAACAGACGTAAGAATGGCATCCAAAGAACAGGTTGAAAGTTTAGGTGGAAAATTTCTAACTGTTGATGACTCAGAGAACATGGAAACAGAAGGTGGGTATGCTAAAGAAGCTTCAGAGGAATTTAAAATGAAACAAGAAGAATTACTATCAGAAACTTTAAAAAAAATTGACATAGTAATTTGTACAGCTCTAATTCCAGGAAAAAAAGCACCTGTTATAATTAAAGATAGCATGATTAATAATATGCAATCGGGGTCAGTTATTTATGACTTAGCCGCAATCCAAGGTGGCAATACGGCATTCACCGAAATGGACAAAATAATTGACAAAAATGGTGTAAAAATTATGGGTGAAAGCAACATATTGAATAAATTACCAGTTTCAGCATCAAGTTTGTATGCTAAAAACATGTTTAATTTTGTATCTAATTTATTGGATAAGAAATCCAGTAAAATTAATATAAATTTAGAGGATGAGATAATAAAGAAAACATTGATGAAGTAGAATTTATGGAAATAGACCCTTTAATTTTTAGATTAAGTATATTTATATTAGCGATATTTGTTGGATACTATGTAGTTTGGAGCGTCACACCCTCGTTACATACTCCTTTAATGTCGGTTACAAATGCAATCTCGTCTGTAATAATTGTTGGAGCTATTATTGCTGGACTATCTGGTGGTTCAGAGTCTGTATTTAATACTTCAAGTATTTTTGGATTTTTGGCTATTGCATTGGCAGCCATAAATATTTTTGGCGGATTTTTGGTAACTCAAAGAATGTTGGCAATGTATAAAAAAAAGAAAAAAAAATAAAATGATATCAGCAAATTTATCTGCACTTTTTTATTTAGTTTCAGGAGTATTATTTATTCTTGCATTAAGGGGGCTATCATCCCCAGAAACATCTAGGCAAGGAAACTTTTTTGGAATAATCGGGATGATCATTGCTGTAACAGTTACGTTTTTATCAATTGGAAACTTTTCAAATGGATTTATTTTTGTTTTAATTTTTATCTTAATAGGTGGATCAATCGGAGCCTTAATAGCTTATAAAATCCCGATGACTGCGATGCCTGAATTAGTTGCTGGCTTTCATAGTTTAGTTGGATTAGCTGCAGTATTTGTTGCTATTTCTGCCTTTTTAAATCCAGAAGCATTTAATCTTGGATTTCCTGGAAATATCAAGCTCGGTAGTTTGATTGAGATGTCAATTGGAGCAGCAGTTGGAGCTATCACATTTTCAGGCTCTATAATAGCTTTTTTAAAACTACAAGGAATAATGTCTGGTTCACCAATAACGTTTAAAGGCCAGCATCCCTTAAATGCTGTAATATTAATATCAATAATTATTTTGGTTTATTTATTATGCTCAACGCAATCTCCAAATTTATTTTGGATACTATTAGCAGCTTCTTTCTTAATTGGTTTTCTTCTTATAATTCCTATAGGTGGTGCTGATATGCCAGTAGTAATTTCTATGCTTAACTCTTACTCTGGTTGGGCAGCTGCTGGAATTGGTTTTACTTTAGAAAATACTGCTTTGATAATCACAGGAGCACTTGTTGGATCCTCAGGAGCAATTTTATCTTACATAATGTGTAAAGGCATGAATCGGTCTTTCTTTAATGTCATTTTAGGTGGATTTGGAGCAACAGATGACACTCTTGGAAAAAAAACTAAGGAACAAAGGCCAGTTAAAAGTGGTAATGCAGATGATGCAGCATTTTTGATGAAAAATGCTTCCTCTGTAATTATAGTTCCAGGTTACGGAATGGCTGTTGCTCAAGCTCAGCATGCACTTAGAGAAATGGTTGATACCTTAAAAAAAAATGACATAAATGTATCTTATGCAATTCACCCAGTTGCCGGGAGAATGCCTGGTCACATGAACGTACTATTAGCAGAGGCAAATGTTCCATACGATGAAGTTTTTGAATTAGATGAAATTAATAATGATTTTGCAAATGCTGATGTTGCATTTGTGATAGGTGCAAACGATGTAACTAATCCAGTAGCAAAAACCGATCCCCAAAGTCCGATTTATGGTATGCCAGTTTTAGATGTTGAAAAATGTAAGTCTGTTTTATTTGTAAAAAGAAGTCTTTCACCAGGTTATGCTGGTATTGATAATGATCTTTTTTATAGAGAAAATACCTTAATGCTGTTTGCAGATGCAAAGAAGATGACAGAAGATATTACTAAAAACCTTGATTAGTAAAATCTAAATGTAATTAATGAAAAGAACGTTAAATTTTTACTTTCCATGTGTTGAAGATGGCGGTTTAGAAAAAAACTTTTTTTCATTAATAAATTCTTTAGCTGAGAAAAACTATCAAATAAATTTTTTTACATATGACGCTGATTTTAATTTAAAAAAATTAGATAATAAATTTTTTCTTCATAAAAAAATAAATATTATTTATTCAAATTTTATTCCAGGTTTAAAAAAGAGATTTTTGAAATACTTATTTTGCTCTCTTCAATTATTTTTATTTAGTTTAAAGAGCCACGCTGTTATTGTCTCTTTTCAGGGAAATATTTTACCAATAATTGTTGCAAAAATTACTAAAAAAAAAATAGTAATAAGGTGTAATACAGCTCCATCAAAATATATTAATACTAGTTTTAAAAAGTCTTTTTTCAAATATTTTTATTCTTTTAGTGACTTAATTTTAGTTACCTCTAAAGACTTTAAAGCTGAAATGAAAAAATATTTTAATCTTAAAAGTTACGTTCATAGACAAACTTTGGATATTAAAAAAATTGAAAAACAATCTAAGACAAAACTTCAATTTAATTTTTTTAGAAAATTTAAAGGCCTAAAGATAATTAACGTTGGAAGACTAACCTATCAAAAAGATCAAATGACTTTGATTAAGGCGTTTCAAAATTTAATAAAATTTAGAGACTCTAGGCTTTTGTTAATAGGCAATGGTAAAGATGAGATAATGTTAAAAAATTTTATTAAAAAAAATAATATGCAAAAGCATGTAAGATTCATACCTTATACAACTAATCCTTTTAATTACATTATGATGAGTGATGTCAAAGTTTTAAGTTCAAGATTTGAGGGAAATCCAAATATATTGCTTGAGGTTGCTTGCTTAAAGAAGTTAATAATATCTACTAATTGTAAAGTAGGTCCAAGAGAAATTTTACAGTCTGGTAAAGGAGGATTACTTTTTAAAGTTGGTAATAGTAATCAGTTGTTAAATCTTTTAAAAAAATTAAATATTCATTCAAAAGAAAATAAAAAAAGAATTAATACTTGTTTTAACTTTGTTTTAAATAATTATCAAAAAGATATTTCTATGTCATTTTTAAAATTAATTAAGGACATTAAATGAGAATTGCAATTATAGGAGCAGGTTTTTTTGGATTAACTGTTGGATTATTCTTATCCAAAAAACATAAAGTAGAAATTTTTGAAAAAAATAGCTCCATAATGCAAGGTGCATCATTTGGCAATCAGCTTAGATTCCATCATGGTTATCATTATCCAAGATCACAAAAGACTGTTTCAGAAATAAATAAATCAAAAGATTTATTTTATAGTTATTATGGTCAAGATATTTTTGGAAAAACATCTAATTATTATTTGATAGCAAACAAGAGCAAAGTAAATTTCAGTAGATATAAAAATTTCTTAAACAGAAATAAGTTAACATTTAGAATCTTAAAAAATTCTTTTAATAAAAGATTTATTGAAAATCACATTGTTTCTAATGAAAAAATATTAGACTACTTTAAATTTAAAGAGAAAATAATTAAGAAAATTCGTAATTCAAACTTAAAAATTAATCTTAATACAGAATTTGAAAAAAGTTTGACAAAAAGGTTTGATAAAATTTTAGTTGCTACTTATGCAAATAATAATTTTGTTTTAAAAAAGCTAGGTATTAAAAAATTGGAGGAATTTAAATATGAATTAGTTGAAAAAATTCTCATAAAGTTACCAAAAAAATTTAAAAAAAAAAGCTATGTAGTTGTAGATGGAAAATTTGTGTGTGTTGATCCCTACCTAGGAACAAACTATCATTTACTAAGCGATGTAAAGTTATCAAAGCTTGAGACGACAACAGGTAGATTTCCATTATTTAAGCATAGGAATAAAAAGTTCTTAAATAAAGGCATTATTAAAAATTTAAAAAATTTCAGAGTTTAATAATTTTATTAGAAGAAGCTCTAATTATTTACCTTTCCTAAAAGATGCAAAATATATTGGGTCAATTTTTGTAGTTAGAACTATAATGAAAAATAAAGAGAAGACTGATGAAAGAACTTCAGTGGTAAAAATTCACACAAAAAAGATTCTAAGTATCTTATCAGGAAAATGGAACAATTGTGTTTTCTTAGCTCAAAATTTTAAGATTAAATAAGAATAATTAAAGAGTGTTGATTTTGGAAAAAATAATTATAAAGATTTATTCATTTTAAAAATTTGTTAAAATGATTAGAATGTTTAATTAAAATATGTCTACAAAAATTTTTTGCGATATCGCTGATATAAAAAATATTAGAAAATTTAACAAAAAAACCATAGTTAAAGGTTTCACAACCAATCCTACTTTAATGAGAAAAGCTGGTGCAAAAAATTATAAAGATTATGCAAAACAGATTTTAAATATATGTAAAATAAAACCAATATCTTTTGAAGTTTTTGGAGATACTGATGTAAAAATGTTAGATCAAGCATTAAAAATTAATTCATGGGGAAAAAATGTTTATGTAAAAATACCAATAACTAACTCCAAGGGTAAATTTACTGGAAAAGTTATCAAAGAACTTAACAATAAAAAAATAAAATTGAATATTACAGCAGTTTATAAAGTGAGCCAGGTAAAAAAGATTTTAAAATCAATAAACAAAAAAACAAAAGTGATTATTTCAGTATTTGTTGGTAGGGCTGCAGATAATGGTAAAGATCCTATACCAATTTTAAAAAAAAGTATTTTATTAGCAAAAAAATTTAAAAATGTCAGCATACTTTGGGCTAGTGTAAGAGAGCCTTATAATTATCTCCATGCCAAACAACTTGGTTGTAATATAATTACTGTGCCACCTGCAATAATTGAGAAAATTGTAAACTTTGGAAAATCGCTTGAACTATTAACAAAAGAAACAGTTAAAACTTTCTTACAGGATAGTAGAAAATCAAAATTTAAGATTTAATTAAAAATTGGTTGCGGGGGACGGATTTGAACCGCCGACCTTCAGGTTATGAGCCTGACGAGCTACCAGACTGCTCCACCCCGCGATATACTTAAATTCTATTTTTAAGTTTATTTAATTTTTTAACTCTTTTAATATTTTCTTGAAGAATTCTTTTTTTCTTTTCAGATGGTTTTTCATAAGTATTCTTTAATTTTATTACTTTAAAAAAACCATCTCTTTGTAGTTTTCTTTTTAAAACTCTTAAAGCCTGTTCGACATTGTTATCTTTAACTTCTATTTTAATAACTACCTCCAAAAAAATTAGTAAATATCATTTTTATTTTTTTTTGTCTATTCATATTAATTGTAAACTGTTTTTTTAGGCAGTTTGTTTGGCTTTCTCTCTTTCCTTTTTTTCTCTTTTTATCCTTCGCTCTGCTTTTTCAATAGCTGCAACCAAATCTTTTTGGGTAAATAAGTTTAAAGCCACAGGATCTTTAGGGTTAAGATTATTGTAATTCCAGTAACTTTTATTTCTAATTGAAGTTACAGAATTTTTTGTTATTCCGACCAGTTTTGCAATTTGTGAGTCTTTTAAAATATTATGTTGCTTTAACAACCATAAAGCAGAGTCAGGCTTGTCCTGCCTTTTTGATAATGGGATATATTTCTTAATTTTTTTTTCTTCATTTGAAATTTGAATATCAGAACTATTTATTTGCAATGGTCTACTCTCATCATTTGATGACAATTCAATTTCCTCTCTCGATAACTGACCTGATATTATAGGGTTGTAAGGTTTGATACCTTTTGCAACTTCACCATCTGCAATACCTTGAATTTCAACTTCATGCATTTTACAGAAATTAGCAATTTGTTTGAAAGTTAAAGTTGTATTTTCAACTAACCATACAGCAGTTGCCATTGGCATTAAAGGTGCATTTGACATCTATTTTTTTTCTGACTTAAAATTTTGAAATTTTTTATTGAATTTACTGATTCTTCCCTTGTCCATAAGCTTTTGCTTACCACCTGTCCAAGCCGAATGTGATATTGGGTCAATTTCAAGTTTCAAAATTTCACCTTCTTTACCCCACGTAGACATCGTTTCAAATTGGGTACCATCTGTCATTTCGACTCTAATTTTATGATAATGAGGGTGAATATTTTTTTTCATGATCAGTCTTATAACAAAAGATCTTTTTAAAACAATTAAAAGTTACTCAATTCTTTAGTGAATTTTTCATTAATATTGCTACTAGAGCTAATAATTTTTATATTATTATGTTTGGAAAGGTCAATTTCATTAATAATTCCTCCAGCCTCTTTAACCAATACTATCCCGGCAGCTATATCCCAAATATTTAAATTTTTTTGAAAGAGTCCATCATATCTACCTGAAGCAACATAGGCCATATCTAAAGCAGCACATCCAGATTTTCTATATGATATATTTGGCTCAAAATTAGTTTTTCCTCCAGTTACAAACAAACATTCCTCAAGATTTATTTTTTTTGATACTCTCATTCTTGAATTATTAAAAAAAGCACCATTATTTTTCTCGGCATAAAACATTTCATCTTTAATTGGGTCATAAATTAATCCTGAAATAATTTCACTTTTAGATTTTAATGCAATTGAAATTGCAAAGTGTGGTATTCCATGCAAGTAATTAATTGTACCATCAATCGGATCAATTATCCAAGTATTGTCTTTATCTTTGTTTAATTCTGTTCCTTTTTCCTCACTAATAATTGAGTAATTAGGCTTAGCTTTTTTTAGTTCGTCAATTATGATTTTTTCTACTTTAAGATCTGAATTTGTTACAAAGTCCTTTGGACCTTTTTTTGATACTTGTAAATTTTCAATTTCACCAAAATCTTTAATTAATATTTTTGATGCTTTTTCACTTGCTTTAATCATTATATTCAAGTTAGGAGAAATTGAATTCATAAACTAAATTTTTTTAATATATTCAAGATTTCGAGAGTCAACAATTATATCATCTCCAATTTCTATGAATGGAGGCACCTGGATATTTAAACCATTTGTTAGTGTTGCTGGTTTATATGATGATGAAACAGTTTGACCTTTTAATGCAGCATCAGTTGTTTCTATTTTACAATTTATTTGGTTTGGTAAGGTGATTGAAATTGCTTTTTCATTATAAAAACTTATCATTACTTGTAAATTTTCGGTAAGCAATTTACCTTTTTCTCCAACAATTTCTCTTTTGATTTGTATCTGCTCAAATGAAATTGGATCCATAAAGAAATAATCATTTTCATCTTGGTATAGAAAATTTAAATTATTTTCTTCTAATGCAGCCTTTTCAACTGTCTCACCTGATCTGAACCTTTCATTAATTTTTGTGTTCTTGTTAAAACTTTTCATTTCAATTTGAGCAAATGCACCACCTTTTCCAGGTTTCACATGTTGTGTTTTTAAGACTTCCCATAAATCATTTTTATATTCTAAAAGCATTCCAACTCTTATTTCACCGGCATTAATTTTCATTTTATATTTTTTATAGCATTTGTTGGTTTGAGTTTTTTATTATTCCAAATGTAGCCTGAGATAGCCAAAAAGTTAGCTTTATTCAACAATAGTTTTTTATAATTTTTAGAGTTTATACCACCAATAGCAACTATTGGAGTTTTTGTTATTTTTTTTATCTTTTTTAATAACCTTAAATTTGCCCTATATTTTGCTTTCTTTGTTTTTGAAACACCAAACGCTCCAAATGCTAGATAATCTGCCTCATTTTTAATTGCAACTCTTGCGAATTTAATTGAGTTATGACATGTGATACCAATTATTTTTTTACCGATTATTCGTCTTGCTTTTATAATGTTCATATCTCTTTGACCTAAATGACAACCATCAGCATTTAATCTCTTAGCAAGAAGAACATCATCATTTATAAGAAATTTCACATCAAATTTTTTACATATTTGTTTTACCTTTCCTCCAATCACTAATTTTTTTCTAAAGTTTTCTTTCTTAAGTCTTAATTGAAAAAAACTAACTTTTTTTGACTTCAAAACCTCAATTAGATCATTATAAAATGATGTATAAGTTTTTGTTGGTGAAATAAGATAAATAAATTTTTTCTTATTAATTTTCAAGCTCTTTAGACCATTTTCCTTGAGCAGCTAAAGTATTCATTTTTGCTCTGTGATTAAAAACTTTTTGAGTGCCGCTGACATTATTTATATCTTGAGACCAAAATTTTAAGGCACTCTGTTGAAGGGCTCTTCCGAAAGAATAACTTATTATAAAACTTGTATTATTTAATTTATTTATAAGATTTAAATTTTCTGTTGCCTCAATCTCTGATTGACCCCCAGATAAAAATGCAATTCCAGGAACTTCTTGAGGTACAGAATTTTTTAAACACTCCAAGGTTAAATTTGCTACTTCCTCACCTGATATTTTGTTTTTAGATTTATTGCCAGCCAGAATCATATTAGGTTTTAAAATTACACCTTTCAAATCAATTTTATGTAAAATTAATTCCTCAAAACATTTTTTTATTACTTCAGAAGTTTTTTCATAACATTCTTTAGCTGAATGCTCACCATCCATTAGTACCTCGGGCTCTACTATAGGAACCATATTACATTCTTGAACTAATGCAGAATATCTTGCTAATGCATGTGCATTAGATTGTAAAGATAGTTTACTTGGATATTCTTTAGAGATATTATAAATGCCTCTCCATTTTGTAAACTTAGCTCCTAATTTATTATATACTTTTAATCTTTCTCTTAAACCATCTAAACCCTCTGTAATTTTTTCATTAGGAGAATTAGCTAAAACTTTTGCTCCAGTATCAACCTTTATTCCTGGAAGACTACCCATTTCTGAAATTAATTCTGGGATGCTATTTTTTTTTGAAGATTTTTGTTTAATTGTTTCATCATACAAGATCACTCCTCCAATATAATCCATCATACTCGATGAACTAAAAAGAGTTTCTCTAAATAGTAATCTATTTTCTGATGTTGATGGAACTTTAACGGCGTCTAATCGTTTAGTCATTGTCCCAGTGCTCTCATCTGCTGCAAGGATACCTTTTCCATTTTCGAGTATTCTAAGCGCTATGTTATTTAATTCAGACATATTACCTTAGAGCTTTTATACCAGGTAACTCTTTTCCTTCAAGATATTCTAAAAATGCTCCACCGGCAGTTGAAACAAAGTTAAAATTTTCTGTTACATTTATTTTATTAATAAGAGCTATAGTATCTCCACCTCCGACAACTGAATAAATTGAGTTATTTTTATTTGTGATAACTTTTGCGATTTCGTAACTACCATTAGCAAAATTCGGATTTTCAAAATAACCTGCTGGCCCATTCCAAAGAACTGTTTCACTATTCTCAATGATATGCTTTATCTTATTTAATGTCTTGGGACCAATATCAAGAATAAAATCATCATCTTTAATATTATTTAGCTCTTTGATTTGAGGCTCATCATCTAAATTTTTTCCAATAATAACATCTTCTGGGAGAGTAATTGTGCAAGAATGATTTTTTGAAGTTTCAAAAATTTCTTTAATCATTGCATCACAATTTTCCTCTTTAATTGATTTACCTATTTGGTTTCCTTTGTATTTAATAATATTATTAGCCATTCCACCAACAATGACAATATTATCAAATTTAGATATTAAATTTTTGATTATTCCAATTTTTGTTGAAATTTTTGATCCCCCAATAATACAAGTAATTGGTTTCTTGATTTCTGATGTAACTTTTTTTAAAGCATTAATTTCTGTTTCTAACTGTAATCCAGCAAAAGAAGGGAGAAATTCAGTTATTTTACTCACAGATGCATGGGCTCTATGAGAACAAGAAAAAGCATCGTTTACATACAAATCTCCGAGTTTGGCTAAGTGTTGTGCAAAATTGGAGTCGTTTCTTTCTTCCTCCTTATAAAATCTAATATTTTCTAAAAAAACTATTTGCTCATTTGGATTTTGAAATAAATCCTCTTTTTTTAATTTAAAGATATCTTCCTTAACTAATTTAATTTTTTTATTTATTTTTTTTTCTACATTTTCACAAATTGGTTTAAGTGAGAGATCTGTTTCAACCTTACCTTTTGGTCGTCCCACATGAGAAATTATTATAATCTTTGATTGTTCTTTAATTAAAAAATTTATTATTGGAATAATTTTATTTATTCTTGTTTCATCACTAATTGATCCATTATTTAATGGAACGTTCAAATCCAATCTTAACAAAACTTTTTTTTTATTAAGATCTGCTTGGTCTTTTATACTATTCATTAAGAAATTTTATGAAGATATTCAGCTATATCGCACATCCTGTTTGAAAAACCCCATTCGTTATCATACCACGATGAGATTTTTCCCATCTTCTTACCAACCACATTTGTTAAACTTGCATCAACAATTGATGAAGCTGGATTATGATTAAAATCAATAGAAACTAATTTTTCTTTTGTAATCTCAACAACTTTATTTTTTTTGCTAAAATCTTCAAATGCTGAATTTATTTTTTCAATACTTAAATCTTTTTTTGTACAAAAAACAAGTTCAACTAATGAAACATTAGGGGTGGGAACTCTCATTGCTACACCTTCTAATTTCCCTTTAAGAGAAGGAATAATTTCACTTATTGCTTTTGATGCACCTGTGGTAGTTGGTACGATAGATTGACTAGCAGATCTAGCCCTTCTAGGATCTTTATGTGAATTATCTAAAATCCTTTGATCGCTTGTAAACGCATGTATGGTTGTCATAAAACCTTTTTCAATTTCAAAATTTTCATTTAAAACATGAACAACTGGCGCCAGGCAATTAGTTGTGCAAGAGGCAGCAGAAATTATTTTATCTTCTTTTTTTAATACAGATTCATTTACTCCAAAAACAATAATTTTATCCGCATTTTTACATGGAGCCGAAACAATCACTTTTTTCGCTCCATTATTCAGATGAGGTTGCAATTTATCTTTGGAATTAAATTTTCCAGTACACTCAAACACATAATCAACGTCATATTTTTTCCAATTAATTTTATTTAAATCTGTTTCCTGACCAAAAGAAATTTTGTCTTTATTTACAATAAGATTTTTTTCGTCAAAGCTTATATCAGCTTTAAATTTTCCATGAATTGAGTCATATTTTAAAAGATTTGAGCAAGTTTCAGAATTTGTTCTATTGTTAATATGTTTAATTTCTATTTTTTTGTTACCTTCAAAAATAGAACGAAGAATCATTCTTCCTATTCTCCCCATTCCATTTATACCAATCTTTATTTTCATAATTTTTCTTTAATTTTTTTAACTATGCTTTCAGAATTTAATTCAAAGTAGTCATAAATTTTTTTATACGGGGCGCTTCTACCAAAATCGTTAATTCCAAAATTTAACCCATCGGTACCAGTATACTTTTTCCAGTAATTTGTTTCAGAGGCCTCTATAGATACAACTAGTTTAGTTTCACCCAGTATTTTGTCTTTATATTCCTCACTTTGATTATCAAATATTTTCTGGCAAGGCATTGATATGACTTTTGAATAAATACCATCTGTGGCTAATTTATGACCTACATCATTTGCTAAACTGGTTTCAGATCCAGTTGCTAAAATCGTTACACTTATATTATTACCGGTTCTCAAAACTTCATAAGCGCCAAATGATGACTCGTTTTTAAGGGAATTTTTAAGTCTGATAGGACTAAGTCCCTGTCTAGTTAATGAAATTACACTTGGAGTACTTTTGCTTTCAAGAGCTAGTTGCCAACACTCAAAAGTTTCAATCGTATCTGAAGGTCTAAAAACGTTTAAATTTGGAATAGACCTCAAACTTGTTAATTGTTCAATTGGTTGATGAGTTGGGCCGTCCTCACCTAGTCCAATAGAGTCATGTGTGAATACATATATAACTCTTTGTTTCATCATTGCAGCTAATCTAATGGATGGTTTGCAATAATCACTAAATATTAAAAATGTTCCACCATAAGGAATTAGACTACTGTGTAGGGCTATGCCATTCATTATTCCACACATTGCGTGCTCTCTGACCCCATAATGAATATAATTTCCAGAAAAATTACCTGGTTTGATTATTTTATGATCTTTAGTTTTAGTATTATTTGATCCAGCTAAATCAGCCGAGCCTCCAATTAAATTAGGAAACTTAGCTACAATGTTTAAAAATATTTCAGATGATTTTCTTGTAGCAATTGGCTTTGCGTTTTTAAAATATTCAACTTTTGCTTTTTCAATCATTTTTTTTAATGAGTCAAATTTTTTAAAATTTGAAAATTTTACTTTATTCTTCTGAGCTCTTTGAGAGGCACTTTTTCCTATTTTTCTCCATTCACTTAACAATTCAGCTGGAATCTTAAAAGGCTCATATTTCCATTTTAGTCTTTTTCTTACAAGTTTTGTTTCCTCATCACCCAATGGACTTCCATGTGATGAAGCCTTACCTCCTTTGTTTGGAGATCCATAACCGATTGTAGTTTTGCATGAAATTGCGATAGGTTTTTTTGATTTTTGCGCCTTTTTTAAAGCCCCAGATATTTCTTTGAAATTATGACCATTGATTTTTAAGTAGTCCCAACCGTAGCTCTTAAACCTTTTTTCGTGATCATCTGAAACAGCTAAGTTAGTCGGACCATCGATTGAGATAGAATTATTATCAAATAATAAAATCAGATTTTTTAATTTTAAATGTCCAGCTAAGCTTAATGCCTCATGACTAATACCTTCCATTAAGCATCCATCGCCAGCGAGGACATAAGTTTTATGATTAATCTTTTTTTTTCCTAATTGTTTTTTTAAAATTTCCTCTGATATTGCAAACCCAACTGCATTTGAGATTCCTTGTCCCAATGGACCTGTAGTGGTTTCAATGCCAGTATTAGGATGATATTCTGGATGCCCAGCACATATGGACTCTAATTGTCTAAAGTTTTTAATATCATTTAAAGAAACACTTTTGTAACCAGTTAAATAAAGAAGAGAGTAAAGTAACATTGATCCATGGCCTGCAGAAAGAACAAATCTATCTCTATTAACCCAGCTAGGATTTTTTGGATTAAATTTTAAAAAATCTCTAAAAAGTACGGTAGCAACATCTGCCATCCCCATAGGCATACCTGGATGTCCGGAATTTGCTTTTTGAACAGCGTCTATTGAGAGAAATCTTATACAATTAGCTAGTTCTTTATAAAGTTTAATCAAAATTATCCTGTCTAGACTTAGAAGATTCTATTTAATAATATAAATATATATATATGAATTCTATAGTTGAAAAAGAAAAAAAACTTATTTTAGCGTTAACAAAATTAAAAAAATTAAATCTTCACAATCCTGATATAAAAAAAAATATTAAAATTATGAGTGAACAAAAAAATCAATTAGAAATTGAAAAGGAAGAAATTGAGAATAAATACAAAACTTTAGCAGATGAACATGATAAATTATCTATAAAATTGGAAGAAATCCAAAACAAGGAGCAACTTGAGGAAAAAAAACGTTTGGAGTTCTCTGAAAAAATAGATGAATTAAATCAAGAAACAAATACCTTGATGGATGAAATTGATAAATGGCAAATGTAACTATAAAATTTAATGGTAAAGAATTTTTGCTATCATGTGATGATGGTCAAGAGGAGCAACTTGAAGAATTATTAATACAGATAAATCAAAAATTTAACGATTTAAAAAAAGATTTAGGAAATATAGGTGAAAATAAACTTTTATTAATTACCGCGGTGAAAGTCATGGACGAATACTATGAAACAAAAAAAAAAGTTGAACAAAA
>CABXYE010000013.1 GCA_902516425.1 uncultured Pelagibacteraceae bacterium
TAGAGATAAAAATTCAGAAATAGGAATAAATTGGAACGACAAAGACTTAAATATAAATTGGAATATTAAATCTCCTATAATTTCAAAAAAAGACAAGAAAAATCTTAAATTTAAAGATGTAAGGTTTTAAAATGCAAAATTTGAAAATGTTTTGTATTTGTGTGCATAACGAGCTTCATTCAAAAGTAAAAAAGTTAAATTATATTCCTGTAGGACTTGGTGAAGATAAATTTGATGATAATTGGAAAAAAGATAATATTGGTCAAAATATATCGGAAAAGAATAAATTTTATGGTGAATATACTTTTCACTACTGGTTTTGGAAAAATGAGCTGGACAATATAAGTGAAGAAGATTGGATTGGTTTTTGTGCATATAGAAGGTTTTGGCTTAATGAAAAAAGTAACAATATAAAAAACCCTAATTTTCAAAATAAAATATTAAAACAAGTTCCAGAATTGTGGAAAGATTACCAAGTAATTTTAGGAAATAAGATAAAAGTTAACAACATAAAATGGATAAAAATTTTAAAGTACGGAAAAATTTCACTATTTAAAAATCCTAAAGCTATTTTTAAAAAAAACAGATCAATAAAATTCCATTTTGATATGTTTCATGGTAACGGTTTTTTAGACAAAGCAATAGATGTTCTCAATGAAAATGATAGAGAAGATTTTAGAAAATTTGTTAATGATAATATATCCTACAACCAAGGAAATATGTTTATTTGTAAATCTAAAAAGTTAATGCACAGATATTATGAAACTATTTTTACTTGGCTAAGTGAATGCGAAAAAATATTTGGTTTTGATTTAAATGGTTACGGAAGAATAAGAATTTATGGTTTTTTAGCTGAGAGATTTTTGCCTTTTTGGTTTAATAAGTATTCTAGATGTCTCGAATGGCCAGTTATATTCAATGATTTGAGAAAGGAAAAAATAAATTGAAAAATAAAATTAATTTTTTAGATCTTGGATTTCAACCTTTAGCAAATAATTATTTAAAAAAGGGTCAATTAAATAAAAAAGAAAAAAAATATAGATTAAAAATAGGAATTAATACTGATACAAAGCTAGTTTCTATTAATAAACCCATATCTAGTAAATTAATGTTTAATAATAAATATCCTTACAGATCTTCAATGTCTAAAACAATGCTTAAATCTTTTAAGAATTTAGCAATATCAATCAATAAAAAATTTAAACCTAAAAAGATACTTGAAATTGGAAGTAACGATGGAAGTTTCATAAAAAATTTTTCAAAAAAAAAAGTAATTGGTATTGAGCCCTGCTCTAACATAGAAAAAATTACAAAAAAAAAAGGTTTTAATACATACTCGTTATACTGGAATACAAAAACAGCAAAAAGAATATTAAAAAAAGAAGGTAAAGTTGATTTGATTTACTCGGCTAATACAATAAGCCATATAGAGAATCTTGATGAAGTGTTTAAATCTATAAATATCCTTTTAAATAACCATGGAACTTTAATCATAGAGGATCCCTCTTTACTTGAATGTTTAAAAAAAAATACCTATGATCAATTTTATAATGAACATATATATGTGTTCTCTCTTATTGGGATAGAAAATATTTTAAAAAAGTATGATTTTGAAATTTTTCATATTCAAAACCTAGAGATACATGGTGGATCAAATAGGTATTTTATTAAAAAAAGAACTAACAAAAAACCAATTTTTTCCAGTGTAAATAATCAACGGAAAAAAGAAATAAATTATGGTATACAAAAAATATCAACATATAAAAAATTTGCTAAAAGAGTTAAGTTTTCAAAAAGAAGATTAAAAAAAATATTCTTAAAAATTATTTCAAAGAATAAAAAAATTATTGGCTATGGAGTTACAGCTAAATCTTCAACAATATTAAATTATTGTAAAATAGATAAAGAATTTATTTCTTACTTCATTGATACTACTAAGGATAAACAAAATAAATATACCCCAGGTACAAAAATTCCAATTTTAAAATACCAAGGATTTATAAAAAAAGATATTGATTTTGTATTTTTGGGAGCATGGAATTTTAAAAAAGAAATATTTAACAAAGAAAAAAAATTCATTAAAAGAGGAGGAAAATTTATTATACATACACCAAGGCCAAGAATTTTATGAAAAAGATTGTATTTACAGGAGGTTCAGGAAGGTTTGCGGGGGTATTTAAAAAATTAAGTCATACATATTCAATTGAATATCCATCAAAAAAGCAACTTAATATAGAAAATTTTAATTCTATATTGAGATATCTCGGCAAAAAAAAACCACACTATTTAATTCATTGTGCTGGACTATCAAGACCTATGAAAATTCATGATAAAAATGTTTCTAAGAGTGTTTTAATAAACATTATTGGAACTTCTAACATTGTAAGAGCATGTATTAAAAAAAAAATTAAACTAATTTACTTTTCAACAAACTATGTATATCCGGGAACTAGAGGTAATTATTGTGAGACTGATCCTGTCCTGCCTATAAATAATTACGCAATTTCAAAATTAGGTGGAGAATGTGCAGTTCAAATGTATAAAAATTCTCTAATTTTAAGAATTTGTATGACTGAAAAACCATTTGTACATAAAGAAGCATTTAAAGACGTAGAAATGAATTTTATGTTTCATGAAGACTTGGCAAAAAATTTGTTAAAACTCATTGATAAAAAAGGTATTATAAATATAGGTGGTAAAAAGCAAATCGTTTATAAATTTGCTAAACTTACAAACAATAAAGTAAAACCAATATCCGCAAAAAAAATTTTAGGTAAGAATTTTCCACTAAAACAATCAATGAATATTAAAAAATATTTAAAAATATTAAAAAATTACTAGCTAATTTTTAATTAGCTTCAAATATTTTTTTATAATATTATTTTCGTAAATTCTATACAAGTAACTTCTTTTAGATATTGTTTGTTTTAAATAATTTAAGAATCTATTATTGTTGGTTTTGTTAGAGTTATTTTCTCTTTTAAATCTATAATCGTCAAAAAAGTTTCTTAATTTTTTATTATTTTCAAGATTTTTAGATTTTGTCAAATTTTTTTTGGCAATATTTATTACAGTAATAGAATCATAATATTCAATTGAATTTATTTTTTTAGATATAAAATTTAATTCTTCTTTTAAATTAGGATTCCTTCTATGAATAACTTCAATTAGAGATGACGTAAAATTGATAAATGAGTATTTTGAGGGATTTTTAAAATCTTTATTTTTCATAAAACTTGTATGTGTGTCTTCTATAATTATCATTCCCCCAGGTTTAACGTAATTAATAGATTCAATTAGAGTTGTTATTTGTTGTATGTTTGTGTGACCTCCATCATCAATCAAAATATCAATCTTTCCTATTTTTTTATAAAAACTTTTCCAGAAATCTTTACTGGATTGATCACCATTAAAAATTTTAAAACCCTTTTTTTCAAGTTTTTTTGACTCAGGATTTAATTCAATTCCAATAATCTTTGCTTTTTTGCCAAAAAAATTTTTCCACATGAATAATGATCCACCATCACCAATACCTACTTCCACAATTGTAATTTTTTTTTTCAAAAATTTTTTGAATAGATTTTCATAAATCTCAAAATAGTTATTCCATTTTATTGAATATTTTGGAGATGTTTTAAAAGATTTGTAAATTTTTTTCATTATGCAATGGTAGCGGGAAGTGGGATCGAACCACTGACCTCGGGCTTATGAGTCCCGCGCTCTAACCAACTGAGCTACCCCGCCATTTAACTTTGTTGATTTATAATATTTATAAAATTTGATTCAATAATAATTAATCATTAAATTTGTGTTAATTTTGAGTAATTGTAAGGTTTTAGCTAAAAATAGCTAATCCAAATAAAATCAAACTCGTTGAAGCTGCTGCAGAAAAATAAAGTTTTTTTCTAGATTCTTTTTTTCTATCTAATTTTACTCTATTTAAAAGAACATTAATATCTGTACTTCTTGAAGTATTCTGTGGTCTTTCAGAAACTGTATATTTTGAAGCAAGTTTTTGTTTAACAGAGTTAACTAAATTTTTCATAAAGCATAATTAATCATCCTTTGCGATTATTAGCAAATAAAATTACAAAGATAGAAATATTCCAATTGAACCTAGTAGAATAATGCAGAATAGAAAAATGAATATATTTTTTCTTAACTCTCTGTCTTGTTGTGCTTCTAGTTTTGATCTTAAAACATTGATGTCGACTCTTCCGGAACCATTTTTCTTAGGATTTAAAAGATTTTCAGAAACATTATTATCTTTTAGGGTCTCGATATTGCCGGTATTCTTGGTAAAGCCTTTTGTATTCATTTAATAATTTAAACACAATAAAGGAAAAAAACAAATTTTTAAAAAGTTCATATTGGGCCAATAATAAATTGACATATGTCCAATTTGGGTCATAACTTAGTTTTAATTATTTATGAGCATCCAAGAAATAGATTTTTCTAAAACCCTCACTGATGAACAAATTTTTGAAACCATCATGTCTAATTATTCTGCTTTAAGTAAAGACTGGATATCGCATCAATGGAATTGGATGAATAGTGTTTATAGCCCATTCAAAGATCACTACAAATATTTAATAGTGATTTCATTAATTGAAAAAACTCTTCAGTTTTACGACCAAATGAACATTCAGTATAGTTATGATGAATATTTCTCGAAATCATACCTCCAAATTGAAAAATTAAACATTACTGAACTTTGCGAAAAATTAGAATTACCAAAAGAAACAGTTAGAAGAAAAGTTTTAGAACTTGAAAAAGCAGGAGTGATAACTCGTAATAAAAAAAAAATTATAATTGATAGAAAAGCTTTTGATTTTGCTAAACCAGAAAAACAAATTAAATTTTCATCAAAATATATTTATTTAGTTTCAAAATGTTTAAATAAAGAAAATATTTATTCCAAAAAACTTGATCAAAAATTCATTGAAAATATTTTCAAAAAAAAATTTACATTATGTTGGCGATGGTTTTATCGAATGCAAATACCGTTAGTAATAGGTTATCATAAATTTATGCAAGACTTAACTACATTTCATGTTTGGGGAACAGTTGCAATGAATCAAGTTTTAAATGTTGCAAAACAATTGGATACTGCTGAAAATAAACCTTCATTAGATTATTTCACCACTTCAAATATTTTAATAGAAAATTTAGGTACTAACACTGGAATAAGCGCAATGTCAATTTCAGAAATGACCAAAATTCCTAGGGCAACAATAATTAGAAAATGTAATTTCTTGAAAAAAAAAGAATTACTTAAAGTTAATCAAAAAAAACAATATATATTAACATCAATAAATTTTAAAAAAATTTTACCCTATCAAACTGAAGTTTTTAGGTTTAAAGCAAAATTTATACGTAAAATTTTAAATCTTCTTATGATTTCATAAAAAATTTTTTTTTTAATAATCTTTATACATATGATATTGTAATTTTATTAGCTTCATCTGGAGGAGAATGGAAGTAGTAACAAAAATAGCACCTATCATACTCGCATTAATAATGTTGGGTTTAGGCTTATGTTTAAAAATCGAAGATTTTAAAAGAGTGCTAAAAACTCCAAAAGATTTTTTTGTAGGTTTTATTTCTCAATTAATTATTCTTCCACTAATTGCTTACTTATTGATTATTATTTTAAAAACACCATCTGAAATAGCAATTGGAGTTATGATTATTGCTGCTGCACCGGGTGGGGTTACATCAAACATATTAACTAAGTTTGCTGATGGGGATGTTGCTTTATCTATTACCTTAACAGCTGTGATTAGTTTGATTAGCATTATTACCGTTCCTTTTATAATTTTTACATCTGCAGATATATTTGAAATTAAAAGTATCTCTCAAAATATTTCAATGACTGGTATTGCATTAAAAATGTTTTTAGTTGTAACTGTGCCAGTTATCCTGGGAATGATTATGAGAAAACTAGCTGAAAATTTCGTAAATTCAAAAATTAAGATTTTTGAAAAACTAAATTTATTGCTATTTATCATTTTTTTTATAGCTGCATTTTATGAAGAGAAAGAAAGTTTTATAAGTTTTCTAATACAAGCAGGTTTTATTGCTTTAATTCTCAATATAACAATGATGATTATAGCTTATTATCTTGGTAAAACCTTTGCCTCTGGAGTGAAACAACAAAAGTGTATTGCTTTAGAATGTGGATTACAAAATGGTACTTTAGCGATATTTGTTTCCACACAAATATTTGGCACAGATATAATTTACATAACTCCATCGGCTGCATATGCATTAATTATGTATATAACTGGTTTAATATTTGTTTTTCTTTTAAAAAATAAAGTTTAATTATTTTTAAAATTTGTTTGTTTTAAAGGTTTGTTGATTAATTCTATAGAATATTTATTTTTTTCTACTTCAATAAATAAGTTTTTATTTTGAAGTTCTTTGTTAGAAAAATCGTTATTAATATACCCGAATACTAAATTCTTTTTGAAATTAAACGAATAATTTCCTGACGTAGATCTTCCTATAATCTTTTCACCTTCGTAAATTGGCTCATCGTGAAGTAATAATGGTTTTCCTGGTTCGCTTTCTTTTAAAATGAACATTGCAAATCTAGTTTTAACTTTATTTTGTTTAATTTTCTCAACAGCTTGTTTACCTATATAATCTAAGTCTTTTTTAGAACTAATTGTAAACGATAAACCTGCTTGGTATAGATTTTCTTCAGGAGAAATATCTTGTCCCCAATGTAAAAAACCACTTTCCATTCGCATTATATCCATTGCATGCATACCACAATTTGAAAGGCTAAAATCTTTACCTTTTTCTATGATTAGTTCGTATATTTTTTTCGCGTCTTTAGCACTTACATATAGCTCGTAACCTAATTCACCTACGTAAGATAATCTTTGAGTCCAAATCTTTAATCCCTTGATTATTATATATTTTGCAGTCCCAAATCTAAAATCTTCATTATCAAAATTATCAGTGCTTAAAGTTTTGATTAAATCCCTACTTTTTGGACCAAATAAACCAAATACGCATAAATCATCAGTAGTATCTTTTAATTCAATATTTTTAGAAAGATGTTTTTTTATATGAAATTTATCTCTCTCTCTTGTTGCTGCAGAACTTATTATTCTAAAATAATTTTTATCGATACATACAACTGTTAAATCTGTCTCTATTCCACCATCAGGGTTTAACATATGTGTATAAACACATTTACCTGGTTCGTTTTTAATATCCGCTGTACAAATTTTCTGCAATTCTTGATGTGCTTTATCAGATTTTATTTCGAACTTTGAAAAAGGAGTTAAATCATATAAGCCAACATTTTTAATTGTATTGTTTGTTTCGTATTCTGCAGAAGGATACCAATTTTGATAATTGTAACTGTGTTCATACTCAGTTTTCTCTCCATCCAAAGCGAACCACATAGGTCTTTCGTAACCACCTGAAACACCAAAACATGCACCGAAACTTTTTAGATTATCGTGATGAGGTAAAGTTTTAATATTTCGAGAAGTTTTATGTTGCTTAAATGGCCAATGCATTCCATATAAATCTCCTAATGACTCAGTAATTCTTTTTTTAATAAAACCAAGATCAGAGTGAAATTTTTGAAATCTTTTAATATCATAACAGAAAATATCTTCATTAATGTGTCCGTTGATTAACCATTCAGCTGTAACCTTACCGACACCTCCCCCACTTCCGATTCCAATACTATTTAAACCGCAAGATACAAAAAAGTTTTTTACTTCAGGTACTTCTCCCAGTAATGTATTTGTATCGGGAGTAAAAGACTCGGGGCCTGAAAAAAATTTTCTAATTCCTGCTGTTTCTAAAACTGGAAATCTTTTAATTGCGGTTGCTAAATAGGGCTCAAAATGCTCAAAATTTTCCTGAAATTCCCCAAATGAAAAATCCTCTGGAACTTTATTAATTTTATTCCATGCCGGGATAGATTTTGACTCAAAAATTCCCACTAATATTTTTCCAGCATCTTCTTTTATATAAGTTCTGTTATCAAAATCTCTTATTACAGGTAAAGTTTTAGAGAGTTTTTCAATTGGTTCGGTAATAATATAAAAGTGTTCTGCTGGATAAAGAGGAATACTTACTCCAGCTTTTTCTCCAATTTGGCGTGACCACATTCCAGATGCTAAAACAATATATTCACAATCAATTTTTTGACCATTCACTTTTACTCCAGAAATTTTTCCATTTTTAGTCAAAATTTCATCAACGGGAGATTTTTCAAAAATTTTTGCTCCTTCCATTCTAGCTGCTTTCGCTAACATATGGGTTACACCTGATGGATCTGCAGCACCATCACCTGGCATTAAAATGCCTCCTAAAACTTTATCAGTATTTACAATCGGATAATCTTTTTTAATTTGGTCTTTGTCCAAAATTCTTACATCTACATCATAGAGTTGTGCTGTTGTTGCTTGTCTTTGAAGTTCTTGCCATCTACCCTTATTTTCAGCAATTGAAAGTGCACCGTTTAATCTTAATCCAGCAGAATGATCAACTTTTCTCTCAAGTTCTTTATAAAGATCTAAAGTATATTTTCTAATTTTGGTAATTGCTGCTGAGGGACCCAATTGACTTACTAATCCAGCTGCGTGCCAAGTTGTACCCGATGTTAGCTGATCTCTTTCTAAAAGAATTGTATCTTGCCAACCAAATTTAGCTAAATGATAAGCGACTGAACAACCTACTACGCCACCCCCTATAACAACTACTTTAGTGCTACTTGGAAGTTTTTTTTCCATCTAATTAATTTTTGATTGCATCTCGAGGATTAACGTATTCATATCCAAAAACATCTGCAACAGCTTTATAAGTCACATGACCCTTATGAACATTTAGTCCTGCTAAAAAGTTCTTATCTTCCTCAAGAGCTTTTTGATAACCTTCATTAGCTAATTTGACTAAATAAGGCAGTGTTGCTTTATTTAATGCAATAGTTGAAGTTCTTGGAACCCCACCTGGCATGTTAGCTACACAATAATGAACGACATTATCAACTATAAAAGTTGGATTGTTAAAAGTTGTTGGTCTACTTGTTTCTACACACCCCCCTTGATCAATTGCTACATCTACAATTACCGATCCTCTTTTCATTAATTTTAACATATTTTTAGTAACTAACTTTGGCGCTTCGGCTCCAGGGACTAAAACTCCTCCCACTATTAAGTCTGCCTCAGCTACTAACTTTTTTAAATCTATTTTGTCACTTTGTACTGGAATAATTTTTTCTCCAAATATTTCAACCAATTGCTTAAGTCTAAATTCTGATTTATCTACAATATGAACTTTTGCCTGCATACCAGTTGCTATAGCTGCAGCATTTTCTCCAACTACACCTCCACCTAAAATTAAAACATTTGCTGGTTCGCCACCAGGTGCTCCACCTAATAATACTCCTCTGCCTTTTTGGTTTTTTTCCAAACAATGTGCTCCTGCTTGAACTGACATACGTCCTGCTACAGCACTCATGGGTGCAAGTAAAGGAAGTCTTCCATTATCATCAGTAATGGTTTCGTAGGCAATATTAATACTTTTTGATTTTACTAATCCCTCAGTCAATCCTTTTGCAGCAGCCAAGTGAAGATAAGTATATATTATTTGATTTTCTCTAATCATATCTACTTCAACTTTTTGAGGCTCTTTAACTTTAACAATTATCTCTGAATCATTAAAAATATCAGCAGCATTTTTGGTTATTTTTGCTCCAGCTTTTATAAATTGATCATTTTCAAAACCAGCTTCGAAACCACCATTGTTTTCAACTAACACTTCATGACCTTCAGATACAAGTGTTTTTACACTAGCGGGAGTTAATCCAATTCGGTTTTCTTGAGGTTTGATTTCCTTGGGTACACCAATTCTCATTAATGAAATTTAGTTCTTTTTGCTCTTAGCGTAATTCGTAATTCCAGTTCTCAGTTTTTCAATAATTTCATCAATATGTTTTTTTTCGCAGATAAACATTGGTGCAATAATAAGAGCATCTCCAGTTGCTTTAAAATTTACTCCCGCATCGTAACAATGCTTAAACGTTGCAAGTCCAGCCTTACCTGGTCTGCCATCCATCTTAATATCGATACCACCCATCATTCCATATCCTCTTATATTATCAACTACATCAATATCTTTTAATGAAAATAAACCTTCTTGAAAATAAGGAGCAAGATCTTTTGCTCTGTTAAAAATATCATCTTTTTCAAATATATCTTGAACTGCTAATGCGGCTGCTACTGAAATCGGAATTCCTGAATATGTATATCCATGAAATAATTCCACAGCACCTTTAGGAGTTGCATCGAGAACTGCATCGTAGATTTCTTCTTTGCAAGCAACCACTCCAAATGGAACAATACCGTTTGTTGTTGCTTTTGCCATTGTCATTATATCTGGTGTAACTCCAAATTCTTGAGCTCCAAAAGCAGAGCCTGTTCTACCCCAACCTGTTATAACTTCATCAAAAATTAAAAGTATGTTGTGTTTATCACATAGTTCTCTAAGTCTTTGTAAATATCCAACTGGTGGAACTAGCGTACCTGTAGATCCTGCAATAGGCTCGACTATACACGCTGCTATATTTTCTGAACCAAAATTTGTACAAATTCTTTCCAAATCATTAGCTATATCTGCTCCTGTTTCAGGTTGGCCTGATATAAACTTATGTTCATCTAGATGAGTATGTCTCATGTGAACTACTCCCGGCATAAGAACGCTTGCATAAGCTTTAACGTTGTTAATCATTCCTCCAACTGAAGTTGCTCCTATGTTCATTCCATGATACGCACGTTCTCTTCCAACAAATCTAAATCTTTGCCCTTCACCTCTTGCTTTATGATAAGCTACACTAATTTTTATTGCTGTTTCAACTGCAGTAGATCCACAAATTGTATAAAAAATTTTGTTTAAATTTCCTGGAGTATGTTTTGAAATTCTAGTTGCTAATTCAAATGATCCACCAAAACCTTGTTGGAAGGGTTGGCAATAATCTAAAGTATTAAGTTGATTGGTTATTGCCTCAATAATTTCCTTACGTCCGTGTCCTAATGGATTGCAAAATAAACCTGAGCTAGCATCAATTTGTGTTTTTCCATGATGATTTTTTAAATATACACCTTTCGCTTCTACGATCAGTTTTGGATTTTCTTTAAAGTCTTTATTGGAGGTAAAAGGCATCCAATGTTCATTTAAAGAATTAGGGACTGATGTTCTTTTTTCTGAGCTCATAATTAAATTTTAAAATCGTGCTAATAAATGAATAGACTAATTAAGTCCAATAAACCACCATTATAATTGTCACAACTTAAAGTTGTGTAATTAGAATGATCGTTTTTTTTGTTTTACTTCTAGGTCAATTTAATCTTAAAATTAGAACATATAAATAAACAAGGAAGAGGAAAAATGAAAAAAATAATTAGTTTTATTCTTGGATGTTTTGTGGCTCTTAATCTTTCCATTTCAGTTGCTAATTCAGCAGCTAATGAAGTAAGAGTGGCTTATTTCCTAGAGTGGCCTAGTCCAAACCTTGAGGATATGCAAAAAAAAAACTTTGCAAAAGCTCTAGGAGTGCCAGTTAAATGGACTAACTTCACAAATGGTGGAGCGATGACAGATGCAATGTTGGCAGGAGATATCGACATTTCTTATTCACAAGGTTTAGTACCTTTTATTAACGCAGTTAAATCTAAAGCTCCAATCAAACTTGTTGATGTAGCTATGGAATATGGAATGGGTGGAACAACTTGTGTAACCTCAAATGCTTCTGGAATTACAAAAGCAAATGCTACAGAACTTGAAGGTAAAAAAGTTGCTGTTCCATTAGGAACAATGGCTGAATACGTATTTGATGAAAGTATGAAAGTTGTTGGCGCTGATAGAAAAAAAATGGACATCATTCAAATGGATCCTGAGGAAGGTGCTGCTGCACTTGTGAGCGGAGATGTTGTTATGGCATGTTTATTTGGCGGTAACTCTATCAAGGCTGCTACAGCTATTGGATCTAGATTACTTACAGTTCAAGAAGCTAGAGATGCTGGAATCTTGGGTATAGATATTACTTCAGTAACTACAAAGTTTATGAAGGAAAATCCTGGAATGCTTAGGACTTTTATAGAAGTAACTCATGAAGCTAACGCTAGATATAAAGCTGGTAAAGCTGATATGAATGCTATGTCAAAAGCTTCTGAAATGAAAGTTGCTGATATGAAAGAAACTTTAAGTGGGTTTAAATTTCTAACTCCCGAAGAAACTAAGCAATCTATGGAAAGTGGAAATCTTAAAGGGTTCCTAGATGGTATGGGAACACCAAAAGGAAACGTAGATACTAGTTTCTTACCTTTATAATCTAAGGGTAATTTAAATTTTAATAGGCACCAATTGTAATAAATTGGTGCCTATTTTTTTATTAAAAATTCAAATATAAAGTCTCTTTATGAGTGATTTAGTTTCACAAAATCTAAACATGATTTTTAAAACTCCTAAAGGAGAAACTGTTCATGCATTAAAAGATTTAAATTTTACTCTTAAAAAAGGAGAACTTCTTACTGTTCTTGGGCCGTCAGGTTGTGGCAAGACCACATTATTGAATATTACCGCAGGATTTATTAGACCGACCTCAGGAAATATTACTTTAAATAATAAAGAGATAGATGGACCAGGAGTTGAACGGGGAATGGTTTTTCAACAAGGTGCTTTGTTTGAATGGCTAACAGTTGCTGAAAATGTGAACTTTGGATTAAGAATGAAGAGAGAAGATGCAGTTGAAACTCAAAAAAAAGTTGATGAATGGTTAGAGATTGTAGGATTAAAAGGTTTTGGAAACACTCCAACTTATCAATTATCTGGAGGAATGCAGCAAAGAGTTGCTCTTGCAAGATGTCTAATCAATAATCCAGATTTAATTTTAATGGATGAACCATTGGGAGCTCTTGATGCTTTAACAAGAGAAAAAATGCAGTCTCTAGTTTTAAAAATTTGGAAAGAAACTGGGAAAACAATTATTCTAATTACTCATTCCGTTGAAGAAGCCTTACTTCTTGGGGAAAGATTATATGTGATGGCTCCAAGGCCAGGAAGGATACATAAAGAATATAATCTACCATTCGCTTCAATGGGATTAAAAGAGGATCTGAGAGAAATCAAAAAAAACAAAGAGTTTTCTCAAAAAAGAGAGGAAATCCTTGAAATGATTTGGAACATGGAAGAGGAAATTATGGGGAAAGATAATTAAATGTTAACTCAAATATTAACTTTTCTAATCTTTTTTGCTGTAGTTGGTTGTATTCTTTATGGAAGACGTCTCATAAAAACAGAAAAAGTTGACGCGGTATTCGGAAATCCTGAGAGAGCATTGGGCGGCACTCATTGGGTTATTGTTGGAAGTAGTTTTTTACTTTTAATTTGGCTCTATTATTCTTGGGATATTGCTAAAGGGTTTTATCCAAAATCTGCTAATGAGCTATGCCAAGTTGCAAAAGTTAATGACTCTCTCCTCGGTTTGAAATATCAATTTCCAATAGAGGAAAGAGAATTCAAAAGTACTTCACAGATTAAAAAAGAAAACAAAAATTTAAAAATAATCCAAAATGAAATTCAAAATTCTGAGAAGCTAAATAGTCAACAAAAAACATTACTAATTAGTTATATTATTAAAACTAGTCAACTTATCCCATTACTTACAAATGAAGATTTACTAGAGATTGAGACCAAACAAAAAATAGATGATTTAACTGGAAAAATTAATCTTTTAACTGAGAACTTTAAAAAACCTGATTATCCGTTTGAAACAGAACAAGAACTTAAAAAAAGGCTTAAAGACGTAAATGAAGAAGGTGGCTGGGGTATAACGAAAGTAGATGCTGGCTCAGGATCTATTGAAAATACATTAGAGGTGCCTTTGATACCTGCAACGTATAGGGGTTTAAAGTTTCATACTGCAGCTCAAGAGTTAAATTTAATAAGTGATGAATTTTTTAAATTAAGAAATCATAATCCTCAATTTAAAAGTAAAATTAAAGTACTAAAAGATGAAATTAAATCTTACAGAAAAGGTTTAAATGACAATGAGGAAGAGGCATCAACATACGCTAAAAACATTGTTAAGATTGCTAGAAGAATTGAATTTGCAAGTATTTATCCTCCAAATGCATTAGATAAAATGCAAGCAGCCATTATCAAATTTGAAAATGCACAAAAAGATGCTCAAGGAGGTCTTAGATTA
>CABXYE010000014.1 GCA_902516425.1 uncultured Pelagibacteraceae bacterium
TTGATTATTTATCCAAAATAGCAGCGTTACTTATTCACGCAGCTAAAATAGATGAAAATTATTCTGATAAAGAGGAAAAAATTATTAAACAATCTCTTTTAGAATTGGGTATTGGTAATGAAAACATAGAAGAAATAATACTTAATGCAAAAAAAATTGAAGATAATTCAAATCAAATCCTAGATTTTACTAAAGAGGTTAAGAGTATGAAAGAACAAGATAAAATTAGAATAGTTGAGACACTTTGGAGAATTATTTACTCTAATAATGAAGCAGATATATATGAAATGAACTTGATGCGAAGACTAACCGGACTGTTATATGTTGACAATAAATTAATGGGAGATATTAAAGAAAAAATTAAAAAAGAATTCTCATAATGACATATATCGTAAATGACAAGTGTATAAAATGTAAACTTATGGACTGCGTAGACGTTTGTCCTGTGGATTGTTTTTATGAGGGAAAAAATATGCTTGTAATTAAACCGGATGAGTGTATAGATTGTGGCGTTTGCGAACCTGAGTGTCCAGTTGATGCTATTAAACCAGATACTGAACCTGGTAGCAATAAGTGGCTAGAAATCAACAAACAATATTCTGAAATTTGGCCAAATATAAGTGAGAAAAAAGATCCACCGCCGGATCATGAAAAATTTAAAAATGAGCAAAATAAGTTTGAAAAATATTTTAAAGAAAACCTTTAAAAAAAAATCAAAAGTTAAAGTTAAACCAAAAAATATAAAAAAAATTTTCAAAACCAAAAAAACTAAAATAAAAAATAATAAAATTAAAAAAACCTCAAAAATTCAAAAAAAAATACCAAAAAAAATAAAAGCACAAACAGACACAAAATCTGAGAATTTAAGGATACCTAAGAATAATGAAGTTAAACCTGAAATTAAAAAAGTTAAAAAACAAAGCACAGAAAAGAGAGAATATAAAACAAAAGATTACGTAGTTTATCCTAAGCATGGAGTAGGTCAGATTTCTGAATTTAAAAAAATTAATATTGGAGGAATTGACGTGGAAACTTATATTATCAAATTTGAAAAAGATAAAGCGAATGGGATGGTACCTATAAATAAACAATCTCACTTAAGACCACTATCAACAATTAATCAGGTAAATAAAAGTATCTCAATCTTAAAAAGTAAACCAAAAATTAAAAGATCTATGTGGAGTAGAAGGGCTCAAGAGTACGAGGCAAAAATTTCCTCAGGAAAAATTTATGATCTTGCAGAAGTTGTAAGAGATTTAAATAAAGGTGATGATTTGATGATTGACCAATCTTATAGTGAAAGACAGCTCTTCGAAAAAGCTTATGAAAGAATTCTTTCTGAATTTCAAATCGTACTAAACTCTTCAAAAGAAGAAACTCAAAAAAAATTAGATAAAGCTCTTAAAAGAAATATGATTAAAGAAATAAAAGAAGAAGTTAAAACTCCCAAAGAAACAACTGATAAAGAATTATCAGTAGAAGAGCCAATAGCTGAAGTTGATGAACAAATAGATTAAAAAAAACGCCTCTCACACAAAAAGTTATGAGAAGCGTTTTTAAAAAAGAATACTAAGTTATTATCTTCTTCTTCTTTTTTTAGCTTTTTTCTTAGCTTTTTTCTTAGCCTTCTTTGCTTTTTTTCTTCTTTTAGGCATCTTTAGCTCCCTTTTTAGTTAAACGAATCATAATGATTCGTAATTAACTTATTTTTATTTTTTTATATACGTTATGTCAAATCTTTAATTAGAGTTTTAATTTTTAAAAAATAAAATTTTAAATAAAAAATTTTTTATAATCTTAAGTGTGAAAAAAGTTAATGTTTACGCGCTTTATAATCAAATATTTTTATTTAATTAATAAAGTTTTTCTAGATCTTCTTTATAATTTTCTAAAATTTTTTTTCTTTTTAATTTTAAAGTTGGAGTTAACATTCCATTTTCAATTGTAAATTCTTTACTAATTAATTTAATTTTTTTGACTTTTTCAACCGTAGATAAACTTTTATTTAAATTTTCTATGTAAAATTCAATTTCTTTTTTATTTTCTTGATTTTCACACACAATTAGAGCCACTAAATAAGTTTTTTTGTCTCCGTAAACAAAACTTTGAATTATTTTATCATTTAAACATAATAAATTTTCAATTTTAGATGGTGAAATGTTATCACCACCAAGATTTACTATAATTTCTTTTTTTCTATCGGTTATTTTTAAATTACCATCTTTAGTAATTTCTCCAATATCGCCAGTGTGTAACCAATTGTCTTTAATTACTTCTCTTGTCTCTTTAGCCATATTCCAATAACCAAGCATCACGTTTTCCCCTTTAACCAGGATTTCTCCATCTGGAGCAATTTTTACTTTATTTGTTTTAAAGGGAGGACCAACTGTTTCAATCTTGATTTTTCCAGGAATATTACAACTCACAACAGGTGAAGCCTCCGTGAGGCCGTACCCTTGTAAAGTTGGAAGTCCTATAGAGTTTAAGAATTCTCCAATTTTTTGATCTAAAGCACCTCCTCCAGATACAAAAGCTTTCAATTCTCCACCAAATTGATTTTTGATTTTTCTTCTCACTAAAACTTCACAGAAAAAATTAATAACTTTTTCATTTAAACTTATATTTTCTTTATTTAGTTTTTTTAAACCTAAAGAGACAGTAGATAATATTAATTTTTTTTTTAAACCAGTTTGTTTGGAGAAATTCAAAGAAATTTTACTATACAAATTTTGATAAAATCTTGGTACTGCAGTCATTATTGTTGGTTTTGCAACAGACATGTTAGATAATAATTTTTCTAAACTTTCAGCATAATAGACACTTGCTCCAAGTGTAATTTGAACAAATTGGACTGCATGTTCATATGAATGAGATAGAGGCAGCCAAGTTAAAAAAACAGGTTGAGTATTTTTGATTAATAAATTTAAAATTTCTTGAGCTCCTTCACAATTAGATAAGATACCTCCGTGACTAAGCATTACGCCTTTTGGGTTTCCAGTTGTTCCAGATGTATAAATAATACATGCAAGATCTTTTCTTGCAATATTTTGATTAAATTTTGATAGAGTACTTAAATTTTCTTTTTTAGAAAATCTTTCAAATATACCTTCTATATTTTCAATTTTGTCATTTATATTTTCAATTGATAAAACCTTTATTTCATTTGAAATAAATTTTTCAATTTTTTTTAATTGTAATTCGTTTGAAACAATACAAATTTTTGGTTTACAATCATTTATGATATATTTGTAATCTTCTTCGGAATAAGTTGTAAATAGCGGCACAGTAATACCCCCAGCATTCATAATAGCTATATCAGAAATAAGCCACTCAGGTCGATTTTCAGATAGTAAAATACATCTGTCTCCTTTAGATAAATTTTTTTTTAAGTACTCAGATAAAATTAGAATATTTGATGCAACTTGTTTCCAGGTTAAAAAATCTTTCTCATTATTTTTTAACCATTTTAGAAAAGGCTTATCTGAAATGGAATCTGTTTCTTGATACTTTTTGAAAAAAAGTTCTACTAAACTGTTAATTTTACTCAATTCCATAATTTGGTGGGCGAAGAGAGAATCGAACTCTCACTTCTTGCGAAACACGATTTTGAGTCGTGCGCGTCTACCAGTTCCGCCATTCGCCCTAATTGTTAAATAATTTATTAAATAGTATAAGAACTAAAATTATATTAAAACCAAAAAATGTTTAAAAGTCTTTATAAAAGATGTTTATATTTAGCAGGTCACAGAAGTTCTAAATATTACTTGGCAATAATCTCATTTGTTGAAAGCTCATTTTTTCCTATTCCTCCAGACGTTATGGTTGTTCCAATGGTAATTTCAAAAAAAAACGATTATATAAAAATTTTTTTTATAACAACAATTTTTTCAGTCTTAGGTGGTATACTTGGTTATTTAATTGGAGCATTCTTTAATGAATTTGGAGATCATATCATGGATTTTTATGGCTACGAAGATAAATTATCACATATCACAGAAAACTTGATCGATAGTGATGGATTTTATGCTTGGTTAGGAATACTTTTTTTAGCTGGATTTACACCTCTTCCTTATAAAGTTTTTACAATTGCAAGTGGATTAATAGGTTTTAACTTTTTTATTTTTGTTTTTATTAGTTTGGTTTCAAGAGGATCAAGATTCTTTATAGTATCATATCTTTCTTATAAATTTGGAGATTTATTTAGTAAATATGTTGATAAAAATGGGTCAAAATGGTTTTCAATAATTGGAATATTAATTGTTATTATTGGAATTATAACTTACCAAATTTTAAAATCTAATGTTTAATATTAAAGCTAAATTTTGTTTAAAGATAATTTTTCTATTAAGTTTTATTGCATTAATTTCTGCATATTTTATAGAATATTTTCTTGGCCACCAGCCGTGTAATTTATGTTTAATTGAGAGAATTCCTTACTGGTTAAGTATAATTTTAATATCTATGATGTTCCTGCTAAAAAAAAATGAGAAATTTATTACTTTATTGTTAATAATTACTTTTGTTTTTTCTTTTGTAATTTCACTATACCATTTTGGTATTGAACAAAGTTTTTTTCAAGAATCAGCAGTTTGCGATGTAAAAGATTTTTCTGAAAATGTGACTAAAGAAGATTTACTTAACCAATTGAGCAAAAAAACTATCAGTTGTAAGGATGTGACGTTTCGGATTTTTGGATTATCACTAACTTCTTTTAATATTGCAATCAGTTTATTATTTATTATAACATTATTAAATATTTACTTCAAAAATGAAAAAAACAAATAACAGAGTAGAAGAATTTATTAGAGTTGATCATGCTGGTGAAAGAGGTGCTGTCAAAATTTATGAGGGTCAACTATTAGCACTCAATACAATAGTTAAAAATGAAGATCTAAAGAAAACTATTGAAGAAATGAAAATCCATGAAACTGAACATTGTCAATTTTTTGAGAACGAAATTCAAAAAAGAAATATTAAACCAACAAAACTCTTACCACTGTGGGACTTGTTAGGTGTTGGTTTGGGTTTTGGTTCAACACTTTTAGGAAAAAAGGCTGCAATGTTATGCACTGCGTCTGTCGAAGAGGTAATTGATAAACACTATCTAGATCAAATTAATCAACTAGGTCCAGAAGAAAAAGAATTGAAAAAAAAGATTACGAAATTTAGACAAGACGAATTAGACCATAAAGATATAGCTTATGAGGAAGGTGCATCCAAAAAAGGAATTTATTCAATCATGGATAAAATAATAAAAACAGGTTCAAAATTAGCAATCCGTATTTCTGAGAAAATTTAAATTTTTTAAGCTTCTAACTCTACATCCCAATATAAATAGTCCATCCAACTTTTATGTAAATAATTTGGGGGAAAATTTTTTCCATTACGATGTAAATCTTCTGTTGATGGTCGAAAAGGATGTTGTGAAAGTTTCATCCCTGAAGATTTAAGTAATTTTCCACCTTTTTTTACATTACATGCTGAGCAAGCAGTCACAACGTTATCCCAATTAGTCTCTCCACCTTTTGATCTTGGTAACAAATGATCAAAAGTTAATTCTTCTCCACTTCCACAATATTGACAAGAAAATTTATCTCTAAGAAAAACATTAAATCTTGTAAAACTTGGTTTAGATTGAGGGACTATGTAATCTTTTAATGCTATTACACTTGGAAGCTGCATGTTAAAAGATGGACTTCTTACAACTCTGTCGTAGCTGCTGACTATAATAACTCGATCCAAAAAAACTGATTTCACAGTGTCTTGCCAGGACCATAATGATAAAGGGTAATAGCTTAGAGGTCTGTAGTCAGCATTTAAAACTAATGCAGGACATTTTTCTAAGGATACCTCTTGTTCAATAAAGCTATTCATAATTAAAGTTTAACTTAAATAAAAAACTATTTCAATATTTAGCATTCATTAAATTTTTTTGAAATATAATTTAACGCTATACTTGATGCTTCAACAGGAATATGATGGTCACAATTTTTAATTAAATGTGTCTCAATTTCAATATTATATCTTATAAAAAAATCTTTAGCCTCTAACAAATTACTGGGTGGGACAACTTGGTCTGCGTCGCCATGAATTAATAATATTTTCGTGGAAATTTTTTTTCTAGATCTTAAATCATCTTTATTAATAATTTTGCCAGAAAAACCCACGATACAGTTAAATTCATTTTCAGATGTTAAACCTAGGTTTATTGACATCATACAACCTTGACTAAAACCAGATAAACAAATTTTATCATTTTCCAAATTAAATTCGTTTTTGATTTCATCAATAAATTGATTTAATTTTTTTTCAGCTTTAATTGTCTGTTCCAAAATATAATCTGGTTCATCTTTTGTAAGATCAAACCATTGATATCCCGATGGATTTATCGAACAAGTTTCATGGCCATTAGGACATATAAATATTGTATTTGGTAGATGTCTTTTCCAATTTAAAGATAACATGCTTATGTCCTTGCCATCTCCACCATATCCGTGAAGTAAAATTACTGCATTTTTAATCTTTACATTTTCATCTGGTCTTATAATGGTTGTATCTAGACAAAATGTCATACTTTGTAATTTATGTTTTTTTATATGCAAAACACCCTACAATAGTTTAATGATTTCTGGAATATTAGTAAAAATTCTATCAATAGTTTTATTAATTGCAGTTGGATTAGTTCTAATTCTTGGCATAGGAACATTATTTAAAGGTGGCGAAACAAGCAAAAAATATTCTAATAAACTAATGCAATTAAGAGTTCTTTTGCAATTTATAGCTGTCGTAGCTTTAGTTGCTTTTGCTTATTTTTTTAAAAATTAATTATAATTACTTAACCATTTAATAAATTTTTCATCAGTAAAATTAATAGACCCAATTATTCTTGCAAATTCTAAACCCTCTTTGTTGAAAATAATTGAAGTTGGAATACCTCTTAATCCAAATTTCTTGGCTAAGGTGATAGGATTATCAAAATATATATCTAAATTTTTTACCTCTAAATCTTCAAAAAATTTTATAGATTTTTGACTGGTATCATTGCCGATGTTTATTGGGAATATTTTAAGATTATTTAAATTACTAATCTTAGTTAATGAGTCGAGAGAAGGCATTTCCTCTTTACAAGGAGCACACCAAGTTGCCCAAAAATTCAATATAATAAGACTCCCTTCATAATCCTTTAAATCCAATTTGTTATCTCTTGTATCTAAAAACGTTATATCCTTGTATCTTTTTAACTCTTTATTAATCACCAAATTCTTTATATTTGTAACTTCATTAGCGAAAGAACTGGATAACATAAAAATAAATATTATTAAAAATCTCATACTAAATAGGTATAATTAATTACCATGGTAAAAAATAAAAACAACCAAGCAATATGGAATACAAGAATTAAAGATAAATCATCTGGACTTTATCAAAAAATTGGTAGTTCCATAAATGTAGATAAGAAACTTTATAAAGAAGACATAGCTGGTTCTATAGCTCACGTAGAAATGTTATTTAAACAAAAAATTTTAACATTTAAAGTGAAAAATAAGATTATTTATGGTCTCAATAAAATTGAAAAAGAAATCTTTAAAAAAAAATTTCATTTTAGCGACAAAAATGAGGACATACATATGAATATCGAAAGACGTCTTTTTCAAATAATTGGAGAAGATGCTGGCTACGTACACACTGCAAGGTCTCGGAATGATCAAATAATAACTGATTTAAAAATTTGGATAAAGTCTAGCTCCAAAAAAATTGATAGAATATTGAATGATGTTATTAAAAATTTAATCAGGCTAGCTGAAAAGAATATTTATACAATCATGCCAGGATTTACTCATTTAAAAAATGCACAAGCAACTTCTTTTGCGCATTATTTATTGGCGTATGTTGAGATGTTTAAGAGAGATCAAAGAAGATTCAAAAATAACTTTGATAGTTTAAATGAAAACCCTCTTGGAGTAGGTGCACTTACTGGAACTTCTTTTAATATTGATAGAGATTATACATCAAAAAAACTTGGCTTTAAGAAATCAACTAGTAACTCAATTGACACAGTATCTGATAGAGATTTTGTTTTAGATTTTCTCTACAGCATTTCGCTATGTTCATTACATATTTCAAGAATAGCAGAAGAATTAATTATATGGAACTCTGATGCTTTCAATCTAATTAATTTATCAGATAAAATAGTAACTGGGTCTTCGATAATGCCTCAAAAAAAAAATCCAGATCCCCTTGAATTTTTAAGAGGAAAATCTGGAACTACCTTTGGAAATTTATTTTCAATGTTAACAATTTTAAAAGGATTGCCTTTGTCATATTTTAAAGATCTTCAAGATGATAAAGAAATTGTTTTCAAATCAAATGATACTCTTATTGACAGTTTAAAAATATTTAATGAAATTTTAAAGAATATGAAACCGAATAAAAAAAGAATGCTTGAATTAGCTGATTATGGTTATATTACAGCAACAGATTTGGCTGATTATCTCGTGAAAAATCACAGCCTATCTTTTCGAAAAGCATATCAAAAAACCTCTTTAATAGTAAATTTAGCTGAGAAAAAAGGGAAAAAGTTGAGTGATTTATCCTTAAGTGATCTAAAAAAAATAGAACCACAACTCACTAAAGATGTTTTTAAAGTGTTTGATTTAAAGAATTCTGTTAATTCAAAAAAATCCTACGGTGGAACATCTTTTGATAATGTTAAAAAAATGATAATAAAATATAAAAAAAATGATTAAAAAAATTGTGTTTCTTGTTTTGTTTTGTTGTGTTGTAATTTCTTGTGGAAAAAAAGGTGATCCTGAGTACAAAGGCTCTAAAAAAGAGAGGATATTGCCTGCAATTACGATTAACAAAGCCTAATGAAATATATTAATAATAGATTAACAATAGAAAATGTAAATTTCCAAAAAATTGCCAATAAATTTGGAACGCCTATTTATTGCTATTCATACTTTAAGCTGAGAGAAAATATAAATAAATTTAGAAAAAATTTTAAATCTTTCTCACCTTTGATTTGTTTTGCTGTCAAATCCAATACTAATATTAATTTAATACGAGAAATAAAAAAATTTGGATTAGGAGCTGATGTTGTTTCTATGGGTGAGCTTATGTTAGCGCTAAAAGCTAAGATTAGTCCTAGTAAAATTGTGTTTTCAGGTGTTGGAAAGACTTCACATGAATTAAGTTTTGCTATTAAAAAAAGGATATTGCTTATCAATGCAGAGTCACTCAGTGAAATTAAAGAAATTAATAGAATTGCAAAATTAAAAAAAAAAAAAGTTAGAATTGGTATAAGACTTAACCCTAACACTGATGCTAAAACAATTAAACAAATCTCCACAGGAAAAAAAGGAAATAAGTTTGGAGTAAATAAAAATACATTCATTAAAATTGTGGACTATTGTAAAAAATCAAACAATATCAACTTGAGATGTCTCAGTGTACACATCGGCAGTCAAATTTTAGACTATAAACCTTATAAGAAAATGCTTAACGCCGTAAGTGATATTTTAAAAAAAGTTGATCATGAATTCGAATTTATAGATCTAGGTGGTGGAATGGGAATTACCTATTCAGACAAAAATAAAAATTTAGATTACAAAAAGTATAACAAAGCTATACTTAACTTTCTAAATAAACATCAGGTCAAAATTATATTCGAGCCTGGAAGATCTATTATTGGAAATACAGGAATATTAATATCTAAGATAATTTATATTAAAGATAGTGGAAAAAAGAAATTTATTATTCTTGATGCCGCAATGAATGATTTGATGAGACCGGCTTTATATGGAGCAATCCACAAAACTTTACCAGTTACAAAGTCCAGTAAAGTTTCAAAAAAAATATATGAATTTGTTGGTCCTATTTGCGAAAGTACCGATAAATTTATTACATTAAAAGGATTTCAAGAACTTAATGAGAAAGATTTAATTGCAATATGTGATGTAGGAGCATACGGCATGTCATTAAGTTCAAACTATAACTTAAGACCAAAACCAGTGGAATTATTGATTAAAGGATCAAAAATTAAGGTAATTAAAAAAAGACAAAAGTATAAAGAATTTATTTAGCACTTAATATACATGATAAGAAGCTTTTTATTTTCGTTATTATTTTTTACTGGAATTGTTATAATTTCTATAATTTTTTTGCCGTCTTTTTTTTTACCTAGACAAGTTGTTGCTCTTGGTGGAAGATTGATGGGTTACTGGACTGGCTTTTGCTTGAAGTTTTTTCTGTCAACAAAAATTATTATTAAGGGAACAGAAAATATAATCAAAGATGAAAAATTTTTTATAGCAGCATCTCATCAATCAATGTTCGAGACTTTTTTTCTTCAAACATTATTCAATTCGCCAATATTTATTCTTAAGAAAGAATTACTTCAAATACCTATTTTTGGTTGGTACTTAAAAAAAATTGGCTCTGTATCCATTAAAAGAGATCAGATTGTAAGAGATAATTTAGGTTTTTATGACAAAATTTTAAAAATTATGTCAAGTTCAAATAGGCCTTTAATAATTTTTCCTCAAGGTACAAGAGTTTTACCAAATGAAAGACCACCATTTAAAAAAGGAGCCTCAAAGATTTACGAAAAACTTAAAATTGCATGTCAACCTGTTGCAATTAACTCAGGACATGTTTGGCCGAAATTAGGAGGAAAAGTTTCTAATAAAATTATTACTATATCAATTATACCTAGGATAAGTAAAAACCTACAAAAAGAAGAATTTCTTAAAACCTTGGAAAATAAGATATACTCAGAGCTAGATATTATAAATTAACCCTTCATTGGCATTACAACGTAAATACTGTCAAAATCGCTTGGATCTTTAATTAGAGCAGGTGAGCCAGTATCATTTAAAAAAACCTCAATGCTTTCTCCATCAAGCTGAGATGCAACATCAATTAAATATTTTGAATTAAAACTGATTTCCAAATCATGATTAAATTTCACATTTAATGTCTCTTTACCGTCACCACTGTTAGCATTATTAACTGAAAGATCAAGTGTATCTGGAGAAAGTTTAAATTTAACTCCATCTTTTTTATCGAGTGATACAGATGCAACACGGTCAATTGATCCCAAAAAGGATTTTAAATTCGTTTCCATTTTTTTTTGATTATTTTTCGGTATTACCTGTATGTAGTTTGGAAATTTTCCATCTATCAATTTTGAAATCAATATACTATTTGTTAACTCAAACTTAATTTTTGATTTCAAATTAGAAATTTTAATATCACCATCATAATTATCCAATAAAGAACAAAGTTGAAAAATTGTTTTTTTTGGAAGAATAATTGGATCAAAATTAATCTTATTTTCCAATCTAATTTTTGAAATAGACATTCTATGACTATCAGTCGCAACAGCAGTCAAATAAATTTTATCATCTACCTCAGTTTGATGAAAATATATTCCACTCAAGTAGTGTCTTGTCTCATCATTAGAAACTGAAAATTTACATTTATTGAGTAATTTTAAAAACTGTTTTGAGTTTATTATAAACTCATTTTGGTTAAAATTTTCATCAGTTAAAGGAAACTCTGAGGAGTTAATACAATTTAAATTAAATACCGATTTTTCGGTTTCTAATTTTAGCTTACTATCATTGTTTAAAGACAAATTTATCTTTTTATCTGGAGAAAACTTTCTAACGATATCAAACATGGTTGATGAAGTAGTTGTTGTTTTTCCCTGCTCTAAAATTTCTATATTATTTATTCGATGAATAAAAATTAAATCTAGATCTGTTGCGGTTATGGTCAATTTAGAATTAGAAACATCTAATAAAACGTTTGATAATATTGGTAGAGTACTTCTTTTTTCTATTACACCTTGACAATAACTTAAGGCTTCTTGTAGATCTTTTTGATTAATGTTAAATTTCATTGCCCTTATTATACAAAATCAAATTTTTTAGTTTACTTATATTTTCACAAATATTTGAATCTTTTTCTTTCAACTTTTCAATAGTTTTGACTGAGTGAATTATAGTTGTGTGGTCTCGATTTGAAAATTGCCGTCCTATTTCTGGTAAGGATTTTGTAGTCAAAATTTTTGTCAAATAAATCGCTGTTTGTCTTGGTCTTACTAAATATCTTGATCTCCTGGAAGATAACATTTCATTTTTACTAATCTTAAAAAATCTACAAACAATGGTCTGAATTAAGTCAATTGTTACATTATTTTCATTTATATTTAACAAATCTTTCAATATAATTTTCGTTTCAGCTAAACTTGGTAACTTATTGTAAATTCTTGAGAAAGAAATAACTCGATTTATTGCTCCTATTAATTCTCTAACGTTTGAATTGATTTTGCTACTTATAAAATTTTGAACTTCTTCGGATATATTTATTTTATCTGAATAAAGAGTTATTAATTCAACTATTTTATGGTTTATAATTTTTTTTCTAAGCTCATATTCTGGTTTTTGAATTTCGACAACTAATCCACCAGAAAATCTAGATTTTATTCTCTCTTGGATTCTTGATAATTTATTTGGTGGTCTATCTGCTGAGACAATTATCTGAGATCCTTTATCCAAAAGTGCATTGAAGGTGTGAAAAAACTCTTCCTGCATTGCTTCTTTACCATTCATAAATTGAATATCGTCAATTATCAAAACATCGGTATTCCTAAAATACTCCTTAAATTTGACCATATCGTTAGATTTTATAGATTTCACAAATTGGTACATAAATCTTTCCGCTGAAATAAACATAACTTTTTTATTTTTATTCATTTCATGACCTATTGAATTTAACAAATGAGTTTTACCTAAGCCAACGCCTCCATAAATATAAAGAGGATTATAATGTGAGAAATTTTCAGATACCTTTGTTGATGCTTCGAATGCGATTTTATTACTTGAACCAAGTAAGAAATTCTCAAACCTTTTATTGGGATCTATACGATTATATTGAAGATAGGAGTCTTGGAGAAATGATACATTTTTAATGATTTCTTTTTGACTAAAATGAGTAAATTTTTGAATATTCTTCTCATTGTTATCTGAAATTTTAAATTCAATTCTTATAATCTCTTTTTTGTGTTTTTTAATCGTTTGTAAAATTTGATCTAAATATCTAGAGGTAATCCAGTCTCGAATAAATCTAGTTGGAACTGATAATAAAATATAATTATTAAATTCCTCAGTTAAATTAATTTTTCTGATCCAGCTCTCATATACGTCTGATCCTAATTTTGACTTCAATTC
>CABXYE010000015.1 GCA_902516425.1 uncultured Pelagibacteraceae bacterium
CAAGCAGATATAAAAACTGCTTCTAGTTTGGGTGTTTATAGCATGACCTCTGTGACGGCAGTAACTACGCAAAACACTAAAGGTGTTAAATCGGTAGTGCCTATCCCTGCAAATGAAATTTATAATCAAATTGTTCATACTTCAAAAGATATAAGAGCTGATGCTATAAAGATTGGAATGTTACATTCAACAAAAATAATTGATCAAGTCATTAAATCTCTAAATAAAATTAAAGTTAAAAAAATTATTTTGGATCCTGTAATGATAGCAAAAGGTGGTTCTAAACTTATCACAAATCAAGCTATTAGTTTGATGAAAAAAAAATTACTTAAAAAAGTATCATTAATTACACCAAATCTCCCAGAAGCTGAAATTTTGTCTGGAGTTAAAATTAAAAATAAAGAAGATATGATTTTTGCTGCCAATGAATTAATTAAATCTGGTGTTCCAAATGTTTTAATTAAAGGAGGTCATTTAAAGTCAAAAAAAGTTTATGATATATTTGTTAATAGAAACGAGATTAAAGTATTTTCTAATAAAAGATTTAATACAAAAAATACTCATGGAACTGGTTGTACACTATCGACAGCAATAACCTCTTTTTTCTCGTGTGGAAAAACCTTAAAGAAATCTTGTGAGTTAGGAATTAAATATGTAAATTCTGCTATACGAACTAACCCAAAAATTGGTATAGGACATGGTCCAATAAACCACTTAAACTCAATCGAGTTAAAAAAGATGTTTAGATAATGAAAAATGTTGCAGTCGTAGGATCACAGTGGGGAGACGAAGGAAAAGGAAAAATTGTAGATTGGTTATCTGAACAAGCAGATGTTGTAATAAGGTTTCAAGGTGGCCATAATGCAGGACATACCCTTGTGATAAATGGAGTAACTTATAAGCTTCGATTATTACCATCAGGCATAGTAAGGAAAAATAAAATTTCGATTATTGGAAATGGAGTTGTTGTAGACCCGTGGGCTTTACTGGAAGAGATAAAGGAAATAAAAAATAAAGGGATCGATGTGAGTCCAAATAACTTCATGATATCAGAGGCTGCAAATTTAATTTTACCATTTCACCGTGAAATGGATGAAATTAGAGAGGATGCTGCTGGCAAAAGTAAAATTGGAACAACCAGAAGAGGCATTGGACCTGCATATGAAGATAAAGTTGGAAGGCGTTCTATAAGAGTGATGGATTTACGATCTGAAAAAAATTTAGATAAAAGATTAGAAACAGTATTATTACATCATAATGCGATTAGAAAGGGTTTAGGAAAAAAGATATTTGAAAAAAAACAACTTAAGGAAGATCTTTTAAAAATTGCTATAGAAATTCTTAAATTTTCAAAACCTGTATGGCTTAAAATTGATGAGTTTAAAAAACAAAAGAAGAAAATATTATTTGAGGGCGCTCAAGGTATTTTACTTGACGTCGATCATGGCACATATCCTTTTGTAACTTCCTCTAACACAGTGGCATCAAGTGCTGCAACAGGAACAGGATGTGGACCCAACTCAATTAATTATGTATTAGGTATAACTAAAGCGTACACAACTAGAGTAGGTGAGGGACCTTTTCCAACAGAATTAGTAGACGATATAGGTGAGTTATTAGGAACAAGGGGCAAAGAATTTGGAACCGTAACTAGTAGAAAAAGAAGATGTGGATGGTTCGATGGTGTTTTAGTAAGACAGACAATAAAAATTTCTGGAATTGATGGCATTGCTTTAACAAAACTTGATGTTTTAGATGAACTAGATGAAATAAAGATGTGTATCGAATATGATCTAAATGGTAAAAAAATAGATTATCTTCCTGCATCAGTTGAGGATCAACTAAAAATAAAACCTATTTATAAAACATTCGATGGATGGAAAACATCAACCGTTGGGGTCAAAAATATAAATAATCTTCCAGAGAATGCCAAAAAATATATATTTGCTATCGAGGAATTTATTGGAGCAAAAATATCAAGTATATCAACTAGTCCTGAACGAGATGATACAATTTTAGTTGAAAACCCTTTTGAAATTTAATTTACGGGTAAAAGATTTTTTGATTTAGCCATTAAAAGCATTTGCTTTTGTAGTTTTTCGAATGCTTTATTTTCAATTTGTCTCACTCTTTCTCGGCTTATTTTATATTTTTTACTTAAATCCTCTAAAGTAGTCGGATCATCGTTCAATCTCCTTGAATATAAAATTTCTCTTTCGCGATCATTTAAAACTTTGATAGAGTTTTTTAATAAATCTTTTCTTTGTTTCATTTCCTCTTGGTGAGCAAATTTAAGATCATGATCTAAATTTTTATCTACTAACCAATCTTGCCACTCATCACCATCCTCACCTACAGGAGCATTAAGAGAAAACTCTTTCCCAGAGAGTCTGCGGTTCATAGACACAACCTCTTCTTTACTTACGTCTAATTTTTCAGCAATCTCATTTACATGTTCGTTTCTTAAATCACCTTCAGTTTGAGGAGCAATTTGATTCTTTAACTTTTTAAGATTAAAAAATAGTTTTTTTTGTGCTGAAGTCGTACCAATTTTGACTAAGCTCCAAGATTTTAGAATGTATTCTTGAATTGAGGCCTTAATCCACCACATTGCATAAGTTGCTAATCTGAAACCCTTTTCTGGTTCAAATTTTTTGACAGCTTGCATAAGCCCTATATTTCCTTCAGAAATCATTTCGTTTACTGGTAACCCATAACCTTTGTATCCCATTGCAATTTTTGCAACTAATCTTAAGTGACTCGTAACAAGTTTCTCTGCTGACTTAATATTTCCAGTTGTTTTCCAATTTTTAGCTAGCATGTATTCCTCTTCTGCATCTAGCATAGGAAATTTCTTTATTTGTTCTAAATACGCAGATAATCCCCCTTCATTACTTAGGATAGGCAAATTACTTTTTACAGCTGTACTCATAAACACTTTATCTAATTAATATTTAAAATTTTTCAATGATTTATTTGCTTGAATTTCTAAGTGTTTTTATAATTTTTTCAAGTTCATTTGGTAAATTTGAGTTAAAAATCATCTCTTTATTTTTTTTTGGATGGATAAAGCCCAATGTTTTAGCGTGCAGAAATTGTCTGTTTAATTTAATTAAATTTTTTTCTAATGATGGTTCTATATTTTTAAGTTTTTTAAATTTTTTTTTATATTTATCATCACCAACTATGCTATTACCCAAATAATTCATGTGAACTCTTATTTGGTGAGTTCGACCTGTTTCTAATTTACACTCTAATAAACTAAAAGTAGGTATATTTTTATTTTCAAAAATTTCTAAAGTTTTGTAATTTGTAATCGCTTTTTTTCCTTTACTGTTACTAACCTCCATCATTTGTCTATTTTTTGTACTTCTTGTTATATATGTTTCTACTTTACCTTTGGAAGGTCTAACTTTTCCCCAGATTAATAATTGGTAAACTCTTTGAATAGTGTGTTTATTAAATTGGTAAGAAAGGTGCTCATGAGTATAATTGTTTTTTGCAATAACAATTAACCCTGAAGTATTTTTATCAATTCTATGCACTATTCCAGGTCTTAGTTCTCCTCCAATATTAGAAAAAGAATTCTTATTATAATTCATAAGAGCATTTACAATTGTATTATCATAATTCCCTGCGCCCGGGTGCATTACTATTCCAGAGGGTTTGTTTAAAACAATTAAATCGTTGTCTTCAAATATTATATCTAATTTAAATTTGTATGGTTTTAACGAAACCTTTTTTGGCTCAGGCATGACTAATTTTATTTCATCATTAAAATAAATTTTTTTAGACGGATCAGTTATTATTTTATTATTTATTAGTAATTTATTATCTAGAATAAGATTTTTAATTCTTGTCCGGCTGATAATATGCTCTCTTTTTTTAATGAAAATATCAACACGGAGTTCATTTTCGATCTTATCAACTACTAAACTTATTTTTTTTTCCATAAAATGATATATTAATATGATATGCGCTTGTAGCTCAACTGGATAGAGCGCCTGACTTCGGATCAGGAGGTTCTGGGTTCGACTCCTAGCAGGCGCACCAATTATTCACCCATATTTATCAATGTTCCTTTTACTCTCGCTCTTAAAAAAGAAAGATAAAATAACCCTATCCCAAAAATTAGATAAATTAAATTTAATAAATAAGCTTGTTTTAGATTTTCATAATTCACTAGACCATTTAACAAAATGTTTCTTGTTTCATCAAAAATGTAAACTAAAGGCAAACCCTTCGCAATTATTTGAAAAAAATTAGGAAGAATTTCTATTGGGTAGTAAATACAACCCAATGGAGCAAGTAAAAATAAAGATGACCAAGCTATATTTTCAAAAGAAGGTCCAAATCTCATTAAACCTGAGCTCACAAATAAACCTAGTGTTATGCCAAATATATATAAACTTAAAAATAAAATAAGTAATGGAAAACCTAATTTTAGGATTGAAACCCCAAATAAAGGAGATGTTAAAATAATTGCAGGCACTAACCCAATTAATGTTCTTATCAAAGCGGTAAAAATTAACGATATAATTATTTCTTTAAGCTTTAAAGGGGCAATAAATAAATTTGTAAAATTTCTACTCCAGATTTCCTCTAAAAAAAGCATATTAAAACTAATGCTAGATCTAAAAAGAATATCGTAAAGAATTGCACATGTTAGAATTATTCCAAGTGTATTATTATAATATTCACTATAAATTGAAAAAAATTTAGAGATAAAGCCCCAAAGAATAATTTGTATTGTTGGCCAATAAATTAAATCTAAAACTCTTGGTAGAGAACTTTTGATTAGATAAAAATGTCTTAAAAAAAGACCATACATTCTATTTAGATTCATAATAAATCTCTTGTAAGTTTTAAAAAAACTTCCTCCATATTTTTTCTTCCATGTTTTTTAATAAGTTCCCCAGGGGTTCCCTGGTCGATAATAGACCCTTTATTCATCATAAGTACTGAAGAACATAATCTTTCAACCTCTGACATGTTATGTGAAGCAAGGAGAATAGAAGTTTTTTTTTCTCTTTGGTATTCCTCTAAAAAACTTCTAACAAAATCTCCTGTCTCAGGATCTAGGGATGCAGTTGGTTCATCAAGAAGTAAAACTGAGGGATCATTAATAATAGACTTAGCAAGACTGACTCTGTTTTTTTGACCAGAGGAAAGCTCTCCTGTTATCTTGTTAATAAATTCATTAAGCCTTAATTTTTCACTAAGATAATCAATTTTTATTCCGAGTTCCTTTACATCATAAAGTCTTCCAAAAACTTCTAGATTCTGCCTTACAGTCAATTTTTTTGGTAATTCAATATATGGTGAAATAAAATTTAATTCATTTAATAAATCAACTCTTTGTTTTTCAATTTCGATACCATTTATTAGAACCTTACCTTTAGTAGGTTTAAGTAAACCCAGGATCATACCTATTGTTGTAGTTTTGCCGCATCCGTTAGGTCCAAGAATTCCAATGATTTCATTTTCATTAACTTTAAAAGAAATATTTCGAACAGCCTCTTTTGTGTCATAAGTTTTTGATAAATCGATTATTTCAAGAGGAATAGTCATTAAAATTTTGAAGCTCTTAATAATCTATCATTAATAGTTTTGCCAAACCCTTTATTAGGAATTTTACCCACAGCAATAGATTTATAATTATCTTTTTTTATTTGTCTTAAAATAGTATAAAGATTTCTTGTAGCCTCTTTTAAGTTACCTTTTCTTGATAAAAAATAATAGTTACTTTTATTAATTTTTTTTTTTTTTATTAATAATAAAGCTTCATCTTTTTTAATTTTTTTTACATTAAGTCTAATTGGAATCCCGGGTGAATAATGAATTTTTAATTGTCCAGGCGCTAAAATCTTATGAGGATTTACATTTATTGAAATTTTTTTATCTAATATTTTTTGAATAATTCCAACTTCTAAACCACCTAATCTTAAAATTTTCGGTTTTTTTCTGATATCAATAATTGTTGACTCAACGCCAACTGATGATCTTCCACCTTCAAGTATATACTTAATTTTCTTTCCAAAATCGTCTTTTACATCCGCAGAAGTTACCGCACTAATCCTTGAGGAAATATTTGCACTAGGTGCTGCAATTGGAAATTTTAAATATTTCAAAAGATTTCTTGCTACAGGATGTTTTGGAAATCTCACAGCAAGAGTGTTTTTTTTATTTGTTGCGACTTTTGAAATTTTTGATGTTTTTTTTTGATTTAAAATAAATGTTATTGGCCCAGGACAAAATTTTTTATATAATTTTAGAAAATCACTATTTAAGTCACAATCATTTTTTAATTTTTTCAAATCATAATAATGAATTATTAGGGGGTTATTTAATGGTCTGTTTTTTAATCCAAATATTTTTTTACATGCTTTATCAGAATATGCATTCCCTGCAATTCCATAAACAGTCTCTGTAGGTATAGCAACGCACTCTTTTTTATTTAAGAGATACTTTGCTTTTTTAATATTTTCAAGATTAATTTTCATGTATTATTTGAAAGTATTATATGAAAGATAAAAATTTACCAAATGATTATAACTCATTATCTCTTGAGGAATTAACTATTGAGGCAAATAAGATGATTGAAGAATTAGAAAAACAAAAGGATTTAGGAAACTCTTTAGATAGGTATCAAAATTTAATAAAACTCAATAATATAATTCAGAAAAAATTTCAAAAGAACATTAAAGAAATTAACGATAAAACAAAAGAAAAGATATTTAAGATTAACCAAAAAAATAATGCAAAGAAAATTAAATAAAATTGCAAAAGACACAAATTCGTTTTTAAAAAGATTTATTGCTAAACAAAAAAAATCAAATTTGATGGTTGCAATGAAATACGGTCTATTTTCCGGAGGAAAAAAAATAAGATCAAAAATTTTAATTGATATTGGATATCTATTTGAATTAGATTACAAAAAACTCATCATTATTGGTGCTGCAGTTGAATGCATTCACGCATATTCATTAATACATGACGATTTACCTTGTATGGATGATGACTCTATAAGGAGAGGTAAACCATCAGCGCATATTAAATTTGGAGAGGCGACAGCAGTTCTAGCTGGAAATTCACTTTTAACAATGGCTTTTGAAATTTTAAGTCATAAAGATTTAAGAATTAATGAAAAAACTAAGATTGATTTAATTAATAAAATTTCTGAAAGCTCAGGTCATCTAGGAATAGCAGGAGGACAGTATTTAGATTTAAATTATGAACATAAGAAAATTTCTAAAAAAAAAATTGAAGAGATGGAAATTAAAAAAACTGGAAAACTTTTTAGTTTTTGTTGTGCAGCACCATTAATAATTAAGAAAAAAGGCAAAAATGACATCAAGAAATTTGAAAATATTGGTGCCAACATAGGGTTGTTATTTCAGGTTGCTGATGATTTGATTGATTATAAAGGAAGTCTGCTTGTTGTAGGAAAAAAAACTGGTAAAGATAAAAAAAAAGGAAAAGCGACCCTAATCAGTTTACTAGGATACAAAAATACTATTATATATGCTAATAATTTAATTTTAAAAATAAATACTAAATTAAAAAAATATGGATCTAAATCAAAAAATTTATCTGAAACATTAAATTACATTTTGAATAGAAATAAATGAAGAAGAAATATGAACTATTAGATGAAATTAATTTTCCATCAGATTTAAAAAAAATACCTGAATCAAAATTACAAAAGGTTGCAGATGAATTAAGAGAGGAAATGATCGATGCCGTGTCATTAACTGGTGGTCATCTTGGGGCAAGCCTTGGAGTTGTAGAATTAACTGTTGCTTTACATTATATTTTTAATACACCTAATGATAAATTAATCTGGGATGTGGGTCATCAGTGTTATCCACACAAAATTTTAACTGGCAGAAAAGATAAAATAAGAACTCTAAGACAAGGAAATGGTCTTTCTGGTTTTACAAAAAGAACTGAAAGTGAGTATGATCCCTTTGGTGCTGCACACAGCTCTACATCAATTTCATCAGCACTAGGAATAGCAGTGGCAAATAAACTATCTAATAAAAAAGACAACGTAATTGCAGTAATTGGTGATGGAGCAATCAGTGCAGGAATGGCTTATGAAGCTATGAATAATGCTGGCGCCTCAAAAACTAAGATGATTGTAATTCTAAATGATAACGATATGTCAATTGCTCGACCTGTAGGAGCAATGAGCACTTATTTAGCAAAAATTTTTTCAGGAAAGATTTATTTTAGTTTAAGGGAGACTATTAAATTAATTATGTCAGCCTTTTCAAAAAGATTTAGTGCAAAAGCTGGTAAAGCTGAAGATTTACTTAGATCAGCTGTGACAGGCGGGACTTTGTTCAGTTCACTTGGATTTTATTACATTGGTCCAATAGATGGTCATGATTTAAATTCATTAATTCCTATTTTAAAAAATGCTAGAGATTCTAAGCATGAGGGACCAATTTTAATTCACATTAAATCAAAAAAAGGCAAAGGTTATACTTTCGCTGAGGAGGCAAAGGACAATTATCATGGAGTATCAAAATTTAATGTCAAAACTGGTGAACAACTAAAAAGCATAAGTAAAGTGCCCTCATATACAAAGGTTTTTGCAAACACCTTAATTCAACATGCTAAAAAGGATAGTAAAATTGTAGCTATTACAGCAGCAATGCCTGATGGTACTGGTCTAGGTAATTTTCGCAAAGAATTTCCAGATAGGACTTTTGATGTTGGAATTGCAGAACAACATGCAGTTACATTTGCTGCGGGTTTAGCTACTGAGAACTTTAAACCCTACGCAGCTATTTATTCCACTTTTCTTCAAAGAGCTTATGATCAAGTAGTCCATGATGTAGCAATTCAAAGTTTACCTGTTAGATTCGCAATAGATAGAGCGGGACTTGTGGGGGCTGATGGACCAACGCATGCTGGAAGTTTTGACACAACATATTTAAGCACCTTACCAAATTTTATTGTCATGGCAGCAAGTGATGAAGCTGAGCTTGTACAAATGATAAACACCTCAACCGAGATTAATGATAGACCTTGCGCATTTAGGTATCCAAGAGGAACAGGATTTGGTTCGATTCTGCCCTCAATAAACGAAAAAATTGAGATAGGGAAATCAAAAATTATTAAAGAAGGAAAAAAATTAGCAATTCTAAATTTTGGAGCAAGATTGAACGAGACCTTGAAAGCTGCAGAAAATTTATCAAAAAAAGGTATAACAATAACCATTATTGATGCCAGATTTGCTAAACCTTTAGATGAAAACCTCATATGGCAATTAGCTACAAATCATGAAGCGATTATGACCATTGAGGAAGGTTCAATTGGTGGTTTTGGATCTCATGTGGTGGATTTTTTGACAAAAAAAGGTTTAATGGACTCTAATCTAAAATTTAGATCATTAACATTGCCAGATATTTTTATTGATCAAGATACTCCAGACAAAATGTATAAATTGGCAAATCTTGACTCAGTTTCAATTGAGGAGAAAGTTTTAGATTTACTCAATTCTAATATAGTTCTGAAAAAACAAAATTAAAAAATTAACCACACTGAGCTTTATGAAGAAGATAATGGTCTAACAAAACACATGATAGCATCGCTTCACCTACAGGCACAGCTCTAATGCCTACGCAAGGATCATGCCTACCTTTCACCGATATACTAGTATTTTTTCCAAATTTGTTTATTGTCTTCCTACTTTTCAAAATTGACGAAGTCGGTTTCACTGCAAACGAAACAATTATTTCTTGACCTGAAGAAATACCACCCAATATGCCTCCAGAATTATTAGATTTGAATTTAGTTTTCTCCTTGCTTTGGGAGATTTCATCTGAATTTTCTTCTCCTGACAATAATGCAGAATTCATTCCAGAACCAATATTTACACCCTTCACAGCATTAATACTCATCATGGCAGAGGTTATGTCTGAGTCTAATTTTGAGTAAATGGGTGCACCTAATCCGGCAGGAATACCATTTGCTCTTATTTCGATTATTGCCCCACATGAGGAGCCGGCTTTTCTAATGCTTAATAAGTATTTTTCCCAAATTTTTAACATTGATTTATCTGGACAAAAAAATGGATTTTTATAAATTATTTTATCATCCCATTTATTTGTATCACATCCTAATATTCCAAGTTGGGTTACAGCTCCAGATACTTTAAATTTTTTTCCTAATTTATTTTCTAGGACTTTTCTTGCCACAGCACCTGCGGCCACTCTCGCAGCTGTTTCTCTCGCTGACGATCTTCCACCACCTCTATAGTCTCTTATTCCATATTTCTTAAAATATGTGAAATCAGCGTGTCCTGGTCTAAACTTATCTTTAATATCATTGTAATCTTTTGAACGCATATCTTCATTATAAATTATTAATGAAATTGGGGTTCCCGTCGTTTTTCCCTCAAATACTCCTGAAAGAATTTGGACCTTGTCACTTTCCTTCCTTTGAGTAGTAAATTTAGATTGCCCAGGTTTTCTTTTATTCAATTCTTTTTGAATATCTATCTCTTTTAATGGTATTAATGGTGGACACCCATCAATAATACAACCAATAGCAGGACCATGGGACTCTCCCCAAGTTGTGAAACGAAAAGTCTTTCCAAAAGTATTAAATGACATTATTTATATTATATAGATTATTTTGTTTAAATTATGAATCAAAAAAACTCATTAGGGCTCAATAAATGCTTTTTAGATCTGGATAACCCTTTTGAACTATTTAAAAATTGGTTTGAAGAGGCAAAAAAAAAAGAAATTAATGATCCAAATGCTTTAGCCCTTGGCACAGCAAATAAAGAGGGTATTCCCTCAGTAAGAATAGTGCTACTCAAAGGTCACAGCGAAAAGGGATTTGTTTTTTATACAAATTTAAATAGTCAAAAAGGAAATGAAATTAAAGAAAACCCAAATGCTACAATGTGCTTTCATTGGAAAAGTCTACTGAGACAAATAAGAATAGTTGGAACATTGAAACAAGTAGATGATCAAACTGCTGATGAGTACTATAACTCTAGAGCATATGATAGTAGAATAGGTGCATGGGCCTCAAAACAGAGCAGTATTCTTGAAACAAGAAATGAACTTTTAGAAGCTTTAGAAAATTATAAAAAAAAATATAATGATCAAGATAATGTACCTAGACCAAGCCATTGGTCTGGCTGGAATTTAACACCTTCCACAATTGAATTTTGGTTAGATGGAGATAATAGAATTCATGAAAGATTAAAGTACTCATTAGATAAAAATGGTAGTTGGATAAAAAGTCTTCTGAGTCCCTAAAAGTCTCTAGACAAACTAAATGAAGTTAAATTTTCAAGAATGTTTCTTTCATTACAATCTCTAAATATTGATAATGAATTTGACGCTAAATTTATGTAATGATTTGCTTTTTGATAACATTCTTTAATAATTTCATATTGTTTAATCAAAGATAATGTATAACTAAAGTCATTTGCATCTCTACAGTCTTTTAAAAAAATATCTTTAAGAATCTTCTTTTCTTTAAGATTTGCTTTTTGAAATAATAAGATTATTGGTAGAGTAATTTTCCCTTCATAAAAATCTTTCCCAATTTTCTTTCCAAATAATTTTAATTCAGAATTATAATCTAAAGTATCGTCAGCTATTTGGAATGTTAAACCCAAATTTCTCCCATAAAATTCTAAAGCTTCTTTTTCCTTTGATGTCATGTCTGACAGAATTGCACCAACTTTAGTAGCTGCCGCAAATAATTCAGCAGTTTTTGCAGATATTATTCTTAAGTAAGTTTCTTCCAACATATCTACCTCACCTTTATGTTGTAATTGAAGAACCTCACCTTGAGCAATCTTAGAGGAAGTTGAAGATAATAATTTTAAGACTTCGATATTACCATCATCTACCATCATTTCAAAACATCTGCTAAGTAAATAATCTCCAACTAAAACTGAAGAATGGTTATCCCAAACTTTGTTTAAAGTTTTTCTACCTCTTCTGATAGATCCGTTATCTATCACATCATCGTGCATTAAAGTTGCGGAGTGGATCAGTTCTACACAAGCAGCTAAATTTATATCTCTAGTTCCTTTTGCATAACCACATAATTTTGCAGAACCTAGAGTCAGTAAGGCCCTTAATCTTTTTCCACCTGTATTAAGGTGATAGCTGGTCATTTTTTGAACTAAGTCGACATTACTCTCTAATTTCGACTTTATTTTTTCTTCAACTAACATCAGTTTATCTTCGACTGAATTTTTAAGTTGAAAATATGAATTGTTAATTTTATTTTTTAATTGTATGACACTTCCCATTTATCGAGCAAATTAGTATAATAGGTTGCTTTTGATACTTATCAATTGACGCACCTGAATCTTCAATTATAAGATGTCTTTATATTCACAAAAAAATTCTATAAATATTAAAAATGCTCTCTTTTTTTAAAAAGAAAAAAATTATTCCACATATAAAGCTAAGTGGTGTAATTGGAAATGTAGGGAAATTTAAACAAGGTATAGATTTTTCTAGTCAAGAGGAAATTATTTCAAAAGCTTTTTCGGTTAAAAAAGCACCATGTGTAGCTATTACAATAAACTCTCCTGGCGGCTCTCCTGTTCAATCACATTTAATTTATAGCTTAATTAGACAACAGGCAAAAAAAAATAAAAAAAAGGTAATAGTTTTTGCTGAAGATGTAGCTGCATCAGGCGGATATTTAATAGCATGTGC
>CABXYE010000016.1 GCA_902516425.1 uncultured Pelagibacteraceae bacterium
CAATTGGATGCGTGTTGGTTTTATTCATGGTGTTATGAATACTGACAACATGACAATTTCAGGTGAGACAATTGATTATGGTCCATGTGCATTTATGGATAGATATGACCCAAAAACTGTTTTTAGCTCAATTGATAAAATGGGAAGATATGCTTACTGTAATCAACCAGCTATTACAAAATGGAATCTTTCAAGATTTGCTGAATGTTTAATCTGTTTAATTCACAAAAATGAAAAAGAAGCAATAAAAAGCGCAACAAAAATAATTGACTCATTTGGGGAAAAATACGAGGAAAAATGGTTAGACATGATGAGAAAAAAACTTGGATTGTTAGGCATAGACAATAAAGATAAATTCTTAATAATTGATTTGCTTACTTGGATGCATCAAAATAAAGTAGACTACACTAATACCTTTTGTCATTTAATGAATCTTAAAGAATATGATGACGAAATATATAAAGATAATAATTTTCAAAATTGGAAAAAAAATTGGCAAGAAAGATTAAAATTAAACACTAACAATCCAGAAAAATATATAAAATTAATGAAAAGTGTTAATCCTCTTGTGATACCTAGAAATCATATAGTTGAGAAGTCATTAGAAGAAGCTTATGACAACAATTTTGAACCATTCAATAACCTCTTAGAAATTTTAAAAAAACCATATACACAACAAAAAAACATTTCAGACTATCTAAAAATGGACAGTTCTTCAAAAGAGTATAAAACCTTTTGTGGTACCTAATCTTTTTATCAATTAGAAAATTTTTTCCAATTTTCAACTGGTGGAACTAAGTGTTCAAGTGTAGATGAATCTTTTGCTAAAAATACTATATCTGCAGAAATTGATATCCTCTCAGAATTAGACTTACCTTGTTCTGTGCCATGAATTGTTTTGGAAGGAAATATCAATAGATCATCTTCTTTAGTATCAAATACAACCTTACTTGAATTTAATATATCTCTTTTTTTAAAAATATTTTCTTTAGCTAATGATCTTGAGTCAAATAATTGTGGAATAAATTCATTATGCTTAGAAATATCGAAAAACATAATTTTAGCATCATCTTTTTGCTTTCTTAAATAAAATGCAATAGAAAGATGTGACTGATCATGTGAATGATTATCAATGTGCTCAGTTTTTTTTGAAATTGTTGCCCAAGACCTCTGAAAATAAAGATCAAGCTTTTTATGATTTACAGATAAATTTTCTAAATACTCCAAAATACAACTATTTATTTGAATAAATAAATTTTTAAATTTTGGATTATTATGCAAGTATTCAAATCCTTGTGTATCTCCTGTCCAAGCTTTGCTTGATGATTTGTAATCCAGATTTTTACTTTTTTTTTCCATTGACCGAACTTCTTCGATCATTTCCTTTTTTTCATTTTCTGTAAGTGAAAGTTTTGATTTATAAACTGATAGAGGAAAAAAGTTAAAAATTTTTTGCATATAAATTTAGTTACAAAACGTAAGGCTCTGGCCTTGCTTTTGCACCTAATACTCTTTCTACAGCCATATTTGAAATATCAATTGATTGATAAGAACCTGTTGTAATTAATTCTGTTAAAGCCCTACCAATTCCTGGTGCTTGCATTAATCCTCTTCCAGTAAAACCAGTTGCTAAGTATACGTTTTTAAATTTAGGATGTTTTCCAACAACAGCATTATTATCTAATCTATTGCAATCATAATAACCTGCCCAACCACCAGTTAACTTCAGTTCTTCAAATGCTGGAATTCTTTTAGCTAAAGCAGGCCAAACTAATTCTTCAAAATCATCCCAGGCCGGTTCCAGATCTGTAGCATCAAAAACTGATTTTGGTGAGCCAGCTAAATACTCTTTACCTTCAGGTCTCCAATAAACACCTGTTGTTAAATCTCCAGTTAATGGCATCTCGGGAATATGTTTTGGACACTTAACTCTAAAAACTGTGTGTTTTTGTGGCTCTACTGGAATATCTTCTAATAATTCTTTTGTCCAACATCCAGCAGCAGATACTATCGTTTTAGCGTTTATTTCAGATAAAGATTTAACTTCACCTTTTATAAATTCTGCACCTTGTTCTATCGCTTTACTTTTTAAGGCTGTATGAAAAAGAAAAGGATCAATCCATCCCTCACTTTTATTATCAGTAAATGTAGCAGTTTCTATTCCCTCTTTATTAATATATGGGAAAAATTTATCTAACTCAGAACCTTTGATGTTTTTTGTTTCAGCATAACAAGCTTTATGATTTTCTAGAGCTTTATATTGTTCTTCCGCATGTTCTGGACCAAACATCAATAGATATCCATTAGGTACCATACTTGCGGTAGGATTAGGATTTTTTTCTGTTTTGAGCAATTCAGGTATTTGAAAAATAAACTCTCTAGCAAATTTGCCTAATAAAATATTTTCCGTTTGAAAAAATTGTCTTCTAAAACCTCCAAGAGAAAGAGGAAAAGAGGCTGATTTGTAAGTTGGGTCTCTTTCGATAACTTTAACTTTTCTTTCTTCTTTAGTTAGAAAATAAGCAGTTGCTGCACCAATTATTCCACCGCCAACTATTACAACATCATCCATTTAATTTAATACCATTAAGTTAAAATTAAGAAATAATGCATAGAGACACCAAAGTAAATATGGAATCATTAAGTAATAACTTACAAAATTGACACGTTTAAATCTAACAATCAAAATTATTATGAAAATTATCAAAATAACTAGAACAACTAACGCAAAAAATATTTGATGTAGCCCAAAAAAAACAACGCTCCAGGTTGCATTAAAAATTATATGTATAAAATAAATATAAATTGTATTTACATCTCTTTTTTTACTGTGCCAAAAAAACCATATAGCTAATGTCATCATTATATAAAGTGTTGTCCAAACAGGAGCAAATATCCAATCTGGTGGATTAAAATTTGATCTAATAAGCCCAGAGTACCAGGGCTCTTTGAGGGTTATAGAGACTAAACCACCGATAAATGATGCAGAAAAGGTGACAATTGAAAAAAGAATCAATGATAAAAATTTATTTTTTAACATATTAGTATTATACATCTTTATAGAATGAATAAAAAAACTATTTGGATTACAGGTGGAAGCACAGGAATTGGTAAAGCTTTAGCAATAAAGTTTGCCAAAGAGGGTTGGAATGTAGCAATATCTGCAAGGCGTGAAAATCTATTGAGTGAGATTTGTGAAGAATATGAAAATATTAATTCTTTTCCATTAGACGTGACTGATAAAATCAAATGTAAAGAAGTTTTTCAAAATATATTAGATAAATTCCAGAATATAGATATATGTTTTTTTTCAACTGGTACATGGGATCCAAAAAAAGAAAAGGATATTGATGTTGAACAAATTGAAGATGTATTTAAAGTTAATTTTTTTGGAACTTTAAATAGTATTAAAGCTGTAGAGAAGTATTTCAAAGATAAAAAAAATGGAACGATAACAATAGTCTCATCAATTGCAGGTTATCGAGGATTACCTAATTCGACAGGTTATGGGCCTTCTAAATCAGCTTTAAACAATTTAGCTGAAAGTTTATATTTTGATTTTGGAAGATCAAATGTTCGAGTATGTTTAGTTTCACCAGGTTTTATTAAAACTCCTATGACAGATAAAAATGATTTTAAAATGCCTTTCTTAAAAACTCCTGAATATGCTTCAGAAAAAATTTATGATGGCTTAGTAAATAAAAATTCTTTTGAAATTCATTTTCCAAAATCTTTAACAATCATATTAAAGATACTTAGTTTCTTACCAAATAAAATTTATTTTGGCTTAATTGGAAAACTTACAAAATATCAAAAAAGTTAATCTTTAACAAAAACTACTGTTAATTCTGCTACTTTAAATCCAAATTTAGTCATAGTAGCTCGGTTAATTGCTACTCGCTCATCTTGTTTAAAAATCCAATCATCAAAAGTAATTTTCATCTCTTTGCCTTTAACAGGAACTAATAAAACATATTCAAATTTAAAAGCTGGACCGTACGAATATCCTTTGGCTTTTCCAACAACATCTCCTGCTGAACCCTCATAATTATTCTCATCAATTTTTGTAATCTGCCACTGTCTAGTTTGAATTTCTCCATCATCCCAATTAAATTTTTCATCAAGTATCAGTTGTTTCCCATTCCATTTTCCATTTAAATCTGCAGAAAATTGTCGAGTGACTTTTCCCGATCTATTTTGAAGTACTCCCCATGCTTTTACGTTGCCGGATAAATAGTTTTCAATAATTAATCTAGGTTCTTTATTTTTAAAGTCTTCTGGTTTCATTGCACTATTGTTTGAACAGTTTGTAATTAAGAATAGAAAAATTATCAATATAATTGATTTAATATTTTTATTTATTGTCATATGTGCTCCTTTATACTCATTTATTCTGAAGTGAAAATTGAATTAAATCAATATTTTTTGATTTAAATCCTGCTTCGCAATATGAAAGGTAAAATTCCCACATACGTTTAAAAGTTAAATCAAATCCTTGTCTTTTTATTAAATCCCATTTTTGATTAAAATCATTTTTCCAAATCGCTAATGTATCTGAGTAGTGATCAGCATATGAATCATATGACTTAATTGATAGACCATTTTCTGAAACATATTTATTGATGATAGCCTTGCTTGGTAAAAATCCCCCGGGGAAGATATATTTTTGAATAAAGTCTTTTTTATTTTTATATCTATCGAACATATTGTCATCGATTGTAATAGCTTGAATGGCTGCTTTTCCGTCATCTGACAAATTTTTTTTTATTGTTTTAAAGTAACTTTCTAAATAATTTTGACCAACAGCCTCGATCATTTCAATTGATGCTATAGAGTTATATTTATCTTTCAAATCTCTATAATCTTTTATTTCAATATTTACTTTTTCATTCAAACCGCATTCGTGAATTCTTTTTTTTGCATATTCAAATTGTTTTTTTGAAATAGTAATACAGTCTAATTTTACATCATATTTTTTGCCCATATACTCAGCAAAACCTCCCCAACCACATCCAATTTCTAAAATCTTATCTCCATTATTTGGTCGCATTAAGTCAATTAGTTTTTGGTATTTATTATTTTGTGCATTAGAGAGATCTTTATTTCTTTCATCAAATATTGCACTCGAATAAGTTAAAGTCTTATCAAGCCAAAGCTCAAAAAAATCATTACCTAAATCATAATGTTTAGAAATATTTTCTCTACTCCTTTCTCTAGTATTCTTTATGAAAATATTTTTAAAATAATTTATTAATGGGAAATCAAGTAATCCAGAAAATTTATATATAATTTTTATATTTCTTGCTGTAATCTCAATTAAATTAGATAGATTATTGGTTTCAAATTCATGCCTCATATAAGATTCAGCAAAACCAATACTTCCTCCCTTAATTAAATTGAAAGTAAAATTTGGTTTCTTTATTTTTAGAACCGCTTTCAGGGAACTACTTGAGTTTCCAAATTTTAAAGTTTCCCCAGAATATTTTGTTATTTCCAAATATCCATATTCAATATCTCTCAATTTTTTAAAAACTATTTTATCTGAAATGCTGTATAGGCCCATTAATTTTCAAAAGTAATATTATTTTTAATTTTAAATTTTTTTTTAATAAACCTTATTCCTTTGACCCATAATTTGAACGCTTCAAAATGTATCGCTGATATTACTTTAAAAGTCATTAAAGGGTGTTTTATATATGATTTTAATAACTCCCTACTATTAAAATCAACTCTTCTGCCATCTTGAGATGCAAATAAAATTTTCTCATTTAATTGATATTGCTCAATTATAACTGATATCTTTTCTGAAGGCTTTAAAATTCTAAAAAAATAATTACAATTCATCTCAATAAATGGTGACACATGAAATTTTTTAGTACAGTTGTGTTGTAAGAGGTTATTATTCTCTACTTTAAAAATATAAGTATGTTGTTCTCCAAAAGTATTTTTTACTTCATACAAGATAGAAATTAAATTTTCTTGATGGTCGTAAACAAAAAAAACACTTAAAGGATTAAACACATATCCAAAAATTCTTGGATAACATAACAATTTTATCTTTATATTTTCTGAGTTTATGTTGTTTTCTATTAAGCTTTTTTTTACCCATTCAAATAGTGATGAACCATCTCTTTCACCATGGTCTTTATCAAAAAAACTTACTAAATTAAAACTGTTATACGAAAAGAAATTAATATTTTTGTCTAATTGATTTAGCTCAGATAAATCTAATAAAAGTGAAAATACTCTGTATTTAAAAAAATGTACTTTTGGTTTAAATCTTTTATGGATTACTGTTCCATTATAGAGTGAGCTAGTCATTTAGGTTTTTTAGCATTTCAATAGATGATTTTATTCCATCTTCATGAAAACCGTAACCAAAATAACTACCACAAAAAAAGAATATTTCTTTTATTTTGTAAATATTTAAGCTTACTTTGATAATCCAAGGCTGATTGATCAAAATATGGATGAGTATACTTTACTTTTTTTAAAATCTTTGACTCTTCAATCTCAAAATAAGGATTAAGTGTAAGAAATATATTTTCTTCACACTCCAAATTTTGCAATAAATTTAGCCAGTATGTGATCGAATTTTTTTCAATTTCATCTTTTTTCATAGAAGAGTTCCAAGAACACCAAGCCTTCTTATTCTTTGGCATTACTGACTGATCAGTATGAATATAAGCAATATTTTCTTTATAACTGAAATTTAATAAAATTTCTTTTTCCTGATCAGTTGGATTTTCAATCATAGCCAATGCTTGATCTGCATGTGTTGCTAATATCACTTTATCGTAATCAAAAAATTCGTTATTTCCTCCGTAGTATAAATCTACACCATTATTTGTACTTTTAATTTTATTAATTTGATAATTCTTAAAATGTTCACCACTAATTTTTGAAATAATTGTTTCAACATAAGTCCTACTTCTTTTTGACACTGTGTACCATTGTGGTCTATTCTTCAATTTAAATAAACCATGATTTTGAAAAAATTTTAAAAAAAATTTTAAAGGCATCTTACTGGCAGCATAAGGTGGCATTGACCAGATGGCAGATACCATTGGTATTATATGATAATTTATAAACTCTTTTGAAAGGTTTTTTTTAATTAAATAGTTACCCAGTGTAATTTCCTTATCAGTTACATTAGATAAGTCTGAGTCTTTATAAAATTTTACGATGTCAAAAACCATTTTTAAAAACTTAAAGTTTAATAGGTTCAATCTATTTGAAAAAATTCCGCTTAATCCTTTTCCACAATATTCAAAGTTAGAATTTTCTACTTTTACGGAAAATGACATATCACTTTTTTCAATATCAATTTTATTTTCTTCAAAAAATTTAATCAAATTTGGATAGGTTTTAAAATTAAAAACAATAAAACCTATGTCAACAGGAACTCTTTTTTTTTTAACAATTAAATCAATTGTGTGAGAATGTCCCCCAAAGCGATCCTCTTTTTCAAATAAATCTACATGATTATTTTTTGATAGATAATAAGCAGCGCTTAATCCTGAAATGCCCGAACCAACAACAGCAATTTTCATTAATTATTAAGCTGCATCCTCTTTAAATTCATCCATGCTTGGGCATGTACAAAAAATATTTTTATCCCCATATACGTTGTCAACTCTAGCTACTGGGGGCCAAAACTTATTTGTCTTTAAAAATTTAGCTGGATAAGCGGCCTCTTCTCTCGAATATTTATGTTGCCAATCATTAGAAGCTAACTCCGTATCGGTATGAGGAGCATTCTTAATTGGATTATCAACTTTATCAAACTTTCCAATCTTAATTAAATCTATCTCTTGTCTTATTTTGATTAGAGTATCGCAGAACCTATCTAATTCCGACAAATTCTCACTCTCTGTTGGCTCTATCATCATAGTACCGGATACAGGCCAAGACATTGTTGGTGCGTGAAAACCAAAATCAATTAACCTTTTTGCAATATCTTCTTCTGTAACACCTGTTTCCGATTTAATTGATCTGATATCAATAATACATTCATGAGCAACATTGCCATTTGAACCTTTGTATAAAATTGGATAATGATCTTTTAGTCTGCTAGCAATATAGTTTGCATTTAAAATTGCCGCTTGAGTAGCAAGTTTTAACCCTTCTGATCCCATCATTTTTATGTACATCCAAGAAATAGACAAAATACTTGAGCTTCCCCAGGGTGCTGCTGATACAGCGCCTATTCCACTTGCAGGACCACAATCTTTAACAACTGGATGATTAGGCAGATAAACCTGTAAATGTCTTTTACATGCAATAGGTCCCATTCCAGGTCCTCCTCCACCATGTGGGATACAGAATGTTTTATGTAAGTTGATATGACAAACATCTGGGCCAAAATTTCCAGGTTTAGCGATACCAACAAGTGCGTTTAAGTTTGCACCATCCATGTAAACTTGACCTCCATGTTCGTGAATTAAATCACAGATATCTGATATTTTTTCCTCAAATACACCGTGAGTAGAGGGATATGTAACCATTAAAGCTCCAAGATTTTCAGAGTGAATTTCTGCTTTTTTCTTTAAATCATCAAAATCAACATTACCTTCTTTATCACAATTAATAACTACAACTTTCATCCCTACCATCTGAGCGCTTGCTGGATTAGTTCCGTGTGCTGAACTTGGTATTAGACATATATTTCTATTTTTGTCACCTCTACCTAAATGATATTTTCTAATTACCATTAATCCTGCATACTCGCCTTGAGCGCCTGCATTGGGCTGAAGTGAAACCCCTGAAAAACCAGTAATTGATCTTAACCAATTTTTAAGATCTGTGAACAATGTTCTATATCCTTCCATCTGCTCAATAGGCACAAACGGATGGGGCTCAGCTAATTCTCTCCATGATATTGGGATCATTTCAGCAGTTGCATTTAACTTCATGGTGCATGAACCTAACGCTATCATAGTTCTGTTTAGTGCAATATCTTTATCCTCTAGCCTCTTTAGATATCTTAACATTTCAGTCTCTGAACGATATGAATTAAAAACTGGATGTTCTAGATATTTTGAAGTTCTTAATAAATTCTTAGGTAGATTAAGTAAACTTACCTTAGGATCTTCTTTTTTAATTGACTCTGCTGCATTAAAAATTTTTAATAATTGATTTACTCTATAAACATTCTTCTTTTCATCAAAAGAAACAGCAAGCATTTCAGAATTTACTTTTCTTATATTTACTTTTTGATTTAAAGCATTTTTATAAATTTGATCAGTTTTATCTTTGGTAATAATTGTAACGGTATCAAAAAAATAATCAGAATATAATTCATATCCAGATTGTTTAATTTTATCAGCAAAGTTCTTTGCTAATTGGGATACTCTTTCAGCAATATTTTTTATTCCATCTGGACCATGATAAATTGCGTATGCTGCTGACACTATAGCTAATAATGCTTGGGCAGTACAAATATTACTTGTGGCTTTATCTCTTCTAATATGCTGCTCTCTAGTTTGTAATGACAATCTATAAGCCTTATTTCCATGTCTATCTACTGAAACACCTACTATTCTACCTGGCATAGATCTTTTATATTCATCTTTTGTTGCAAAAAATGCTGCATGCGGACCTCCATATCCCATTGGAATACCAAACCTTTGAGAACTTCCAACTGCAATATCAGCTCCAAGTTCTCTCGGTGTTTTAAGTTTAGCAAGCGCAAGAAGATCACAAGCTAAAATTGCTTTACCATTTTTTTTATGAATTTTACTTATTGCCTCGCTAGGATCTTTGATATCACCTAAGGTTCCGGGGTACTGTAGAATTCCACAGACAATATCTTCTTTTAATTTCTCCAAAACTTTACCTTCATTTCCAACAAAAACTTTTAAACCCATGGGTTCTGCCCTAGTTTTTATAACTTCAATTGTTTGTGGATGGCAATTTTCAGAGACAAAAACTAAATTACTATCACTTTTATTAAGCCTATCACTTAAACCCATAGCTTCTGCTGCTGCAGTGCCTTCATCTAGTAAAGACGCATTTGCAATATCCATACCAGTGAAGTCAACTACCATTTGTTGAAAGTTTAATAACATTTCTAATCTTCCCTGTGCTACTTCTGGCTGATATGGTGTGTAGGAAGTGTACCATCCTGGGTTTTCTAATATATTTCTTAAAATTACATGTGGTGTATAGGTTCCATAATAACCCATGCCTATAAAGTTTGAGTAGATTTGATTTTTTTTTGAAATTGCTTTCAATTTTCTTAAAGCTTCATATTCCGAATTTGAATCACCAATATTTAGTTCTCCTTTAAAATGTATTTTTTCTGGAACAGTATTATTTATTAAATCATCTAGTGATTTATAATTTAATTTTTTCAACATCTTTGATTGATCCTCTTCAGAAGGACCAATATGTCTTTTTAAAAAGTCTTTTTGTGAACTATGTAACATTATGAATTACTTTCCTTTGCAAATTTATCGTAATCTTCTTTGTTCATTAAAGAGTCCATTTCCGACTTGTCTTTAATTTTTAATTTAAAAAACCAAGCGTTGTTCTCAGGATCTTGATTTATTTTTGATGGATCATCTACAATTTCTTGATTTGTATCTAATACTTCCCCACTGACTGGAGTATAAACATCGCTTGCAGCTTTAGTAGACTCCACAACTCCTGCCGTTCCATCTTTTTCTACACTAGAGCCTTTTTCAGGCAGCTCTGCAAACACAATATCTCCTAGCATCTCAGTTGCATGTTTTGTTATACCAATCGTTGCAATATCACCTTCTAATTTAATCCATTCATGTTCTTTGGAATATTTAACTTCACTCATTAGTTGGATCCTTTCACATAACTTTTTTTATAAAACGGTAAGCTACAAATACTTCCTATATGTTTTTTACCTCTTACCTCTAAAAATACCTTTGTATTTTTTTCAGAAAATTTATTTTCTACGTAACCCATTGCTACAGGTCCATTAACACTTGGCCCAAACGTTCCGCTGGTAATCTCTCCAATATGAACATCTGATTGATTAAATATTTTTGTTTTTTCTCTAGCAATTACCCTTCCCTCAGGTTTAATTCCAACTCTAATTTTTGTAACACCATTGTTCAATTGTTTAATAATAGTGTCTGAACCAATAAAGTCTCCTTTAGATATTCTCTCTTTTGAAATTGCCCACTTTAAGTTTGCTTCCACCGGGGTTTTGTCTTTATCAAGATCGTGACCGTACAAACATAAGCCAGCTTCTAACCTTAATGTATCTCTTGCTCCTAAACCCACTAGCTTCGAGCCTTTATCAATTAATTCTCTGGTCAATTTATCCACTAAATTATTTGGAATTGATATCTCGAAACCGTCTTCACCTGTATACCCAGATCGAGTAATGTATATTTTTTGATTATAAAATAAGTACCAGTTTCCAGACATAAAATTTAAATCTTTTACTCGATCAATGACATCATTTAGGATTTGTGATGATTTAGGTCCCTGAATTGCTATTAAAGATCTATTTTCATCCAAAACCATTTTATACTTTTCGTTTAACAGTTCCTTTAAAATTTTAAAATCATTGTCTTTACACGCTGCATTAAGAATTATTAAAAAACCTTCATTAATTTTTGTAATGATTAAATCATCTTGTATTCCAGCATCTTTATCCATTAAGAAGCTGTATTTAGAATGATTTAGTTTCAAATTTTTCAAATCTAATGGAAAAATTTTTTCTAAATCTATGATTAGTTCATCGCCGCCATAAATAAATAATTGACCCATATGTGACACATCAAAAATACCAGAGTGATTTCTTGTAAATTTATGCTCTTCTACAATACCTTCAGAATATTGGATTGGCATCTGATAACCTGCAAATTCAACAAACTTTGCGTTAAAATCTTGGTGTAATTTGTAAAGCGATGTTTTTTTTGTTTCCATATTAACTCATTTTACCCATCTGTATATTTGCCTGAGAGTTTTGCTCCTTCGGCGAGAATTAAATCTCTTTCCAGAGTTAATATGTTACGGTCCATTTTGCCTGAGAGATTCCTGGGTAGTTGCTCCTTCGGCGCTACGATAAACTGTAGACTCTCCCGTAGATCAATAGTCCTATAAGTAACTTAAAATGTCAATTGGAAACGATTGCCTTTGGTTTTTTTAAAAGCGTATAAAACTGTAATAATACAGCAAAAAGTATTATTGCTCCTCCTATCAACCCATATAATGATGGTATTTCACTTACAAAAAGAAAAGCCCAAATAGGACCAAGAACAGATTCGGATAGCATGATTATTCCAACCATTGCAGAAGGGGTTGTTCTTGCACCAATTGTTATAAAAATAAAACCGAAACCTATTTGAAAAAATCCAGCTAAAAAACCTAAAAAAATATCATGAGGTGAAATCATTATAGTAGGTGAAAGTGATAAACCAATAAGACATGAACTTATACCTGCAACGAACTGTGCCGGGACCATATCAACTGATGGAAATTTTCTAATGATCATTATCAAAACTGCAAAAGTAATTGGCATTGTGAAAGCTGCTAAATTTCCAGATAATTCTCCTGGAGATAATGAATTTCCAACCATTAACAGCACTCCAGACATTGCTAAAATAATTGAAATTAACGTAATTAAATTAATTTTTTCTTTTAAGAA
>CABXYE010000017.1 GCA_902516425.1 uncultured Pelagibacteraceae bacterium
CAACTGAGAGGACAATTTAATGGCAGATAAAATAGGCAAACCAATATCTCAAAGACAACTCAGAGTCGGAGAATTGATTAAGCAGTCTTTGAGCATGATTTTTATAAGAAATGAGGCTAAAATCCCATTAGAGACGAACACCATAACAGTCACAGAAGTGAGAATGAGTCCCGATCTAAAAGTTGCAAACGCTTATGTATTACCTCTAGGAGGAAAAGATGCTGAGGAGAAAATAAATGTTTTGAAAGAAAATTCTTTCTTAATTAGAAAAATTTTATCACAAAAAGTAGTTATGAAATTTTTACCTAAATTATTTTTCAGGAAAGATGATTCATTTGAATATGCAGAAAAAATAGAAAATTTAATAAAACAAACAAATAAATAGGAAAAACTATGAATAAAAAAGCACAAGACTTAGCAATGCATAATAAGGATACTGGATCTTCAGAAGTTCAGATTGCCTTTTTAACAGATAAAATTGAGGTTCTATCAAAACATATTAAGCAATTTAAAAAAGATAAACACTCCTCAGTTGGATTGTTAAGAGCTGTGAATAAAAGAAAAAAATTGTTAGAATACTTAAAAAAAAATAAAATGGATTCTTACAAAAATGTACTGTCGAAATTGAATCTAAGAAAATAGAAGTCAAAATAGATAGAACGGAATGGAACGAAACGAACGAAACGAACGAAACGAAATGGAAATGAAATGTTTAAAGTACACAAAAAGGAAATAGAAGTAGCAGGAAAGAAAATAAGTTTAGAAACAGGCAAAGTAGCAAGACAGGCAGATGGAGCAATCATAGCAACATCAGGCGAAACAGTTATTTTAGCAACGGTTGTCGGAGCAAAAAAAGTAAATCCAGATATGGATTATTTTCCCTTATCAGTTAACTACCAAGAAAAATACTATGCAGGTGGAAAGATCCCTGGTGGATATTTTAAAAGAGAAGCGAGACCAACTGAAAGCGAAACATTAATCTCAAGGTTAATTGATAGACCAATCAGACCTTTGTTTCCTGATGAATTTAAAAATGAAGTACAGTTGTTACCAACAGTAATTTCATATGATAAAGAAAACCAACCAGATATTTTAGCAATCACTGCTTCATCAGCTGCACTAGCTATTTCAGGTATGCCCTTTATGGGCCCTGTGGGAGCCTCAAGAGTAGGTTTCGTTGATGGCAAGTATATTCTTAACCCATCAAAAGCTGAATTAGAGAACTCAAGTTTAGATTTAGTTGTAGCTGGTACTAAAGATGCTGTGCTCATGGTTGAGTCTGAAGCAAATGGTTTAACAGAAGAGGAAATGTTGAATGCAGTTAAATTTGGACACGAGGGTTTTGTTCCAGTAATTGAAATGATAGAGGAACTTGCTAAAGAGTGTAGAAAGCCAGAATGGACTGTTGAGAAAAAAGACTTGTCCGAAGTTAAGAAAAAACTTGAAGCAACATTTACAGATGATCTAAAAAAAGCTTTTGCAACAAAAGATAAACAAGATAGATCAAATCAAATTTCAGAAATTACAGATAAAGCTAAAAAACTTTACGAAGAAGATGAAAATTACACTGATCTTGATGTAAATAGTCAATTAAAAAGTTTAGAAAAATCAATTGTAAGAAATGATATTCTTAAAAATAAAAATAGAATAGATGGCAGAGGTTTATCCGATGTAAGAGCAATTTCATGTGAGGTTGGTGTTTTGCCAAGAACTCATGGCTCTGCATTATTTACTAGAGGTGAAACTCAAGCAATAGTTGTTACTACTTTAGGAACCTCTGATGATGAGCAGAGATTAGAAAGTTTGGATGGACAACACAGAGAAAGATTTATGCTACATTACAACTTTCCTCCTTTTTCAGTTGGTGAAACTGGCAGAATTGGAACTGGAAGGCGTGAAATTGGACATGGTAAACTAGCATGGAGAGCAATTAATTCATCACTCCCATTAAAAGAAGCCTTTCCATACACTTTTAGAATTGTATCAGAGATCACAGAATCTAACGGATCTTCTTCAATGGCCACTGTTTGTGGAGCGTCTTTAGCATTAATGGACGCTGGTGTTCCGATAAAAGAACCAGTTGCAGGTATTGCAATGGGTTTAATTAAAGAAGGTGATGATTTTAGTGTCTTATCAGATATTTTAGGTGACGAAGATCACCTAGGGGATATGGACTTTAAAGTTGCTGGAACTAAAGATGGAATTACCTCACTTCAAATGGATATCAAAATTACTGGTATTACTTTTGAAATTATGGAGCAAGCTTTAAAACAAGCTAAAGATGGAAGAATTCACATTTTAGGTGAAATGAATAAAGCTTTAGGTAAGTCAAGAGCTGATGTTGGAAAACATACTCCAAAAATGGAACAAGTAACTGTTGATAAAAAAGACATTGCTGCCGTTATTGGAAAAGGCGGAGCAACAATCAGAGAGATTGTTGAAAAATCAGGTGCGAAAGTAGATGTAAATGATGAAGGAGTTGTAACAGTTGCTGCTCCAGATGAAGAGGCCAGAAACATTGCTATGCAAATGATTAAAGACATTACTGCAAAAGCTGAACTGAATAAAATTTATTCAGGTAAAGTTATGAAGATTATGGAGTTTGGTGCATTTGTTAATTTCTTGGGGAAACAAGATGGACTTGTTCATATTTCAGAACTAGCAGATAAAAGAGTTGTAAAAGTCACTGATGTTGTCAAAGAAGGGGATGAGGTAAAAGTTAAAGTAATTGGTTTCGATAGAGGTAAAGTTAAACTTTCCATGAAACAAGCTGCTGAATAAATTTTGAAAGATATGGAGATATTTATATTTTTGGTTTGTGTAGTATTTGTGGTTTATTATTTATTCAGACCCACTTCTAAAAAAGAAAAAGATCAATTCAATGATAAAAACAATTGGCGGGGTGGGTTTTAATATTAGGTAATGTTCTTAGGATCTGGCATTCCCACCTTATTATATCCAGCATCTACATAGTGAATTTCACCAGTAACACCGTTTGCAAGCTCACTTAATAGGTACAATGCTGAATTTCCAACATCATGAATATCAACGTTTCTTTTGAGTAAAGAATGGTCTTCATTCCATTTGTAAAGGAATTTTGCATCTCCGATTGCAGAGGCAGCCAGCGTTTTAATAGGTCCGGCACTTATAGCATTCACTCTTATGCCTTTTGCACCCAAATCTCTAGCTAGATACTTAACACTAGATTCTAGTGCAGCTTTGCAAACACCCATTACATTGTAATTTGGAATAGCTTTATTTGCTTCATAACTTAATGTGATTAAGCTTCCATCCTTCTTCATTACCTTAGATGCCTCTTTTGCAACTTCCGTAAATGAAAAACAAGAAATTAACATACTTCTTAAAAAATTTTCTCTAGTTGTATTTAAATATTCTCCTGATAGTTCTGATTTATCAGAAAAAGCTATTGCATGAACTACAAAATCTATTTCACCCCATTGTGATTTAACATCTTTAAATAACTTTGTTACATCTTCTTTTTTTTCTACATCACAGCTAAATGTAACTTTTGAATTTAATTTTTCAGCTAATGGGGTAACTCTTTTTTTTAAAGCATCACCTAAATATGTAAATGCAAGCTCAGCGCCAGCTTCAGAAAGTTTTTGTGAAATACCCCAAGCGATAGATCTTTCATTGGCAACACCCATTACCAATCCTTTTTTACCTTTCATCAAGCTCATAATTATATTTTTTCAAAGATTAAAGCAGCATTTGTTCCACCAAAACCAAAACTATTAGACATTACAGCATTTAGAGTAACCCCTGTCTCTGTTTTAGCTATTATTGGAAATTTTTTAGCCTCTTCATCCATTTCATTTATATTAGCAGATCCTGCTATAAAATTATTTTTCATCATGATTAAACAATAGATCGCCTCATGAACAGACGCAGCTCCTAATGGATGACCTGATAGTGATTTTGTAGAACTAATTTTTGGAATTTCATTTCCAAAAGCTACTTTAACAGCATTTAATTCCGTAATATCACCAACTGGAGTAGAAGTCCCATGGGTATTTATATAATCAATTTTATTTTTGGATGTTGCCATAGCCATCTTCATACAACGCACCGCTCCTTCACCTGATGGAGCGACCATATCGTATCCATCAGAAGTTGCTCCATAACCTGTCAATTCTGCATAAATTTTAGCTCCTCTTGATTTAGCATGTTCATATTCTTCGAGCACCAAAACTCCACCACCGCCAGCAATTACAAAACCATCTCTCGTTTTATCGTAAGCCCTTGATGCAGTTTCGGGAGTATCATTGTATTTAGATGACAACGCTGTCATAGCATCGAACATTGCGGTCATCGCCCAATGGATTTCCTCACTTCCACCAGCAAAAACGATATCTTGTTTACCCATTTGAATTAATTCCATAGAATTTCCAATACAATGTCCACTCGTTGCACAGGCAGAACTCATGGTATAATTAGTTCCTTTAATTTTAAAAGGAACAGCAAGCGTAGCCGAAGCTGTACTCGCCATTGTTCTTGGTACAATAAAAGGACCCATAAGTTTTGGAGTTTTAGCTCTTGTTTTATCTGCTGCCAAAATAACATTTTCAATTGAAGGACCACCAGATCCCATTACAATTCCTGTTTTAAAATTACTTACATCATTATCTTCCAATCCAGAGTCAGTAATTGCTTCCTTCATAGCTATATAGTTGTAAGCTGATCCCGAGCCCATAAATCTAATAGTTTTTCTATCTATATAATCCTCTAGTTTAATTTGTGGTTTGCCGTGAACATGGCTTTTTAGATTATGTTCTTTATACTCCTCAGCAAAAGAGATTCCTGGTTTTGATTTTAACAGAGATTGATGTACTTCCTCTTGATTGTTACCCAAGCAAGAAACTACACCCAAACCAGTAATCACAACTCTTCTCATTACTTAAATAATCCTACTTTTAAATTGTCTGCTGAGTATATTTTTTTTTCATCAGCAAGCAGCACTCCATTTGCAAGACCAACAGTTGTTTCACTAGGTGACATGATTTTTTTCATATCTATTTCATATCTCACATTTTTTACGGTTTTTAATACTTCTCCTGTAAATTTGACAGTGCCGACACCTAAAGCTCTTCCTTTGCCTGGATTTCCTTGCCAGCCCAGAAAAAAACCTACTAACTGCCACATTGCGTCTAAACCTAGGCACCCTGGCATAACAGGATCTTTTTTAAAATGACAATCAAAAAACCAGAGATCATTTTTAATATCCAATTCCGCCTTGAGAGACCCTTTTTTAAAAGCCCCTTTATCATCGTTAATCTCTGTAATTCTATCAAACATAAGCATTGGTGGAAGAGGTAATTTAGCGTTACCTGGACCAAATAGTTTGCCCTCACCACAATTTATTAGCTCATCATATGAGTAAGAGTTTTTTTTCATAAAACTGAGTACATTTATTTACTTGATTTTAACATTTTATAATATAATTATAATACTAGTTTAGAATAATTATAACTAACAATACTCTTAAATAGTGAAATATATTGATAAATTACGTAATTCTGGATTAAGACCTACGAAACAAAGACTTCAAATATGCGAAGTATTGTTTAATACTGAAAAAACATTCCATTTTACAATTAACCAGTTAGAGCAAAAGATTAAAGACAGTATAGATAATAAGATCTCCTTAGCGACGGTCTATAACACAGTCCATGCTTTTGAAAAAAAAGGCTATTTGAAACAAATACCTATAAATTCAAACCAGACTTATTTTGATACTAATGTTACAGATCATCATCATTTTTATGATCTAAAAGATCAAAAACTGATTGACTTAGAAAATTCTGATGTAGGACCTATAAACATTAAAAAGAAAATTAATGGAAAGAGAATAAAGTCTGTTGAGGTTCTAGTAAAACTTGAAGACTAAATTTTCAATCAATTTAGCGTCATTATTAACCAATTGACACTTATTTAGAATCATTATAAACTGGCTAAAATCTAAAATAATCTATAGGAAATTAAATGAGCACTGAAAATTTTAAAAATAAATCTTTTAAAGCCAATGAACTAAGCAAATGTCCTTTCACAGGAGCGGGTACACCTGCAAAATTTTCTGCAGGAAGAGGCCAAACAGTAAGAGACTTCTGGCCAAATAGCTTAAATCTTAAAATTCTTAGTCAGCACTCTAATCTCTCTAACCCTATGGATAAGAAATTTAATTACCCAAAAGAATTTAAAAAACTTAATTACAAAGCTTTAAAAAAAGATTTAAAAAAATTAATGACAGACTCACAGGATTGGTGGCCAGCTGATTATGGTCATTACGGTCCATTGTTTATTAGGTTGGCTTGGCACGCAGCAGGAACTTATAGAACAGGTGATGGCAGAGGTGGTGCTGGAACAGGAAACCAAAGATTTGCTCCACTTAATTCTTGGCCAGATAACGTAAATTTAGATAAAGCAAGATTGTTGTTGTGGCCTATTAAGAAAAAATATGGAAGTAAAATTTCATGGGCAGATCTTTTTATATTAGTCGGAAACGTAGCTTTAGACTCGATGGGTTTTAAAACATTTGGGTTTGGAGCAGGTAGAACTGATATCTGGGAACCAGAGGATGATATTTACTGGGGTTCAGAAAAAGAGATGCTAGGTGTAGAACGATATAGTGGTACTAGAGATTTAGAACAGCCTTTAGGGGCTTCACATATGGGTTTAATATATGTAAATCCACAAGGTCCAGACGCAAATCCAGACCCAAAACTTGCAGCTCACGATATAAGAGAAACTTTTGGAAGAATGGCTATGAATGATTATGAGACAGCAGCACTAGTGGCTGGAGGACATACTTTTGGAAAATCTCATGGTGCAGCATCAGAGTCATACAAAGGTCCTGATCCAGAAGCCTCAAGACTTCAAGATCAATCTACAGGATGGAATAGTGGATATAAATCTGGAAAAGGAGTCGATGCAATTAGTAGCGGTATTGAAGGAGCTTGGACACAAAATCCTATTAAATGGGATATGGGATATTTAGATTGTTTATACGACCATGACTGGGAACTTACGAAAAGCCCTGCGGGTGCTCATCAATGGACACCTAAGAAAAATGGTCAAAAAATTAAAATGGTTCCAGATGCACATCAAAAAGGTGTACTTCATCCACCAATGATGCAAACAACAGATATATCAATGAAAGTTGATCCAAGTTATGGACCTATAACAAAGCATTTTCATCAAAATCCTAAAGAGTTTCATGATGCATTTGCTAGGGCTTGGTTTAAATTAACTCATAGAGATATGGGCCCAAGAGTTTGTTATCTTGGCAGTGATGTTCCTAAAGAACAATTAATTTGGCAAGACCCAATTGATAAACCAAAGTATAAACTTAAATCAAAAGATATTAATTATTTGAAAACAAAAATTTCTAAATCAAAGATATCTATTTCAGATTTGGTTTCTACAGCATGGGCATCAGCATCCACTTTTAGAGGTTCAGATAAAAGAGGTGGTGCTAATGGTGCTAGAATAATGCTAGAACCTCAAAAAAATTGGAAAGTTAACAATCCAAAAAAACTATCAACAGTAATTAATGCTTTAAATAAAATTAAAAATAAATTTGATAGTAAAAATAAAACTGTATCGATGGCTGATTTAATTGTCTTAGCGGGAGGTGTTGGCATCGAGATGGCGGCAAAAAAAGCTGGCTATAAAGCAAATGTACCCTTCTCAGCTGGTCGAGGAGATGCTAGACAAGATCAGACTGATGTTAATTCTTTTGGTCTTCTTGAGCCTCAAGCAGATGGTTTCAGAAATTATCTTAATGGAGGAGCTTCAAATGTTTCCGCAGAAGAAAAATTAGTCGATAAAGCACAGTTAATGGGTTTGACGGCACCAGAAATGACAGCGCTTATTGGTGGAATGAGAGTTTTAAACACAAACTACGATAGTTCAGATTATGGAGTTTTCACTACAAAGCCAGGTACTCTTACTAATGATTATTTCGTAAATTTATTAGATATGAATATTACTTGGAAAGAAGAAGACAAATCAGAGCAAACATTTTTAGGAAAAGATAGAAAAACTAAAAAAAATAAATGGAAAGCAACAAGAGTTGATTTAATTTTTGGTTCAAATTCTCAATTAAGAGCACTTGCAGAAGTTTATGCTTGTGAAGATTCGTGTAAAAAATTTGTTGATGATTTTATAGCTGCATGGGTAAAAGTAATGAATGCAGACAGATTTGATCTTAAGCTAAATTAATCGAGTAAAATAGAGAAGAACAATTATAATATGGCTACTGTAAGTTTTGAAGACTTTTATGAGGTTCCAGGTTTAGATTTTGATATTGTAAGGTTAAGAGAAGACCTAGACAAAATTTTAAAGAATAAAAGATTTAAGTCTCCAGGAGTAACTCATTTCGGTGCAATCTCAATTAATCAAATCCCAAATGACGAAAATTCTATAAAAGGTAACAATGTTAGAGGAAAGTATTGGACAATAGCAGACGATACTGGAAAAGAAGTTTCAAGGGATGTTGATATTGATGAGTCTAAATATACTCAATTAGTACCTGAATTCGAGAAAACGTATTTTAAAGAAGTTTATGAAGCGCTAAGAAAAAGATTTAAACTAGGCAGAGTTAGGCTTTTATTAAAAGAGCCTAGATCAACTTTAAGTTGGCACAAAGATCCAGAATGTAGGCTTCATGTTCCAATTATCACCAATAAAGGTTGCTCGATGGTTATAGAAAATGTTGCTAAACATTTACCCGCAGATGGGAAAGTTTGGATTACAAACAATACAAAATATCATAATTTTTTTAACGGAGGTGAACAGGCTCGAATACACCTTGTGGCTTGTGTACTTGAGAGTCCTTTTAAAAACTGATGGAAATAACAAAAGGCATATTTCAGGCATCCCAAAATATTTATCAAAATAATAAAGGTTCTTTACTTAGGACTGTAATTTATACAATTGGACACTTTGCAATTGCGATTACAGTTTTAATGTTAGTTGCAGATGTTTCTTTTAAAATCGCACTAACAGATGCTATCGTTGAACCAATTGCGAATTCAATTTGGTATTTTATTTTAGATAAGTGGTGGACGAATAAATTTAAAAAAAAATAATTAGATTGAATATCTGCGAAAAAAAAGCAATTAGTAATCATTCGCAAAAAAATTACGCTAACAATAATCATTCGCACAAATAATTGTTGAAATAACTTCATTTATGTTTAATTTTTTTGATTATGCATATAGAAAATTATAATTGTAAAAAATGCGGACTAACAATTTCTTCAACTTGTTCAAAGTGTGATAAAACTGTTGATGTTGAAGTTCTTGATGATGGTTGTATTGTTCAGAAAACAAAATGTTTAGACTGTGCAAATGCTCCAGTAATTAAGGATGTTTGTGAACAACAGAAATAGTTTGTCTTTTTAAATTAGATTTTAGGTAGATTATCATCAATTAAGTCCCCATAAATTTTCTATTTTGACCCAACCCTTAAAATTTAGGGTTCTTACTTTACACCATTTATCATCACAGATCTGTACTAGCAAAACTCTACCCTTTTCTATCTTCGCTAAAGGTTTTGAAAAATTTGTTGGCTTATTGAACAAGATTTTATCAGTTTTTGGTATTATAGAATTTACTTTTTTAAGTTGAGAAACATGTATCCACCCACTATTATTTTTGTGATCAATAATCCTCCTAAAATTTTCTTTTTTGTCAATCTGCTTTACTGGTAAATTAATCTTTTTATAGATATATTTTATAGGATACTCAAATCCTGGACCGTATCTAACATTTACTTTATTTTTTTTTAATGAAAGAAAAATTTCATCTGCTGAAATGCTAAATGGGAAAAAAATCCAGAAGAAAATTAAAATATATAATTTTTTCATTATTGTGAGACGCTCTATTTTTTTTTAAATTTAACTTTTCTAAAATTAAGATTTAAAAGATCTATAATTAATATTTGATTTTTTAAATTTTGCCCAATTTCCATAATCATTTTTAATGCTTCATTTGCCTGGGTAGTTCCTACAATTGATGCAGTTGTGCCAAGAATTCCTTCAAATTCGCAATTAAGATTATCATCTGAAATTTCATTTTCTTGATAAAAACTTTTTAAGGATGCTGTTTTTTCATCTTTAAAATCAAATGTAAATACATGACCATCAAATTTACTAATTGCACCTGTCACCAATTTTTTTTTAAATTTTATACAGTAATCATTAATTAAAAATTTAGTTTTAAAATTATCTGAGCCATCAATTATAATTTCATAATTTTTAATTATTTCTTTGATATTATTTATATCGAGTCGTGATTTGTAAGTTTTAATTTTAGTAGATGGATTTATCTCTTTTAATTTTTTTGCAGCTACACTAACTTTTGATTTTTTTATATCTTTAGAAGTAAATAAGCTTTGTCTGTGTATATTAGAAAGATTGATTATATCATTATCAATAAGACCAATAGTACCAATACCAGCTCTTACTAGATTTTCTGCAGCAGGACAACCCAAGCCCCCAATACCAACGATTAAAATTTTAGAGGACAAAATTTTTTTTTGACCTTTTGCACCTATATTTTTTAAAACTAATTGTCTTGAAAATCTCTCAATTTGGGACTTGCTTAGACTTTCCTTCATTTACCTGTTGAACCAAAACCTCTCACGCCTCTTATTGAGTCTGGAAGTTCATTTGTTTCTTCTAAATCCATTTTTATAACTGGAGTTAAAATCATTTGAGCAATTCTATCATTATTATTAATTTTAAAGCTGTCTTTACCATGATTAAATAAAATAACTTTTATTTCTCCTCTATAATCACTGTCGATTGTACCAGGTGTATTTAAAACACTAATATTATTTTTTGCCGCCAGACCTGATCTTGGTCTAATTTGAATTTCATATTCCTCTGGGAATGCAACTGATAATCCAGTTGGTACAAGACTTGATTCTCCTGGCTTTAATTCAATTGATTTTTCTATAAATGCCATTAGATCCATACCTGCAGCACCACTAGTTTTATATGCGGGTAGTTTTACAGAGGGTTCTAATTTTTTTACTAAGACTTTAATCATTAGTTTAAATGATCAATGATTTTTTCCACTAATTCGTCTGAAATTTCTGATTTAGATTTATATTTAAGTCTATTTACTTTTTTATTTTTAAAAAAAATTGAAACTTCATTAAAATCTGAATCAAAACCAATTTTTCCATTTGATACATCATTTGCAACTATCCAATCACAATTTTTTTCATCTAGTTTTTTATTAGCATAGTTTTCTAAATCATTGGTCTCAGCTGCGAAACCCACTACTAGCTTTGGCCTTAAGGAGTTATGATTAGAAACATAATCAAGAATATCCACATTTTTCTCCAATTTTAAATCTATTTTATCTAGTTTTTTTATTTTAATTTTTGAAGTTCTTTTCACTTTAAAATCACACACTGCTGCTGAAAATATTGCAACATCGGCCGGCAAACTTTTAAGTGTTGATTGAAACATTTCTTCGGCAGTTTCAACCTTGATCAAATTAATATCATTATTTATTTCTAAATTTGTTGGTCCTGAAATTAAAGTTGTTTCAAAACCCTTTTTTAACAGCGATTTTG
>CABXYE010000018.1 GCA_902516425.1 uncultured Pelagibacteraceae bacterium
CTATGAAGATTTAAACAAAATTCGACTAATTCTAAATCTAAATATGGATTTCTCATTTCAATTGACTCGTACATAGAATATTCATCTGAATGTGGAAGCGTACAACTTTGTAAAAAAAATTCAGTATCTAAAAAACTATTTGTGATAATTTTTCTCTCATTTTTATTTTTAATAAATTTAATTTTTTTTGAAATTTTTTTTTTCGATTCTATTATCCTATTATAGAATTTATCTATTACATTTTTTTTGATTCCAAATTTTTTGTTAAGTAACAATATATTATGAAGCCCATATTTATTGTTTTTATATAAAGAATTATAAAAAGAATTATACCCACAGAAATATTCGTCTATACCATCTCCTCCTAACAGAACCTTAATCTCTCTTTTTTTTGCAAAAGCGCATAAGTTTTTCATTGGTGGACCACCGCCCCATCTAGCAGGAAATAAATTATCCTGAATGAGTTTTGACAAAATATTAAAATAATCAATTTTCTTTTGTTTAATAAAATAGGTTCTTTTTTTTGAAATATTGCTTTTTTTTATTATTTTAGGAACAATCTTAGATAATTTTTCAATTCCCTCAGAGGTGTTGGTTAATATTGAAATAGTTTTATCTTTTTCATTTACATATTTTGTGATCAAGGATGAGTCGATTCCTCCACTACAAGTTACTGCTAATTTTGCATCACTTATCAAATGTCTTTCTACTGCCTCTTTAATTTTTAAATCTAATAATTTTATAATTTTTTTTTCATCAGTATTTCTAAGTTCTAAGTATTTCTCTTTTTTAAATAAATCTATAGGTTGAAAATATTTTTTAATTGTGAATCCTTCATTATTAGCAGTAATATAGCTTCCAGCCGGCAAGGTTGATATTCCTTTAAAAAATGTTTTAGTTGGAGAAATTATACCGCTAGAACACAAATATTGATTTATAGAATCTTTATTTAGTGTTATGGATTTTTTTTTAATATTTTTTAAGATTGGATGAATATTTGTTGATGCTAAAAATTCACTTTTTGATTTATGATAATAAAATGGTTTTTGCCCAAAATGATCTCTAGCACCATAAAATTTTTTTTTTTTATAATCAAAAAATATAAATGAGAACATTCCTTGTATAATACTCAAAGTTTCCTTCATTCCCTTTAAGATTAGCAGTCTAAATAAAACTTCTGTATCTGATTTTGTTTCAAATTTAATGCCTTCATTAATTAATTGTTTTTTTATTTCAAGATAATTATATATTTCACCATTAAAAACTAAAAAGTATCTTTTTTTTTTATCAGTAAAAGGCTGATCTGATTTTTTACTAAGATCAATTATTGATAGTCTAGAAAAAAACATACAAAAGTTTTTTCTCTCTATATATTTAAAGCTGTCAGGACCACGTTTTACCAGATCAGTCTTTATGTTAGATATTTCTAATTTACTTTTTTTTTTTAAATTTTTTGAATTATGAAAAAAAAAACCACACATTTCTAAAAATACATTTCTATTTTTTCTCTAAAATAATATGATGCATCCCACTAAATAACTCATCTGATGCTAATTTTGGATAATTTTTATAAACTTTTTTCCAAAAATTTTTATTTTTTCTTAAATATTTTATGGACTTATTTAATTTTTTAAAAGGTTCTACTATATTAACTTTCATTACAAAATTATGATCACTTGCAGTTTTAATTAATTCATTTACTGTAAATCTTGGATAAGATAGTTCTTTAAAATAAAAATTTAAGATTTTTTCTGCTCTATCTTTATGATAAATCTTAACGTATTTTATCATTTCTTTATCACTTAAGTAAACATGTCCCCATGGTATAAAAGTTGAAGCATATCTGTGTGGACCTAAATAAGAAAAAAATGATCTATGTTTAAAATAAATAATAGATTTTTTTTTAGTTATTTTATTTAATTCTTTAAAAATTTTATCAATATTAGATATATGCTCTAGAGCTTTAAAGTAAACTATGTCATATTTTTTTTTTAAACTCCCAGCCTTTGCAACATCTAATTGATGGAACTTATATTTTACCTTTTTATTTAATTCTAATTTTATAGGTATAGGCTGAAAGCTCATAGGCTCATACTTCGTAGATTTACTATATTTTTCAAAAATAATTTCTTTGTTTTTCTTATTAACTAAAGAGCTGATTTTTTTTGTTATTTTAAAAAATTCGCTATTATGGTCATGTTTTTGCCAGCTAGTAGTATGTTCTCCGTCCAAAAAAGGATCAATTCCCTCTGTGTATTTAACCTTAGTATATTTTGATATTAGTTTGGGTATCATTCCATTTCCAGTACCCACATCCAAAAAAATTTTATTCTCAAGTTTAATATTTAATTGTTGAAATAAAGATATAATTTGATGAAACTGCAAAATTATTCTACCTATTTGTCTGGTTTTGAGTTGTGAGGAAGGAGGAGAGTCTCTAAAATGAGTTCCCCTGGATGTTGGGTTTAAAAAATTTAACAAACTATTTTTATCTACTAGATTTTCAAATTTTTTTTTTTTTTTCATAATGATTGTGAGAAATTAAAACGACATATCAAAATATATAATATTCTATTAAAGTAAAACTATTTTATTGCTAAGAAACCTTCAAAATTTAAAAATTTTAATATACTCATAATATCTTTAAATCCCGCTCTTTTTAACATTTGAAAATTTGCAGCACTACTGAAGGGATCCATAACACCTTTTAAACTCTTAGATTTTGATATTATTTCCTCGCTTGTGAAACCTTGTTCTATCTTATAATCGTTATAAATCTGAATTGTTATATCTTGGAACCTAGCATCTGGTGCTCTAACTTTTTCAAAAATTATGAACGCACCACTCCAATTCAAGTTTTTATAAATTTTATTAAAAATATATTGTCTCTTAGAAGGGTGAATAAATTGCATTGTATAAAACGATGTTATTAAGGAGCTTTTTTTAAATTTAATATCCTCAATTTTTTTATTGATAATCTTTACATTCTTTCTTTTTTTATTATTTTTAGTAGCAATTTTACACATGTCTTTTATTTCATCGACTCCATAAAAGATATGTTTTTTTTCTTTTGATCTTATAGAGAGTTCTTTCAAAAAAGTTCCGGTAGAACAACCTAAATCGTATACATTTGTTTTTTCATTAAGAAAAAAGTCAGATAACTTTAATGAGATATCATGCGACCAGTCATACAGCGGAACAGACTTTTTAATATGACTGTCAAAATTTTTAGCAGTGTTACCAGAAAATTTCCAATTACTATTAACACCTTTAATATTATCTCCTAGTTTTAGAATTTTTTTTTTCATCATTCTTTATTATATCTATATACTTTTTTTTTTTGGAACACAAAAAATATAATTCTGGTACTTCAATTTTTTTTTTTATATCTTTTGACATATCATATGTATAAACTTTTTTTTTATTAAGATATTTCATAAAATCTTTAGTTAGTGAAAACAAGTGTTGTTTCTCTAAAAATTTATCAATGTGACAGTAAATCAAAACATAGTCACTATTATCCAATGCAAAATTAAGTACTTTGTTTGGCTGCAATGTATGATCTAGCGTATGAAAAATTCCAAATAAATCTATCTTTACTTTATCTATTTTTTTATTTAAATCTAAAATTTGTAAATCAAAAAATTCCGACGCAAAAGATTTACTGTTTACTGATTTAAAATTATCATTTTGACCCCAACACAAAGCTGAATTATCAATAAATAAATATTTATTAACTTTTTTGATAGTTTTTATAGAGTATCTTTTTTTTAAATTTTTACAGGTTCTTAAAAATAAAGATGCTTTTTGATTGCTCAATTTTTTTTGATAAATACTTTTTCCAGCTACCTGCCTAGAAGAAAGATAGTTTAATGTATTTGTAAAAATATTTTTTAAAAAAGAATTATCTTTTTTATATTCAAGCAAAAAAAAATCCATCATTAAACCCATAAACGGACTGTTGAATTCAGCATAATTCTTAATATTAATATTTTTTTTTAATATTTTATATAGTGATCCATGATTTGCAGTATACCCTTTGTTTATAAAGTTAATTAGATTTGACCAGCTACGATTATGTTGCCCATAAATATTTGAATATATCTTTCTAGATATGCTCTCAGTAAACCATGGATTACTTTGCAAAATATAACATTTTTGGCATTTATATACCTTCATTTTTTTTAACTGCTTATTAGTTATGTCTAAATCAGATTTAATTGCTTTTAAGTAAAAATTGTCTATTTGAATTTGTGTTTTTTCTTTTTTTAAATTTTTAGAATTACAATAAATACATCTACTATATTTTTTAAAATACATATTAATTTTTCTTATTATTTGCCTTTATTAAAACCTTTGAGGTTAATAGTGAGTCATCAAAATTTTTTATGGAAAAACTTTTTTTATTATATGTAGATTTTATAAAATAGTTAACAGAATTATAAAAACTTTTTTTTGTATAATCTTTATATGAAGAAAATTTTGTTAATATTTTTTCTTTAGGATAAATATAGTTTCCATTGATATCGAATGAATCTCTGGGAAATGCTAAGATTATTCTATTGTTATTAAATTTTAAAACGCCGTTTGTGAATACTAATTCTACTTGATAATCTGCTACACTTGAGTATGTCATAAAAATACTACCAAAAATATTTTTAGTATATATGTCTATCTTAGCATAATCAGTGACTTTTTTTCTTGTGGAACCCTCAATACAATTTATCTTAAATTTATAACTTACTAGCCTAGGTGAAATTAGACCTAAAAAAAAATTAATATAATGAACCCCAATATTACCTGTAATCCTGTCAAATATATTACTAGAATTAAATCTCTTTGATGTTTTTAACTTTTTTTTGAATGCAATACCATTAGCACCCTTGAAATATAAATGATGAAGTTTGCCAAGTTTTTTGGTTTTTAGATATTTTTTTGCTAACTCATATAATTCTGTGTGTCTTAAGTTAAAATTAAAATAAATATTTCTTTTATATTTTTTTTTTAATTTTATTAAATAATCATATTCTAAAATAGTTGTGCATGAGGGTTTTTCACAAAAAATTTTTTTATTAAATTTTATTAATCTTTTAATATATTTGACATGTGTATTGTTTGGGGAAAGTATAAAATAACAATCATATATTGATAGATTAGTTAATTTATTAATAAACTCTATATTTGAAATATTTAAGCTAAATTTATTTATTTTTCTTTTAAATATATATATTTTTTTTACTCTTTTTATTTTAGCTAATATTCTAATAATAGACTCACTATGATTTCTATATCCTATAACTAATATTTTCACTAAACTGCAATACAACGGTTACAAGGATATATTTCTTTTCTACTTGAATTTAAGTGTTTGTCTCTAAGATTATTATAATATCCTGATGTCCACAAATCTTTTATACCAATATCTCTGATTGAATATTCTGACAATTCAGATTTATAATCGTAATCACAAGGATTAAGTTTTCCATCTTGCCAAATAAATACTCTTCTCCAAAGTTCTGAACAAGGATTTGTTATTTCATTAACTGGGTTTTCATATGAACTTTGCCATGGAATCATATTTGTAAAACTTATCATGTCGGCATATTTTTCATAATGTGCTATCATATTTTCTATTTTTTGATCTGTATTAATTTTAACTCCTGAAATTCTAATAATAATTTTTGAATCGGGGTAATCTTTTTTTTTAATTTGATAAAAAAGTTCTAAGTTTTTTAATAATCTTTCGTATTTTGCTTTTACTCTAATTTTTTCATAAGCATCTTTATCGGCGGAATCAATGGAAAATACAATTGTTTGTAAGCTTGAACTTAAAAGTGCATGAATTAATTTTTCATTTAACATTGACACATTAGTATTCATTTTTAAGGCAATAAACTTATTATCGCAATAACTTAAAAACTTTGGAAGGTCCTTATTCAAAGTAGGCTCTCCTCTTGATGCAAAAGTAACTGACTCAACATGTCCTTCAATTTCATCAATCACTCTTTTAAAATTTTCAAGATTTAAATCTCCCATGAATCCATTTTTCTTTGATGAAAAACTATTATCAGACTGATAACACATTATACAACGAAAATTACATTTAGATGTTGGTTCAATTTGAACACAGGGAGGATAGTCATCTGTTAGTTTAAGTATAGGAAAAATTTTATATTTATATCTATAAATAAGATATCTTAAATAAAGATTTTGATCTAATCTTTGTAATTCAAATATTTCATAGTCATTAATCTTAAATAATTGATCTGGATTTTTTTTGTAAGGATAATCGATCAAACCTTTTTCAATTTCATCTAAATATTCAAAAGTATTATTTCTTATTTTTTGCTTATTAAACTCAACCAGAACTTTATTTACAAAATTTTTTTTATCTATTTTTTCTAGTCCTTTAATATACATGTTATTAAAGCCTTTAGTATGAACGTTTTTTTTAATATTAATTTTCATTTTTTTCTATATTAATAAAATTCAGATTGCTCATCCCAGTTGAAAACTATTTCATTTTTACCATTTTTTGATGCAAATCTTCCCTGATAATAATCTCTATTTAAAAGCTCAAGATCTGACAAATCTCTATTTGCCATACCTTTTAATATTTCATAATCAATCTTTTTATCTTTTATATAATCCAATAACTTTTTTTTTGAAAATTTAGTTAAACTAGAAAGTTCCTTAAGTTGAGAAGGATTGACAGACACAGGACCATCTTTACTTTTATCTTTATCTAAAATTGTAAAATGTTTTTCTATAAAGTCTATTTCATAAGTCATCGACATTGCTGAAAGTATATTGTGATTTATTTCAGGATTTGAATGATCACTTAAACCAACAGAGCTTGAAAGTCTCTTCAGATAATTTATTCTTTCCAAGTGCCCTTCTTTCAACGGCGTCGGATAAATTGAAATACAGTGCAAAAGTGTAAATTTTTTTTTACTCTCTTTTAATATAGATGCCGTTTTTTTAATTTCTCTATTATAAGTTGCTCCCGTAGATACAATTATATGTTTAAAATCAAATTTTGTTATTTCTTCTATTAATCTATGTGATGCACAATCAAAGCTTGCAACTTTTACTGTTTCAAATTTAAGATCAGAAATCATCTTAATTTTAGATAAAGAGAATATTGTTGTACAAGGTTTAATCTTATATTTTTTGCATAAGCTTAAAAATAATGAATGATCCTCATGTTCTAAGTCTAGTTTTTTTAATCTTTCATATTCATCTTCATAAGGTCTTTTTATAATCTTAACTTTACCACCTTCAATTAATCCTTTATCAAATCGTTCTCTATGTGTTAGTTCACTTGAGTGCATCGACTGAATTTTTGCATAATCTGCTCCGTTCTCTGCGGCGGCGGAAACCATTTCATCTAAAATATTTCTATCACCGTTATGGTTTTGACATAATTCAGCAATTATTTTTGTCATTTTTCAATATCTTTTAAGATTTCATTATAAACTTGATTAGCACCATTAGGTTTAAATTTTATTTTATTTAATCTCTTTTTTAAAGGATTATATTCATATTCTAAAAATTTATTCAATCTAGAAATAATATTTTTTGAAAGATCTTTTGCAAGGAGAGGGACTGAGTATTTTTTTTTAAATACATAGCTTAAATTTTTTTTAATTTCAGGGTTTTTAGGTTCTTCAATGAGCAAAGATGGTTTTTTAAGCACCAGACATTCACTAATAGTATTAAAACCTCCTCTCGCTATTACAAAATTTGAAAGTGGAAGCTTAGAATGAATATTTTTATTACCATAGATTAATTCAATATTTTTTGATTCTTTAGCAATTTTATATAGCATAGGGTTATTTACAAAATTATCTGCTTGAATATAAAATTTTATTTTATTTAACTTTTTTAAATAAGGAAGAATATTTGCAATATTCTTAGAATTTGATTTAGTGCCGTTATCCATAATAATACCAATAATTTTATTGCCAATTATTTTTTTTTTTTTAAAATCAGTAATTATAAAATTAATTTTATGAGATTTTTTTTTATATTTTTTTAAAATTTCATTTTCTGTAATAGGAGGAAAGAAAATTTTATCTGCTTTTTTAATATATTTTTCCATCAACTTAAGTTTTTTTTTTTCTTTAAGAATATTTTCATATAGCCAATCCCAGGTAAAATGACATACTCCGTAAGATTTGATGTTTAGAATTTCTGCTAACTCAAAAGCCTCGGGGACAAAGTCAGATATTATAAAATCTGCTTTTATATTTTCTCGTAATCTTTTTTTTAACCATATTTTCGAATTTTTTTCCCAACCATTTAACATTTTAGCAGTCTCTTTAATTTGCAAGTGGCCCATACTATTTTTTTTTGTTTTAATATTATTAAAAACATCTCTATAGTTAATTTTATTTAAAAATTCTTCCTTTAAAATTTTAATAGTTTTTGACGTATAGACAGTAATTGATTTAACTTTTTTATTTTCTAAAAACTCTTTTATAATTGCTCTTTGCCTGACTGTATGTCCATATCCCTCATCAGAAATAAAAAAAAAAATATTATATTTTTTTTTCATTTTTTTTTTTAATGTTTTTTTTTGATTTTAAAAATTGTTGATATGTATGAATATCAGAATAATTAGTGAAAAAAACACCAATTTTTGTACTTAATGTTTTTTGAAAAACTGCTTTGTAGGTTAAAATTCTAAAACAAGCATTTTGTATGTTATCTTTATTAATCGAAATAACTTCCTTAATTTTAGCATTTGGATGTAATTTTTTTTCAAAAAAAACTAATGCCTTATCCATATCTTGAAAATTAAATTCAGGTGAATTGCACTGAAGAGAAATTACTATTTCAGGCTTAAAATAATTTTTTTTGAAGCGTTTCACAGCATCTACAACAACTTCTTGTTTTTCAGTAGATGATCTAGAAAGTTTTTTTGGTCTATTTAAAGTATTAATATTATATTTTTTGCAAATATCCAATATATTCTTAGCTTCTGATGAAACTAATAGCTCGTCAACATACTTAGATTTTAAAGCCTCTTTTGCTGCTCTTACAACTAAGGGTAAACCGTCAATTTTTAAAATATTTTTATTTTTAAGCCTTTTTGAATTTCCCTTTGCTGGAATTATAACTAAAATTTTTTTTTTTTTGAGCATTTATTTGAAAAAATTCCTTAATATATTCTATTCATATATTTTAAATACCAAAGGTATAATTTGTTTAACTTTAGGATTTTTGATACCTATAATTTTTCCAATTTCCATTGCTCTATTCTGAATATTCTTAAAAACAAATATATTACCCATTTTATTTTTATGCATTTTATATAAATGACTTGTGTTTTTGAAAAATAAATATTTTTTTATAATATCTTTAATTATTCTAAAAAAATTTAAATAAGTTAGATATATTTTTTTATTAATATTTAACACTTCATCCTTACTTAAATTAATATCAAGTTGTTCAAGTTTACTTAATATTATATCAATCGAAAAATTTTCATTTGAAGAGTTTTTTATATAATTTTCACTATTAAATTCGAAATAATCAGTGTTCATATTATCTAAATTATTTAGAGTTTCTATTAACTTATCCTCGTTTCTAATAACCAAAGAAGTATCTTTAAGTAATTGCTTTTCTACTTTCCAAAAATCTTCAGTCGGCAAATAATTTATACACTTTTTCTTCAATACAAAAGATTCTAAGCCAATAGTTGAATTTGAGGTTACAACACAATCAGATGCTAGCAACCAAGGTATAGATGATTTTTCTTGATCATCAATAACCTCTATATTTTTTAAATTTCTTTTATCTACTAAATATCTCCAAAATCCTACCTTTTCTAATGTATGAGGTTTTATTATAATTTTTTTATTTGGATAGTTTTTGTTAAATCTTATTATAAAATAAATTATTATTTCTAACATGTGTCTCTGAAAGCTAAATAATTTTTTTGCATTTTCTACTAGTTTTGGAGTAAAAAGTAATTCATCTGAGTTATGACCAGTAACTATTAGATTAAACATATGATCAATTCCACTATATGGGTCTTGGTTTAATGGATTAACTCTTGGAAATCCTGTTGCTAACAATATAAAATTTCCATATTTTGATTTAATTTGTTTTGATTGATTTTCAAAAATTTTGTTTATTGGATCTTTAAGTATATCAATCCTAAGACTTCCGGTTTTATGAATTTTTTCACTGTTATTATTTACACTTTTTAATTCATTTGTATCATCGTTTCCAACAGTAAATAATAAATCTAATTTTTCAAAACTTGTCACGTCATTTCTAAGTGAAATTGTAGTAGCAATATCACTTGGCGCAATCATTTCCTCATCACAACATACAATTTTAAAATTTCTTTTTTTTAAATATTCAATTATTTTTTTATTCCTAGGACCATAACTTTTTAAAAAAACAATGCCTGGCTCCAAATGGGGAAATAAATTCCACATCGTTCCTTTATGACCCACAATTACATTGTAGTTCTTTTTTAATAAATTAAGAGAAAGAAATAATTTTGCATCCAACTCTCTTTTTGTATTTTCAATTAATATATATATATTTTTCTTCATCTAAAGATGTAGTTAATAAATTCTGAAATTTCTTT
>CABXYE010000019.1 GCA_902516425.1 uncultured Pelagibacteraceae bacterium
CATCTTCTTTTTGATCGAACTTATAATTTTTATTATTTAATTTTGGTGAAGCAACCAAAATAACTTGCAAAATATCTCTATAATTATTTGGAATTCCTGCCTTGTGAAAGCATTGAGGGGAAGAAAATAAAAAGCAGTCACCTGCTTTTCCCGTATTTTTGTAAATTATTTCATCTTTAACAGTCTTATAATTATTGCGGTCTTTATAATTAAATTTTTTTATAAATTTTGCACTATTATTAATTGAAACTATTTCTAATGGACCTTCTGTCTCACTAATATCCATTAAATTTACAAAAATTTTTATATAGGTAAATAAATAGGCATCCTGATGAAAGAAATTAGAATAAACTTCTTTATTTTTTATCTCAAAATCATTTTCATTATTGATTCTGAAAAATTTTATATTTTCAATGTTGATGTCAGATTTATAGTATAATGATAAATTATTCATTATTGGTGCAAAGCTTTGTTCTAAAAAACTTTTGAATTTAAGTTTTTTATTTTCTTCAATTTTAAAAAACTGACGTTTATCTACCTTGTTATTTTTAATGCTATTATTTTTTTCTAAAAGACTGAGGTTATTTTTAAATTTGGTTAGGCCCTCATTAATGTTTATTTTGAGTTTTCCAAAACCATTGTGATGAAAATTATAAATTTCCTCATTTATAATATCTTTTTTTATTATTAAAATTTTATAAAGTTTATTGAAAAAAATATAACTCAATGGAACTCTTTGATTAAAGAGTAGAATTGAAATTTTTAAAGAAATACTATTTATTAATTTATATATTTTCATTTTTTTTGCAAAAGGTCAACTTTGCGATTTTTTATTTTTATTATTTTATCACAATTATCAAATAAGGATAAATTGTGACTTACAAAAAAAACAGTTTTATCTTTATTAATTTTTTTTAAATTTTCAAAAATTTTAATTTCAGTTTTTTCATCAATTTGATTTGTTGCTTCATCAAATATTAATATTTTTGAATTAGTATATAAAGCCCTTGCTATCGCTATTTTTTGTCTTTGACCACCTGAAATTTTTAGACCTTTTTCACCAATGTAAGTATCAAATCCATCATTAAGTGACAGAACTAATTCCTCTAAATCTGCAATTTTGATTGCTTCTAAAAACCTTTTTTCGTTAAATTTATAAGAATCCTCTCCAAAAACTATATTATATTTAATGGTGTTATCTAACAGTAGAGTTTCTTGTGAAATATAACCAATACTAAAGTTGGAGTGATTATTCATTAATGTATCATCAAAAAAAATCTTACCTGAGGTGGGCTGAATAAGGCCTGTTAAAAGGTTAATTAGAGTGCTTTTTCCAGATCCACTTGTTCCTGAAATTCCTATCATCTCTCCACTATTAATTTTAAAACTAACATTTTCTAGTATAGGTAAAATTTGATTAGGAAAAATAAGTGAAACATTTGAAAAAACAATTTTATCTTTAATTTCTAAAAAATTTATTGAATAATTTTTTTCTTTAATTTTATTTTTGTCTTTTAATTCATCTATGAGAATATCAACAGAAGGTAAGGCACTTTTGCAAGTATTCATGGAAGAAATAACTCTAGTTGTCGATGGTAATAATCTAATTGTAACAACAGCAAATAGAGCTAAAGAAGTTAATATATCTTTTTTTGAAACATCTTCTGCTGTCATGTATACAGTAAAAGAACAAATAAAAATTATTACCAATATTTCACTAAAAATTTTTGGTGTTTCGTTATAAGTATTAAACCAAGTATTAAACTTTAAAGAATTTTTTACATGATATGAGAAATTTTTAATAAAATAATTCTCTTTTCTGAAAATTTTAATTTCCTTGATAGCATTAAATGCTTCAATTAATACTTTTATAGATTTTCCAGAATGGAAAATTTTTTTTTCACTCCATTTAATTAATAATTTTTTAGATGCTATGTAGAAGACAAAAACTAAAGAGCCAAAAATAATCATGGATATTAAACTACCCCAAGTATAAATAAAAAATATTAAAAATAATATACCTATAAAAACCATTAATTCAATTATAATAACTATTATAGAGTTCAAATATTTTGCAAAACTAGATGTTTCATTTCTTATATTTCTTAATTTTTCAGAACTATTTGTTGAAATAACCTTAAAATAATTCTGCTTAAGATAATTTTCAAAGAGTCTTGTCTCCAAATTGTAAACTAAATGATTAACAAAATTATAGCTCCACCACCTTAGATAGATTAAAAAAATATTTTTAAATACATAAACAATTAAAATTAATAGTGATAAAAAAATTAGTAGATTTTCAAAATCAAAAAAATTAAAAAATAAGTTTAAATAATTTCCATATGGTATATTATTTATATCTCCATCAATTACAAAACTTAAGAAAGGTATTATTATTGCAATACTAATGGACTCGAGTAACATTAATAAAATAGAAAATAAAAAAAATAATATCGTCTTATATTTTTGACCTTGTGGTATTAACAATAACAATTTTCTCATCTGATTTTTTTTCTATAAAAATCTTCTGCAATTTGAAAATCTATTTTATCATCAATGTCTATTGATTTTAATTTAGGCATAACATAAGCGTAGGTTGAATTATTTAAATATGTCTTATTTTTGATTAGATGATTGGAATTAATAATATAAATTGCACCATTTGGGATATATAATTGTTTAGTATCCTGCCTGTTTGCCTTAAATGTTTTTTTTATAAATGGAGTAATTTTATTGTTTCTTTTTTTCTCAAGATACCATTCTATAGGTTTTGTGTTCTTTGTAACACTAATAAGTGTTTTTGCTTTTTTTTTGAAATATAATTCTATCGATCGATTAATATCCTCGACCTCTGTCAGTGGTGAAGTGGGTGCCAAAGATATAAAGTGATTTGTATCATATTCTTTTTTGAGTTTTTTTATAGTAAATTTAAAAGCATCAATAATTTTTGCTTTATTGTCTGATAATTTTTTAGGTCTAAAGAATGGAACCTCAGCTCCAAATTTTAATGCAATCTTCGCAATTTTTTTTGAATCTGTAGATACTACTACCTTGTAAATGTATTTAGACATTAAAGCATTTTTTATAGCATAATATATAAGAGGTTTTCCGCAGAACAATTTAATATTTTTATTTTTTAAAGTTAGACTTCCACCTCTGGCTGGAACTATTGCTAAAATTTTTTTCATCAAAAATTAAGTAAATTTATCGTTCTCTTATAATCTACCCAATTACCAATATCATTCCAAGATCTGTTGGATATTAGGTATGTGCCAACTTTATACTTTTTACTTATAAGGATATTTATAAGATCATTTATATCTGTGCTTTTATTTTTTGGAATACATTTTATTGCACTTGGGTTAATAATATAAAAACCTGTGTTTGCTAAATATTCTATTTTTGGTTTTTCAAAAAGATTTTTTAGAGATTGGTCTTTATTTACTTCACAAGATCCATATTGAAAAGAGTTTTTAATTTTTGAAGTTACGATAGTTAAAATATTATTTTTTTCGATATGATATTTTAACATTTTTGAATATTCAAAATTAAAAAGTACGTCACAATTTGTAACTATGACAGGGCTTTTTGGAAATGGCTTTAAGTTTTGTAAAGATCCTATAGTACCTAAAGGTTTTTTTTCATAAATAAATTTTTGATGTTTGCTTAATATTGTTTCTGAAAAGAATGCTTCTAAAATCTTACTTTTATAATTAATCGATATATTAATATTTTCAAATTTTTGTGAAAGAAATTTTTTAATAATATGAACAATGATTGCACTACCTTTTACAGGTACTAGTGGTTTTGGTAATATCTGTGTAAATGGTTCAAGTCTAGTTCCTTTTCCACCTGCCATAATAACTACAGCGTTATTATACCTAATATTTTTTTTCTTTTTTAATATAAGATTTTTACTATCAAAAAATATATCTAAAATCTGATTATTTTCGTCAATAATTGGAATTAAATCTATTTTTTTTTTAAAAAAATCTTTAAGTTTTTTCTTAGAAAGTTCACTTTTATAAATAAACTTAGGTTTTGTATTACAAACATTAATTATTTTAGTTTTTAAATTTTTTTTTTTTAAAATTGATTTTCTAAGGTCGCCATCTGTAACAGTTCCAATTAATTTTTTTTTATCTAAAACTACAAGACACCTTGAACCAGTTTTTTTTAACTGTTTTAGAGCATTTTCTATAGATTTGTTTAGTTGTATTGAAACTTTTTTAACTTTATTTTTCATATTCTGAATTTTATATCATTAAATTTCTTTCCTAATTTGAATTCTTTTAATCTTAATTTTGAAATAAAATTAGAGATTTTTTTAGAAGCATCGCCATTACCATATAATTTCTTTAAAAACACTCTCTTATTTTTTTTTATAATTAGTGCTTTTTTAATGGTTGAAATAATAATCATCTTATTTGAATTGCAGGATAAAATTGATCTCCCCATCAACCTTCCTTCTTGTCTTTGCCCAATATTAACTGTGGGTACATTTAAATATGGGGCTTCTATAATACCACTTGATGAATTTCCAATTACTAATTCCGAAACTTTCATTAGTGATAAGTATTTTAAATGGCCAAGTGATTTAAAATAAAAAAAGTTGGCTTTATTTTTACAATAAGATTTAATCTTATTAATTATTAAATCACTATATCTATCATGATTTGGCAGAGTAAAAATTATAATATGATTTGGAAAATTTGATAATGAGATTAATAAATTATTAATTTCATATTTACTTTTTTTCTTATCAAGTGTAACTGGCTGATAAGTAACAAGGAATATTTTTTTTTTTAAATTAATGTTTAACGAAACTTCCAATTCTTTTTTACTCAAAAAATTAGTTTTTTTTATAATATCTATAGAAGGAGATCCACTTAAAATTACATTTTTTGGTTTTTCTCCCATTTGAATAATTCTTTTTCTATAAGTTTCATTCGATGCAAAATGAAATGATGATAATTTAGTAACTGAATGTCTTATATAATCATCTATAACATGATTTGTATTTTCCCCACCATGAATATGAGCTACAGGAATATTATTCAATAATCCTGAAATACATATAGAAAATAACTCATGTCTATCTCCAACAACTAAGATTAAATCTGGTTTTTTTTTTGCTAAATACTTGGAAATTTTTTTAATTCCAATTGAAATTGTTTCACTTATACTTTCTTTTTCTATCTTTTTATCAAACGTTTTAATTTTAATTACATTTTTAAAACCATCTTTTTTAATTTCGGATATTGTGTTTCCAAAATAAGAACTTAAATGTGATCCACTAGCCATTATACTTAATTCTATATTTTTAATTTTAGATAGATTAAATATAATTGACCTTAAAATTCCATATTCACTTCTAGATGCTGTGAAAACTAATATTTTTTTTTTCATTAAATTTTTATAGGTTTACCTTCACTAAAATTATATTTAGATTTAAGTTTCAATAATTTTTTCCATTTTGATGCTGATATAAACTTTGCAGGTCTTAATGTAATTAGATTTTCTTTTGAAAATTTTTCACCTTTAGTTATATTTTTTTTAGCAAATATTGATTTTCTCACATATATTTTATTAATCTTTTCTTTTTTACTCAATAATTTTTCTTCAATACCCATCGTATTTTTAATATTTTTTAAACTGCTAATGAATTCTTTTAAATTTTTTACATGCATGCTGGCTTTATGATCAGGACCATGGGAATTGCTATTTAAAGTTATATGTTTTTCTATAACATCTGCACCTAAAACAACTGCACAGGTTGATGCTAGATACCCCTTCGTATGATCTGAATACCCTATTGAACAACCCAGTTTTTTTTTTAAGTATTTTATTGTCAGAATGTTTGCTTCATTTTCAGGTGTTGGATATTGAGAATTACAATGTAACACAGTTATCTTTTTTAATGGAGTACCTGATTTAATCAATATTTTTAATGCTTTTTTTATTTCATTAAAAGTACTCATCCCAGTGGACATAATAAGTTTTTTATTCAATTTTCCTAGATGGACAAGATAAGGAACATTATCTATCTCGCCAGAAGGTATTTTAATTGTTTCTAACTTTAGTTTTTTTAGCATGTCTATACTTTCTAAATCAAAAGGTGATGAAATAAATTTAATTTTTTTCTTTTTACATTCTCTAATTAGAGTTTGGTGTTGAAGAAAAGTTAATTCATATTTTTTTAACAATTCATATTGGTTTTTTACTGATTTTGATCTTTGATATTTGGCTAATGATGCTGTTGATGAAACTAAATTTTCTGTTTTATAAGATTGAAATTTTACGTAATCAGCACCTGATTTGGATGCAATTGAAATTAGTTTTTTTGCTAAAGAAATTCTACCATTATGATTCACACCTACTTCAGCAATAAAAATTGGTTTATTCATTAATTTATATAATTTAAATATTGTAAATATTGTGTCTTGTATAAATATTTGGATTTTCTTTAAACCATTTAACTGTTTCCTTTAAACCATCTTTAAAATTAATTTGAGGACTAAATCCAGTAACTTTTTTTAATTTATTATAATTACAAGATAAAATTTTAACCTCTGAATTATCTGGTCTAAATCTTTTTTTATCAATTTCTAATTTTACATTAGAACCTGTAATTTTCTTTAAAATGTCGAAAATTTCTTTAATTGAATAATGCTTAGTAGATCCAATATTAAAAACTTCCCCTTTAGTTTTTTTAGATTGCATAAGTAAATATAATCCTCTGCACGTATCTATAACATGTGTAAAATCTCTCTTAGTAGAAATATTTCCCAATTTAACTACTTTGTTGTTTATCATTTGAGTTATAATTGTTGGTATTATTGCTCTTAAAGATTGTCTAGGTCCATAAACGTTAAAAGGTCTGGCAATAGTTATATCTAAATCATAAGTATAGTGAAAACTATCGGCGATTGCATCTGAAGCAATTTTTGAAGCACTGTATGGAGACTGCGCCTTTTTTGGATGATTTTCATTTATGGGGGTATATTCTGCAGTTCCGTAAACTTCACTAGTTGAAAGTTGAATAACTTTAGTAACCTTATTTTTTAGAGCTCCTAAACAAATATTATATGCACCTTGTGTATTAGTCTCAAAACAATTTTGATAGGACAAGTAAGAATAGGGTATAGATATAATTGCTGCCAAATTAAAAATTATATCATGATTTTTAGTTATCCTTAAACAGTACTCTTGGTCTCTTATATCTCCACTTAGTATTTTTAAATTTTTATTTTTTTTACCATTAAGCCATCCAAGATTATTGAAAGAATTATATAAACTTAAAGCTGTTACTTTATGTCCTTTGTTAATTAAATAATCCACTAAATGTGAGCCAATGAAACCATCTGCTCCAGTAATTAATATGTTCATGATTTAATAGTTATAAAATAATATAAAAGCCTATATACACAAAAAAAACATATTAATTCAATAAAATAATAATATTAAATTCAATTTTTCAATTAAAATATTTAAATAGGTATATATACTTAAGTTCATGAAGGTAATTATTTTATCAGCTGGGAGAGGTAGTAGAATTAAAAAATTTACAAACTTAAAACCTAAATGTTTTATTAAAATAAATAATAAGAGTATTTTAGATAGGCTTTTAAAAAATTTTGAAATAAATAATTTAAATAATATTTCTATAATAACTGGTTATAAAAGTCATCTATTCAAAAAATTTGGATTTAAAAAAATTTTAAATAAAGAATGGAAAATTACGAATATGGTTTACAGCCTATTTTTGGCAAAAAAAATTTTACTTAAAAATTCATGCATAATTTGCTACTCAGATATTATATTTGACAATAGAATAATAAAAAAAATTCAAGATCATAAAGACAGAAATTTAATTCCTTATAATTCTAATTGGAAGATTGATTGGAAAAGAAGATATAAAAATCCTTATTCAGATTTAGAAAAATTTATATTTAATAGTAAAAATGAAGTATTAGAAATTGGTGGTGCTGCAAAATCATCAAAGCAGGTGATGGGCCAATACATGGGAATTTTCAAGTTATCACAAAATGTATCGATAAAACTATATAATTTTTATAAAACATTGTCAAAAAAAGATAGGATGAAAATTTCTATGACTGATTTTTTACAAAAATTTACTAATGAAACAAATTTTAGATTTAAAACATTAAAAATTAATTATGAGTGGCATGAAATAGATACTTTTAAAGACTTTAAAGTTGCTAAAAAATATCTAAAAAATTAACAGAATAAATTATTCAAAAACCAATGAATAAAAAAAATAAAACTATTTTTTTTCCAATTGAAATTAAAACTAGGGAGTTTTTACCAAAGTTATATTTGGTTAGCAAATCATTAAATGAGGGATTTAATTGTTTCATAGGAGATAAAATAGGGATTAATAGAGCACTTAATTATTTTAGTCCAGGGACATATTTTTATAAATCTATAAACGTATTTGATAATTTGAGAATCAAAAATATTATATCCAAAGGCAATCACTACGTAGCATTAGACGAAGAGGGTGGTTTTGCTTTCGACAAAGTCTCTGATTTACAAAAATTTATAAATTTAAGAAGTAGCTATGAAAATATGAAAATAATTGATTTATTTTTTAATTGGGGAAATTTTGATTTCCAAACATATAGAAAAATTTATCCAAAATTTAAAGATAAGTTTAAATTAACAGGTGGTCCAAAAATAAATTTATGGAAAAAAGAACTTTTGAATAAAATATATAAAAGAGAGATCAATTATATTAAAAATAAATATGGTAAAGATTTTATATTTATAACTGGTTCTAGCTGGTCAAATAAAATAGAGGCTTTAAAATCTTTTAGATTAAGCACTCGAAATTATAAATTCAAAAATAATAAAGAAAAAGAAGGAAGAATTAAACACATACATAAGGAAATAGAAGATTTTAAGTCATTTGGTGAAATGATAAAATATCTAATTAAAGTAAATCCAAAAAAAAAATTTATAATCAGGCCACACCCTGCTGAAAAATTAAAAGATTGGGAAAAAATACTCAACAACAAAAAATTCAATAATTATAGCATTATAAAAAAATTTGATACGACTCCATGGGTTTATTTGTCAAGCCAACTGATACATAATAAGTCGTCAGTAGTTTTTGAAGCAATAATATTAAAAAAAAAAGTAATTGCTTTTAGGCCAAGAATATCAAGTAGAGATTTTGTAAATAAGTTTGGTTATGTTGCAAAAAATAAATTCCAGGTAAATAAATTTTTATCAAAAAAGTTTGATTCATTGATAATCTCAAAAAAAATGAAAAAAGAACTAAATTATAAATTATTAAATTTTGATGAAAAAGAAAATGCCTGTGATAATATTTTGGATAATATTAATAAAATTCATAAAAATAAAAATAGTTATAGTATTTTTAAAGTTTACTTATTTTCTCTCTTTTTTCTAATATACGA
>CABXYE010000020.1 GCA_902516425.1 uncultured Pelagibacteraceae bacterium
AGTTTTATTAAATTTTTTTGGAGAAATAAAAAAAACCATAGAGGAGTTTAGATTAGAGAGTAATTTTAAATCATTTTTAATATTTTTAAGTTTTTCTGGAAAAAAACCGTAAAAGTAATATTTCTCAGAAAAACCACTTATTGAAATTGCTGTACTAACTGCTGAAGCACCTGGTAATGGTATGACATTTATTTTTTTTTTAACACATTCTCTAATTAAAACAGCACCTGGATCTGAAATTCCGGGTGTACCAGCATCAGATATTAGAGAAACTATTTTCTTTTTTTCGAGGATGTCGATGACCTTTAAAATATTTTTTTTTTCATTAAATTTGTGATTCGAAAGTAATTTTGAATTTATTTCAAATTTATCTAACAATTTGGTTGATACGCGCGTATCTTCACAAAGTATAAGATCTGATTTTTTTAAAGTTTCTATAGCTCTAAAGCTTATATCTCGTAAATTTCCTATAGGAGTAGCTATTAAATACAGGCCTTTTTTAATTTCTTTATTGTGTGATTTAGGATTTATAGCCATAATTGTACAATACTAAAATTATAGTAATCATTAAATGAATATTTTTTTTAAAATTCTTCTATTTTTGTTTTTAATATTCAAATTTTCTTATTCATTTTCAGAGGAAACAAAAATTAAAATTGGAATTTTAGCACCATTATCAGGGGAGAATGCAAGCCTTGGTAAGCAAATTATTAATTCAATAAGGATGGCGTTAATTGATATAAATGATAACAAAATAGAAATTTACCCAAGAGATACTAAATCTGATCCTGCTATTGCTTTACGTTCAGCTTTGGAGCTAGAAAAAATGGGTATATCCCTTGTCATAGGTCCAGTTTTTTACAAAAACCTAGCTTATCTAAATGAAGTAAAGAATATTACTTTCCTATCTTTAACTAATAAAACTTTAGATCTTCCAGAAAATATTATTAGCAGCGGGATTAATTCAACTTCACAATTAAAGACTATTAAAAAATTTTTAGAATTAAATGAAATTAAAAAACCAATTTTATTGGTACCTAATCTAAACTACGATTTGGAAATAAAGAGAGGAATCAAAAATTCCAAACTAAAATTTTTAAAACAATATTATTACGATATTGAACCAACTAAATTAACTAAACAAATAGAGAAAATTACTAATTATGAAATCAGAAAACAAAATCTATTAGATGAAATTTTGAGACTTGAAAATTCTGATGATGCAAACAAAGAAAAAAAAATAGAAAATTTAAAAAAAAGATATACCTTAGGAAATTTAAAATTTGAGTCAGTAATTATAGCTGATTTTGATGAAAGTCTAAAAAGTGTCATTACATCTCTGCTTTACTCCGATGTGTCTCCAAAAGAGAAATACATTATTACATTGAATCAATGGTTTGATGAAAGTTTGCTTAAAGAGACTAATGCTCAACCAATATATTATCCATCAATTAATAAAAAAAATTTGGATAATTTTACTTTTAAATTTTCAGAGAAATTTGATTACAAACCAAACCATTTATCTTTGCTTAGTTACGATTTGATTGGTCTAATTTATTACTTATCTTTAAAAAATGATCCGTTAGAAATAAGTAAATCTTTTAAAACAAAAAACTCTTTCAAAGGAAAGATTGGTATTTTTGAAATTAAAGACAACAAAATAAATCATCAATTAAACTTTTATGAAGTAAATAAAGGTAAGATCAAAGAAATTTTTTAATCTTTTTAAATGCAATTGACCTGTGATCAATTTTATACTTGCTTGATAATTTCATTTCTCCAAAAGTTTTTTTTTTTGTATCAGGGATAAAAATTGGATCATAACCAAAACCATTTTTTCCCTTTGCCTCAGTAGAAATCGATCCTTCAATTTTTCCAATTACGCTTGCAATGATTTTATCCAAATAACAAATTGAGAGAGCGCACACAAATCTTGCTTTAATCTTTTTTTTTTTCCAATTTTTATCTTTTTTATTTAATTCTCTAAAAACTCTTTTTATTGCTTTTTTAAAATCTCCCTTCGTGCCCGCCCATCTAGCGGAAAAAATTCCAGGTTTTTTATTAAGACAATCTACCTCAAGACCAGAATCATCAGCAATGCAAAATAAACCAGTTTTTTTTGAAAAATATTTTGATTTTATTAATGAATTTTCTTTGAATGAATTTCCATTCTCGATCGGGCTCTTAAGATTGAAATCTGTTGTAGAATAGGTACTTATTGATTTTGGTAATAAATCCTTAATTTCTCTCAATTTTCCTCTGTTATTTGTACCGATAAGTATTTTTGAAATTTTTTTTTTTAGCATCTAGAAATTTTTAAATTTCTTACCATATAAATTGCTATGGAAAAAGAGCAAGAAGAAAACACTCAAAAAAATGAGACCCCCTCATCTACAAATGAAGAGACTGAAAATTTACAAAGTCAACCGGATAATCAAGACAACGAAAAAAAACAGTTAGACCAAAAAGAATTGTTACCGGAAGAAATAATAAAAGAACTTGAAGACAAACTAGCTAGAACATACGCTGAAATGGAAAATCAACGTAGGAGATTTGAAAAAGAAAAAGAGGATGCTTTTGAATATGGTGGTTTTGCTTTTGCAAAAGAAGCTCTAAATTTGATAGATAATTTAGAAAGATCTAAAAGTATTTTAAAAAATGATGAAAATCTTAAAAATACAGATGCCCTCTTAAAAACTTTAGATCATTTTGATATAATTTATAAAGATTTAATTTCTATTTTTAATAAGAACAATATAAAACAAATTGATAGCGTAGGTAAAAAATTAGATCCTAATCTACATCAAGCGATGATGGAAATCGAAGAAGATACTAAAGAGCCAGGGACTATTATTCAAGAAATTCAAAAAGGTTTTACAATTAAAGATCGTTTATTGAGACCTTCACTAGTTGGGGTTGCAAAAAAAACTCAAAAAAAATCAGCTAAAACTGAGGAAAATAAAGAAAATTCGGAGATTAAATAATGCTATGGATAGCTTGTAGAATTAAAAATAACACATATATGAGCAGTATTATCAAATGTTATGAGTAAGATTATTGGAATAGATTTAGGAACCACAAACTCTTGTGTGGCTATCATGGAAGGTAGCCAGGCAAAGGTTTTAGAAAATGCTGAAGGAGCAAGAACAACACCATCGGTTGTTGCTTTTACAGACGAAAAAGAAAAACTTATAGGTCAACCTGCTAAAAGACAAGCTGTAACTAATCCCGAAAATACTATTTTTGCAGTTAAGAGATTAATAGGAAGAAATTTTGATGATCCTACAGTAAAGAAAGATATTGAAGCGGCTCCCTTTAAAATAGTCAACTCAGATAAAGGAGATGCTTGGATAGAATCTAAAGGAGAAAAATATTCACCCTCTCAAATTTCAGCTTTTATTTTACAAAAAATGAAGGAGACAGCAGAAAAATATTTAGGCCAAGCTGTTACGAAAGCTGTTATTACAGTTCCTGCTTATTTTAATGATGCACAGAGACAAGCGACGAAAGATGCAGGAAAAATTGCAGGACTTGAAGTTCTAAGAATTATAAATGAACCAACTGCCGCTTCATTGGCATATGGGTTAGATAAAAAACAAAATAAAAAAATAGCTGTATACGATCTAGGTGGAGGAACGTTTGATGTCTCTATATTAGAGCTAGGCGATGGAGTTTTTGAGGTTAAGTCAACTAATGGAGATACTTTTTTAGGTGGTGAAGATTTTGATAACACTATTGTAGAATATCTCATTACAGAATTTAAAAAAGACAATGGCATAGATCTAAAATCAGATAAACTAGCACTTCAAAGATTAAAAGAAGCAGCTGAAAAAGCAAAAATTGAGTTGTCCTCTGCAGAGCAGACAGATATCAATCTACCATTTATAACTGCTGATAAGACTGGCCCAAAACATATTAATTTGAAACTTACTAGAGCTAAACTCGAAGCTTTAGTTGAAAACCTAATTTCTAAAACTATGCCTCCGTGCAAAACAGCTCTAAAAGATGCTGGAATTACAGCTAATGAAATTGATGAGGTTGTAATGGTTGGGGGAATGACAAGAATGCCTAAAGTAATTGAAGAAGTCAAAAATTTCTTTGGTAAAGAGCCAAATAAAAGTGTTAATCCTGATGAAGTTGTTGCAATGGGAGCTGCTATTCAGGCGGGAGTTCTTCAAGGAGATGTAAAAGATGTACTCTTATTAGATGTTACACCTTTGTCATTGGGTATAGAAACACTTGGAGGTGTATCTACAAAACTAATCGAAAAAAATACAACCATACCAACAAAAAAAAGCCAAGTTTTTTCAACTGCTGAGGACAATCAGCCAGCTGTATCAATTCGGGTGCTCCAAGGAGAAAGGGAAATGGCTGCAGATAATAAAATCTTAGGAAATTTCGAATTAGTAGGTATAGCTCCGGCACCAAGAGGAGTGCCTCAAATTGAAGTTGCATTTGATATCGACGCAAATGGTATTGTCAACGTTTCTGCAAAAGATAAAGGAACCGGCAAAGAACAGAAGATACAAATTCAAGCATCAGGTGGTTTGAGTGATGAAGAAATTGAAAAAATGGTAAAAGATGCTGAGTCCAATAAAGAAGCAGATAAAAAGAAAAGAGAGTCTGTAGATATAAGAAATCAAGCAGATACCTTAATTCACTCTACAGATAAAAATCTTAAAGAACACGGCTCCAAAATATCTGATGTTGAAAAAAAAGCTATTGAAGATGCTTCTAGCGCATTAAAAGAAGCTCTTAAAGGCGAAAACTCTGATGATATTAAGAAAAAAACTGAGACACTAGTTCAAGCTTCAATGAAACTTGGAGAAGCAATATATAAATCACAACAAAATACAAAACCGGACTCCAATAAAGATGATGGTAATGATGATAAAGGAAAAAAAGAAGATAATGTTGTTGATGCTGATTTTGAAGAAGTAAAAGACGAGAATAAAGAAAAGAGCGCTTAACATACATTTGTCTTTCCGGGGTGTTTAAATGGCAAAAAGAGATTATTATGATGTCCTCGGTGTAAATAAAAGTGCATCTTCAGAAGAACTAAAATCTGCTTATAGAAAATTAGCTGTAAAATATCATCCAGATAAAAATCCTGGTGATAAAGGTGCTGAAGAAAAATTTAAGGAAGCCAGCGAAGCGTATGGAGTTCTGTCCGATAAATCAAAAAAAGAAAATTATGACAATTTTGGTCATGCTGCCTTCGAAAATAGTGGTGGCGGACAAGGTGGTTTCGGCGGCTTTGGTGGATTCAATAGTTCAGATTTTTCAGATATATTTGAGGACTTTTTTAGCGACTTTGGAGGCGGGAGAAGAGGCTCTAGAGCAAGAAACTCAAATAATAGAGGCTCTGACCTAAGATATGACTTAGCAATTACATTAGAGGAAGCTTTTGCGGGAAAAAAACAAAACATACAATTTTCGACATCAGAAAAATGTAATACATGTAAGGGAAATGGATCTAAGCCTGGGTCTAGCCCTGATAGATGTACTTATTGTGGGGGAAACGGAAAAGTAAGATCTAATCAAGGTTTTTTTACAGTTCAACAAACATGTCCTCAATGTGCCGGAAGCGGAGAGGAAATAACTAATCCTTGCTCAAACTGCAATGGACAAGGAAATACTCAAACATCAAAAAAAGTATCTGTAACAATACCAAAGGGGGTTGATGATGGAACAAGAATTAGACTTGCCGGAAAAGGTGAAGCGGGGACAAGAGGTGGAGCAAGTGGTGATTTATATTTATTTATTAATGTGAAATCTCACGAATTATTTAAAAGATCTGATGTAAACCTATTTTTTGAGTTTCCAATTTCTATAGCAGACGCAGCCCTTGGTACAACAATAGAAATACCGACTATAGACGGTAAAAAAGCAAAAATAAAGATACCTGATGGGACACAAGATGGTAAACAATTTAGACTTAAAGGT
>CABXYE010000021.1 GCA_902516425.1 uncultured Pelagibacteraceae bacterium
TTTAATAGAGTATGATGGATCCCATTCATACTTCAGAGCTTATCTGGTTGGTTTATTAAATACTATCCTTGTTTCGGTTATTGGAATTTTTTTTGCAACTATTCTTGGCGTAATTGTTGGTATAGCAAGATTATCACCAAATTATCTAATAAATCAATTTGCTGCTATTTATGTAGAATTTTTTAGAAATATACCCTTACTTTTACAAATATTTTTTTGGTATTTTGCTGCTTTAAGGGCTTTACCACTACCACAAGATGCTGAAGCAATGTTTGGAATTGCATTTTTAACAATAAAAGGCTTGTTTGTTCCTGCTTTTATTTGGCAAAATTTTAATATTTTTTTTTATTCGATAGTAGCTGCCATTATTGCGATAGTAGTAATACGCTATCAATCAAAAAAATTACAAGAATCTCAAGGTAAACAAACGCCAGTTTTGCTTATATCGATAGGTTTAATTTTAATTTTACCTCTTATAAGTTTCTTGATAGGCGGGGTAAGATTATCATTTGAGGTTCCTGTTTTAAAACAGTTAGCAACAACATCATTCATTTATGAGGGAGGCGTAAGTTTACCTCCTGAATTGATAGCTTTAGCTTTATCTTTATCTTTGTACACTGCAACTTTTATAGCTGAGTGTGTTAGAGCAGGAATTCAAGGTATTGGTAAAGGCCAAAAAGAAGCTGCAGCATCAATTGGTTTAACTCCTAATCAAGTTCTTAAGTTAGTTGTAATGCCTCAAGCTTTAAGGATAATAATACCACCAACAACAAACCAATATCTAAATCTTACTAAAAATTCTTCACTAGCTGCAGCCATAGCGTATCCAGACTTGGTGCTTGTTTTTGCCGGAACAGCTTTGATGCAAACAGGTAAGGCGATTGAAATAGTTTCTATTACAATGTTTACATATCTTTCTCTAAGTATAGCAATTTCATTATTTATGAACTGGTATAATAACAAAATAGCAATTCAGGAAAAATAATGTCTAAAATAAATTTTTTAAAACCAGACAAGTCTAATCTATACACTTTTTTGTATTTAGGCATCTTTTTGTTTTTTGTTAGTGTTTTAGATGTTCTTTTAAATTCATTTTTCAGTTTAAATATAACTAGTTTTTTACCTGGTTTTATTAGTTTTTTGTTGCCATTAGTAATTGGTTTTATTGGTCTTTATTTTATAAGAATTGAGTTAAGTGGTATTAAGCAATTAGATCTTCTTAATAAGCATATTAATACTAATAACTTTAATGCAATATTATCATTATTAATTATATTCATAATTCTAAAATCAATTCCACCAATACTTAGTTGGTTTTTTATTGATGCTAGTTTTGCAGGTGAGTCAAAAGATGTTTGTACAGGAACAGGCGCTTGTTGGACATATATAAAAGTTTGGATAAGAAGATTTATGTATGGGATGTATCCGAACAGTGAACAGTGGAGAATAAATTTATCATTTATTGCTTTAGCTTTACTTGGATCTGTTGGGTACTTTGCAACAGACAGGTTTAAAAAATACTTAACCTTATACTACGTTGCGATTTATCCTTTTATTGCTTTCTTATTCATTTTCTTCTTCATTTCAGGAGGCCCAGTATTCTTTGATTTTTCATATGGAATAATTGCTGCGATACTTTCTATAATAATTGGTTTTTTTATTCCAAGTAAATTTAAGTTTTATTACTTTTTAATTGTTCCTTTTGCGCTTTATGTTTTGTTAAAATATTTTATTTTTTATGAAGAATTAATTGAACTTGGAAAATTAGACGGCTTAAACTGGGTTGAAACAGGCGCTTGGGGTGGTCTATCCTTAACTTTCATAATTTCTTTCTTCTGCTTAATTTTTTGTTTTCCAATAGGTATGGCTTTTGCACTAGGAAGAAGATCTGGTTTTCCTTTAATTAGATATATATCAATTGGTTTCATCGAATTTTGGAGAGGTGTTCCATTAATTACAGTATTATTCATGTCTGCTGTAATGTTCCCCATGTTTTTACCAGCGGATTTTTTTATAGATAAACTGGTAAGATGTATAATAGCTATTTCATTATTTGAAGCAGCATATGTTGCTGAAGTAATAAGAGGTGGTTTACAAGCTCTTCCACGGGGTCAGTACGAAGCTGCTAAATCACTAGGAATGGGGTATTGGAGAATGCACATATTTGTAATTTTGCCTCAAGCTTTAAAACTTGTTATTCCAGGAATAGCTAATACATTTTTAGCTTTAGTCAAAGATACACCATTAATTTTTGTTGTTGGTCTTTTAGAAATTGTGGGAATGTTAAATTTAGCTAAAACAAATCCAGAATGGTTAGGTTTTGCAATGGAAGGATACGTATTTGCAGCAATAATTTTCTGGATTATTTGTTATGCAATGAGTAAATATAGCTATAACCTAGAACAAAAATATAAAACAGACCGTTAAAATAATATGTCAGACAATATAATCCAAATAAATAATATGAATAAATGGTTTGGAGATTTTCAAGTTTTAAAAGGGATTAATTTAGAGGTAAAACCAAAACAAAAAATTGTTGTTTGTGGTCCTTCTGGTTCTGGAAAATCCACATTAATAAGATGTATAAATAGATTAGAAGAACATCAAGAAGGTGAAATAATAGTTGATGGAACCGAATTAACAGAAGACACTAAAAATATAGAACAAATTAGAGCTGAAGTTGGGATGGTATTCCAACAATTTAATTTATTTCCACACCTATCAATCCTTGATAATTGTACTTTAGCTCCTATTTGGGTTAAAAAAATGCCAAAGAAAGATGCAGAAGAATTGGCTCTTAAACATTTAGAAAGAGTTCAAATATTAGATCAAGCTCAAAAATATCCAGGACAACTTTCAGGAGGACAACAACAAAGAGTAGCTATCGCCAGAGCTTTATGTATGGAGCCAAAAATAATGCTTTTTGATGAACCAACATCTGCCTTGGATCCTGAAATGATTAAGGAAGTATTAGATGTTATGGTAAATCTTGCTAAACAAGGAATGACAATGATTGTCGTTACTCATGAAATGGGCTTTGCAAAAGAGGTTGCTGACCAGATGATATTTATGGACGAAGGAATGATAGTGGAAAAGGCTGATACCAAGGAGTTTTTTGCTAATCCAAAAAATGATAGGACCAAACTTTTTTTAAGCCAGATACTATAGATATCAATAAATTCAAGTAATAATTGTTAAATAATACACCAAGTATTACTTGACATATTTTTCATATAACAGGTTTTTTGTTCAAAAATAAAAAAGAATTTTGTTGCAGTGAAGATTAAAAACTAGTTCAATCTTAATTTAAACAAAATTAAGAGGGGTCTTAATGGAAGATAATTTTAATAAGCATTTAGGCAATAAGCTTAAGCTTAGAAGGCTAGCTTTGGGTTTAACACAAACAAAAGTAGCAAAAGCAATCCACGTTACATTTCAACAAATACAAAAATATGAAAAAGGTACTAATGGAGTTAGTTCAATAAGATTATTACAACTTTCAAATTATTTAAAAGTACCGATAAACTATTTTTTTGAAGATTTTTCAGAATATTTAGTAAATTTAGAAAAATCTCAAGAAGGACATATGAATGTTAACTATAACTTTCTAGTAAAGTTGTATTCTGAATTAAGCAATGATCAAAAAATAAAATTTACAAAATCTTTGCAAGTATCAGATAATAAAGTTTCAAGAGTCGGATAAATCTGGCTCCTCGGGCAGGACTCGAACCTGCGACCAATTGATTAACAGTCAACTGCTCTACCAACTGAGCTACCGAGGAATATAAAATCTCAACTTACTTTCTTTTAAAACTAAAACAAGATTTTTTTTGGAGGCAACGCCCGGAATCGAACCGGGATACAAGGATTTGCAATCCTCTGCGTAACCATTCCGCCACGTTGCCAGATGTTTTAGTAGATAGCTACAAAGAGTTTTATATTAAATATTTGTGATTAGTCTATTAAATAACGATCTAATTTGATTATTGTTAATTTGGATTAATAAATTATAAACTACTTAATCCATGAATAGTGATAAATATATACATTCTGAAGTAGAGGATAATATTTATGCTTATTGGGAAAAAAACAAATTATTTAAACCAAAAAAAAATTCTAAAAAATATTCAATTGTAATTCCACCACCAAATGTAACTGGAAGTTTACATATGGGTCATGCTCTAAATAATTCAATCCAGGATCTTTTAGTTCGTTATTATCGAATGAATAATTACGAGACTTTATGGCAACCTGGAACTGACCATGCAGGTATCGCAACGCAAGCACTTGTTGAAAAACAACTTGAAAAAGAGAATTTAAATAAAAATGATTTAGGTAGAGAAAAATTTATAGAAAAGGTGTGGGAATGGAAAAATCAGTATGGAGACATAATCATCAATCAACTCAAAAAACTTGGGTGTTCATGTGATTGGTCCAGAAACGCTTTTACAATGGATGATAATTTATCAAAATCAGTAGTTAAGGTTTTTGTTGAGTTACATAAAAAAAAGTTAATCTATAAAGCAGAAAAACTAGTTAATTGGGACACAGTTTTAAAAACTGCAATATCAGATTTAGAGGTTGATCAAAGGGAAATGAACTCTAAGATTTACTATATAAGATACCCAATAGATAAATCTTCTGATTTTATAACGATTGCAACTACAAGACCTGAAACAATGCTTGGAGATACAGCTATTGCCGTTAATCCAAGAGATAAAAGATTTAAAAAATATGTGGGCAAAACTGTCACTATTCCAATTGTAGGTAGAAAAATAAAAATTATAAAAGACAATTATGCAGATCCAGAACAAGGAACTGGTGCATTAAAAATTACGCCAGCACATGACTTTAATGATTATGATGTTGGTCAAAGAAATAAACTAGAAATTATAAATGTATTTACTGAAGATGGTAAAATAAATATTAATGCTCCAGATGAATATATTGGATTAGATAGATTTGAAGCACGTAAAAAAATTTTAAATGAGTTAAAAGAAAAAGATTTTTTTGTTAAAGAAGAAACCATCAAAAACAAAGTACCTTATGGAGATAGATCAAATTCAGTCATAGAGCCTTTTCTAACTGAGCAGTGGTTTGTAAATGCAAAAAAATTATCTGTTAAAGCTAAACAAATAGTTAAATCAAAAAAAACAAATTTCTTTCCAGAAAATTGGTCTAAAACTTATTTCCAATGGATGAACAATATTGAACCTTGGTGTGTATCTAGGCAACTTTGGTGGGGCCACCAAATACCAGCTTGGTATGGACCTGATAAAAAAATTTTTGTTGCAGTAAATGAAGATGAAGCAAAAAAACAAGCTAAAAAATTTTATAAAAAAGATGTAAAAATTACTAGGGATCCAGATGTTTTAGATACATGGTTTTCTTCTGGTTTATGGCCTTTTGCAACATTAGGTTGGCCTGATAAAAAAGATTTTGTTAAAAAATTTTATCCAACAACTGTTTTGGTAACCGGTTTTGATATTATTTTCTTTTGGGTTGCTAGAATGATGATGTTTGGGATGGAATTTTTAAATAAAGAGCCATTTAAAGATATTTATGTTCATGCATTAGTTAGAGATGAAAAAGGGCAAAAGATGTCTAAGTCTAAAGGAAATGTAATTGATCCATTAGATTTAATTGAAAAGTATAGTGCAGATGCTTTAAGATTTACTCTACTTTCAATGGCATCACCTGGAACGGATGTAAAGCTTTCAGAAGATAGAGTTAAAGGGTATAGAAATTTTTTAAATAAATTATGGAATGCTAATAATTTTTTAATTACTAATAAATGTG
>CABXYE010000022.1 GCA_902516425.1 uncultured Pelagibacteraceae bacterium
TCAACGAACCATTAGTTATTAATAAATTTGGAATACCTGAACCAATTTCAAAAAAGATTATATATCCAGACATCTTATTCGTACCGCTTGTAGCGTTTGATAAGCAGTTTAACAGAATAGGTTATGGCGGAGGTTTTTATGATAGGTACATAGAAAAAATAAGAAAAAGAAAAAAAATTATTACCATTGGTTTTGCTTTTCCATTTCAAAAAGTAAAAAAAATAGTAACTAACAAATATGATAAAAAGTTAGATTTTATATTGTTTAATAAATAAAAATTATGAGAATTTTATTTTTAGGAGATGTTGTAGGAAAAACAGGGTGTTTAAAAATTGAGAAAGATCTTGTTGATCAAATTGATAAAAATAAAATCGATTTTGTCGTTGTTAATGCAGAAAATGCTGACAAAACTGGAGTGGGTTTAACAAAGGATATTTGTCAAAATTTTTATAAATGCGGAGTTGATGTAATTACAACTGGGAACCACGTTTGGGATCAAAAAGAAATTATGAATTTCATTGAAAAAGAAAATAGATTACTTCGACCAAAAAATTTAATTGAGCCAGCACCTGGAAAAGGATTTCAAATTTACAATATTAGAGAAAATATAAGAGTAGGTGTTCTTAATCTGATGGGAAATGTCTTTATGAAAAAATGTGATAATGTGTTTGAAAAATCTAGAATTTTTTTAAATAAATATAAGTTAAAAGAGGATTACGATTTTCTTATAGTTGATATTCATTGCGAGATTACAAGTGAAAAAAATGCTATAGGACATTTTTTTGATGGAAAAGCAACCCTGGTAGTAGGCACACATACACATATACCAACCAATGATGCTAGGATTTTAAAAAAAGGCACTGCTTTTCAAACTGATTTAGGTATGTGTGGAGATTATGACTCAGTAATTGGTATGAACAAGGATAATTCATTAAATAGATTTTTAAAAAAAACTTCTTCAAAGCATTTTCCAGCAGAAGGTGAAGCTACTTTAAGTGGTGTTATTATTGATTGTGATATAAAAACTGGATTAGCAAAAAAAATTAATAGTTATATTTTTGGTGGTATATTAAAAAATTCTTAAAAAAAATTATGGCGGGTCATTCTCATTGGGCAGGTATTAAGCATAAAAAAGGCAAAGCTGACAAAGAAAAATCTAAAGTTTTCTCAAAATTATCAAAAGAAATTACAGTTGCCGCAAAATTGGGCGATAAAGATCCATCTATGAATCCAAGATTACGTTCAGCGATTCAAGCAGCTAGATCAGCAAACATGCCAAAAGATAATATTAAAAGAGCAATTGATAAGTCATCTCTCAGTAATATGTCACAATTTGAAAGCCTAAGATATGAGGGTTTTGGACCTGAAAAAGTAGCAGTTATAGTTGAGGCTTTAACTGATAACAAGAATAGGACAGCATCTAATATTAGAACTATTTTTCAAAAGGCTGGAGGAAGTATGGGTACGCAGGGATCCGCATCACATAATTTTACTCAATTAGGTGTCATAAAAATAGATAAAAAGGAAATTTTAGATGAGGATATTTTTGAGTTATCTATAGAGGCAGGTGCTAGTGAGTGTAAATCAGATAGTAATATCCATGAAATTCAATGCCCAGTTAACGATATTTACAATGTTAAAAAAGAATTAGAAAAAAAAATTTATAATTTTATTTCAACTGAAATTGAGTGGATACCTTTAAATAATGTAAAAGTTTCCAAAAATAAAAAAGATGATTTAATCAATTTTTTTGAAACTTTGGAGGATAATGAAGACGTTCACAATATTTATTCAAATGTTGAATTTTAAATTGAAAAAAAGATTATGTTGATAATTGGTATAGATCCAGGGATATCAGGCTCAATTTGTTTTTTTAAAGACGGGAAAATTATTGATGTTATAGAAATGCCAGTAATGACAGATGGAAAAAAAAATAAAAGACAAGTAAATGGATCTCAGATTTATAATGAAATTTTAAAAAGAGTTGATCATCACAGCGAAGATATAAGAGTTATTATAGAGCAAGTTTCTGCTATGCCTGGTCAAGGTGTTACCAGTATGTTTAACTTTGGACAATCGTTTGGTATTTTAAAAGGAATTTGTTCTGCCATGCAATTACCAGTGTTTTTTGTAAGACCAGCCAAGTGGAAAAAGTATTTCAATCTAATAAATTCTCAAAAAGATGCGAGCAGAACTAGAGCAATAGAAATATTTCCTTATTTTTCGACACAATTATCAAAAAAAAAAGATTCTAATAAGGCAGATGCTATTTTAATAGCCAGTTTTTATTACGAAACATACAAAAAAGAGGATTAATTAAGCATTTTAAAAGACAAATTCATGACACATTTAAGTGTGAGAAGGCCTTATGGAAGCTGATATTTCATCTCAGGCTGTAGGTCTTGCATCTAACGCAGATTTTTCGCTAATAAATTTATTTTTGAGAGCTGATATAATTGTTAAATCAGTAATAATTATTCTTATTGCGTGTTCAATTTACTCTTGGGCTGTGATTATTGAAAAAATTAAATTATTCAAAAAAATTAATGAAAGTTCAGATGAATTTGAAACAAAATTTTGGAATTCAAAATCTGCTGAATCATTTTATAACAATCTTCCCGCAAGCACCAAAGATCCTATGGCTCTTATTTTTAAAGATGCTATGCAAAATCTTCTTAAAAAAAGGTCTAAAATTGATCTAAACCACAGGATGACATCATTATTAGAATCGGGAATTGAAAAGCAAATGTCAAAAATTTCTAAGGGTTTTACTTTCTTAGCGACTGTAGGTTCGACTGCGCCATTTATAGGTTTATTCGGAACGGTATGGGGCATTATGAATTCTTTTCAATCTATTGCAATCTCAAGAAATACAAGTCTAGCAATTGTTGCGCCAGGAATCGCAGAAGCTTTGTTCGCAACCGCATTAGGTTTGCTAGCAGCTATTCCAGCAGTAATTGCTTATAACAAGTTTAATAATGATTCTATAAAATACACTCAAAAGTTAGAAAATTTTTCGAAAAGATTTTTAACAATTATTTAGAATGGCTTTTAAGTTAAATCGTTCATCAAAGGAACCAATAAGTGAAATTAATGTAACCCCATTCGTTGATGTAATGTTAGTTTTACTAATAATTTTTATGGTTACTGCACCATTATTAACAGTAGGAGTGCAAGTTGATTTACCAGAGAGTTCTGCTGACTCATTGCCAGAAGAACAAGAACCTTTAACATTAACAATAAACTCAAAAGGCGAAATTTTTATTCAAGAGTCAAAAGTTGAGTATGATAAAATAATTGCAAAAGTATTAGCAGTTTCAAAAAATCGTACTGATACTAGAATTTATGTGAGGGGAGATAAAACAATTAATTATGGAAGAGTCCTTGAAATTATGGGATTACTCTCTGGATCTGGCTTTACAAAAGTTGCTCTAATATCTGAACCATATAAAGAAAGGTAGTCACTAAAGTGAATAGAAGTATTATAGTATCTTCTGTTTTACACTTATTTATAATTATTATAACTGCCATGAGCCTACCTTTTCTTGCAAAAAAACCAATAGACCTCCCACCGATTGTTTCCGTAGAATTGATTCAAATTACCGATAAAACAAACATTCCATTTGCCCCAAAGGCAAAAAAAATAATAGAAAAGGTCAAGCAAAAAGAAAAAAAATTAGTATCTGAACAAGCTCCTCCAAAAAAAATAAAGAAAGTAAAGCCTGACGCTGTTCCAATGCCAGAGGACAAATTGAAGAAAGTTGAAAAAATAAAAGAAGATAAACAAAATCCTGAAAAAATTGATAATGAGGTCAAGCAAGTATCAGAATTTGAAAAAGAGGAGTTATTTGATCCAAACAATATCGCAGCTTTAATTGACAAATCTAAAGAGACCAAGGCAGAAACGTTAAAGAAAAATCCTGATTTAAGTCAAGACCAAAATAAAAATTTTGAGAATACAGGTTTATCTTTGAGTGAGGAAGACGCATTAAAAGCACAAATTTTTGGTTGTTGGAGCATACCTCTAGGACTTCCTTATAATGAAAATTTATTAGTGCGAATAAAACTAGAATTAAAACCCGACGGATCTGTTATTAAATCTGAAATTTTAGATCATGCTAGAATGAACAAACCAGGGCAAGGCTTTTACAAAGTGTTAGCAGAAAGCGCTTTAAGAGCAATTAAATTGTGTCAGCCTTTAAGAGTCCCTAGTACTGGGTATGAGAGATGGAAGGAATTACAATTAAATTTTGATGCAAGAGAAATGTTAGAAGGTTAATATAATATATATAAAAATGAAAAATTTTGTTTTCTATTTGTTAATAATAATTACTATTCCAACAAAGTCGCTTAGTTTAATTGAAGTAGATATTACTAGAGGAAATCTTAATCCATTACCAATAGCTGTTTCACCATTGTCGATTGATGAAAATTCAAGAAAAAATTTTAAGGATATTCTCAATAAAAAAAATATAGGTTCAGAAATATCTTTAATTGTAGAAAATAATTTAAGAGTTTCTGGTTTATTTAATCCATTAAATAAAGATGCATTTTTACAAGCACCAGACATTGCAAACTTAAAACCAAGATTTGAAGATTGGAATTTAATTAAGGCGCAAGCTTTAATTACTGGCAAAGTAAGTTATGTAGATGAAAAATTAAGAGTTGAATTTAGATTGTGGGATGTGCTTGCAGGTAAAGAAATGATGGCATTAGCATTTACAACTGTCCCCAATAACTGGAGAAGAGTAGGTCATATTATTACGGACAAAGTTTATGAGAGATTAACTGGTGAGAAAGGCTATTTTGATACTAGAATAATTTATGTTGCTGAGGAAGGGCCAAAAATTCAAAGAGTGAAGAAACTCGCTATAATGGATCAAGATGGCGCTAATAATAAATTTTTAACACTAGGAAACGAGTTAGTTTTAACACCTAGATTTAACCCAACAAGTCAAATGGTTACCTATCTTTCTTACTTTAGAAATTTACCAAGAGTTTATTTATTGGATATTGAAACTGGAACGCAAGAGGTGGTTGGAGATTTTCCTGGCATGACTTTTGCGCCAAGGTTTTCTCCTAATGGAAAAAAAATTATTATGAGTTTTGCTAAAGATGGAAATTCTGAAATTTACACAATGGATTTAGAAAACAGAATTGTAGAAAAAATTACTAATCACCCATCTATTGATACCTCACCATCTTATTCACCAGATGGAAAATTTATTTCATTTAATTCTGATAGAAGTGGTTATCAACAGATTTATGTTATGAAAAGTGACGGAAGTAATGTTAAAAGAATATCTTTCGGAAAAGGAATTTATGGAACTCCAGTTTGGTCTCCAAGAGGAGACTTAATTGCATTTACAAAATTACATAAAGGAAAATTTTATATTGGAGTAATGAGAACAGACGGAAGTGGGGAAAGATTATTAACAGAAAATTTTTATCAAGAGGCCCCATCCTGGTCTCCAAATGGTAGAGTATTGATTTTTTATAGAGAGACAAAAACAGATTCTAAAGGAAAGGGTTTTTCTGCTAAATTATGGTCTATAGATTTAACAGGCTATAATGAGAGACAGGTTCCCACACCCACTGATGGGTCAGACCCATCATGGTCATCTTTATTAAGTAATTAATAGTTAATTCCCTTGATTTTTAGCCTTGAAAGATCTAATTAGTTGTGAAAAACTATGGTTAAGATAAAGAAATATTGATCAAGGAGTAATAATGAAATTAATCAAAATTCTAAAAAA
>CABXYE010000023.1 GCA_902516425.1 uncultured Pelagibacteraceae bacterium
AAGGTCAAACTTTCTGCAAAAAAATACAATCCAAGCACTAGAAAGCATGAAGTTTTTGTTGAAAAAAAACTTCCCCCTCACAGTAAATAATTATTTCTTTTTAAAATTTCTTTTTTCGTAATCAATGTATGACCAAATCATATTTTTCCAGATTCGATTTGTAATTTTAGGATCTATTTTATTCGCAATAGATTTTTTTCTGATATTCTTTAAAATGTTTTTTATTCTTTTATTGTCTATAATTTCTTTTTTTTTATCTTTTAGTTTTAGGACTTGGTTAACGAGATTTGTCCTTTTTTTAATAAGTTTAATTAAAGAATTATCTAATTTGTCCAATTCTGATCTTATTTTACCTAGTTTTTTTCTTTTTAAAGGCGACATTTATATATTTGGATTATAAGAAAATTATTATATTTATCCTGGCATGTACACAACAAATCCTAAAATTAGTAATCAATTATCAATTTGGTTAATATCGATGTTTTGGATTGTTTCTTTCATGATAATTGTTGGTGGATTAACTAGACTCACAGACTCAGGTCTCTCCATCACTGAGTGGGAATTATTTTCTGGATTTTTTCCACCTCTTAATCAAAATGATTGGATTGTTTATTTTAATCTTTATAAACAAATCCCTGAATTTAAATTACAAAATTACAATATGACTTTAAATGAATTTAAAGTTATTTTTTGGTGGGAATGGGCTCATAGAATTCTTGGTAGATTGATTGGTCTTGGATATTTGATACCACTAATTTACTTTTCTTTTAAAATAAAATTTACTCGATTATTAAATTTATATTTCATATTTTTTCTAATATGTTTTCAAGGTTTCATTGGTTGGTATATGGTTAGTAGTGGATTAATTGAAAGGGTAGACGTGAGTCACTTTAGATTATCTGCACATTTGCTTATTGCTTTTTTGATTTTATCTCTAATTTATTGGAATTATCTAAAGATTAATATATCAAAAAAAATTACAAACAAACTAAATATATCTATTCCTTTATTGTTCTTAATTCTAATTTTTTTACAAATTTCAATTGGTGCCTTTGTTTCAGGTATGGATGCTGGAAAAATCTATAATTCTTGGCCTCTGATGGGTAACTCATATTTTCCTGATGATAACAATTTAAAAAATCTTTTTGAAGTTACTGCTTTTAGTGATCCATCCTTAGTACAATTTATACATCGTAATTTAGCTTATTTGATCGGAATCTTTTATGTTTTGATTTTATATAAGATTTATGTAAACAAGATGTATGATTTATATAAATCTATTAACTATTTAGGAATATTCATAATACTTCAAATTATATTAGGTATTTTTACAGTATTATATGGTGCACAGATTTATATTGCATCTATGCACCAAATAAGTTCGATTCTTTTAGTTAGTTCAAGTATTTATTTTTTTTATTTAAATACAAAATTTAACTAACAGCTTTTAAATTTCCTTTTGAGGATTTGTTTAAAGCTTGATCTAAATCGTCAATAATATCATCAATGTGCTCAATGCCTATACAAAGTCTTACATAACTTTGAGTAACACCTGATGCTGCTAACTCTTTCTCATTTAATTGACTATGAGTAGTACTAGCAGGATGTATAGCTAAACTTCTTGCATCACCAATATTCGCTACATGATAGAACATTTTTAAAGACTCAATAAATTTTTTTCCAGCCTCAATGCCACCCTTGAGTTCAATACCAATCATTGGTCCATTCCCACCTTTTAGATATTGTCTAGCTCTATCAGCAATTTTACTCTCGTGTTCTGTTGAATATATGACTTTAGTAACTTCTTTGTGTTTCTTTAAGAAATTAACTACTTTTTGAGCATTTTCACAATGCTGTTTCATTCTTAGAGCCACTGTTTCAAGACCTTGAATTATTGCAAAAGCATTATCTGGTGCTAAAGCTGAACCTAAATCTCTAAGCAAACAAACTCTTGCTCTCACTGCAAAAGGTACATTAGCTCCTGTCAATTCTGGTACAGCTTTTCCCCAAACTACACCGCCATAACTTGCATCAGGTTCATTAAATAAAGGTTGTCTTTTAGGATCTGCAGTCCAGTCAAAATTACCACTATCAACTATGCTTCCGGCAACAGCAGTTCCATGTCCACCAATATATTTTGTTAATGAATGTATAACAACAGCTGCTCCATGTTCTATTGGTTTACATATTACTGGGGCAGCAGTATTATCCATTATAAGTGGAATGTTGTATTTTCTTCCAATATCAGAAACTTCCTTGATAGGGAACACTCTCAAATAAGGATTAGGTAATGTTTCTCCATAAAAAGCTCTAGTCTTGTTATCTATTACCTTTTCAAAGTTTTTAGGATCACTTGGATCGGCATATCTAATTTCAATTCCAAGTTTACTCAATGTGTGTGTAAATAATGAAACTGTTCCGCCGTAAAGATCCGTAGAACTAACAATATTATCACCTGATTGAGCAACATTTAAAACTGCAAAACTTGAAGCTGTTTGTCCTGATGAAACTGTTACACAAGATAATCCACCTTCCAATGCTGCAATTCTTTTTTCTAAAACATCATTAGTAGGGTTCATAATCCTAGTGTAGATATTACCGAATTCCTTTAACGCGAATAAATTTGCTGCATGCTCAGTGCTTTGAAATTGATATGATGTTGTTCTATATATTGGCACAGCAACAGCATTAGTTGCTGGGTCACTTCTGTAATCACCACCATGTATTGCAATGGTTTCAGGATTATTTCTTTTTTTACTCATTTTACTCCTTTTTTAGTGGTTTAGCTTTATGCAAGGCGCACAATATAGTTCAAATGCCTACCGAGTTTGTATAATGATTTCCTCTTTAGCTGTAGCCCGCAATAGGAACAAATCGGCAATATCAATATAACAAAAAAAAGGCTTTAAACAATAAAAATATCAATTTGACTTTGATCTTATTAATAGTATTAATCCTGGCACAATGACAAAATTCCTTAAAAAAGATCAATTATCGTCAAATTGGTATGAAATAGATGCCAAAGATGCTGTTGTAGGTAGATTAGCAACTGTTATATCAAAAATAATTAGAGGTAAAAATAAAACAACTTTCACTCCACATATGGACGATGGGGATTTTGTAGTTGTTAAAAATATCGAACAAATCAAGTTCACTGGAAAAAAATTTCAAAATAAAAAATACTACAGACACACCGGTCATCCTGGTGGAATTAAAGAAACTACACCAGAGAAACTATTTGAAAAAAAACCAGGTGAAGCTTTAAAACTTGCCGTAAAAAGAATGCTTCCAGGAGGAGTATTAGGAAAAAAACAACTTACTAAACTAAAAATATATGTAGGAAATGATCATCCTCACTCAGCTCAAAATCCTCAAGTTATACAATTGGATAAATTAAACTCTAAAAATATTGTACGAAATTAAAATGGAAAATACTCAAACATCAACTAAAGCCCCAAAGTTGAAACTGGACTTCAAAGACAGTAAATATGCTACTGGAAGACGAAAACTTCGATAGCAAAAGTTTGGTTAAAAAAAGGCTCAGGTAAAATTTATGTAAATGGTAAACTTTTCAGTGATTACTTTTCAAGCGATAATCATAAAATGTTAATAGTAAGACCTTTTGAGCTTATCAATCAGGCAACAGAATACGATGTAAGATGTAGTGTAAAAGGTGGGGGGCCAACAGGCCAAGCAGGAGCAATGGTACATGGTATCTCTAAAGCCTTGTTACTTTTTAATGAGGAATTTAAATCTACGCTCAAAACAGAGAAATTAACCACTAGAGACTCCAGATCTGTTGAAAGAAAAAAGCCTGGAAGAAAAAAAGCTAGAAGAAGCTTCCAATTCTCTAAAAGATAATTCTTTTTTACCTTTTAACTGTTATATTATAAAATGGCTAAGCTTAATGTACTAATTTCTGGATCAACTGGATATATTGGTGTTCAATTAATTAAATTATTAATTAAACACAAAAATATTAATATAAAGTATTTATGTGGTAACTCATCTGTTGGAAAAAAAATCTCATTTTATGATGCTTCGTTAAAGTCAAAAAAGTTACCAAGAATTACTAAGTATAATAAAAAATATTTAAGTTATGTTGATATTATATTTGCTGCTCTGCCGAATGGAGAAGCTCAATTAATTTCAAAAGATTTATTAAAAAAAAATACTTTAATTGATTTAGCTGCAGATTTTAGACTAAATAAAGCTTCTGATTATCTTAAATGGTATAAACAAAAGCATAAAGCGTTAAGTAACATAAAAAATAGTATTTATGCTTTACCTGAAATAACAGGTAAATTAGTTAAAAAATTTAGCATTATTGGGTGTCCAGGTTGTTATCCTACATCAATACTTTTACCACTTGTTCCATTAGTTAAAAAAAGATCGATCAACTTAAAGAATATCATTATAGACTCTAAATCTGGATATTCTGGAGCGGGTAGAGGAGTGCACAAAAAATTCGAAAACAAAAATTTATACGAATCTCTTAGCGCATATGAAGTAGGTTTTCATAGACATAATTCAGAAATTGATCAAGAACTAAAAAAAAATTCCTCCTCTAAAATCAATTTTACTTTTACACCCCATATTATTCCAATGTTTAGAGGTATATTAAGTACAATTTATTTGGACTTAAAACCTGGTACTACTTTAAATAAAGTACAAAATATTTTGAAAATATTTCATAAAAAGAATAAATTTGTAAAGATAAAGAGTATTAACTCTTTTTTGAGCACAAATGACGTTATGAATACTAATTATTGCTTTATTTCTGTCTGTAAAACCAAATTTAAAGATAAAATAATAATTTTATCGGTCATTGATAATCTTATCAAAGGAGGAGCAGGTCAAGC
>CABXYE010000024.1 GCA_902516425.1 uncultured Pelagibacteraceae bacterium
AGAAATTAAAGTTAAGGAGCTCCAAAATGTTAGCGAGATTTTTCTTTCGCCACTATTTAAAGATAAAACAAATCAACAACTGAATATTTACAAATATTTAAATTTTAAGAAAATTACAATTATGAAAGATATATCTTTAGGTGGGATTAGTTACAAAAATATTAAAAAATTAAGATTAATAAAACCTCACGGTTTTGCAGGAATTTCATTTTTTGAGTAAAAAAAAGGCCCCTAATAAATTAAGGGCCTTTTAAATCAATCTATTAAATAATTAGAATGAGAACGCGATGTTTAACACCGTTGCTTCTATATCTTTAGCAGTCGCTGATCCATTCTTCGACTCTAAAGTATTCATATTAGCACCGATAGAGATTGAACCCATCGTGTATGAAGCTGAAACACCTGAGTTAACTTCATCATCAGCAGTACCATCAAACTCGATTTCTTGTCTAGCAGCACCTACTGTAAAATCTTCGTTAATTGCAACTGTGATACCATAGTGTGTAGCATCTTGGTCAGTTGAAGCTTGAGCTTCATAATCAACATTAGTGATTTGGTAACCAGCAGTTACTGAACCCATAGTGTATTTAATACCCATAGTATCGTTTTCTGCTTCTGAACCATCGTCAAAGTAACCAGCACTTAGTTCTAAACCATCCATTAAGCCACTGTAAACAATAGCATAACCAGTTTCTGCATCACCTTTTACACCTTGAGCAGTTCCTCTTGGGTTGTAAGATGCTGATAATGCAACACTACCTACTGATACATCATATCCCCATTGACCAGTCTGGTTGTTACCAGAAGCATCAATTAAACCACTGTCTACAGCATCAGTTGCTTCGTAAACTGGTGAGTAAGCGTTTGGAACGATGTCTTTAAGTTTGTCAACACCACTTCCAGAGCTTGATGCACCTGAAAATGATAAAGTACCTGCATCACCCATACCAAGTTTTAGATTGTAGTCATCGTATGTACCACCATCTAACTCGTAGTAAACTGAAACAGTCATACCATTGTCTAAGTCTCCGCCACCATTGAACTTAATGCTATCGCCCATTGCCCATGGATTAACATCTGAGTTGGTGTTAAGACCAGTGTAAGATAATGCGGCACTACCAGATACACTCATTTCACCAGCAAAAGATGCTGAAGAAACTAATGTTGTAGCTAACGCAGTTAATCCTACTTTTGTTAGTTTGTTCATAAATTTACTCCTTTTTTATAATTAATTATAAACAGGGACGTTTTTAACAAAAAAAGACTTTTTTTTTATAAAATATTAGTGTTTTAACTAATAAATCGTCCTAGTGTTGTATTTTTACATCACTTTTTTTAGGTAAAATGTGCTTTTTTTAAGTTTATGCATATTCTAATTTTAAACTAGTTATTTTGTGCTAATAACTGAATATAACAGTTTAATATGATTACTTCACGCAACATTATTATTTTTTTCTCAGTAATTATTCTCTTAACTCAGTCTGCTTGCAATGCTTTAAAACCAAAAAAAGTAAGTGCTAAAGATTTTCCGCCTGATCCAAGACAAAGAGTTAAAAAGAATATTGAGGAAGGAAAAGGATTTAGACTTTTCGATGGAAAAGGAGGAGGCACAACTTATAATTTTGCGAGCTCTAACCCATTGTGGCAAGCCACTCTTGATACCTTGGATTTTATGCCATTAGTTTCAGCAAACTACAGTGGTGGTATTGTAATTACTGATTGGTACAGTGAAAACAATACACCAAACGAGTCGGTCAAAATTTCAGTAAGATTTTTAACTAATGAAATAAGATCAGATGCTTTAGACATAAATGTTTTTTTAAAAAAATGCTCACAAAATTCAACTAATTGTTCCATTAGCAAAAATAACAATGCTTTGGTTGCTGACCTAAATTTAAATATTCTTAAAAAAGCCTCGAAATATGAAAGAAAGATTCTTGAAAAAAGAAAGAAAGAAAATCCTTATCCTATGGGTCAGATGAAATCAGGTAAGGGTAGAAAAAAAAATTAAAATAAAAACGATTAACTTGATTCATATCAATTGTGGAACGATATAATTTTAAAGTTGTGGAGGAAAAGTGGCAAAAATATTGGCTCGAAAATAAAACCTTCAAATCAAGTATAGATAAAGATAAAGAAAAATTTTATTGTTTGGAAATGTTTCCATATCCGTCTGGAAAAATTCATATGGGCCATGTAAGAAATTATGCGTTGGGTGATGTTTTGTCCAGATACAAAACTTTAAAGGGTTATAATGTACTTCATCCAATGGGATGGGATTCATTCGGTCTACCAGCAGAAAATGCTGCAAAACAAAATAACCTTGATCCAAAGGTCTGGACTGAAAGAAATATTCAGACGATGAAAAATCAATTAAAGATGCTTGGATTATCGATTGATTGGGATAGAGAAATATCAACATGTTCACCTGAATATTATAAACACCAACAAAAAATATTTTTAGATCTTTATGACAAAGGTCTTGTTTACCGAAAAGAAAGTTATGTTAATTGGGACCCTATAGATAAAACAGTTTTAGCTAATGAACAAGTTATTGATGGTAAAGGTTGGAGATCAGGAGCTGTAGTAGAGAGAAAAAAATTAAATCAGTGGTTTTTTAAGATCTCACATTTTTCTGAAAATCTCTTAAAGGATTTAGAAAATCTAGATAGTTGGCCAGATAAAGTAAAAACAATGCAAAAAAACTGGATAGGGAAATCTTTAGGCTGTGAGATTGATTTTCAGGTTGAAGGCTCTAAAGATATCAAATCTATTAAATGCTATACTACAAGGCCGGATACATTATTTGGTTTTTCTTTTTTAGCATTATCAGTTGATCATCCCCTATCTAAATACTATGAAACTAAAAAAGATTTTATTCAATTTAAAAATGAGTGTTCCAAAACTGGGACTACTGAGGAATCTATTGCTCAGGCGACAAAAATTGGTTTTAAAACTGGGCTAACAGCGATAAATCCATTAGATAAAAAGTTTAAAGTTCCAGTATATTTTGCAAATTTTGTATTGATGGATTATGGATTTGGAGCTGTTTTTGGATGTCCGGCTCATGATCAGCGAGATTTCGACTTTGCAAAAAAATATAATCTTGAGATAAAAACTGTTGTTAAACCTGATAGTGAAACAGATGAATTCAAAGTAGATAAAGAAGCCTACACTGGACCAGGAGTAATAATTAATTCAAAATTTTTAAATGGCTTAAAGGTGCCCAAAAAATCTATAGATGAAACAATTAAGATTTTGGAAAACAAAAATTTAGGAAAAAGAAAAACAAACTTTAGACTAAAAGATTGGGGTATTTCAAGACAAAGATATTGGGGCTGTCCTATACCAATTGCATACGATGAAGATCACAATGTTATAAAAATCCCTCACAAGGATTTACCTGTAAAACTTCCAAATAACATTGATTTAAATACTAACGGGAATCCGCTTAATTCGCAGCAAGAATGGAAACTAATAACTATCAATGGAAAAAAATGTGTCAGAGAAACAGATACCTTAGACACATTTGTTGACTCATCCTGGTACTTTCTAAGATTTTGCTCAGCAAAAGTTAACAATAATCCATTTGATGCTGATGACATTGATTATTGGATGCCAGTTGATCAATACATTGGTGGAGTTGAGCATGCGATATTACATCTTCTATACTCACGTTTTTTCATGAAAGCTATTAGCTTAAATAACAAAAAAACAAGACTTCAAGAGCCATTTAAAGGTCTATTTACTCAAGGAATGGTTTGTCATGAGACTTACAGAGACGAAAATAACAACTGGCTTTTCCCAGAAGATGTCTTTACTAGAGATGGCAAAAATTTTTATCTAAATAACAACCCTTCAAAAAAAGTTTTTGTTGGTCCTTCAGAGTCAATGTCAAAATCAAAAAAAAACACTATTGACCCTGAGAAAATAATTAAAATGTATGGCGCAGATGCAGTAAGATTATTTATATTATCAGATAGTCCTCCAGAAAAAGATATACAGTGGTCCGATACTGGAATTAGTGCATCCTTTAAATTTTTACAAAAATTTTGGATACTTAACAAAAAGATACTTGAAAACCAGAATAAGTTTTCTATTTTTGATGAAGATCTAGAAAAATTTAACAATCAAATAATTGAAAAACTTGAAAAAGATTTAGACAGATTTGGCTTTAATGTGGTTATAGCTTCAATCCACAAAATC
>CABXYE010000025.1 GCA_902516425.1 uncultured Pelagibacteraceae bacterium
CCAATTACATTACTTCTAAAAACATATTTGGTCAAACAACACTTGTTAAAAATGAGGGTACTCAAGATGTATTAAAAAATAAGATAATATTAATTGAAAGTGCTGATCCAGGATACGATTGGATTTTTAGCCATCAAATTAAAGGACTTATAACAAAGTATGGAGGAGCAAATTCTCATATGTCTATAAGAAGTGCAGAGCTTGGTCTACCTGCCGCTATTGGATGTGGAGAGCATTTGTTTAATATTTTATTAAGCTCAAATCAAGTGAATTTAGATTGTTTTAATAGAGTTGTTAAACCTATTATAATTAATTAATGATAAAATTGAATTTATATAGACATTCATTTTAAATTTTTATAATGACTGTTTATAATTTTAAAATGATAAAAAAACTATTATGAAAAAAATTATATTTATAAGACACTGCAAAGCTGAGATGGGAGGAGTAGATAAAGAAAGAAAGTTAGATGAAGATGGAATTTCTCAATCAAAATCTTTAGGAATAAAACTAAATCATTTATTATCTAATAATGTTAAAGTTTATTCTAGCCCTTTTACAAGAGCAATTCAAAGTATTTTAACCTTAAAAGAACTCAACAATAAAATAGATATAGAGACCAAGGCTTTCTTGGAGGAAATAGATCATGGAAAATCTAGGGAATTATCTAAACACGAAATAATAAAAAAAATGTGGGAAGATGAAAATTTTTTTATTGAAGGTCACGATTCACAAAAAAAACATTTTGAGGGAATTAAACAAGATTTAGATAAAGTAATTCATGAATTTACTGCTGGGTCACATGATTTAGTTTTAGTAACTCATGGTAATCTTTTAGGGATGATATTGAAGTTTTATTTTAATAAAAATTTTGGTTTCGATGAATGGAAAAGAATGTCAATGCCTGATCTATATATTTTACCTTTTGATGAAAACTCAAAGCCAAAAGACTTTATAAGAAATGTTGAAAATATAGATAAAATTTACTATATATAAATAGTTGTTATTACAAATAATTATAAACCCATTAAGACAAATTAAACCATGGCTGAAAAAATCGACAAATCATATCTTAAAGAAAAACAATATAAATCAACCAAATATCTAGAAGCCAGAATAAAAATTCATCAATTTACTAAGAATAAAATTGGCTTTCATGAATGGATATTTGGTCAATATGATCTTTCTGAATTCGAAAAAAGTAATCAAGAAATTAAAATATTAGATGTTGGTTGTGGAACCGGAGTTTTTTGGAAGAAAAATGCAAATAATTTCAAAAAATACAATCTTAATATTACGTTTACAGACGCATCATCAGCAATGATTGAAAAAGAAAAAGTTAATACAGAAGAATTAGATGCACAAAAAAATTTTGAGATAGCTGATATCGATAATTTAGAAAAATATAAAAATGAATTTGACATAGTTTTTTGTCACAACGTAGTTTATCATGCTGGAGATAAAAATAATGCACTGAAGAATCTAAGAGATTGTTTGAATGATAAACCAACTTCTTTTTGTAGTATCACAACTAATAGTGAAAAACATATGTTAAATGTTTACGAAATTGGAAGAGATTTAGATAAAAATTTTCCTACCGATAGAATAATTGATACTTTTACAGAGGAAATAGCTGATAAATTGTTACCAAAATATTTTAAATTTGAAAAAAAAATTGAGGAAGAAGAATTAAGAGTAACTGATTGGGAAATTTTAATGGCATTTGTGGCCTCTGGAGTTGAACCGAGAGGTATACAGTTAGTAGACAATTTCTGGGAAAAATATAAAAGTATTTATGATGAAGAAATAAAAAATAAAGGTTATTTTAAGATAATAAAGAGATCGCCACTTTATATTTGTAAAAAATAATTAATGGTCGTTTGGATAACAGGTATATCAGCTAGTGGAAAAAGCACGTTAGGAAAATTTTTTTTTAAAAAATTAAAAAAAGAAAACAAAAACACTATTTTTTTTGATGGAGATGAGTTTAGAAAAATTTTTCATAATGATATCAAATATACTTTGAAAGATAGAGACATCAACGCAATTAGACTCACATCGTTAGTTAAATATGTTTCTGATCAAAAGATAAATATAATTATTTCAGCAAATATTACATCTCAAAAATTTAGAGATTGGTGCAAAAAAAATGTAAAAAACTACTTTGAAGTATTTATTAATACCCCAATGGAAATACTTAAAAAAAGAGATTATAAAAAACTCTACAAAAATGCATTAAGTGGAAAAATTAAGAATGTAGTTGGAGTAGATATTAAATTTATAAAACCTAAAAATCCTGATTTAATTATAGATAATTTAGGCACTAAAAGAGATTTATACTTAAAATATAATAAGATAATGATAGAGATAAAGTCTAGAAAAATTAAAATTTATTGACTCAATTAATTATAAAAAATTTAAGAAACCGTTAACTGATGAAGAAAATTAATATTTTTAATTTGGATTTAGGATTAGAAGAAAAAAAATACGTCAACGAATGCTTAAAAAGTGGCTGGCTATCTTTTGAAGGTAAATACGTAAAAAAATTTGAAAATGAATTTGAAAAATTCATAGGAATGGGTTTTGCGTTAACTACATCTAACGGCACTACTGCATTAGAATTGGCTTTATCCTCATTAGATATAAAATATGGAGATGAAGTTATTATTTCTGATTTCTCGTTCGCTGCACCTATAAATGCTATTTTGAGCGTTGGAGCAAAACCAGTAATAGTTGATATATCAAAATCATCATGGTGCATTGATATAGATAAGATTTTAAAATCTATAACAAAAAAGACTAAAGCGATTTTAGTTGTCCACACATATGGAATTATCTCAAATATTGAAGAGATTAAAAAGATTTCAAAAAAAAAAAAATTATTTTTAATTGAGGACTGCGCAGAGTCTTTAGGAGCAAGATACAAATCTAAGTTTTATGGTTTAACTGGAGATTGTTCCACTTATAGTTTTTTTCCCAATAAAACAATTACTACTGGCGAAGGAGGAATGATAGTTTTTAAGAAAAAAAAACACTTTGAAAAAGCAAAAGTCTTAAGAAATCAAGGTAGAGAACAAAATAATAAAAATTTTTTTCACATAATGCCAGGCTACAATGTTAGAATGAGTAATATTAATGCAGCTATTGGATATGCTCAGTTAAAAAAGATTAAAAAATATTTAATTAAAAGAAAAAAAGTATTTGATTTATATGATTCGTATTTAAAAAATTCCGGACTCTTTGAGATGATACCTGTTCCCAAATATACAGAGAATTCATATTGGTTATACACTCTGAAAATAAAAAATTTTTCTAGAT
>CABXYE010000026.1 GCA_902516425.1 uncultured Pelagibacteraceae bacterium
ATTCAATAATTAATAATTTCAAGAAATACCAACCAAATATTTACCGAAATTGTAACAAAGCTGTAATAAAAGCAAAATATAAAAGTAATGTGTATTATTTAAATAAACAAGCATTCACCAAAGCATCAGCAAAGTCTTTTGACTATGCAATATTGGAAAAAACTAGAGATATAAACGCTATCAAATTAGATATTCCTTGGTCTGATTTAGGATCTTGGAAAGAAATCTGTAAGATGTATGGACGAAATAAAAGACATTATTATAAAAAGAAGAATGTATTTCATAGACCTTGGGGTAGTTATGTAAATCTATTTAACGGTAAGGAATTCTTAATTAAAGAATTATATGTAAAACCAAAAGGTATATTAAGTCTTCAAAAACACCATCATAGAGCTGAGCACTGGGTTATTACTCATGGTAAACCTAAAATTACATTAAATAAGAAATATTTTACTATGAAACCCGATGAAACTATCTTTATCCCACTTGGTGCAATACATAGAATAGAAAACCCATATAAAAAACCAGTAAAAATTATTGAAGCTCAATTAGGTTCAATTTTAAAAGAAACAGATATTGTTCGATATCAGGATATTTATGGCCGTGTTAAATAATTAACACGACCACAAAAATATATTTAAAACCAATTGTTTGGTATTATTACATAATGTATTGCAAGTACTATACCTACTGAAACAGTTAAGCCGAATACCATTTTTAGGAAATCTTTTCCAATTAATGGAAAGACGTAACCTAACTTATATTCTTTGTTCATGGTAGCTATAGCAAGTTCTCTTCCACATAATAAACCAACAAAAACCCATGTCGTAGACATAGGTAAATCGTTTAGTTCTTTAAAGTAGAATAAGACACCAGCATATATTACGTTAATAATTGTCGCCGATCTTGCATATCTAGTTCCTGTTTTTTCAAGAACAACTTTTTGAATTGGTCCACCTTGAATGTAGAAAATATAGAATAACAGTGCTGTAAAGTAACCCATTACTATTAAAAGCAATGTTAAATCTAATTGTCTAGGTAGATACACAGCAATATTAGCCACGTCGTGTGACAACCACACCCACCATAACCAACCAGAGGAAATCCAAACACTATTTCTCCAGAAGCCTACCCATTTTTCGTCTACTTCATCAAATTTTTCATTAATGAATTTAGAAACACCTATCCAGGCGATGTAAGCAACCATTGCTGCTAATCCATAGCCAACAACGCTTTTCATAAGCATTTTTTCAAGCACAACCGTTGAGGCAAATGCTGAAAGAACTAAGAAAGTAGTAGATACTGGTATTCCAATTCTTGTTAACAATAATAGTATTGCAGGTGCTACTGCGTGATACCATTGAATTTCTTGATAAGGTATTCTAGTTAATCTTCCATAAGAAATATCACCATCATACGAATACCATCCCCATGCTAACGCTAAAATCATAACAGCTGATGCAGATCCAGCAAGGGTATACCATTTAAACCACTTCTTTTTTGAAGCTATAAATGTACCTAGTGTTTGAATTGAGTCGTTAGCGATAACGCTATAACCGGCAAGGGCAAACCCTATAACCGTGTATATTAAAGTCATATCCATTTTTATCTCCTTTATACTATTGTTTTCGGTTCCTATCGATTCATGACTTAAGACCTATGTAATGTGATAATAAAAATAATTCTATAAAAGAATGAAATAATATGAGAAACAGGAGGGGGATTCGTCAACTAATAAACTATTAAATATTGATGTCTACTTTTAAATATTTTTTATTTCTCAATAAAGTTGTATTTATTTAATTAATTTCTTAATTAAATATACAGCTATAAGAGCTCCCAAAAATTCAGCTAAAATATATGTAGGCGTATTTAAATAATTAATTCCTGTAAAAGAATCAGTAAAAGTTCTAGCTATTGCAACAGCTGGATTTGCAAAAGATGTTGATGATGTGAACCAATAACCAGCCATAATATATGTTGCAACACTAGCAGCTATTGTTATTTTGCCATCTTTTTGAGTAGAAAAAATAATAAAAATTAAACCAAAAGTAGCAATTATTTCAGATAAGAAAATATGAAAACCATCTCTATTTTTTGTCGATAACTCAAGAATATCGTGTTCAAAAAAAACATTAGCCAACATAACACCTAGCAAACAGCCAAGTATTTGGGCAGGAATATATATAATGAGAAGTTTTCCATTGATTTTTTTTCTTAAAAACATCGCTAAACTCACAAAAGGATTGAAATGTGCACCTGAAATATTTGCAAAAGCAGTTATTAAGACGAATAGGCCAGCACCAGTTGCGAGTGTATTAGCTGTTAATCTCAAAGCATTATCATTTGTGAGATT
>CABXYE010000027.1 GCA_902516425.1 uncultured Pelagibacteraceae bacterium
TCCACCACCTTGAGAACTATTTACAATTGTGCTTCCTTTTCTAAGTGCAACTCTTGTCAGACCACCAGTTGTAACATAGTTTGTTTTACCACTTAAAACAAAAGGTCTTAAATCTAGATGTCTAGGTTCTATGTTTTTTTCAGTGATAGTTGGCGCTGTTGATAAAGTTTCTAAAGGTTGTGCAATATATTCCCTTGGATTTTTTTTAATTTTTTGTGCGACTTCTTCTCTCTCTTTTGTGGAAGCCTTAGGGCCTATCATTATTCCATATCCACCTGAAGCATTAGCTGGTTTTACAACTAATCTAGACATATTTTCTAGTACATACTCTCTTTGTTTTTTGTCATGACACAAGTAGGTTTCAACTTGATTCAATGTAGGTTGCTCACCTAAATAATAAACAATCATTTTATTTACGTATGAATAAACAACTTTATCATCAGCTACACCTGTTCCTATTGCATTAACAATACCTACATTTTTTTTCAACCAACATTTAAATAGTCCTGGAACACCAATTAAAGAGTCTTTATTAAAGGCTTTAGGATCTAAGAAATTATCATCTAGTCTTCTATAGATGCAGTCAACTTTTAAAGGACCTTTTACAGTTTTCATGTAAACCATATCGTTTTCTACAAAAAGATCTTTTCCTTCTACCAATGCAATACCCATTTGCTCAGCTAAAATGAATGTTCAAAGTAAGCAGAATTATAAATACCTGGCGTTAAAACTACCATGTGTGGATGAGCAGTTTTTTTAGGTATACATTCATTCATACAATTAAAAAGTTTGTTGGTATATTGATGTATTGATGCAACTTTATATCTAGTAAAAAGTTCAGGAAAGACATCTCTCATAACCATTCTGTTTTCAAGCATATAGGAAACTCCTGAGGGTACTCTAAGATTATCCTCCAAAACTAAATAATCCCCATTTTTATTCCTGATTAAATCTACTCCAGATATATTTGCCCAAGATTTATATTTAGGTGAAAATCCCTCACATTCCTTAACATAATAAGGTGAATTAAAAATAATTTCCCTTGGTACAACATTGTCTTTAAAAATTTTCTTTTGATTATAAACATCATCAATAAACAAGTTTAAGGCTTTAACTCTTTGTTTAAGACCTTTGGTTACTTTGTTCCATTGTGCTTTTGGTATAATTCTTGGAATTATATCTAGGGGCCATTTTTTTTCCTCTGCCCTATTGTTAGCAGCATAAACTCTAAAATTAATCCCTCTAGCACTTATTGTGCTTTGGCAATTTTTTTCAATTTCTTGAAGTTTATCTTTTCCGTATCTTTCTAAAATATTTGAAATTATAACTGCATGTTTTCTTAGTTTATTTTCACTAGTAAAATAGCCATCGTATGCTTTTGTAGCATTGTAGTTATCCCAGAGTTTCCCCGCCATACAACAATTCTTTAATAATTAACCTAAATATTCAAATGCGTTATAGTTATATCAGATATGCTTGATTTTAAATATATGATAGATAAATAAGGTTTATTAATAGTTATGACTTATTGTGTTGGCATTAAAGCTCAAGACGGAATTGTATTTGCATCAGATTCTAGAACAAACGCTGGATTAGACAATGTTAACATTTATTCAAAAATGTTTGTTCATGATGTTGGTGATAGAAGTGTCATTATAGTTACGTCAGGAAATTTAGGCACATCTCAAGCAGTATATAAATCTATAGAAAATGATCTTAAAGGTGACAGTGGAACAAATTTAAATACTTGTAAAGATTTCGATCAGATCGCATCCTATATTGGATCATTAAACATTAAACATTCAGCACCGAAAGGAATAAACACAGATACAGTTTTATTAGGTTCGTCATTTTTAGTTGGTGGTCAGATTAAAGGTCAACCATTAGAATTATACTTAGTGTACTCTCAAGGAAATTATATTAAACCAGCTGATAGCAAACCTTATCTAGTTATTGGTGAAGTAAAATACGGCAAACCCATTTTAGATAGAGTTATAAAACCAAGCGTATCTATTGGTGATGCATCACGTTGTGCCCTAATCTCAATGGACTCAACATTAAAAAGTGATTTAACCGTTGGCCCTCCTATCGATTTTGCTGTCTATAAAAAAGATGAATATAAAATCGCTTCACAAAAATGCTTAAATATCACTGATACTGAATATTCTAAGGTCTGTGATCAATGGTCAGATGGTATCTTTAAAATTTTTGATTCTTTTCCAAGATTTGATTGGGAAGACAAAAAATAAGATTATTTTTCGTATAAACTGTAATAAATTCTTAACATAACTGAAA